>DASZVO010000024.1:0-121303 GCA_035547015.1 Rhizomicrobium sp. | reverse complement strand
CGACCGCGTGCGCTGGGAGCATATCCAGCGGGTCTATGAGCTGTGCGGCCACAACGTGTCCGAGACGGCGCGCCGTCTCAACATGCACCGGCGGACGCTTCAAAGAATTCTGGCGAAGCGTTCGCCCCGCTAGCGTTACGGACTCGCTTAACGCGGACTGCGCTCCGTGGCCAGCGCGGCGGCGGCCAGCGGCACCGCGAACAGATAACCGTCATGACGGCTGAGATGGAAATGCAGGCCCGCCATCCAGCAGAGCGGTATCTCCAGCAGCGCAAGCGCGAGCACCGTGCCCCATTCCGGCGCGAAATGCAGCCGCATATGGCCGCACGTGAGAGAAAACAGGCGGGTCATGGCCGCCAATATCGGGCGGCAGGCTTTATGACGGGTTAGCGCTTGCCGGTTTTCTTGCGGGAAAGTGCGGCTTTTGTGGTCTTTGCCGGGGCTTTTCCCTTTGCCACAGATGTTTTCGCTGTATTTTTCGGCCTGCGCCTGATGGGCGGCATGGCCGCCAGTTGAGCCGCGCGCCCGGCAAGGATCTCCGCCAGCAGTTTTCTGCTCAATGCCGACAGCCGCGCCAGCACGAAGGGAAAATTCCGGTAGTGGTCGGTGATGTAGAAAAGCGCCGGCTCGGCCTCCAGCATCATGTCGCGCATTTCCATCGAACCGACCTGAAGCGTCACCGCCTCTTCCTTGTCGTGCACCTTGGCCAGGAAACGGTCATGCAGGAACACGGCAGGCTTGTGGAACCACAGCCGCTCTTCCGCGCCGGGCACGGCCAGCATGACCTTCCAGGCGTCAGCCCTCTTCAGCGGCATCGGGGATCACCAGGTTGGGGGTCTGCGAAACGGCGATGGCTTCCAGCGTGCGCGACAGCCGCTCGGCGGCCACGCGCGCGAAAGAGGTGGTGACGGCCTTGCGCCGGCTGGCGTGCAGCGCCTGGGCTTCGGCCTCCTTGACGATCGAACCGCCATAGCGGTCGGCCACGATCAGCCCGGTTTCCGACGGCACATGCTCATCGGGAAAGTCGGGCGGGATCGCGAAATAGAACAGGTCGCAGTAATCCAGATAATCCGGCCATTTGGTGTCGCCCCGAAGGTCCGCCAACGCCACCTTGATCTCCACCCCCAGCATCTCCCCGCCGGGACCGATGGCGGCCACATCCAGCCGCCGTCCGTTGGGCAGCGTGAATTCCAGGATCGGGGAATAGCCTTCCTCCAGCAGAAGACGGCTCACCCCGCGCGCAACCTCGATGGCCGTGACGGTGGAGATCATGGCGCGAGTGGAACATTTGCGGAACAAATGAGTCAAGGACGGCGATCAGCCATTCCCGCGTTTGTGGTCGAAGGCGGCCTGGGCGGCGTGGATCTCACCGACATGGGTGCGCGCCCACAGGCCCAGCGGCTCCACCGCCTGCCACAGCGAGCGGCCCAGATCGGTGAGCTGGTATTCCACCTTGGGCGGAATGGTGGGGAAGACCGTGCGCGTCACCAGCCCATCCCGTTCCAGCCCGCGCAGGGTGAGGGTGAGCATGCGCTGGGAAATGCCGCCCACCATGCGCTTGATCTCGTTGAAGCGCTGCGGACCGTCCCCCAGCAGCACGATGATCAGCACGCTCCATTTGTCGCCCACACGTCCCAGCACGCCGCTGACGGCGCGGCAGTCTTCTCCCTTATGGTCGGGCAGACGAGGGGTCACTTTTGTGTGCGTCCGTATAAAAATTGTGCCTTCTTGCGGGTTTAGCAGCGGTATCCGACATAGTCCAGGTAATCTTTTTAAACCTGGTGACAACATGAAACTCCTGCATATCGACGCTTCCATTTTGGGCGCCCATTCCGCCAGCCGCCAGCTCACCGCGGCCGCCGTGGAACAGCTTCGCCGCCAGAATCCCGGCCTGGCTGTGACCTATCGCGACCTGGCCGCGGAGCCGTTGCCGCACCTGTCCGGCGACCAGCTGCCGCCCGGCGCGTCTGCGGTGTTGTCGGAATTCCTGGCCGCCGACATCGTGGTGATCGGCGCGCCCATGTACAATTTCACCCTGCCCAGCCAGCTCAAGGCCTGGATCGACCGTGTGGTGGTTTCGGGCCAGACCTTCCGCTACGGCGCCGGCGGCGTCGAAGGCCTGGCGGGCGGCAAGCGGGTGATCCTGGTGGTGTCGCGCGGCGGCTTCTATGGCGCGGGCGCGCCCGCCGCCGCCCTGGAGCATCTGGAAAGCTATCTCAGCGGCGTCTTCGGCTTCATCGGCATCACGCCGGAGATCATTGTCGCCGAAGGATTGCAGGTCAGCCCGGAACAGCGCCAGAAGGCGATGGAAGCGGCGCTGGCCGCCGCCGGTGCGCTCCAGGCGGCGTAAGGATCAGAGCGAGCCTTTCGACGAAGGGCTCGCGCCATCCAGCCTTTCGTCCGGCGTCACGGCCTGCCGCAACGCCCGCGCCAGCCCCTTGAAGCAGGTTTCCACGATGTGGTGGCTGTTGTCGGCGTACAGATTCTCGATGTGCAGGCACACGCCGGCATTCTGCGCGAAGGCCTGGAACCATTCCTTGAACAGTTCGGTGTCCATCTCGCCCAGCTTGGGCTTGGGGATGGTCACCTTCCAGATCAGATAGGGCCGGTTGGAGATGTCGATGGCCACGCGCGTCAGCGCCTCGTCCATCGGGATCAGCGCGCTGCCGAAGCGGGTGATGCCGGAAAAATCGCCCAGCGCCTTCTTCACCGCCTGGCCGATCACGATGGCCGTGTCTTCCGTGGTGTGGTGGAAATCAACGTGCAGGTCGCCCTGGGCGCGCACCTTGAGGTCGATCATGGAATGGCGCGCGAAGCTTTCCAGCATGTGGTCCAGAAAGCCGATGCCGGTGTCGATGTCGGCCTCGCCGGTCCCGTCCAGGTCGAGGGAGACGGAGATCTCGGTCTCGCGGGTCTTGCGTTCGACGGTGGCGGTGCGCATGAAAATTTCCCCTCCGGCCTTCGCAGCCCTGCCCGGCATCCGGGCCTGGCCTCGTATGCCTAGCGCTGCTACGGCCGCCTCTCCCAATCTGCGTGCTGACGCGCGGCGGGAGAGGCAGGCCGGCGCAGGCTGCGTGACAAATATCGGCCCGTGTATAGCAGCGCCATCCGCCGGGGCGAAACCCATTCCACGGCAAAGGATATGTCATATTTGACATATCCTGTTGACCCCCCCGCCAAACCCTGTAAAGAGGTCTGCCCCGACCCCTGAAGGACAGACCATGTCGCGCTCCGATTATCTCTTCACGTCCGAAAGCGTTTCCGAAGGCCACCCCGACAAAGTGTGCGACCGCATCTCGGACGAAGTGGTGGACCTGTTCTTCCGCGAAGGCCCCAAGGAAGGCATGAGCCCGTGGGACATCCGCGCCGCCTGCGAAACCATGGCCACGACCAACCGGGTGATCATCGCGGGCGAGACCCGCGGCCCCAAGGGCGTGGGCGCCGCCCAGGTCGAAGAGGTGGCCCGCCAGGCCATCAAGGCCATCGGCTATGAGCAGGACGGCTTCCACTGGAAGACGGCCCAGGTCGAAGTACTGCTGCACGCCCAGTCGGCGCATATCGCCCAGGGCGTGGACGCCAGCGGCAACAAGGATGAGGGCGCGGGCGACCAGGGCATCATGTTCGGCTATGCCTGCCGCGAAACCCCGGCCCTGATGCCGGCGCCGCTCTATTACAGCCACAAGATTCTCAAGCTGCTGGCCGATGCGCGCCATGCCGGCAAGGAGCCCACGCTGGGCCCCGACGCCAAGTCCCAGGTCACGCTGCGCTATTCCAAGGGCGCCCCGGTCGAGGCCACCCAGATCGTGCTGTCCACCCAGCACATGGACGAAGCCCAGACCAGCGACGACATCCGGAAGATCGTGGAGCCCTATATCCGCCAGGCCCTGCCGGCCGAATGGATCACGCCCAAGACTGTCTGGCACATCAATCCCACCGGCGCTTTCGTGATCGGCGGACCGGACGGCGACTGCGGCCTGACGGGGCGCAAGATCATCGTGGACACCTACGGCGGCGCGGCCCCGCACGGCGGCGGCGCCTTCTCGGGCAAGGATTCCACCAAGGTGGATCGCTCGGCCGCCTATGCAGCGCGCTATCTGGCGAAGAATGTGGTCGCCTCGGGCCTGGCCGACCGCTGCACCATCCAGATCTCCTATGCGATCGGCGTGGCCGAACCGCTCAGCGTCTATGTCGACACGCACGGCACCGGCAAGGTGGACGAGGCGAAGCTGGAAGCCCTTCTGCCCCAGGTGATGAACCTCAAGCCGCGCGGCATCCGCGAGCACCTGAACCTCAACAGGCCGATCTTCGCCCGCACCGCGGCTTATGGCCATTTCGGCCGCGAGCCCGATGCCGAGGGCGGCTTTTCCTGGGAACAGACCGACCTGGCGGCGAAGATCAAAGCGGCGTTCTGATTTCCGGCGCCGTCAGGCCAGGATATCCAGCAGCAATTTCTGCATCCGGTCGGCCACGCGCATGACCGCCAGGTCGGCCCCGGCGGCCAGGCGCGACTGGGTCATCGCCACGATCCCGGGGGCGGGGTCCTGCGGGTCAGCGGTCACACGCGCAGCGGCGGTGTTGAACCGGTTGAAGGCGGTCTGCAGACCCCCGGCGGCAATGGTCATCGCGTCGCGCATGTGGCAAGCACACACCGCCCGCTCTTGCCGGGGACTGAAACCGCCGCCGCCAATTTGATTCAAATGCCGTTTACCCAGACCGCAGACCGCGCATGACCGCGCCGGACCAGCATCCCCAAAGACGCCGGCCAACTCTTTATGGCCGCAGGAAGGGCCCCAAACTGTCTGCCCGGCAGGCCGGCCTGCGCCGGACGCTGCTGGGCGAGGTGGCCTACGATCCGGCCCGCGATCCCTTTGCCCAGTTTCCGGACAGTGTTCGGGAACTCTGGCTGGAAGTGGGCTTCGGCGCGGGAGAACATCTGGTCTGGCAAGCTTCGCACCATCCCCAGGCGGGGCTGATCGGGGCGGAACCCTATGAGATGGGCGTGGCCAAGCTATTGACCAAGCTGGCGGAAAATCCTCTGAACAATGTTCGCCTTTTCGAGGGCGATGGCCGCGACATCATCGCCGCCCTTCCCGATGCCAGCCTGGGGCGGTTCTTCCTGCTATTTCCCGATCCCTGGCCCAAGACCCGGCACCACAAGCGCCGCTTCCTGCAGATGGAGATGCTGGACGAGCTGGCCCGGGTGCTGAAACCGGGCGCGGAACTGCGCTTCGCCACCGACGACAGGTCCTATCTGCCTTTCGCGCTGGAACGGCTGATGGCGCACCCGGCCTTCCGCTGGATGGCCGAAGGGCCTTCGGACTGGACAACACGGCCTTCCGACTGGCCGCCGACCCGCTATGAAACCAAGGCGATCAAGGGTCCGCCGGTTTTTTTGCGGTTCCAGCGGCTTTCCCCTCCGGCAGCCGTCGCATCGCCGCCACCGGCAGTCTAAAATGACAGCATGAAGACACCGCCAGCCCATCACGAGGAAGACGACGAAGTCCGTCCGATCTACCGCACCAGCTATGGCGATATCGGCGTGGTGCTGGTCGCGGCCTGCTGCACCCTGGCCTTCATCCTGATGATGATCCTGCCCTCGCCCATCGCGAAATATGAGCAGCAGAAGGCGCGCAACGACCAGGCCGCCCGCCAGCAGCAGATCGACAAGGCCGTGGCCAGCGGCGAGGTCAGCGTCGGCATCCTGCCCGCCAAAAAGCATTAATTTCCGTCCCGCCTTGATATCCGCCCACCCGAGGCGTAAATAGCGTCCATTCCCGGACAACAATGATGTGTTGTGTGGCGGTCGCGAGGCCGCCGCGGGCAAAGGGTTTTGGATTTGGCCATACAGGCGGCACAGCATCTGGAAGAGGTTTTCGAGCCCGTCATCGAAAAGGCGGGCTTCCGGCTCGTGCGCCTGCGCATCATGGGCGGAGCGAACCGCACGCTGCAGGTGATGGCCGAACGGCCCGACGGCAGCATGGATGTGGAAGGCTGCACCAGCCTTTCCCATGCCCTGCTGGACTTCATCGAGGCTGAAGACCCGATCGAAGGCGATTACGAGATCGAAGTCTCCTCGCCCGGCATCGACCGGCCCCTGACGCGGCCGGTGGATTTCGTCCGCTGGTCTGGCCACGAGGCCAAGGTCGAGCTGCACGCCCCGGTGGAGGGGCGCAAGCGCTTCCGCGGTCAGCTTCTGGGGCTGGACGGCCAGGACGTGATGATCCGGGCCGACAATGCCGACTACCGTTTTCCGTTTCGCGCGGTCGCCAACGCGAAACTCGTTCTCACCGACAAGCTCATCGACGAAGACCTCAAGGCCCGCAAGGGGCCCGAAAGCCAAAAGCTAGGAGACTGAAATGGCTTCCACCGTAGCCGCCAACCGGCTCGAACTTCTGCAGATCGCCGACGCGGTCGCACGCGACAAGTCCATCGACAAGCAGGTGGTGCTCACCGCGATGGAAGAGGCGATGCAGCGCGCCGCCAAGGCCCATTACGGCACCGAGAACGACATCAAGGTCGATATCGATCCCAAGACGGGCGAAACCCATGTCTCGCGCTATCTGCATGTCGTGGAGGCGGTGGAGAACGACAAGACCGAGATCAGCCTAGAGGATGCGCGCCGCCGCAATCCGGACGCCCAGGTCGGCGACATCATTGCCGAGACCCTGCCGCCGGTGGATTTCAACCGCATCAACGCCCAGAACGCCAAGCAGGTGATCGTGCAGAAGGTGCGCGATGCCGAGCGCGAGCGCCAGTATGACGAATACAAGGACCGCATCGGCGAGGTCGTGCACGGCGTGGTCAAGCGCAGCGAGTTCGGCTCGGTGGTGGTGGACCTGGGCAAGGCCGAAGGGGTGGTGCGCCGCGACGAGATGATCCCGCGCGAAAGTTTCCGCGCCGGCGACCGCATCCGCGCCTATATCTATGACGTGCGCCGCGAGGCGCGCGGCCCGCAGATCTTCCTGTCGCGCAGCCATCCCCAGTTCATGGTGCGCCTGTTCGCCCAGGAAGTGCCGGAGATCTATGACGGCGTGATCGAGATACGGGCGGTGGCCCGCGATCCGGGCAGCCGCGCCAAGATCGCCGTCATCAGCAAGGATTCCTCCATCGATCCGGTCGGCGCCTGCGTGGGCATGCGCGGCGTGCGCGTGCAGGCCGTGGTGCAGGAGCTTCAGGGCGAGCGCATCGACATCATCCCCTGGTCGCCCGAACCCGCCACCTTCATCGTCAACGCGCTGGCGCCCGCCGAAGTGACCAAGGTGGTGCTGGACGAGGACACCCACCGCGTCGAGGTGGTGGTGCCCGACGAGCAGCTCAGCCTGGGCATCGGCCGGCGCGGCCAGAATGTGCGGCTGGCCAGCCAGCTCACCGGCTGGCAGATCGACATCCTGACCGAGGCCGAGGAATCCGAGCGCCGCCAGAAGGAATTCAACGAGCGCACCAGGCTGTTCATGGAATCGCTGGACGTGGACGAAACGGTGGCCCAGTTGCTGGCTTCCGAAGGCTTCGCCACCATCGAGGATGTGGCCTATGTGGACCTGAGCGAGCTTTCCCAGATCGAGGCCTTCGACGAGGAGACGGCGCAGGAACTGCAGAGCCGCGCGCTGGAATTCATCGAGGCCCGCAACAAGGAGCTCGACGACAAGCGCAAGGCGCTGGGCGTCACCGACGATGTGCTGGAGGTCGCGGGCGTGACGCCCGCGATGGCGGTCGCGCTGGGCGAGCACGACATCAAGACGCTGGAAGACCTGGCGGGCTGCGCGGGCGACGACCTGACCGGCTATTACGAGACCGCGAAGGATTCCGCCTCCGGCAAGAACGAGCGCGTGCGCGTTCCCGGCGCGCTGGAAGGCTTCAACCTCAGCAGCGACGACGCCAACGCCATCGTGATGAAGGCGCGCGTCAAGGCGGGCTGGATCGAGGAAGAGCCCGAGCCCGCCCAGGAACCCGAAGCGGCGGAGGACAGCGAGGCCTGATGACGGCGCTTGCGCACAGGACGGAGGAGGAGGACGCGATGGACCGCGGCCCGGCAGCGCGCGTGGACGCGCGCGCAAGGCGCGACATCGTATCGGGCCATGTCATGCCCGAAAGCCGCCTGCTGCGTTTTGTGGCGGATCCCGCCGGCCATGTGGTTCCCGATGCGGCGGCGCGGCTGCCGGGCCGCGGCCTTTGGGTGGAAGCCTCGAAAGCGGCCGTCGAAAAGGCGGTGAACAGGAAGCTCTTTGCGCGCGCGGCCAAGGCGCAGGTGACGGCCGATGCCGATCTTGCCAGCCGCGCGGAACAGGCGCTGGTCGCGCGCATGACGGGCGACCTGGGGCTGGCCCGGCGCTCGGGCGCGCTAGTGCTGGGATTTGACAATGTGCTGCGCGAACTGGACGGGCCGCGCCCGCCCAGGGTGCTGATCGAAGCCTTTGACGGTTCGTCCGACGGCAAGCGCAAGCTCTATGCGGCCGCGCACCGGCGGGGGCTGAACTGCGCGGTGATCGAAACCCTGACGGCGGACGAATTGGGCTTGGCCTTGGGGCGCGAGAATGTGATACATGCCGCCGTCCAACCGGGCGGTCTGGCGGAACGTCTGATCTTCGACGCGGAACGGCTTTCCGGTTTCAGACCGGCGGCTCCGCGCACCCGGAACGAAAGCCCGCGCGCGAACGCGAGCAAAAACGAAAGTAAGCCATGAGCGATACCGACGAAACCAAGCGCCCGGCCAAAACGCTGTCGCTGAAGAAGACGGAAACATCCACCGTCAAGCAAAGCTTCAGCCACGGCCGCACCAAGGCCGTCGTGGTCGAGAAGAAGCGCACGCTGGGCGCAGCCCCGCCGGTCGCCAAGCCCGCCGTCCGGACGCCGGAAAAGGCGGCGGAAAAAGCCGCCGAGGCCAAGGCGCCGGCGGCGAAACCCGCCACGCCGCGCGGCGTGGTGCTGCGCCAGTTGTCGGACGAGGAAAAGGCCCGCCGCGCCGCCGCCCTGGCCGAGGCCAAGGTCTCCGATGCGGAGGCGCGGCGCCAGGCTGAAGAGGAATCCCGCCGCCGCGCGCGCGAGGAGGAACAACTCCAGGCCGAGCGCGCCGCCGCCGAGAAGCGCAAGATCGAAGAGGAAGCCCGCAAGGCTGCCGACGAACAGGCCAAGAAGCGCGCCGAAGAGGAAGCGGCTCGCCGCCTGGAAACCACGCCCAAGGCCCCGGTGCCTGCCACCGAAGCGCCGCGCCGCAGGCTTGAGGCGGAAGAAGACGAGGAAGGCGGCGCCAAGAAGGGCGGCAAGCTTGCGCCCGCCAAGGCCCCGGTGCCCAAGAAGGCCGAAGGCGAACGCCGCCGCGGCAAGCTCACGGTCACGCGCGCGCTGTCCGACGATGAAGAGCGCGTGCGCTCGGTGGCGAGCTATCGCCGCCATCTGCAGCGCGTCAACAAGGGCCATCAGGCCCAGGCCGCCGGTCCCGTCGGCCCGCGCGACATCACCATTCCCGAAACCATCACGGTTTCCGACCTGGCGAACCGCATGGCGCGCCGCGCCGTAGACGTCATCAAGGTCCTGATGAAGAACGGCATGATGGCGACGCCCAACGACATCATCGACGCCGACACGGCCGAACTGGTCGCCAGCGAATACGGCCATGTGGTCAAGCGCGTGGCGGAAAGCGACGTCCTGGAAGGCCTGACCGGCGCGGCCGACGCGGACGAGACGTTGCTGTCACGCCCGCCGGTCGTGACGGTCATGGGCCATGTCGACCACGGCAAGACCTCGCTGCTCGATGCGCTGCGCAAGACCGACGTGGCCGCGGGTGAGGCCGGCGGCATCACCCAGCATATCGGCGCCTATCAGGTGCAGCTCCGGTCGGGCCAGCGCATCACCTTCCTCGATACGCCCGGCCATGCCGCCTTCACCCAGATGCGCGCGCGCGGCGCCAAGGTCACCGATCTGGTGATCCTGGTGGTGGCCGCCGATGACGGCGTGATGCCCCAGACGGTGGAAGCCATCGCCCATGCCAAGGCGGCGGGCGTGCCGATGATCGTGGCGATCAACAAGATCGACAAGGGCGACGCCAATCCCACCCGCGTGAAGACCGAACTGCTTCAGCACGAAGTGCAGGTCGAGGACATGGGCGGCGACGTGCAGGTGGTGGAGGTTTCGGCCCTCAAGGGCACCGGCCTCGACAAGCTGGAAGAGGCGATCCTGCTGCAGGCGGAAATCCTCGATCTCAAGGCCAATCCCGCCCGCGCCGCCGAAGGCGCGGTGATCGAAGCCAAGCTCGACAAGGGCCGCGGCCCGGTGGCGACCGTGCTGGTTCAGCGCGGCACGCTGCATGTCGGCGACATCGTGGTGACGGGCGCGGAATGGGGCAAGGTGCGGCTTCTGGCCAACGAGCGCGGCGAGACGGTGAAGGAAGCCGGTCCCTCCACGCCGATCGAGGTGCTGGGCCTGTCCGCGCCGCCCGATGCGGGCGACGAGATGGTGGTGGTGGACTCCGAGGCGCGCGCCCGCGAAGTGGCGGAATACCGCGCGCGCAAGCGGCGCGAACAGCGCCAGGCCTCGTCTTCGCGCCAGACGCTGGATCAACTGCTCAAGACCCGCGAGGCGGGCGAGAAGCGCATGCTGCCGTTGGTGCTCAAGACCGATGTGCAGGGTTCGGCCGAAGCCATCCAGGGCGCGCTGGCCAAGCTGGGCACGGAAGAAGTGGGCGTGCAGATCCTGCAGGCGGGCGTGGGCGGCATCACCGAAAGCGACGTGATCCTGGCCCATGCCAGCGGCGCGGGCGTGTTCGGCTTCAATGTGCGCGCCAACGCCCAGGCGCGCGAACGCGCCAAGCGCGACGGCGTGGAGATCCGCTACTACAACATCATCTACAATCTGGTGGATGACGTGAAGGCGGCGCTGTCGGGCCTGCTTTCGCCCGAGACGCGCGAGAAATTCCTGGGCAATGCCGAAATCCTCGAGGTGTTCAACATCTCCAAGGTCGGCAAGGTTGCGGGCTGCAAGGTCACCGAAGGCGTGGTGCGCCGCGGCGCCAAGGTGCGCCTGATCCGCGACAATGTGGTGATCCACGAAGGCGAGCTTTCCACCCTCAAGCGCTTCAAGGACGAGGTGAAGGAAGTGCAGGTCGGCCAGGAATGCGGCATGGCCTTCGCCAACTATCAGGACATGCAGAAGGGTGACGTCATCGAATGTTTCGAGGTCGAAACCGTTCAGAGGGCGCTGTAACCGCGACGCGCCCTCACCCTTCGACAAGCTCAGGGTGAGGGCTTTTCTTGAATCCTCATGCCGAGCTTGTCGAAGCATGAGGATGGATGTTTCCCAATGTCCCGCCGTCCCCCCAGCCAGTCACCGCGCCATGGCGCCCGCCGCTCCCCCGCTCATGGGGCGCGCGGCGGCGCGCATGGGCCCGGCCCCACGCAACGCCAGTTGCGCGTGGGCGAGATGCTGCGGCATGCATTGGCCGATGTGCTGCGCGAAAACGATGTGCGCGATCCCGAACTGGAAGGCGTGTCAGTCACGGTCACGCAGGTCAAGCCTTCGCCCGACATGCGCCACGCCACCGTCTATTGCGAACCTCTGGGCGGCAAGAACGCCAAGGCCATTGTCGCGGCGCTGAACCGGCACAAGGGATTCCTGCGCGGCGAAATGGGCCGCCGCATCGCCATGAAGTTCACGCCCGACCTGCGCTTCGTCGAGGATGAATCCTTCGCCGAGGCCGAGAAGATCGAGAACATCCTCAAGTCGCCGGAAGTCCAGCGCGATCTGGCATCGCCGTCCGAAGAGGAAGGCGATACCGAATGAAAAGGCAAGCTCCGGCTCTCTCCCCCCTCCGGCGCGCCGGCGCGCAGGAGGGGAGCGATGTCGCGGCGCGGTGTTTGCTTGCAAACCCGGGCTGCGGCAGAGGGGGGGCGTAAAATGGCCAGGCGTAAAAAAGGCAATCCCGTTCACGGCTGGGTGGTGCTGGACAAGCCGCAGGGCGTGACGTCGACCCAGGCCGTCGCCGCGGTGCGCCGTATCTTCGACGCGCAGAAGGCCGGCCATGCCGGCACGCTGGACCCGATGGCGACCGGCATACTGGCGATTGCCCTGGGCGAGGCGACCAAGACCGTTCCCTATGCGATGGACGCCGACAAGACCTATCGGTTCACCGCCGCCTGGGGCGAGGCGCGCGACAGCGACGACGCCGAAGGCCGGGTGACGGCCACAACGGCCGCCCGCCCCACCCGCGAAGCGATCGAGGCTCTGCTCCCGCGCTTCACCGGCATCCTGTCCCAGGTCCCGCCGGCCTATTCGGCGGTCAAGGTGGCGGGCGAGCGGGCCTATGACCTGGCGCGCGACGGGGAACAGGTGGTCCTGGAGCCCCGGGAGGTCGAGGTCCACAAGGCCCGGCTGCTGGAGGTCCGGTCCGACAGCGCCGACTTCGAAATCCTTTGCGGCAAAGGCACTTACGTCCGTTCCTGGGTCCGTGACCTGGCGCTGGCGCTGGGAACCCTGGGGCATGTCTCGGCTCTGCGGCGCACCCGGCTGGGTCCCTGGGACGAAAAAAGCGCGGTGAGTCTGGAAACGCTGACCCCTTTTATGCATAGTCCCGCCGCTTTTGGGTATCTGAAGCCCCTTGCAACCGCGCTGGACGGCATCCCGGCGCTGGCTGTCGGGGCGGCTGATACGGTTCGTGTCCGATCCGGCAATCCCATCCTCATCCGAAGCCAGCTCTTTGCGCGGATGAAGGACGGATTCGGGGACGGCGAACTCAGTGGGCAGACCGTGTTCCTCAAGGAAGAGGACGGCTCGCCCGTCGCACTGGCCGAAATCGCCGAGGGAGAACTGAGGCCGTTTCGCGTGTTCAACTTTTCAGCCAACGGATGACCGATGATTACGCCTGAACGCAAGAAAGAGCTGATCGCCCAATTCGCGACCGGCAACAACGACTCGGGCTCGCCCGAGGTGCAGATCGCGATCCTGTCGGAACGCATCGCCAACCTCACCGAGCATTTCAAGACCCACACCAAGGACAATCATTCCCGCCGCGGCATGATCAAGCTGGTGTCCCAGCGCCGCGGGCTGCTGGATTATGTGAAGGCCAAGGACGCCAAGCGCTATGAGGCCATCATCTCCAAGCTGGGCCTGCGCCGCTGAATTCGGGCGCAACAGGATTGGCAACGGTACATGCAAAAACGCGTGTACCGTTGCTTTGCTTTTTCGGGGGATGAGCCTCCGGCAAGGCGGGCTCCATGGGGGAGCCATAGGAGCGGCCGCGTGAGCGGGCGCGACCTGAAGAGAAGGCCTGCCGCAATCCGGCGTCAGGCGATGACGAAAGACACCGAAAATGTTCAATGTACACAAGGAAAGCTTCGAATGGGGCGGCCGCACGCTGACCCTTGAAACCGGCAGGATCGCGCGCCAGGCCGATGGCGCGGTCCTTGCCACCTATGGCGAAACCGTCGTGCTGGCCACCGTGGTCGGCGCGGCTGCGCCCAAGGAAGGGCAGGATTTCTTCCCCCTCACCGTCAACTATCAGGAACGCTATTACGCCGCCGGCAAGATCCCCGGCGGCTATTTCAAGCGCGAGCGTGCGCCGACCGAGCGCGAGACGCTGACCTCCCGCCTGATCGACCGGCCCATCCGTCCGCTCTTCGCCGAAGGCTACAAGAACGAAACGCTGGTGGTCGCGCAGGTCCTTTCGCACGACTTGGAGAACGATCCCGACATCGTGGCGATGGTGGCGGCCAGCGCTGCCCTGACCATTTCGGGCATCCCCTTCATGGGCCCGATCGGCGCCGCCCGCGTGGGATATATCGACGGCGAATATGTGCTGAATCCCAGCATCGATTCCTATCCGCAGTCCCAGCTCGACCTGGTGGTCGCCGGCACGCGCGACGCGGTGATGATGGTGGAATCCGAAGCGCAGGAACTCAGCGAGGCGGTGATGCTGGGTGCCGTGGTGTTCGGCCACAAGCAGATGCAGACCGCGATCGAGGGCATCATCCGCCTGGCCGAGAAGGCGGCCAAGGATCCGCGCCCGCTGCCGGAAAACACCACTGCGGCCATCTATGAGCGCATCAAGGCCGCCGCCTCGCCGGAACTCGGCAAGGCGTTCCAGATCGCCGACAAGCATGCCCGCCGCGACGCCATTGCCGCCGTGCGCAAGACCTTTGCCGAGACCTTCGTCGGCGAGGGCGAGGGCAAGGTGCCCGCTAATGTCTATGGCGGGCTGATGCATGACGTGGAAGCCCATGTGATGCGCAGCGCGGTGCTGGACACCAAAAAGCGCGTGGACGGCCGCGACCTGGTGACGGTGCGCCCCATCCTGGCCGAGGTCGGCGTGCTGCCGCGCACCCATGGTTCGGCCCTGTTCACCCGCGGCGAGACGCAGGCGATCGTGGTCGCCACGCTGGGCACCGCCGAGGACGAGCAGTTCATCGACGGGCTGACCGGAACCGAAAAAGAAACCTTCATGCTGCACTACAACTTCCCGCCCTATTCGGTGGGCGAGGTGGGCCGCATGGGCTCTCCCGGCCGCCGCGAGATCGGTCACGGCAAGCTCGCCTGGCGGGCGATCCATCCGATGCTGCCGCGGGCCGAGGAATTCCCCTACACCATCCGGGTGGTGTCGGAGATCACCGAATCCAACGGCTCTTCCTCGATGGCGACGGTGTGCGGCACCTCGCTGGCCCTGATGGATGCGGGCGTGCCGATCAAAAAGCCCACGGCGGGCATCGCGATGGGCCTGATCCTGGAAGGCGATCGTTATGTGGTCCTGTCCGACATCCTGGGCGATGAGGATCACTTGGGTGACATGGACTTCAAGGTGGCCGGCACGGAAGACGGCGTGACCTCGCTGCAGATGGACATCAAGATCGCCGGCATCACCGAGGAGATCATGAAGGTCGCCCTCGAACAAGCCAAGGGCGGCCGCCTGCACATCCTGGGCGAGATGAACAAGGCGATCACCGGCGCCCGCGCCGAGCTGGGCGAGCATGCTCCGCGCATCGAGCAGATCAAGATCCCGGTGGACAAGATCCGCGACGTGATCGGCACCGGCGGCAAGGTGATCCGCGAGATCGTGGAAAAGACCGGCGCCAAGATCAATGTCGAGGACGACGGCACGGTGAAGGTGGCTTCGGCCGACGGCGAATCCATCAAGGCCGCGATCAAGTGGATCCGGGGCCTGACCGCCGAACCCGAAGTGGGCCAGATCTATGACGGCAAGATCGTCAAGGTGATGGACTTCGGCGCCTTCGTGAACTTCTTCGGGCCCAAGGACGGGCTGGTGCATGTCAGCGAACTGGCGGCGCAGCGCGTCGCCAAGCCGTCGGACGTGGTCAAGGAAGGCCAGGCCGTGAAGGTCAAGCTGCTGGGCTTCGACGATCGCGGCAAGGTGCGGCTGTCGATGAAGCAGGTGGACCAGACCACCGGCGAGGACATCAGCGGCAGGAAGCCCGAGCCGAAAGGCGAAGCCAAGGCCGACGCATCGCAGGCCTGACTTGCCGGATAACCGGAAGGCCGCTCGCGCACCCCGCGGGCGGCCTTTCGCCTTGGTGCGGGTACGGGCGGCCTGTTCTTGTCCGGCCCGGCGCCGCGCGCTATTGGTCCGTTCATGGCCATTTTCATGCGCGTTGTCAGCCTTGTCCTGATCGTCATCGCCCTGATGCTGTTGGGCGCCGACGCGGTGACCAGCCTGGAACGAGGCGGCGAACTGACGGTGCGCAGCCTGGGCACCATCTGGTCGCTGTTCGATGCGGACAGCCTGAACCTGTTCAAGAGCTGGTTGCAGAACCGCCTGCCTTTCATGGCGCAGGGCGTCTATTCCTTCCTGTCGTCACCCGGCTGGGGCGTGTTCGGCGTGATCGGGGTTACGCTGGCCTTCATCTTCGGCCGCCGTCACTGAAAGACGGTGGCGGCGCCCCGGGTTGTTCATGTCAGCGATTGGCGCCCGGCGTCCAGAGCACATCGCCCATGCCGCCGTCGTTGGCGGTGCGGGCCATCACGAACAGGTGATCGGACAGCCGGTTGGCGTAGCGCAGGGCAGCGGAATTGACGTTCTCCCGCGCCGCAAGTTCGGCAATTAGCCGTTCCGCCCGGCGGGCAATGGCGCGGGCCAGATGCAGGCGCGCCGCCAGCGCCGTGCCGCCCGGCAGCACGAAGGAGGAAAGCGGGGAAAGCCGTTCGTTCATCGCGTCGATCTCGCGCTCCAGCCGCTCGACCTGCGCGCCCGAGACGCGAAGCCGGGGTCCGGCCTTGCAGGGATTTTCCGTATTCCCTTCCTCGGGTACCGACAGGTCGGCGCCCAGGTCGAACAGGTCGTTCTGGATGCGGGACAGCATCGCGTCGGTTTCGCCTGCGGCATCCAGCCGGGCGACGCCGATGGCGGAATTGGCCTCGTCCACCGCCCCGATGGCGGCCACGCGCAGCGACCATTTGGCGACCCGGCTGCCGTCGCCCAGCGAAGTCTCTCCCAGATCGCCGCCGCGGGTGTAGATTTTGGAGAGCGTCACCATGAGAAAATCCACCACTTGCCCCTGAAATCCTACCGGCTATGATCCGGCCCGTCGCGTGAATTCGAGTGTTCCTATGCCTGTCCTGGCTCCTGAAACCGTCGAAACAGAGCAGACCCGCGTTTCCTGCGACGGGGGCGGCGGCGCCCTGGGTCATCCGCGCGTCTGGCTGGAAATGGGCGACGAGGGCTTCGTCGAATGCCCCTATTGCGACAAGCGCTTCGTGCTCAAGGCCGGGGCTGAAGGCCACCATTGAGCGCCCTCAAGAAGGGGGACCATCTCTATCTGGTGGACGGCTCGGGCTATCTGTTCCGGGCTTACCACGCGCTTCCGCCGCTGACCCGCAAGTCCGACGGCCTGCCCACCGGCGCGGTTTCCGGCTATTGCAACATGCTGTGGAAGCTGCTGGAGGACATGAAGGGCTGGGAAGCGCCCACCCATCTGGCCGTGATCTTCGATGCGGGCGAGAAGACCTTCCGCAATGACATCTATAAAGACTACAAGGCGCACCGCCCCCCGCCGCCCGAAGACCTGATTCCGCAATTTCCCCTGGTGCGCGAGGCCACGCGCGCCTTCGGCGTCGCCTGTGTCGAGATGGCGGGCTATGAGGCCGACGACCTGATCGCCACCTATGCGCGGCTGGCGCGCGAGGCGGGCGCGCGCACCACCATCATCTCTTCCGACAAGGACCTGATGCAGCTGGTGGTGGACGGCAAGGTCGAACTGCTGGACACGATGAAGAACCGCCGCCTCGCCAGTGCCGAGGTGATGGAGAAGTTCGGCGTCGCCCCCGACAAGGTGGTGCAGGTGCAGGCGCTGGCCGGCGATTCCACCGACAATATCCCCGGCGTGCGCGGCATCGGCATCAAGACCGCGGCCGAACTGATCGGCACCTTCGGCGATGTCGAGACGCTGCTGGCGCGTGCGGGCGAGATCAAGCAGAACAAGCGTCGCGAGACGCTGATCGAGAATGCCGCCAACGCCCGCGTCTCGCTCAAGCTGGTGACGCTGGACGCCCATGTGCCGTTGCGCGAGAAGCCCGATGATTTCGCGGTGCGCGCGCCGGACGCGCGCGAACTGATCGCTTTTCTCAAGGCGATGGAATTCTCCTCCATCACGCGGCGCGTGGCCGCCCATTTCGAGATCGCGGATGTGGAAGGGATCGCGGCCGCGCCCGCGGTCGCCAATGTGCTGCCGTCCGAACCCAGGGTGCCCGAGCCCGCGGCCGGCACGCCGCCGCAAGAGGCCGCATCCCTGCGCGCGCCCATCGACCATGACGCCTATGTGACCGTGACGGCGGCAAAGGAGCTGGATGGCTGGATCGCGCGGGCGCGCGAAAAGGGTGTGGTCTGCGTGGACACCGAGACAACATCGCTCGATCCCATGACCGCCAGTCTCTGCGGCGTGTCGCTGGCGGTCGCGCCGGGCGAGGCCTGCTACATCCCCTGCGGCCATCGCCGCGCCGACGGGCTTCAACTGGACGGCGGTGGCGAAATCACGCAGATGGCGGAAGCCGATCTGCTGGCGCGTCTGGGGCCGCTGCTGGAAGACGACAGCGTGCTCAAGGTGGGTCAGAACCTGAAATACGACGCGCTGGTGTTCCTGGTGCGCGGCATCCGGCTGAACCCGATCGACGACACGATGCTGATGTCCTATGTGCTGGAAGGCGGCCTGCACGGCCACGGCATGGACGAACTGTCGGAGCTGCATCTGTCCCACACGCCCATCGCCTTCAGCGAGGTCGCGGGCAAGGGCAAGGACAAGACCACCTTCGATTGCGTGCCGGTGGACCAGGCCACTCGCTATTCGGCCGAAGATGCCGACGTGACGCTGCGCCTGCACATGCTGCTCAAGCCCAGGCTGATCGAAGCGGGCAAGCGCACCGTGTACGAGACGCTGGAACGCCCGCTGGTGATGGTGCTGGCCGACATGGAACATGCCGGTATCACCATCGATCCCGACCTGCTGCGCAAGCTCTCCAACGACTTCGCCAAACAGCAGGCGGCGCTGGAAAGCCATATCCACAAGCTGGCCGGCGGGGCCTTCAACATCGGCTCACCCAAGCAGCTGGGCGAGATCCTGTTCGACCGCATGAAGCTGGAAGGCGGACGCAGGACCAAGACGGGCGCATGGTCCACCGACAGCGACGTGCTGGAGATGGTGGCGGCCGAAGGCCACGAGATCGCGGGCAAGGTGCTGGAATGGCGCGCGCTGGCCAAGCTGCGCGGCACCTATACCGATGCCCTGCCGGGTTACATCAACGCGCGCACGGGCCGCGTGCACACATCTTATGCGATGGCCTCCACTTCGACCGGGCGGCTGGCCTCGACCGATCCGAACCTGCAGAACATTCCCGTCCGCACCGAGGAAGGCCGGCGCATCCGCCAGGCTTTCATCGCGCCCAAGGGCCGCAAGCTGATCTCGGCCGACTACAGCCAGATCGAACTGCGGCTGCTGGCCCATATCGCGGGCATTCCCGAATTGAAGAAGGCATTCGCGGACGGGCTCGACATCCATGCGATGACGGCGTCGGAAATCTTCGGCGTGCCGGTCAAGGACATGCCTGCCGAAGTGCGCCGCCGGGCCAAGGCGATCAATTTCGGCATCGTCTACGGCATTTCGGGCTTCGGCCTGGCGGCGCAGTTGGGAATCCCCCAGAGCGAGGCGTCGGACTATATCAAGAAATACTTCACCCGCTTTCCCGGCATCCGCGATTATATGGAAGACACCAAGCAGTTCGCCCGCACCCACGGTTTCGTGGAGACCCTGTTCGGGCGGCGCATCCATATCCGCGAGATAAACGCCAAGGTGCCGGGCCTTCGGGGCGGGGCCGAGCGTGCGGCCATCAATGCGCCGATCCAGGGATCGGCCGCCGACATCATCCGCCGCGCCATGATCAAGTTGCCGCCTGCGCTGGCCGCGGCGAAGGTGGATGCCGTCATGCTGCTGCAGGTGCATGACGAACTGATCTTCGAGGCGCCGGACAGCCATGTTGAAAAAGCCTGCGGGCTGGTCCGCGCAGTGATGGAGAAGGCGGCGCTGCCCGCGGTGGAGATTTCCGTGCCGCTGGTGGTGGAGGCGCGGGCCGCCGGCAACTGGGACGCCGCGCACTGAATTGTCGACGGGCTCACCCTGAAGAGCACAAACCGGGCCTCATCCCGAGGCCATCGCGCTCCGGTGGCGCTTTCGCCGGGGCGAACGCCCGCGGAGAGCCGAAGCATGTCGCCTATGCGGCTATCGGCTTCAGGCCCGTCTCGGCGGTGATACCCGCCTTTGCCAGCGTTTCGATCAACGCCGCCCTTGCCTTTTCGCTGTCCGGCATTTCGCCGTCCCCGGCCAGGGCCGCGGCGTAATCGGCCAGGAAGCCCGGCTGCGCCACAAGCGCCAGCACTATCGCGCGCGCGCGTGAGGCCAGACCTTCCGTCAATACGCCGCGCGTCAGAAGCTTGAGCAGAGCCTGGGCCCTATCGGCCCTGGCCGGCCGCGCCTCGATGGTTTCGAACAGCCGGCCGCGTCCCGCGACCGCGCCGGCGATCTCGTCCATGCGCCGCGCGATCTCATCGCGCGTGACGTCGATGAAACCCGAACGGCGCACCCGCGTCTGCAACTGGGCCAGGCGCTGAAGGCGCACCGGCAGCGGCGTTGCGGGACTGTTGAAATGATTCTCGAACGCCGCCGAATCCAGGATCGGCGCCACGAAGGCGGCAAGCTGGCGCTTGTTCTCTCCGCCGATGATATTGTCCTCGACGAACAGCAGGCGCTCGATCTTCTCTTCCGGCGGAGCCTCGACGATATAGGGGCCCAGCGTCTCCTGCATCACCAGCCGGCTGGAGCGCAAGGTGAAGGCCGCGACCAGGTCTTCGTGGCTGAGATACTTGCCGACGCCCATCACCACCCGGTTGGCGATCTGGCGCAGGGCCTTGAGTTCCTCCACCAGCGAATCGGGGCACAGCCGCTTGTTGCTCTTGAATTCCGCCACCAGGCGATGGGCGATGGCCGTGCGCGCTTCGGGCAGGTCGTCCGCGGCGAAATGCTGGGTCAGCGCGGTCAGCCCTTCCTTGGCGTCTTCCGGCGCCTTTCCCAGGAACAGCGCCACCAGCCGGTTCAGCGCCTGGGCCAGGTTTTCCGACGGTCCCATCAGATCATGCAGGGCCGCCGAGCCTGCCAGCACCTCGGCAAGGATCGCATCCACTGACGACAGCACCAGCCGGCGCGGGGCCTCATCGGCCGGCGCCTGCTCCATCACGGCAATCAGCATGAGCACCTTGTCGTCCCAGCCGCGCGCGTCCCTGAGGTGGCGCGCAAGCGCCCCGTTGAACACATAATGCGCATCGCCCTGGCCGCAGACCTGCCGCGCCAGTTCCGCGAACTGGTCGGGCCGGGGATCGGGAAACAGCCCGCGGCGCTGGTCGCGATAGACGCGGTTGAAGGCCTGGGTAGTGAGGTCGTTGAGGCTCTTGATGATCTGCTGGACGGGCGTGTTGGTCGAAGCGGCCTGCGCCACGGCGATCTTCTGGATGGCGTGCTGGCAGAGCGTGCCGGTGGCTTCCAGCTTCTCCAGCATGTCGGCGCGATGGATCAGCTCGGTGACGGTGAGCCTGTTACGCGACAGGAATTCGCCCAGCAGGCGGCGCATGGTGGCGCGCGCGTGATAGGAATAAAGATCGTCCGGCTTGAAGCAGGGCAGGGTGCCCGCCGCCTCTTCCTGCGCCGGAGAGGCTTTCATCTGGTTGTGGCCGTCCTCGAAGATCTTGAGGGTCAGGTAATCGCCGGTCTCCTCGTTATAGGTTTCCTTGACCACCTTGACGCCGGTGGCCTTTTCCTCGCCCATCAGCGTCTGGGCAAGGGTGATGGCGGCATCGCGCGACGGCACGACCTCGTGCAGCGTCCAGCCGCCCCTGGCGCCGACGCGGCGGAAGACTTCGAAATGAACATGATTGGGCATGGCCGGCGATCTTGCGGACGGTCGCTTTAAACAGGGTTAACCGGCATGCACGCGCAGGTCGCGGATGACCGGGTCGCCGCCGCAAAGCGGACAGGCCGGATCGGGGGGCAGGCGGGCGGTGCGGAATTCCGTGGTCAGCGCCCGGTAGGTCAACACCTTCCCGGCTAGGCTGGCCCCGACGCCCGCAGCCTCTTTCAGGGCCTCCAGTGCGGCCAGCGATCCCATCACGCCCGCGGCTGCGCCCAGCACGCCGGTTTCCGAGCAGGAGGGCATGGTGCCGGGCGGCGGAGGCTCCGGAAACAGACAGCGATAGCAGGGATGGGGACCGGTCTTGTCGAAAGCCTTGTAGGTCGCAAGCTGGCCCTCGAATTCCGTCACCGCGGCGGAGACCAGCGTCTTTGCCGCGAAATAGCAGGCGTCGTTGAGCAGGAAGCGGGTGGGGAAATTGTCGGACCCATCCAGCACGATGTCATAATCCGCGATCAGCTCCATCACATTGTCCGCCAGGACGCGCGCATGATGGGTGCGAACCCTCACGCCCGGATTGAGGGCGGAAAGGCGCTCCGCCCCGGCCTCGACCTTGGGCCGGCCCACATCGGCGGTGGCGAACAGCACCTGACGCTGCAGGTTGGACAGGCTCACGGCGTCATCGTCGACCAGCCCCAGGGTTCCCACCCCCGCCGCGGCCAGATACAGGGCGGCGGGGCTGCCCAGCCCGCCCGCACCCACGATCAACAGGCGCGCCTTGCGGATCCGGGCCTGGCCCGGCCCGCCCACCTCGCGCAGCACCAGGTGACGGGCATACCGGTCCAGCTCCTCATCCGTCAGCATTTACCAATGTTCCCGAAGGCCATTGCAGTCCGCGGCCGGCCACAACATTATCACATTGATTACACAACATAATCTCGCAACTGCAGCACTGAATACATTTGTGGCAGGCCGACCGGGCTGCTTAAGGTGAACCCGATCCCTTCTGAGTGGAGTTATACACACATGACCGATACCGCCCACGGCCTCGGCCGCCTTGGTTTTGCCGACCTGAAAGCCGTGCACTGGAATCTCAGCGCTCCGGCGCTTTATGAGGAAGCCGTGCGGCGCGGGGAAGGTCATGTCGCCAAGAACGGCCCGCTGGTCGTCCTGACCGGCCAGCACACCGGCCGTTCGGCCTCCGACAAGTTCGTGGTGCGCGACGCCTCCACCGAAAACACCGTCTGGTGGGACAACAACAAGGCGATGAGCCCGGCGCATTTCGATGCGCTGCATGCCGACATGCTGGCCTTCGCCAAGGGGCGCGAACTGTTCGCCAAGGATCTGTTCGGCGGCGCCGACCTGACGCATCGCATCAGCGTGCGGGTCATCACCGAATATGCCTGGCACTCGCTGTTCGTGCACCAGTTGCTGATCCGCCCCACCGATGCCGAGCTCAAGGGCTTCGATCCCGAATTCACCATCATCGACCTGCCCGGCTTCGCCGCCGATCCGGCGAAACACGGCACCGCCAGCCAGACCGTGATCGCGGTCAATTTCGCCAGGAAGCTGGTGCTGATCGGCGGCACGTCCTATGCGGGCGAAATGAAGAAGTCGGTCTTCACCATCATGAACTATCTGCTGCCCGCCAAGCAGGTGATGAGCATGCATTGCTCGGCCAATGTGGGGAAGGACGGCAGGTCGGCGATCTTCTTCGGCCTGTCCGGTACCGGCAAGACCACGCTTTCCGCCGATGCCAGCCGCACGCTGGTGGGCGACGACGAACATGGCTGGAGCGAGAACGGCATCTTCAACATCGAAGGCGGCTGCTACGCCAAGGTGATCAAGCTCAGCCGCGAGGCCGAGCCGGAAATCTTCTCCACCACCGAACGCTTCGGCACGGTGCTGGAGAATGTGGTGATGGATTCAGGCAGCCGCGAACTCGATCTCGATGACGCGCGATATGCCGAGAATACCCGCGCCGCCTATCCGATCGACTATATCCCCAACGCCTCGGCCACGGGCCGGGCGGGCCATCCGCGCAACGTGATCATGCTGACGGCCGACGCCTTCGGCGTCCTGCCGCCCATCGCCCGGCTGACGCCCAGCCAGGCCATGTACCATTTCCTGTCGGGCTTCACGGCCAAGGTGGCGGGCACCGAAAAGGGCCTGGGCAAGGAGCCCCAGCCCACCTTCTCGACCTGCTTCGGCGCGCCCTTCATGCCGCGCCATCCGTCGGAATACGGCAACCTGCTGCGCGACCTGATCGCCCGGCACCAGGCGGACTGCTGGCTGGTCAATACGGGCTGGACGGGCGGGGCCTTCGGCACCGGCAGCCGCATGCCGATCAAGGCCACCCGGGCGCTGCTGAATGCGGCGCTGGACGGCAGCCTGGCGGGTGTCGAGATGCGCATCGACCCGCATTTCAAGTTCCGGGTGCCGGTGGCGGTGCCGGGCGTGGATTCCAGGATCCTCAACCCCCGCGACACATGGGCGGACAAGGCGGCTTACGATGCCCAGGCCCTGAAGCTGGTCCAGATGTTCCGCGCCAACTTCCGCAAGTTCGAGGCCCATGTCGGTCAGGACGTGCTCGAAGCCGCGCCGGCGCTGGCCGAAGCGGCGGAGTAGCCCCTCCTGTCATGGCCGGGCTTGACCCGGCCATCCACTGTGGGCGCTGTGAAATGGATGGCCGGCGGGGGGGCGGCCATGACATGTCATCTAGATCAAGGACTTACCGCGCAGCATGGGCCGCAGCATAACCGCCCCATGCTGCGCCCTTTGCTGCAGCATGGCGTGCAGCAAAATCAGGGCATGGGCAGGACGGCGGCCAGCTTCTTGGGGGCCACGGCGCGATAGCTTTCCGCGATCCAGGCCCTGAGTACAGCGAGCGGCGCGCCATCCGGCCTGATGTCGGCGGAAACCCATGCGCTCCTGCCCAGGCCATAAGGGGTGGGCCGGGTGAAAGGATAATCCAGCGCGAAGTCTCGTGACCGGGGCAGCTTCACCGACAGGCCCGCCTTGCCCAGGAAGACGAAAATCCTGCCCTTCACCTTGATGGCGGTCTCGCCCCAGGGATGCTCTTCCGTCGCCTCGGGAAAGGTCAGCGCAAAAGCCCTGAGCCGCGCGACGGCGCTGCCAGTTTTCCCTTTCGCGGCCGCGGGCCGCTTCGCGGTCCGGGCGGGCGCGCGGCGCGAAGGGGCTTTCTTCTTCTTTGTCCCTGCCGCAGCCTTCTTCGCCACGCTCATGTGCGCCGGTACACCCATACCCGCGCGGGCGGAATGTTGCCCCAGATCATGGCGGCGCGCACCACGGTATGGCCGGCCGGGGGCACCACGGGGGCGTGCGTGCCATAGGAGAACTGGATCAGCGGCGCTCCGGGGACCAGCCGCTCCAGCGCGCCGTCCACCAGCCGCCGCCGCATCGCCATGGGGAAGTTCAGCAAAGGCAGGCCCGAAACCACCGCCGCGAAGGGCTGGGCGAAGCGGTTGCCCAGCGTGTGCGTCAGGTCGAAGGCATCGCCCTGGATCACCTGCACACCCGGAAAGCGGGCGGCGTTGTGGCGGGCAAAATCCTCGTCATATTCGATCAGACAGAGCCGTTCGGCCGCCACCCCGTGCGCCAGGATGGCCTCAGTCACCACGCCGGTACCGGGACCCAGTTCCAGCACGGGACCGGGGATCGCCGGGTCGATCTGGCGGGCGATGGCGCGCGCGAGTGCGGGACTGGACGGGGCGATGGCCCCGATATTCTTGGGCCGCGCGATCAGGGCGCGGAGGAACTGGAGATTGTCGGCCAGCGAGGATGCGGTCACGGGTTGGCCTGTCAGCCTTTTGGTGGCGGCAGCTTAGGCTAAAAAGGCAGGCAGGCGAAGCGCTTACTTCTCGGCGCCGGCCCAGAATTCTTTCAGCCGTGAAAGGAATCCTTCCGCTTCCGGATGCGTGCCGGCCTGGCTCTCGGCTTCGAATTCGCGCAGCAATTCCTTCTGCCGCCTGCTCAACTTGACCGGCGTTTCCACCGCCATCTCGACGTAGAGATCGCCTTTCTGGGCGCTGCGCAGGACCGGCATGCCCTTGCCCTTCAGGCGGAACTGCCGCCCCGGCTGGGTGCCTTCGGGAATGGTGACCTTGGCGCGCCCGCCGTCCAGTGTGGGCACCTCGATGCTGCCGCCCAGGGCAGCGGTCACGAAGCTGACCGGGGCCCGGCAATGCAGGTCATGGCCGTCGCGCTGGAAGAGCGGATGCTCCGCGATGGACAGGAAGATGTAGAGGTCGCCCGGCGGGCCGCCATTGACGCCGGCCGCTCCTTCGTTCGACAGGCGGATGCGCGTGCCTTCCTCCACACCCGGCGGCACGTCCACGTTCAGCGTGCGCTCCTTCTGCACCAGGCCTGCGCCGCGGCATGCGCGGCAGGGATGGCGGATGATCCGGCCCGCGCCGCGGCAGGACGAACAGGTCCGCTCGATGGTGAAGAAGCCCTGGGTGGCGCGCACCTTGCCGTGACCGCCGCAGGTGGGGCAGGTCTCGGCGCTGTGGCCGGGCTCCACGCCCGAGCCGGAACAGGCATCGCAGGCGACGGCCGTAGGCACCCTGATCTCGGCGGTGCGGCCGGAGAAGGCCTCCTCCAGCGTGATCTCCAGGTTATAGCGCAGGTCCTGGCCGCGATTCTGCCGGCGCGTGCGGCGGCCTCCCATCATCTCGCCGAAGAAATCCTCGAACACCTCGCTGAAGGTGCCCGCGAAATCGCCGAAGGGATTGCCGGCCCGCGCTCCCGCGGCTCCCCAGGCGGCGCCCTGGCCGCCTTCGAAGGCGGCATGGCCGAAGCGGTCATAGGCGGCGCGCTTCTGCTCGTCCTTCAGGACGTCATAGGCCTCGTTGATTTCCTTGAACTTGATTTCGGCGGTGTGATCCCCCGGATTGCGGTCGGGGTGGAACTTCATCGCCAGCTTGCGATAGGCGGATTTAAGGGCCTCGCCAGAAACGGAACGGTCGACTTCCAGGGTTTCGTAATAACAACGCTTGCTCATCGCCCCGGACTCTAATCAACCCCCGTTAATGAAAAATGCGGGTCCTCCACCCTTGCTGGGTGGAGGACCATTTCCGATTCAGGCCGCGCCCTTCTTGTCGTCATCGACTTCCTCGAAGTCGGCGTCCACGACATTGTCATCGCCCTTGGGCGCTTCGCCCTGCGGGGCCGCGCCGTCGCCCTGTGCCTGCTGGGCCTTGTACATGGCCTCGCCCAGCTTCATCGAGGCTTGCGCCAAGGTGTTGGTCCTGGCCTTGATGTCTTCGCCGTCCTCGCCCTTCAGGGCTTCCTTCAGGCCGGCGACGGCAGCTTCGATCGCGGTCTTTTCGTCCGCGCCCACCTTGTCGCCATGCTCGGCAAGCGCCTTCTCGGTCGAATGGATCAGGGCGTCGGCCTGGTTGCGGGCCTCGACCAGCTCCTTGCGCTTCTTGTCCTCGGCGGCATGGGACTCGGCATCCTTGACCATCTTCTGAATGTCGGCTTCGGACAGGCCGCCCGAAGCCTGGATGCGGATCTGCTGCTCCTTGCCGGTGGCCTTGTCCTTGGCCGTCACGCTGACGATGCCGTTGGCGTCGATGTCGAAGGTCACCTCGATCTGCGGCACGCCGCGCGGGGCCGGCGGGATGCCGGTCAGGTCGAAGCGGCCCAGCGACTTGTTGTCGGCCGCCATCTCGCGCTCGCCCTGGAAGACGTTGATCGTCACCGCGGTCTGGTTGTCGTCGGCGGTCGAGAAGATGTTGCTCTTCTTGGTGGGGATCGTGGTATTGCGGTCGATCAGACGAGTGAACACGCCGCCCAGCGTCTCGATGCCCAGCGACAGCGGGGTTACATCGAGCAGCAGCACGTCCTTCACTTCGCCCTTGAGCACGCCGCCCTGGATGGCCGCGCCGATGGCCACGACTTCGTCCGGGTTCACGCCCTTGTGCGGCTCCTTGCCGAACAGGCTCTTCACCACATCCTGCACCTTGGGCATGCGGGTCATGCCGCCGACCAGGATCACTTCGTCGATCTGGCTGGCGGTGACGCCGGCGTCCTTCAGGGCCTGCTTCACTGGGCCGATGGTCTTCTGGACCAGGTCATCGACCAGGGCTTCCAGCTTGGCGCGGGTGATCTTGATGGTGAGGTGCTTGGGACCGGAGGCATCCGCCGTGATGAAAGGCAGGTTCACCTCGGTCTGCTGCGAGGAAGACAGCTCGATCTTGGCTTTTTCGGCCGCGTCCTTCAGGCGCTGCAGCGCAAGGCGATCCGAACGCAGATCGATGCCGTTCTCCTTCTTGAATTCGTCGGCCAGGTAGTTGACCACGCGGGTGTCGAAATCCTCGCCGCCCAGGAAGGTGTCGCCGTTGGTCGATTTCACCTCGAACACGCCGTCGCCGATTTCCAGGATCGACACGTCGAACGTGCCGCCGCCCAGGTCATAGACCGCGATGGTGCCGCTGGCCTTCTTGTCCAGGCCATAGGCCAGCGCGGCCGCCGTGGGTTCGTTGATGATGCGCAGGACTTCCAGGCCCGCGATCTTGCCGGCGTCCTTGGTGGCCTGGCGCTGGGCGTCGTTGAAATAGGCCGGAACGGTGATCACGGCCTGCGTGACCTTCTCGCCCAGATGGGCCTCGGCCGTCTCCTTCATCTTGGTCAGGATGAAGGCGCTGATTTCGGAAGGCGAGAATTTCCTGCCTTCGCGCCCCTGCACCCAGGCATCGCCATTGTCGCCGCTGACGATCTTGTAGGGGACCATGCCCATGTCCTTCTTGGTCATGGGATCGTCGAAGCGGCGCCCGATCAGGCGCTTGATGGCGAAGAAGGTGAATTCCGGATTGGTGACGGCCTGGCGCTTAGCGGGCTGGCCGATCAGGCGCTCGCCGTCGGGCGCGAAGGCGACGATCGACGGCGTGGTGCGGGCGCCTTCCGCATTTTCGATGACCCTGGGAGCCGAACCCTCCATGACCGCCACGCAGGAGTTGGTGGTGCCAAGATCAATGCCGATTACTTTAGCCATTACATGTTCCTCTCATAGGGCATGGAGTCCTGACCCCTAAGGCGTCCTCCGGTCCATCCCTTTGAATTCTTTGACAAAACCAGCCATGGGTGAAAACCCATGCTGACACGGAAGGTATATAGGAAGGGGGGCTTGCCTTGCCAAGCCGTAACCGTCGAATCAGGGGTTGAGGCGCCAGATTTCGTAAACAAGCCCGGTGGTGAAGCCGCTCCATCCCAGGCAGGGAACCTCCAGCAGGCCCGCCGCCTTGCTGCGCCGCAAAAACAGGAGCAGCGCGGCCAGGGCGGCAAGGTCCAGCAATGCCAGCGCCGCCAGCGCCGCGCCCATCCGGTGCAGGCCGAAGAACAGCGCGGTCCAGGCCAGGTTCAGCGCAAGCTGAAGTGCGAAGGCCGCCATCTCGGCCGACTGCAGGCCCGTCTTCTTCCAGACCAGCCAGCCCGCCACCCCCATCACCACATAAAGCGCGGTCCATACCGGCGCGAACAGGAAGGCAGGCGGCGCGAAAGCCGGATGGACAAGATCGGCATACCAGACCGGGATATTGGGCTCGGTGAACAGGCTGGCCAGCGCGCCCACACCCAGCGAGACTATCAGAAAATAATAGAGCGGTCTGCGTTCCGCCGGATCGCCGTCGCCCGTGGAATGGAAAAAGCCGAACATGGCTTATTCCTGCTGCGCGTGATCGGCCAGGATGGAGGCAATGGCCGCGGTAAGCTTCTTCGCGAACGGGATGTGCAGGAATTCGTTGGGGCCGTGGGCGTTGGAATGGGGCCCCAGCACGCCGGTGACCACGAACTGGGTGGCGGGAAACCTGCGGCCCAGCATCGCCATGAAGGGGATGGAGCCACCCTCGCCCTGGAAGGCCACCGGCTTGCCGAAGGCGGCCTGGCTGGCGCGGTCCAGCGCCTTTTCCAGCCAGGGGGCCAGGCTGGGCGCGTTCCAGCCGTTTTCCCCGCGCGGCACGTCGAACATCACCTCTGCGCCATAGGGCGGGTCCCGTTCCAGCGCGGTCTTCACGGCGGCGCGCGCCGCATCGGCATCGCAGGCCGGCGGCAGGCGCAGCGACAGCTTGGCCGTGGAATAGGGCAGCAGCACATTGCCGCCCTGCTCGGGCAGCGGATAACCCTCCATCGCCGTGACGGCCAGTTGCGGCTTCCAGGTTTTTTCCAGGATCAGGTCCGCGTTGCCGCCGGCCATCGGCGCGGTGCCACCCGCGAAAGGCAGTTCCGACCACACTTCGTCTTTCAGGATCTCCGCGGTCTGGCGGGCCTGCGCCTGGCGGTCTTCCGGAATGTCCGCAAACAGTTCGGGCAGCTTCATCCGCCCCGTGGCTTCATCCTCGATCCGCGACAGCAGCGCGCGCAGGATGCGGAAGGACGACGGCACGATGCCGCTGGCGGCGCCCGAATGCACGCCCTCGTCCAGCACCCGCACGGTCAGGTTGCCGATCAGCATCCCGCGCAGACTGGTGGTCAGCCACAACTGCTCATAGTTGCCGCAGCCGGAATCGAGACAGACGACCAGGCCGGGCGTGCCGATGCGCGCGGCGAGGTGATCGATGTAAAAGGGCAGGTCGGGCGAGCCGGATTCCTCGCAGGCTTCGATCGCGATCACCACGCGGGCATGAGGCAGGTTCTGCGCCTTGAGCGCCAGCAGCGCTGTCAGGCTCGCGAACAGGGCATAACCGTCATCGGCGCCGCCCCGGCCATAGAGCCTTTCGTTCTCCAGCACCGGCTGCCAGGGGCCCTTACCTTCGTCCCAGCCCTTCATCTCGGGCTGCTTGTCCAGATGGCCATACATCAGGACCGTGGAATCTTTAAAGGGCGCTCCGGCTCTCGCCGACGCTGCCGGCGCCGTTCCCGGTATCTCGATGAAGATCAGCGGCGTGCGCTTTTCCAGCCGTACCACCTCCAGCGCCGCACCCGGAAAGGCCGCCAGTTTCCCGCGCGCCCAGTCCGCGAACATCTGCACGGCGCGTTCCATATGGCCGTGCGCCTCCCATTCGGGATCGAAGGCCGGGCTCTTGTTGGGAATACGGATATAATCGGTCAGGGCCGGAACGATCTCGCCGTCCCAGAGGCGATCGATGAAAGCGGCGGCGCGCGCGAAATCCATCACCGGTTGATGTCATAGGCCGCGATCAGGGCGGCATTGTAGATCTCGCTCATACGCGCGCCCAGCGGGGCGATCTGAACGGATTTCTCCAGCCCCACCAGCATTGGCCCCATCACGCTGACCCCGCCCATCTGCTGCAGCAGCTTGGTGGAGATGGAGGCGGAATGGATCGCCGGCATGATCAGCACATTGGCCGTGTCGGTAATGCGGGCAAAGGGGTAGAGCGCCAGCTTGTCCTTGTCCAGGGCCACGTCCACCGCGAACTCCCCGTCATACTCGAAATCCACGCCGCGGTTTTCCAGGATCTGCACCGCCTCGATTATGCGTTCGCTGCGCTCGCTGCGCGGAAAGCCGAAGGTGGAGGACGCCAGCATCGCCACGCGCGGGGTCAGCCCGAAACGCTTGGCCGCCGCCGCCGCCTGGATGGCGATGTCCGCCAATTGTTCGGCGGTGGGCATTTCGGTCACGGCCGTGTCGGCGATCAGCACCACCCGGCCGCGCGCGAAGATCGCCTGCAGGCCGATGGGGCGCTGGCCCGGCGGCGGGTCCAGCACCGTGCGCACATCGGCCAGCGCCTGGGCATAGTTGCGCGTCACGCCGGTCACCATCGCGTCGGCATCGCCCGCCTTGAGCATCGAGGCCGCATAGATGTTGCGGTCGTTGGTGACCATGCGCACCGCGTCGCGGTGCAGCCCGCCGCGCCGCTGGATGCGCCGGTAGAGCGCCTCGATATAGGGCGCGGCTTCTTCCGCCGAATGGGGCACGCGGATCTCGAGCAGATGCTCGTCGATGCCCGCGCGGCGCAGGCCCGCCTTCACCACGTCCACCCGGCCCACCAGCAGCGCCTTGCCCAGGCCGGAATTCTGGAAGGCGGCGGCGGCGCGGATCACCGAATCCTCCTCGCCTTCCGCGAACACCACGCGCCGCGGCTTGGCCCTGACCGCGCCCGTGACCATCTGGAACAGGCCCGCCGAAGGGTCCAGCCGTGCCGACAGCTCGAACTGATAGGCGGCGAGATCGGGAATCTGCCGGCGCGCCACGCCCGTCTTCATCGCCGCTTCCGCCACCGCCGCCGACACGCGGCTGATAAGGCGCGGATCGAAGGGCGAAGGGATGATGTAATCGGGGCCATAGACGGGGCGTGCGCCGCGATAGGCGGCGGCCACCTCGTCGGGCACGTCCTCGCGCGCCAGCGCGGCGATGGCCTCGGCCGCGGCGATCTTCATCTCTTCGTTGATGGTGGTGGCCCGCACGTCCAGCGCGCCGCGGAAGATATAAGGGAAGCCCAGCACATTGTTGACCTGGTTGGGATAGTCGCTGCGCCCCGTGGCGATGATCACGTCGCCGCGCACCGCCTTGGCGTCTTCCGGGGTGATTTCGGGATCGGGATTGGCCATGGCGAAGATGATCGGCCGGGCCGCCATGTTGCGCACCATGTCGGGCGTCAGGGCGCCCTTGGCCGACAGCCCCAGGAACACATCGCACCCCACCATCGCATCGGCCAGGCTGCGCGCCTTGGTTTCGACGGCATGCGCGCTTTTCCACTGGTTCATGCCTTCGGTGCGGCCGCGATAGACCACGCCCTTGGTGTCGCACAGCGTGATGTTCTCGCCCTTCACGCCCATCGACTTGAGCAGTTCCAGGCAGGCGATTCCGGCCGCGCCCGCGCCGTTGACGACGACCTTGATGCTTTCCAGCCGGCGCCCCGTCAGGTGCGCGGCATTGACCACGCCCGCCGCGCTGATGATGGCGGTGCCGTGCTGGTCGTCATGGAACACCGGAATGTCCATCAGCTCGCGCAGCTTCTCTTCGATTATGAAGCAGTCGGGCGCCTTGATGTCTTCCAGGTTGATGCCGCCGAAGCTGGGGCCCAGATAGCGCACGGCGTTGATGAAGGCCTCGGCATCCTTCGTGTCCACGCACAGGTCGATGGCGTTGACGTCCGCGAAGCGCTTGAACAGGACGCTCTTTCCTTCCATCACCGGCTTGGACGCCAGCGCCCCCAGATCGCCCAGCCCCAGGATCGCCGTGCCGTTGGAAATGACGGCGACCATGTTGCCCTTGGCCGTATAGTCATAGACGGTGTCGGGGTCGGCCGCGATGCGCAGCACCGGCACCGCCACGCCGGGCGAATAGGCCAGCGACAGGTCGCGCTGGGTCGCCATCGGCTTGGTGGGGTTGATTTCCAGCTTTCCGGGCTTGCGGCCCGCATGGAAGGCAAGGGCTTCGTCGTCGGTGAAGGAAGGGCGGGACATTTCAGGAGGTTCTTCTTATGGAAAGATTTTCCACAGGATAACCACGCGGGCGTCCCCCGCTTCAAGCTTCGGCGGCTGCGGCACTCTGCTATGGTTGTCGCATGCGCGAAATGGACATCGGTATACAGTCTGCGGACGGCCCGGAGCCGGAACGGAGTCCGGCAGCGGGCGCGGGCGAGGTCACGCCGATGATGGCGCAATATCTCGCGCTCAAGGCCGCCAACGCGGATTACCTGCTCTTCTACCGCATGGGCGACTTCTATGAACTGTTCTTCGCGGATGCAGCAAAGGCGGCCGAGGCGCTGGACATCGCGCTGACCAAACGCGGCAAGCATCTGGGCGAGGATATTCCGATGTGCGGCGTGCCGGTGCATGCGGCGGAGTCCTATCTGGAGAAGCTGATCCGCAAGGGCTACCGCGTGGCGGTGTGCGAGCAGGTCGAAGATCCCGCCGAGGCGAAAAAGCGCGGATCGAAAGCGGTGGTCCGGCGCGAGGTGGTGCGGCTGGTCACGCCGGGCACGCTGACGGAAGATGCGCTGCTGGAAGCGCGGGCGGCAAACCGCCTTGTGGCGCTCGGCCGCAGCGGCGCCGATTTCGCCATCGCCTCGGCCGACATGTCCACCGGCGAATTCTCCGTCGCGGCGGTGGCGCGCGGCGAGATCGCCACCGAACTGGCGCGGCTTTCGCCCCGCGAACTGCTTGTGCCCGATGCGCTGCTGGCAGGGGGCGGCGACGGCCGGGGGGAGGGAGACTTTCCGGCGCTGTTCCGGACATTGGGCGCCGCCCTGTCGCCGCTGCCTTCCGGCCGTTTCGATTCCGCGGCCGGCGAGCGCGCGCTCAAAGGTCATTACAATATGCTCTCACTGGATGGGCTGGGCGCCTTCACCCGCGCCGAACTGTCGGCGGCCGGCGCGCTGGTCGCCTATCTCGACCTCACCCAGAAGGGCGCGCGCGTGGCGCTGCAGCGCGTGTCGCGCGTGTCGCCTTCGCACTTCATGGGGATCGACGCGGCCACGCGGCGCAACCTGGAACTGACCCAGACGCTGTCGGGCCAGCGCGGCGGTTCATTGCTGGCCGGGATCGACCGCACCGTCACGGCGGGCGGCGCGCGGATGCTGGCCGGCCGGCTGGCCGCGCCGCTGACCGATGTGGCGGCGATCGCGGCGCGCCATGACGCGGTCGCGGCCTTTGCGGCGGATTCCGAGCTGCGCCGCAGGACGCGCGAGGCGTTGCGCGCCGCGCCTGACATTGCGCGCGCGCTGGGCCGCCTGTCCGTGGCGCGCGGCGGGCCGCGCGATCTCGCCGCCTTGCGCGACGGCATCCGGGCGGCGCGGGCGCTGCGCGACGGATTGAAAACGGACGTGCCCGCGGGCGAGGCGCTGGGCGCGGTGGGCACGCTGGCACAGGAGATCGCCCATGTGTCGCGCCTGTCCGACCGGCTGGAATTCCTGCTGGTGGACGAGCCGCCGCATCTTTCGCGCGACGGCGGCTTCATCAAGGGGGGCGCGCACGCGCCGCTGGATGAGCTGAGATCGCTGCGCGACGAATCCCGCCGCGTGATCGCCGGCCTTGAAAACCGGTACCGCACGGCCAGCGGCGTGACGCAGCTCAAGATCAGGCACAATGGCGTGCTGGGCTATTTCATCGAAGTCCCGCAGGCCCATGCCGACAAGTTGATGACAGCCCCGAAAAATGAAGGGGGGGAATTGTTCCGCCATCGCCAGACCATGGCGGGCGCGGTGCGCTTCTCCACCGACGAACTGGCAAGCCTGGCGTCGCGCATCGCCGAAGCGGCGGAAAGCGCGCTGGCCGTGGAAGCGGCTTTGTTCGATGAGATGGTGATGCTGGCGCTGGAGCATGGCGAGGCGCTTTCGGCGATCGCCGGGGCGCTGGCGGTGCTGGACGTGGCCTCGTCGCTGGGCGAGCTGGCGATTGCCGCGCGCTATGTGCGCCCCACGATGGATGACGGCCTGGCCTTCCGCATCGTACGCGGCCGCCATCCGGTGGTGGAGACGGCGCTCGCCGCTGCCCATGCGGGGCCTTTCGTGCCCAATGACTGCGACCTGTCGCCCGATTCCAAAGGGCGGCTGTGGCTGGTCACCGGGCCCAACATGGCGGGCAAATCCACCTTCCTGCGCCAGAACGCGCTGATCGCGATCCTGGCCCAGATGGGCAGTTTCGTGCCCGCCGAAAGCGCCCATGTCGGCATTGTGGACCGCCTGTTTTCCCGCGTGGGCGCGGGCGATGACCTGGCGGCGGGCCGTTCCACCTTCATGGTCGAGATGGTCGAGACGGCGGCCATCCTCAACCAGGCCACGCCGCGCTCTCTGGTCATATTGGACGAGATCGGCCGCGGTACCGCCACCTATGACGGCCTGGCCATCGCCTGGGCCGCCGCCGAGCATCTGCATGCGGTGAACAGAAGCCGGGCGCTGTTCGCGACGCATTATCACGAGATGGTGGCCCTGTGCGAACGGCTGGGCAGCATGGCGGCTTTCACCATGAAGGTGCGGGAATGGAACGACACCATCGTCTTTCTGCATGAAGTCGTGGCGGGCACCGCCGACCGCTCCTATGGCATCCATGTGGCGAAGCTGGCCGGCCTGCCGCCTGCCGTGGTCGCCCGCGCGGAAGAGGTGCTGCGCGCGCTGGAGGAAGGCCGCGAGGGCCACAAGCCGCTGGCGCGCATCGACGACCTGCCGTTGTTCGGCGCGGCCGCGCCGCAGCCGAAGGTCAGCGCGGTGGAGGAGGCGCTGAAGGCCATCGAGCCCGACGCTCTGACGCCCAAGGAGGCGCTGGATATTCTTTACGATCTGAAGAAGACGCTGACGGAAGGCAAATCCGGTCCATAGAGATGAGGTGAATCTCCCTCTTCGATCCTGTACCGTCGTGTCCCATGAGCAGCAGCCCCGCCCCGCGCGCGCCCCGCAAATTCCTGGTGGTGGTGGACAGGACGCCCGAACACAAGGTGGCGCTGCGCTTCGCGGCCCGCCGCGCCCAGCATACGGGCGGGCGCATCACCCTGATGTGCGCGGCCCCCCTGCCCGACTTCCAGCAGTGGCGCGGGGTGGAGGAGATCATGCGCGACGAGGCCCATGCCGAGGCCGAAGCCATGCTGTTCGAAGCCGCCCGGGCGGTGAACGAACTGTCGGGCATCCTGCCCGAGCTGGTGATCCTGTATGGCCCGGTCACCGACTGCCTGGCCCAGCTTCTGAAACAGGACGGGGACATTTCGATCCTCGTGCTGGCCTCGGGCACCGCCAAGGAAGGGCCGGGACCGCTGGTCAGCATGTTCGGCGCGGCGGTCCAGGCGATTCCGGTGACGATCGTGCCGGGGAACTTCACGGATGCGCAGATAGATGCGCTTGCCTAGCGAGCCCGGGAAGCCGATAACGCCCGCATGGGAAAAGTGCTTGTCGCCGTGGCCGTCGGGGTCGTCTTTGTCGTGCTGTGCCTGGGGCTCTACACCCTCTGGGCGGGCGGCAACACGGCGCGCAGCTGGTCCAATAAGCTTATGCGGATCAGGGTCTTAGCCCAGTTCATCGCGATCATCATCATCATGACGGTGCTGTATTTTTCGCAGCGTTGAACATTGCCCGCCCTGCTTATATTAAGTCCCGCCCGCGCGCCCTTCCGCGCGCCATGAAACATCGAAGTCAGGACCCATGGCCAAGACGCTGTACGACAAGATCTGGGATGCGCATCTGGTGGATTCCACCCCCGGCGAAACCCCGATCCTCTACATCGACCGCCATCTGGTCCATGAGGTGACCAGCCCCCAGGCCTTCGAGGGCCTCAGGCTGGCGGGCCGCAAGGTGCGCCGCCCCGAACTCACCCTGGCGGTGGCCGACCACAATGTCCCCACCAAGGACCGCGACAAAGGCATCACCGAGCCTGAATCCAGACTCCAGGTCGAGACGCTGGAGAAGAACGCCCGCGATTTCGGCGTCGAATATTTCCCGATGAACGACATCCGCCAGGGCATCGTGCACATCATCGGCCCGGAACAGGGCTGGACGCTGCCGGGCACGACCATCGTCTGCGGCGACAGCCACACCTCCACCCACGGCGCCTTCGGCGCGCTGGCCTTCGGCATCGGCACGTCCGAGGTCGAGCATGTGCTGGCCACCCAGACCCTGCGGGCCCAGCGTTCCAAGAACATGCGCGTCAGCGTGAACGGCAAGCTGCCGGACGGCGTGACGGCGAAAGACATCGCGCTGGCGGTGATCGCCAAGATCGGCACGGCGGGCGGCACCGGCTATGTGATCGAATATGCGGGCGATGCGATCCGCGGCCTTTCGATGGAAGGGCGCATGACGCTCTGCAACCTCACCATCGAGGGCGGTGCGCGCGCGGGCCTGATCGCGGTGGACGACACCACGCTGAACTATGTGAAGGGCAAGCCCCGCGCGCCCAAGGGCGCTGCCTGGGAAGCGGCGGAAAGATACTGGCGCACGCTCCATTCCGATGCCGATGCGGTGTTCGACGCCGAAGTGACGCTGGATGCGCGCGACATCGTGCCGATGGTGACCTGGGGCACCTCGCCCGAACAGGCGCTGCCCATCACCGCCAATGTGCCCGACCCTGCCGCGATGGTGGACGAGCACAAGCGCCAGGCGGCCCAGCGTGCGCTGGACTATATGGGCATCGCCGCCAACATGCCGCTGACCGCGATCACGGTGGACCATGTCTTCATCGGCTCCTGCACCAATGGTCGCATCGAGGACCTGCGCGCGGCGGCCGAGGTTGCAAGGGGCCGCAAGGTAGCGGCGGGCGTGAACGCAATCGTGGTGCCGGGATCGGGCCTGGTGAAGGAACAGGCCGAGGCCGAAGGGCTGGACAAGGTGTTCCTGGAGGCCGGCTTTGAATGGCGCGATCCGGGCTGTTCCATGTGCCTGGCGATGAACGCCGACAAGCTGAAGGAGGGCGAGCGCTGCGCCTCCACCTCCAACCGCAATTTCGAAGGCCGCCAGGGCCGCGGCGGGCGCACGCATCTGGTTTCGCCGGCGATGGCGGCGGCTGCCGCCGTCACGGGTCATCTGACGGACGTGCGCACGCTCTAAAGAAAAGGCGCGGCGGCGATGCCGCCGCGCCCTGTCGCCGGGACCGGCTTTCAGGCCGCCTTTTCCCACGCGCCCACGACCTGGCGGATCGACGCATTGAGGCGATTCCAGCTGTTGATCAGCGCGACCGAGATCAGCAGGGCCGACACTTCGGCCTCGCCATAATGGCGCGTCACCTCCTCCCACAGCGCGTCCGGCACCGGGTCTTCGCGGTCGGCCAGCCGCGTGGCCGCCTCGGTCAGCGCCAATGCCGCACGCTCGGCCTCGCTGAAATAGGGCGTATCGCGCCAGGCCGCGACCGCGAAAATATGCTCGTCGGGCACGCCCGCCTGCTGAAGTTCCTTGGCGTGCATGTCCACACAGACGCTGCAGCCGTTGATCTGACTGGCGCGCAGATGCACCAGCTTGCGGGTCCGGGAAGGCAGGTGGCTTTCGGTGGCCTTGTTCAGGGCGAAAAGGGCGTTCATGGCGTCGGGCAGGACAAATACCGGGTGCTTCATACGGGCTTGCATGGGAAATCTCCTTGGAATCTGGTTTTGCGCCTCCTTCCGGTCACACCGGCCGGGCGGGAGGCGTCATGGTTCTGACGAAACCGCATGGCCGGATGTGACCGATGGACGGGAAGAATTCCGAAGAAAAATTCCTGGCCGCCTGTTTCGAGGCCGAAAGGCCGCGCCTGCGCAGGGTCGCCTACCGGATGCTGGGCTCCCTGGCCGAAGCCGATGACGCGGTGCAGGAAAGCTGGCTGCGGCTGTCACGCGCCGACACCGGGGCGGTCGAAAATCTCGGCGGCTGGCTGACCACGGTGGTGGCGCGCATCGCGCTCGACATGCTGCGCGCCCGCAAGGCGCGCCGCGAAGCCCCGCCTGATCCGCACGCCCCGGAGCCCGAGGGGGACGACGATCCCGCGCGCGAGCGGGATCTGGCCGATTCCGTGGGCATCGCCATGCTGGTGGTGCTTGAGGCGCTGGAGCCTGCCGAACGCATCGCCTTCGTGCTGCACGATATGTTCGACCTGCCCTTCGACCAGATCGCGCCCATCGTGAACCGCTCGGCCGAGGCGGCGCGCAAGCTGGCCAGCCGCGCACGGCAGCGCGTACGGGTTGCGCCGCGCGATACCGGCGCCGCGGCCGAACGCAAGGTCGTGGATGCCTTCCTGTCCGCCGCGCGCAGCGGCGATCTTGAAGGGCTTCTGGCCGTGCTCGATCCGCAGGTGGTGATGCGCGGCGACGCCGCCAGCATCCGGCTGGGCGGGCCGCGCCAGTTGAGCGGCAGCCATGCCGTCGCCAAGGCTTTCCAGGGCCGCGCGCAGCAGGCACGCACCGTGCTGATCGACGGCAGGCCGGGCATCCTGGTCGCGCCGCATGGGCGGCTGCTGCTGGCGCTGGCCGTGACCTTCGCCGATGGCCGGATTGCGGGCATCGAAACGATCGCCGATCCCGAAAGACTGGCGCGGCTCACTTTCGCCCTGCCGGACTAGAAGAAGCTCACCGGGTCCACATCCACCGTGACGCGCACCGATGCGGGCGTCTTCACCTGTGCAAGCCAGGCCTTCAGATAGGCCTGCACATCCACGCTCTTCGCCGCCTGCACCAGCAGTCTTTCGCGCGTCTGCCCGCGCAGCAGCGCATAGAAGGCAGGCGTCGGTCCCCAGACCTTCACGTCCCGCGCGGGCGGCGCGCACTGGCCCAGCCGGCGTGCCGCCGCCAGCACCGCATCGCGGTCGTGACCCGACACCACCAGCGCCACCAGCCGCCCGAAGGGCGGCGCCGCGGCAGCTTCGCGCAGAAGCCGTTCCTGCGCATAGAATCCATCGCGGTCGCCCTGCGCCAGCGCCTGCATCACCGCATCGTCCGGATTACGGGTCTGCAGCAGCACCAGCCCCGGCTTTTCGGCGCGGCCCGCCCGGCCCGCCACCTGGTGCAGCAACTGGAAGGTGCGCTCGCGCGCGCGCAGGTCGCCGTCGCTGCCGCCCAGGTCGGCATCCACCACCCCGACCAGCGTCAAGTGCGGAAAGTGATGGCCCTTGGCCACGATCTGGGTGCCGATCAGCACATCGACCTCGCGCCTGGCCATGGCGCGGATGGCCCCTTGCGTCTCGGCGGGCCCATGCAGCGTGTCGGACGAGGCGATCGCATAGCGCGCGTCCGGGAAGAATTGCGCGAACTCCTCGGCCACGCGCTCCACGCCGGGGCCACAGGCGATCAGCGTGCCGCTCTCGCCGCATTGGGGGCATGCCTGCGGCACCGCGATTTCATAGCCGCACTGATGGCAGGCCAGCCGCCTGCGATAGCGGTGTTCCACCAGCCAGGCGGCGCAATGGGGACAGGTGAATTTGTGCCCGCAGGCTTCGCACAGGGTCAGCGGCGCATAGCCCCGGCGGTTGAGGAACAGCATGGCCTGTTCGCCGGCGTCCAGCGCCCTGCGCAGCGCGTCGCGCAGCGGCGGCGACAGCCATTGCGCGCGCGGCTCCTCGGCCGTGACCGGCGCGCGGGCGTGGCGCAGGTCGACCAGTTCGACCCTGGGAAGTTGGGCGATGCCGTGGCGCGACGGCAGCCGCAGATGCGCATAGCGCCCGCCATGCGCGTTGACGAAGCTCTCCAGCGAGGGCGTGGCCGACGCCAGTACCACCGGGCAATCCTCGATCCGCGCGCGCACCACGGCCATGTCGCGGGCGTGATAGATCGCGCCGTCCTGCTGCTTGAAGGCCTGTTCGTGTTCCTCGTCCACGATCACAAGGCCCAGCTCGCGGAACGGCAGGAACAGCGACGAGCGCGCCCCCACCACCACGCGCGCTTCCCCGTTCATCACCGCGCGATAGGTGCGCCGGCGCTCCTTCTGCGAAAGATCGCTGTGCCATTCCGCGGGGCGCACGCCAAAGCGCGCGGCGAACCGCTCCAGGAACTGCACCGTCAGCGCGATCTCCGGCAGCAGGATCAGCGCCTGCCGGCCGCGGCGCAGGGCCTCGGCCACCGCCTCGAAATAGACCTCGGTCTTGCCCGATCCCGTCACCCCGTCGAGCAGGCTGGCGGAGAATTTGCGCGCCTTCACCGCCGCGCGCAGCGCATCGGCGGCGCGCGCCTGGTCCTCGCCCAGCGTGGGCGCGGCATGGCCGCCATCGGGCGCCGGGAAGGGCAGGAATTCCGGCAGTTCGGTGGGCACCAGCGCGCCCGCCTGGATCAGCCCGCGCACGACAGCGGGGGACACATTGGCGTCTTCGGCCAGGCCCGGCACGCTGCGGGCCAACCCGTCCGCCGCCACCTCCAGCGCGCGCTGACGCTGCGCCGACAGGCGCGGCGGCGTCACCGTCCCGCGCACATAGGCGATGCGCCGCGCCTCGGGCTCGAAGGCGCCGCGGCTTCTGAGTGCCATGGCCAGGATCGCGCCCGGCGGGTTGAGCGTATAGTCCGCCACCCAGGCGATGAAGTCGCAGAGCTTCTCCGGCAGGGCGGGCGCGCCATCCAGCGGCGTGGCGATCTTGAGCCGGTTGTCGCCCACCGCGCCTTCGGCCGGTCCCCACACCACGCCCAGCACCTCGCGGCCCCCCAGCGGCGCGGCGACAAGGGTTCCGCGCGGCGCCTCCACGCCCGGGGGCAGCTTGTAGTCATAGGCGCCCGTCAGCGGCAGCGGCAGAAGCACGCCCACCACTGTTTTTTGCTGGATTTCCGGAGGCGGCGCGGGGTTCAAACGGCCCGGTCTCATGGGCTACACTTCGCGCCGCCCAATCCCCAGGTCAATAAATAAGGTCATCCGCCCCATGAAAATCTTCCTCGACACCGCCGACGTGGCCGAAATCCGCGAATATGCCGCCAGCGGGCTGGTGGATGGCGTCACCACCAATCCCTCGCTGGCCGCCAAGACGGGCCGCGACTACATCGAATCGCTGAAGGAGATCTGCGCCATCGTGCCGGGCGCGGTGAGCGCCGAGGTGCTTGCCACCGATTACGACGGCATGATGCGCGAAGCGGCGGTCTTCACCAGGATCGCCACGAACATTGCGGTGAAGGTGCCGCTGACCTGGGACGGGCTCAAGGCCTGCGCGGCGCTGGCGCGCCAGGGCACGATGGTCAACGTCACGCTGTGCTTTTCGCCGGTCCAGGCCATGATGGCGGCCAAGGCGGGAGCCAGCTTCATCTCGCCCTTCATCGGGCGGGTGGACGATATCGGCGAGGACGGCATGGCGCTGATCCGCGACATCCGCGCCATCTATGACAATTACAATTTCAAGACCGAGATCCTGGCCGCTTCGATCCGCCACGTCACCCATGTGCGCGAAAGCGCGCTGGCGGGCGCGGATGTGGGGACCATGCCCACCAGCGTCTTCAAGACGCTGCTCAACCATCCGCTGACCGACAAGGGGCTGGCGGCCTTCGTGGCCGACGCGAAGAAGGCGGGCATTGTCATCAAATAGGCCGCCGTCTGAAGATGCCGAAGCGCTGCGCAAGAGCTGGCTTCAGATGCTGGCGCATGAGCGCCGCGCCTCGCCCCATACGCTGCGCGCCTATGGCGACGATGTGGCGGGCTTCCTGGGTTTCCTGGCGACACACCTGGCCGGGGCGGTCACGCAAAAGGCGCTGGCCCGGCTCGCGCCTGCCGACATCCGCGCCTTCATCACCTTCCGCCGCGCGCAGGGCCTGGGCGCGGGCGGGGTGCAGCGCGCGCTGGCTGCCGTGCGCAGCTTCTATCGGTTCCTGGCGCGCGAGGGCATCCTTGAGAATGCCGCCGCGCGCGCAGTCCGCACGCCGCGCGTGCGCCGCGCCCTGCCGCGACCGCTGTCGGCCCAGGATGCGGCGCGCGCCATCGAACAGGCGGGCGAACATGACGTGGAATGGCTGGGTGCGCGCGATGCGGCGCTGCTGACGCTTCTGTATGGCGCGGGGCTTCGCATCTCGGAAGCCCTGGCGCTCAGGCGCGCAGACGTGCCGCTGGGCGAGACGCTGACGGTGATCGGCAAGGGCCGCAAGGAACGCAGCGTGCCGGTGCTGCCGCTGGTCGCCGCGGCGCTGCAAGATTATGCCGCGAAGATTCCCTTCACCGGCGCGCCCGGCTCGCCGCTGTTCCTGTCGCGGCGCGGCCGGCCGATGAGCGCGCGCGAGGCGCAAGCCCTGATGCAAAGGCTGCGCGGGCGGCTGGGCCTGGCCGAGCGGGCCACGCCCCATGCCCTGCGCCATTCCTTCGCCACGCACATCCTGCAGGGCGGCGGCGATCTGCGCAGCGTGCAGGAGCTTCTGGGCCATGCCTCGCTCTCCACCACGCAGATCTACACCGCGATGGATACCCGCCAGCTTCTGGAAACCTATGAGAAGGCACACCCGCGCGCGAAAGGCGGGTGATTGCGCCCCGGAATGGTGCGGGCTAGGCTCCGCGCCAACAATAAAGCCGGGGGATGCATGATCAGGATGCTTTCGATGATTGCCGGCGCGGCCGCCTTGGCTGTGCCTGCATTGGCCGTGCCCGCGTTGGCGGCAGAGCCTGACGGGCTGGTGCTTCCGCCCGGCTTTCATGCCGCGGTGGTGGCGGACGGGCTGGGCCCGATCCGCCACATGGCGCTGCGCGGCAACGACATCTACATCTCCACCCGCCACGGCCGCGATCAGCCGTCGGTCGGCATCGTTGCGGTGCGCCTGGGCCCGGACCACAAGCCGCTGCAGACCGTGCATTTCAGCAATGTGGACCAAGGCACTGGCATCCGCATTTATAAAGGGTCTCTTTATGCGGCGTCGGGCACGGGCGTCTGGCGCTTCGCGCTGGACGACATGCTGGTGCCCACCGCCCAGCCCGAACAGATTGTGGACGGCCTTGCGGCCAGCAATCACCCGATCGCCTTTGACGGCAAGGGCAACCTGTTCGTGGGCATCGACGGCGGCGGCGGAGCAACCAACTGCCCCGATCCCGCCACGCCGAAGGACGCCAAGCCCGTAGGCCTCAAACCCTGCCCGCTGCTGGCCACGCGCGGCGGCGTGTGGCGTTTCGATGACGCCAAACCGGGCCAGAAGCTTGCCGACGGCGAGCATTTCTCCACCGGCATCCGCAACATGGCCGCGATGGACTGGCGGGAAGGCGACGCGCTCTATGGCGCGATGCATGGCCGCGACGCCACCAGCAAGACCTGGCCGGACCTGCTCACCCAGGCCGATGACGACGCCATCGCCGACGAGATGACCCGCATCGTCAAGGGCACCGACATGGGCTGGCCCTATACCTATTGGGACGGCGCGCGGAACAGGCGCCTGGTCGCGCCGGATTATGGTGGCGACGGCAAGACTTCGCCCGGCGACGGCCATTACGCGACGCCTGTCGTGGCGTTCCAGCCGCGCCGTCCGGCGGTGCTGGATCTGGTGTTTTATCAGGGGGATCAGTTCCCCGCCCGCTATCGCGGCGGCGCCTTCATCGCCATGCACGGCGGCGGGGCCGACGGCACCGTGCTGGCCGACGGGCACGGCGGTTACAATGTCGTGTTCGTGCCGTTCCGCGGCGCCAAGGCGGGCAAGCCGGTGGTGTTCGCCGATGGGTTCGCAGGCCCTTCGCCCGGCGACCGCAACGTGAAGACGGCCGCCTATCGCCCGGTGGGCGTGGCGGTCGGGCCGGACGGCTCGCTCTATGTGGCCGATTCCAACAAGGGCCGGATTTGGCGGATTTCCTATGGAAAAGCGGCCGATTAGGGGAAACGCGGGGCCGGCGTCTTTGCCTGTTGCAGTCGCGGGGCGGGGCCAGTAGTTTCCCGGCCGTTCCGGGCCATGCCCCGGAGCATGGAAGCCGCCTTAGCTCAGCCGGTAGAGCATCGCATTCGTAATGCGGGGGTCGCGTGTTCGAGTCACGCAGGCGGCACCAGATTCAGGTCCCTGCTGCCTTGCGTGCATGGTGGCTGGATGCGGCCTGCACCCGCTCCTTAAAGCGATCCCTTCAGGACACGCGCTCCACCTTGTAGCTGACCGGGTTGCCCTTCACCGTCAGCTTGAAGCTGCCAAAGGCGCCGCCGGTGATGGTGACGGCGTAGCTGCGCGGCTTCCTGGACCAATGCGCGAAATAACTGTCGCCGTCGATCTGCCGCCAGCTCTCGCCATTTTCCAGCGTGACGATGAAGAAGCCGTTCCGGTCGAACCGATAGGATGCCAGGTGCGAATCCACCCGGAGATCAGGCTTATCCAGAAAGCGGTCCAGGAAGCCGGCCGTGCTGCGCGGGGCCGCCGGCCTGGCCGGTGATTCAGGCGGCGGTGCTGCGCTGGGCATCAACGCCAGGCCCAGAAGCGCACGCACCGGATTGGCGGCGGCATAATAGCAATCCAGCCAGGGGCGTTCCGCCACCACGCTTCCGCAACGGGCCGCCGCGGCCATCACCGCATCGCGGGCAGAGAGATCCTGCGGCTGTCCCGGCGCGGGCGGGGCCGAGGTCAGTTGAACCTGCGCCGTCGGAGCCGGGGGCAGGCCCAGCGCCGCGCGTTGAGGTTGGGCGGCGCCGTAATAACAATCCAGCCACGTCCGCGTCGAGGCATGACCGGCACAGCGATAGGCGTTGATCATGACGTCGTCGCGTGGCCGCGCCACCGCCTGGCCGCACAATGCCAGAAACAGGCACACACCCAGTATCGTGATGCGCATGATGGTATTTCAAACAGAATTCATGCGTACCCGCAATCACATAGGCCCGGGCTGCTGACGCAGGTCCGCTCGCCGGTCCGGCGTGACCGGTCATCAGACAGGACCGGACGGATTCCATATCCTTCGCGGGTTACACCCGAGGCGGGGAAAACCCTATGGCGTTTTGAAAAAACGCAGGACCGCGTCCGCCGGGCAACATCGGCGGCGCAGGCTCTTGTCATTTTCTGCGCGCTGGAATGTTGTTGCCGCATGAAACTGCCGTCCAGCATACAGGCCCGATGGCTCGCGCAGTATATCGTGCCGCATGAACGCGCCATCCGTTCATGGCTGGCCCGCCGCACCCACGATCTCGACATCGACGACATCATCCAGGAAATGTATGCGCGCCTGGCGTCGCTGGAGGATGTGGAGAACATTCGCAACGCGCGCCAGTACGCGGCGCAGACCGCGATCTCCATCGCCCTGAATCAGGCGCGGCATGCCCGGGTCGTCTCGATGATTCCGTTCGGGGACCTGGAAGAACTTGGCCTGGCTTCGCTGGAACCCTCGCCGGAGCGCGCCGTCAATTCCCAGGAGGAATTGCGGGACCTGGAGAACGCCCTGCAGGAATTGCCGCCGCTCTGCCGGACGGCCTTCCTGCTGCGCCGCGTCGAGGGGCTCTCGCAAAAGGAAGTGGCGGAAAAGCTCGGAATCAGCGTCAAGACCGTCGAGAAATACATGGCGCGAAGCGTGCGGTTCCTGATCCGGATTTATGGGCGGGGGGGTGGAAGCGGCGCTCAAGTGTCTAAGGATGCGGGAGGGAATCATGCGGGAGAAAATGGCCGGACGAAGTTGAGCAGATGAAGACGAGGCTCACCAGCGAAGAGGTTTATGACGAGGCCGCCAGTTGGGCCGCGAGGGTCGATGCCGGCCCATTGTCGCCGGAAGAGCAGGCCGCGCTCGAGGCGTGGCTGGCGGCGGACATGCGCCATGTCGGTGCGCTGGCGCAAAGCAGCGCCCTGCTGGTGCCGGTGCATGGGCCGGCCGCGATGCAACCGGCTGCGCCGGCCGCGCCGCGCGAACCGGCGGGACCGTCGCGCCGGCTGCTGATCGGCGGCAGCATTGCGGCCGGGCTCGCCGCGGTGGCGGGCGTTGCGCAATATGTGGCGCGGATCCTGGGCGAGGAACGTTACCGGACCCAGATCGGCGAGATGCGCGTCATCCCGCTGAGCGACGGTTCGGTGGTCTCGCTCAACACCAATTCCGAAATCGTCGTGCGCTATTCGCGGTCGCGCCGCTACATCCAGCTTCTGCAGGGCGAGGCCCTGTTCGACGTCGCGAAGGACAAGCAGCGGCCTTTCATCGTGCAGACGGGCGCGACGCAGGTTCGGGCCGTGGGCACCAGCTTCAACGTGAAGGCCCTTCCCAACCAGCCGGTCCAGGTGCTTGTGCGGGAAGGGGTTGTCGAGATCAAGCGGCCCGATGTTCCGGTTGCTCCGATCGTGCTGGTCGCCATGAACAGCCGGGCGATCGCGCCGCAGGATGCGCCCATCGTGGCCAAGCCGGTGCCCACGGCGGAGGTGGGAAGGGAGCTGGCCTGGCGGGTTGGCCGCCTTGCGTTCCATGGCGAGACATTGAGCGAAGCGGCCGCGGAATTCGCGCGCTACAGCGATGTCCGCATCCGGATTGACGACCCCGAAATCGGCAATGAGAAGGTGACAGGACTGTTCGTGTCGGCGGACCCGGTGGGGTTCGCAAATGCGGTAGCCGTTTCCTTCGACCTGCGCGCCGAGATCAGCGACAAGCAAATTCGTCTCGTCCGGCAATAATTGGAAGATCGGCGTAGGGTTTTGAAGAAGGTTGCGTGTCTTCGTTTGTAACAGGCTGCCGCGAAAGAGAGCAGCCGTCAATCGGGGAGAGGACATGCGTCTGTTTGCACGTAAAGCCACGCTCAGATGTGGTGCGGCCGCCATTGCGATTGTTTGCGCGTCTTCCGCATGGGCCCAGGCCAAATCCTTCGACGTGCCGTCCGAAGCCGCGGTGAACTCCATTCCCGAGTTCGCGCGGCAGGCGGGCGTGCAGATCGTCGCCCCTGCCGACCAGCTGGAAGGCCGGACGACCGTCGCCGTCAAGGGCACCTATGACGTGCATGCGGGATTGGCCAGGCTGCTGTGGGGAACCGGCCTCCAGGTGGCGCAAAGCGACGACCAGACCATCATACTGAGGGCCCCCCGAAAAAACGTGGCAGCCGCCCCGGCAACTGAAGGGGCGGCGCCTGCCGGAGACGCGGTCCCGAACAGAGCCGAGGCCCAGGGCGGCGTGGAAGCCGTCACGGTCACGGGCACCAGCATCCGGGGCGTGGCGCCCATCGGGTCGAACCTGGTTTCCGTCGGCCGGGACCAGCTGGACAAGATCGCGGCCATCAACGCCACCGAAATGACCAACACCGTTCCGGCCATAACCCAGTCCGGCTCGGCGGTGCAGGGCGAAAATACCTATTCCTACTATGCGCCGTCCATTCACGGCCTGGGCGGCAGCGCCAGCAACACGACCCTGGTGATCGTTGACGGCATGCGCATGCCGGGCGGCGGCACCCAGTTCGGCCAGACCGATCCCAACATCATCCCCAGCAGCGCCCTCCAGCGCGTCGAAGTGCTGGCCGACGGCGCCTCGTCCGTTTACGGCTCGGACGCCGTGGCCGGCGTGGTGAATTACATCACGCGCCGCGAATTCCAGGGCCTGGAGTTCAACGGCAGGGTCGGTGTGGCGAATGCGTGGAACAGCGGCGATCTCAACGCCATCTGGGGCCAGGCCTGGAATACGGGCTCGATGTATGTCGCCGGCCAGTATTCCTATCAGAGCGCGCTCGCCAACAGCTCCCGCGCGTTCCTGAGCCGCGGCGACTATCGCCCCCAGGGGCAGAACTTCGACAATTTCAACTGCTCGCCCGCGACCATCCGGACGCCGTCCTCGGGCACCAACGTCTATCTGTCGCCCAGCGCCACCACGACGGTGCCCAATTCCGTCAACAACGCGCCGTGCAACCCGACCCTCAATGGCGATGTGCTTCCCAGCGCCGAGCGCATGAGCGGCCTTGTCCGCGTCGTCCAGAACATCGGCGACCGCCTGACGCTGACCGGCACGGCGGACTATGGCCACCTGCTGGGCAATCGCAACCTGCAGGAAGGTCTTGTCACCGGCGTGACCGTGTATGGTCCGGGTTCAGGCATGGGCGGCCAGATCAATCCGTTCTTCCGGGCGCCGGCGGGCGATCCGGGGGCGACGCAGGAAGTGGTGAGCTATTCGGCGCTGCTGCCGGGCAAGCAAGGCTCCATGGGCAACAGATACGGCATGGAGCAGCAGAGCAATGACACGCTGTTCCTGTATGGGAATGCGGAGTACAAGCTCAACGACAACTGGACCGCCAAGCTCAGCGATTCGTTCGGCCGCAGCCGCAGCAATGACGCAAGGTTTGGCGCCTTCTGCAGCAGCTGCGCCATCATGGCGATGAACGGCACCACCCAGGTGAACGCCAACACCGCCACCACCAGCATCGGCGGCACGAACATCATCGCGCTGAACACGCCGCTGACGGCCGCCAATGCCCTGGACGTTTGGAACCCGAACGGAGGCAATTCGTCCGCGACGACGCTTCAGCAGCTGTATTCCGTGAACCAGAACAACACGCACTGGAACAGCTACAACCAGTCCAAGCTGGAAATACAGGGCATCGTGGCCGATCTGCCCGCTGGCCCGCTGCGCATGGCGGCGGGCGCCGAATATATGTGGGTCACCCAGGATGTCGCGACCGTCTCCACGGCCGGTCTTGGCGCCCTTGGCGGCGGGCTTTCCAAATACTTCCAGTTCGCGCTCTCCCGCAACGTCTATTCCGGCTATGCCGAGCTTGTGGCGCCGATCATCTCGCAGGACATGGGCGTTCCGCTGGTGCAGAATTTCGAGCTGGATCTTTCGGCCCGCTACGACCGCTACAGCGATGTCGGCGAGACATCCAATCCCAAGATCGCCGCCAACTGGCAGGTCTATGACGACCTGAAGGTGCGCGCGAACTATGCGACGGCGTTCGTGGCGCCGCCGATGGCGGCCATCGGCATCCCCTCCGCCGGCTATCGGCGTGTTCTCGGCGGCGTGAGCCTTCTGACCACGCCCATAAACGTGCCGGTCGCGCTCTATCCCCAGGTGCTGCAGGTGCCGGGCTGCGCCGGCGCGACCACGACCTGCCAGTTGGGGTCCTCTGTCAATCCGGGCCTGTCGCGCACCTATGGCATCGGCCCCAATGCCAGGCCGGAAACCGGCAACAGCTGGTCGGTGGGCCTGGATTTCAATCCGTCCTTCCTGCCGGGGTTCACCTCTTCGGTGACGCTGTGGAACAACCGGTTCAAGGCGGGCGCGGACTCCCTCGGCCTCACGCAGGAAATCAACATCCCCTCGCTCAATCGCCTGACGATCTGCCCGACGGGTTGCAGTCCGGCCCAGATCAATGCCTTCACCAACATTGCCAATGGCGGTTCGCTCGATACCACCCTGCCGCCGGCCGTGTATTTCCTGCGGAACGACGACCTCGGCAATGTCGTCAATCTCCGCGTCCAGGGCATCGATTTCAGCGGACTGTATGACCTGGAGACGGACCGGGCCGGCGACTTCCGGCTTGGGCTCACCTTCACCTGGTTCACCCAGTTCGACCAGGATTTCCCCGGCGTGGTCTACAGCATGCTCGGGACCTCCGGCTCGAACAACACTTTCCCCTCGGTTGCCGGACATGCCCGCTTCCAGGCCGGCTGGACCCTTGAGAATTTCTCCTTCGACGCTTTCGTGAACTACACCACCGGCTATCATAACTGGAGCAACACCTCGCTGATCCCTGTGATCAGCAATGCCCAGGGCGTTCCCGTGGGCGGCGGCGACAAGGTCGATTCCAACACCACCGTCGACATGCATGCCGAATACGGTTTCGGCGAAACGGGCTGGTTCGGCAACGCCACCGTCTATGTCGACGTCAAGAACGTCTTCAACACCGATCCGCCCTTCTACAGCGGCAACACCGCGGGCATCGGTCTGGGCGGCTATGGATATAACGGGTTTCTCTCAAACCCCATCGGGCGTATTTTCTCGGTTGGATTCAGGACAGACTATTAGCACCCCGTCTGCACGCGCTGCCGGTTTCACCCCCTGGAGCCGGCAGCCGTGTCTCGGCAGATTGCGGCGCTCAAGATCCTTGGGCGCCGCAATCATGTTCCCGGGCGGGGGAGGGAAATTGGAGAGGACAGAAAAGATGTCGACCTGGAAAACCGCTCTCGTGACGCTTGCTTTCTGTATCCCGTTTTCGGATGCGATCGGCGGGGCCGCGGCGGCGGCCGGGAATGGCGCACCGGCCCAGGTACCGGCCGGCTCCTTCACCGGCGCGACGGCCAACCTGGCGCCCAACGATCCGCCCGGGCAATGGGCCCGGCAGAGCCGCGATTACGCCAACACGCGCTACAGCCCGCTGACCCAGATCACGCCGGCGAACGTTTCGCGCCTGCGCATCGCATGGACCTTTTCGGATGGGGGGATCTATGGGCGGGAGGGCTCGCCGCTGGTCGTTGGCGACACCATGTATCTCGTGACGCCTTTTCCGAACATCGCCTATGCGCTCGATCTCTCCAAGGCCGGCGCGCCGATCAAATGGGTTTTCCAGCCCAATCCGGATCCGGCTTCGGTGGGCGAGGCCTGCTGCGGCGTGGTGTTGCGCGGCTGGGCCTATGCCGATGGCAAGCTGATCTACAATCTTCTGGACAACAACACCGTCGCGGTCGATGCGAAGACGGGGGCCGAGGTCTGGCGGACCAAGCTGGATGACGTCAAGGTCGGCTCCACCATGACGCAATCGGCGGCCGTGTTCGGCAACAAGGTCTATGTCGGGAACGGCGGCGGCGAGATGGGCGACATGGGGTGGCTTGCGGCGCTCGATGTCAAGGACGGCAAGGTTGTCTGGAAAGCCTATTCCAACGGACCCGACAAGGATGTCCTGATCGGGGACCAGTTCAAGCCCTTCTATCCCTGGATGCGGGGCAAGGATCTGGGCGTGACGACCTGGCCGAAGGACATGTGGAAGCAGGGCGCTTCGGCGCCATGGGGATGGGTTTCCTTCGATCCCGACCTGAACGAGATCTATTATGGCACTTCGAATCCCGGTCCGCGCACGCCCTCGCAGCGGCCGGGGCTGAACCTGTGGAGCTCCGCCGTCTTCGCCCGCGATGCCGATACCGGCGCCGCAAAATGGGCCTATCAGTTCACGCCGCACGACCAGTGGGACTATGACGGAGTCAACGAGAACATCCTCATCGAGATTCCCTGGAAGGGCGCGCGCCGCAAGGTACTGGTGCATTTCAACCGCAACGGCTTCGCCTACACCATAGACCGGGTGACGGGCGAGGTGCTGGTGGCCGAGCCGTTCGGGTACCAGAACTGGGCCAAGCGCGTGGACCTCAAGACGGGCATGCCCGTCATCAACGAGGACAAGCAGCCCAAGGTCGAAGCCTTCACCGATAATATCTGTCCGCCGGATGTGGGCGTGAAGAACTGGAATCCCGCGGCCTTCTCGCCGCGCACCGGGCTGCTCTATGCGGCGATCTTCAACAATTGCTGGGATCTGGCCAATCATGTCGTCTCCTACATCCCCGGCGCGCCCTACAACGGCATGGACGGGCGGAACCGGCGTGCCGGCCCGGGGGGCAACTGGGGCGAGTTCATCGCCTGGGATCCCGTCAAGGGCAAAAGGGTCTGGAGCATCAAGGAAGACATGATGCCCTGGACCGGCGTGGTCGCCACGGCGTCCGATCTCGTGTTCTATGGCACGCTGGATGGCTGGTTCCGCGCGGTGGACGCGCGGACGGGCAAGGTGTTGTGGTCCCAGAAGGTGGGGTCGGGGATCATGAGCGCGCCCATCGCCTATCTCGGTCCCGACAACCGGGAATATATCGCGGTCTATACCGGGGTGGGCGGGGGAACCAGCGTGACGCGCCGGGTGCCCGGATACCCGCCCGGCGGCAATACGCTGTATGTCTTCTCGGTGGACGGCATTTCCAATGGTTCAGGCCCATCCCAACTGCGCACGGAATCCCCCGTGGCGGCGCCCGGCCTGAATGCGACACCCTCGGCCCATCGTTAGGTATCCCATAGGTATTCCATGAGACAGTTCCGTATTGCTTGTGCGCTCCTCCTTGCCGGTTTTGCGTGGTGCCTTCCGGCGATGGGGCAGCCGGCCGAAGAGGCCGTGACCGCCGCTAGCCCGAATCCGCTCGGCAACAGCCCGGACGCCATCGCCGCAGGGCAGGCGCTGTTCGGGAAAATGAACTGCGCAGGTTGCCACGGCTATGACCTGACGGGCGGGATGGGGCCCGACCTGACGGACCCTGTGTGGCTTTATGGGAGCAAGCCAGGGGAAATATTCCTCACGATCAGCAACGGCACGCCCAACGGCATGCCGAAGTGGAATGACAAGCTCAAGCCCGCGGAAATCTGGCAGCTCGTCTCCTATATCCAGAGCAAGGCCGCGCATTGATCGTCGGGACGTGACGTTTCGGAGTCAGGCGGCAGAAGCCTCCCGGAACAGGGTTTCCAGCCGGATGGGAATCTCGCGCACCCGCACGCCGGTCGCATGGAAAACCGCGTTGGCCATGGCCGCGTTCATCCCCACATTGCCCAGCTCGCCGATGCCCTTGATGCCCATCGGATTGACGATGGAGTCCTCTTCCGGCACCAGCAGCACATCCATCGCGCCGATATCGGCATTCACCGGGATCAGATATTCCGCCAGGTCCTTGTTGGTATAGCGCGCGGTGCGGCGGTCGATCTCGGTCGCCTCGTGCAGCGCCGCCGAAATGCCCCAGATCATGCCGCCCATCAGCTGGCTTCTGGCGGCGAGGGGATTGACGATGGTGCCGGCCGCAAAGGCGCCCACGGCGCGCGGCACGCGGATCTCGCCGGTCAGCCGGTGCACACGCACCTCGACGAACTGCGCGCCGAAGGCGAAGCGCACCCAGTCTTTCGACTGTGCGCCGCCGACAAAGCTGGGCTGGCCCTGATAGAGTTTGGGGATCGCTTCCGCGGCCGCCCCCTGAGGTATGTGCTCGGCATAGGCCTCCAGCACGCCGTTCGCGCCTTTCGCCTTCTTCTCGCGTATCTCGTCGCAGGCCTTCGCCACCACATTGGCGATGCTGGCGGTGGTGTTGGACCCGCCCGCCACCGGCGCGGGGGGCAGGCTGGAATCGCCCAGTTCGACCGTCACCTTTTCGGGTGCGATGCCCAGCTTGCCGCCGGCCACCAGGGCGCAGACCGTGAAGATGCCCTGGCCGATCTCGTGCGTCGCGGTCTGCACTTTGGCGGTGCCGTCGGGGTACAGCGTGACGCGCGCTGTGGCTGCCGCCACATGCGACGGATAGACGGATGTCGCCGTGCCCCAACCGATCAACCAGTCGCCTGCGTGCATCGAACGCGGGCGCATCTGCCGGTCCTTCCAGCCGAAGGCTTCGGCGGCGCGGTCGAAACAGGTCATCAGCGAACGGCTGGAATAATGCAGCCCCTTGATGGGCTCCACATGGGTATCGTTGCGCCGGCGCAGCTCCACCGGGTCCATGCCCAGCGCATAGGCCAGTTCGTCCATCGCGCATTCGAGCGCATAGATATAGGGCGTTTCGGGCGGCGAGCGCATGAAGCCGGGCGTGTTGCGGTCGGCATGCACGATGGAGACTTTCGACGCCACGTTGGGGCAGGCATAGATGCGCGTCGAGGTGTCGGTGCCCGCGACCATGTAATTGTCGGGCCGGCTGGTGACTTCCCAGCCCTCGTGGCTCAGCGCGACCAGCCGCCCGTCGCGGCTTGCGCCCAATTTCATGCGGTGGCGCGTTTCGGCGCGATAGGTGGCGACGGTGAAGCCCTGGTCGCGAGTGGTCATCAGCTTGACGGGCCGGCCCAGCTTCTGCGCCGCCCTGGCCACGATGGCCGTGCGCTGGGTCAGCGAGCCGCGGCTGCCGAAGGCCCCGCCCACGAAAGGCGAGATCACATGGATGTCTTCGGGCCGGATGCCCAGCTGCCGCGCCAGGCCGTTCTTGACGCCCCACACATTCTGACTGGACTCCCAGACCGTCAGCGTGCCGCCGCGCCAGTCGCAGCAGGTGGTGAAGAGTTCGATCGGGTTGTGATGCTCGGTCATGGTGCAGTATTCGGCTTCCATGCGAACCGGCGCGCTGGCAAAGGCGGAATCGGCGTCACCCGCCTTGGGGTCCTTGTGCTTCTTCTGCGCCTTCGCAGCGGCCACCGTCTCCGCGCCCGCGCTGTCGAAACCCGCCGCCGGAGCCTGTGTGTCGTAGCGGATGTCGAGTCTGTGCGCGGCCTCGCGCGCCGCTTCGAATGTTTCCGCCACGGCAAGTGCCACGACCTGACCGTCGTGATGGATTTCCGCCGAGGCCAACGGCGCAATGGTCGTGCCCATATAGCCGCCGGAATCGAACGTCTCGCCCGCCGCGATGGGGCCGATGTTGCGATGGGTGAAGATTTCGATCACGCCCGGAACCGTGCGCGCCTGCGATTCATCGATGGCGGTGATCCTGCCGCGCGCGATGCTGCTGACAGCCAGAACGCCATAGGCGGCGTTTGCAACGGTCACGTCGGAACCGTAATGCGCCGCGCCGGTGACCTTGGCCGGCCCGTCCAGGCGCGTGAAGGCGCTGCCGATGCCTGCCATGCTCAGACCTCCATCGCGCCCGCTTCCAGCAGCGCGCGCACCAGCGTGCGGCGGCCAAGCTCGGGCTTGAACGCATTGCCGCCGTGGGTCACGGCCTTTGCGAAGGCGGCGTCCGCCGCGGCGCGGGCGGAAGACGCGTCCAGCGTCCGGCCGCGCAGCGCCTCTTCCGCTTCGTGCGCGCGCCAGGGCCTGGTGGCGACGCCGCCCAGCGCGATGCGCGCTTCACGCACGGCACCGCCGTCCAGGTCCAGCGCGACCGCGGCGCTCGCCAGCGCGAATTCATACGACTGGCGGTCGCGGATCTTGAGGTACAGCGAGCGGCGCGCGAAAGCCAGCGCAGGCACGGTGAAGGCGGTGATCAGTTCGCCGGGCTGCAAGGTGGTTTCGACCGACGGATCGTCGCCCGGCGCCACATGCAGGTCGGCGAAGGCGATGCGGCGCGCGCCTGCTGGTCCCGCCATCTCCACCGCCGCGTCCAGCGCGATCAGCGCCTGGCCGAAATCGCCTGCATAGGTGGCGATGCAGTTGGGGCTTGTTCCCAGCACGGCATGCTTGCGGTTGACGCCTTCAAGCGCGGCGCAACCCGAGCCCGGCGCGCGCTTGTTGCAATGGCTCCAGCTCACATCGCGGAAATAGGTGCAGCGGGTCCGCTGCAGGACATTGCCGCCCAGCGTGGCCATGTTGCGCAGCTGGGCGCTGGCCGCCAGCGTCAGCGACTGGGCGATGACGGGATAGTGGCGGCGCACATCGGAATGGCGCGCGGCATCGGACATGCGCGCCAGCGCGCCAAGCCTGAGGCCCCGTTCGCCATATTCGATGACGCCAAGAGGATTTGCCAGGGCGTTGATGTCCACGAGTTTCGCCGGGCGCATCACGTCCAGCTTCATCAGGTCGAGCAGTGTCGTGCCGCCCGCGAGGAATGCGTCTTCCGTTCCGGCCCCGGCCATCCGCACGGCGTCTTCGGGGTTTGCCGCGCGCTGATAGGTGAAGGGCCGCATCAGGCCTTCTCCATTATCGCCCGGGCCTGGCGGATGGCCGCGACGATGTGCGGATAGGCGGCGCAGCGGCACAGATTGCCGCTCATATATTCGCGGATCTCGTCGTCGCTGCCGGCATGGCCTTCCCGCACGCACGCCACCGCCGACAGGATCTGGCCGGGCGTGCAATAGCCGCACTGGAACGCATCCTGCTCCAGGAACGCCTGCTGCATGGGATGAAGCCCGCCGCCGGGGCCTGCAAGGCCTTCGATGGTCACCACGGGACCGCGCACCGACGCCGCCAGCATCAGGCAGGACAGCACACGCTCTCCATCCACCAGCACAGTGCACGCGCCGCACTGGCCGTGATCGCATCCCTTTTTGGTGCCGGTCAGGCCTAGATGTTCCCGCACGGCGTCCAGCAATGTGGTGCGCGGATCAAGGTGAAGAGGCCGGCGTCTGCCATTGACCTCCAGGTCCACGCTTATCGCATCCTGCGGCGCTTTTGCCTTGGCTGGCGCCGCCGCATCCACGGCTGCGGGGACTGCGGTTCCGGCGGCGATGGTCCCCAGCATGGAACGGCGCGTCATGTCTAACCCTGACTTCATGGGCCCTGACTTCATCGGGCTGTGCCAGAAAATGCGGCTGGAGCAGGGATAACCGGCCAGATGCGGTTTGGTTGCCGCCCCGCGGGAACCCGTGACGGCATTATCGGCAAATTTGAGCCAATTGCGGCGGGCCGGAATAACGCACTGGCATGGTGGACGGCGGCATCATGCGGCCCGATGGCGCCGGTCTTCTTGCGCGGCGCCGGTGGGGACCTGATGGCACGGAGTGCGAACCTGTCTGAGGCAAAGGCGCGTGCGCGGCGCGGGCACGAATTGCCGGTGTCCGATGCAGCGCCGGGCATGATCCGCGTTCCCTTCGACCTCATGCCGCTGGTCGCGCCGCACAAGGGCAAGGGCCGCTTGACCATACGCGTGGAACGGATGCCGCAACTGGCGCGCCTGTCGGCGGGCCAGAACAACGGCGACCGGTCCTGGTCGCTGACGCGCGACGAGCTTGACGAGCTGACCTATCTGGTCCCGGAAGGATTTTGCGACAGCCACACGCTTGCCATCCGCATCGTCGCCAGCGATGGCGTGGAGGCTACAACCCTGTCGCTGCTCGACTTCCCCATGTTCGCGGACGGCGCAGGGGAGGCGGCCGCAGGGCGACCGGTCAAAGGCGGCAGCACCATCCATCGCCTTCACCCCGGGGCGCCGAAAGGGCCGGGCGCCAGTGACTCGGACGCCGGTGATTCAGGCGCCAGCAAGTCAGGCTTCAGCGAGGAAGACGTCAAGGCCAGGATCGCCGCGGAACTGGCGGCGGCGCGCGCGGTCTGGCAGGCCGAACACGACGCCCATCTTGCCGCCGCTGCCGAAGAACTGACCGCGGCGGTGCAGGCCGCCCGGTGCGAAAGCGAGAATGTGCTGCTGGAGGCCAGCGCAGTCTGGCAGCGCGAAGAGGCCGCGCGGCTGGCTGCGGCCGAAACCCGCTGGCGGGCACGGGCAAGTCAGGAGCGGGAAGAGCTGGAGGCGCGGCTCGCAGAGGCCCGCTGCCAGGCTGAGGCTTCCGACGTGCAATGGGGCGCCAGGCTGGACGAGGAACGGAAGGCCGCCAAGACAGCCCTGGATGCGCGTGATGCCGCGCTGTCACAGATGCATCTGGCGTTGCGCCAGCTTGAGGAACGCTGGCAGCAGCGGCTGGCGACGGAACTGGACGCGGCGGAAAAATCCTGGGCCGCCGGCGAAACGGCGCGGCGCGAAGAAGCGGAGCGCATGCTGCGACAGCAGTACGAGCAAAGGATCGCGAAGGCCGAAGCTGCCGCGGCCGGCGATCCGGCGCCCGCCGCCGAACTGGAATCGGCGCTGGCGCAATGCGCCACATTGCAGAAGCGTCTTGCCGACTGTGAAGGCGAATTGGCCAGCCGTAAAAGCGCGCTGGAAGAGGCCCGTCTGCTGCAGGCGCGCGCGCGGCAGGATGCGGCGGCGGCGCTGGCGGCAGCCGAAGCCGGATGGCAGGCCGCGGAAGCGGCGCGGCTGACGGAAAAGGAAACCGCATGGCGGCGACAGTCAGCCGAAGTGCTGGCCGAAGCTGTCGCCCGCGCGGAATCTGCGGAAGCGGCGTTGGCGCAGGCCCGCGCAGCGCAGTCCGAACCGGCCGCTCAACAGCCGCCGGGCGACGATCACTATACCGAAAGCCTGAACCGCGAGATCGCCCGCCTGCGCACCGCCCTGGTGGACCGCGAGGCGGCGTTGGCCCACGCCCATGCCGAGCTTGAGGCCGCCCGCATCGCCGGCGTTGCCGATGGGCCCGCGCTGCCACAGTTGCCGGCTTTCCGGAAGGAACCGCCGAAAGCGGATGTTGTGCCCCGCATGCCGGCTGCGCCGCGCGGTTCTCTTCTTTCCGGCATCGGCCGGCTGCCGGCGGCGGTGGATGCGCGCACACTGCGTCTCTTTGCCTTTGCAACCGTTGCGGCCGGGCTCGTCCTGGCCGCCGTTGTGCTGCTGCCCGGGATCGGAACGGCGCTGACCGGCAGCCAGGACGCGCCCCAAGCCGCCGCGCCGGTGCCTGCGCCGCCGCCGGCCGCAGCCGCGTCACCCAGGACCCAGACCGCTTTCGTGACGCGTCCGGCCGCCCTGCGCGGCGCGCCCTCGCTGGCGGGCCCGACGGTGGCCGGTCTCGACGACGGGGATCAGGTCACCATCCTGGATCGCCAGGGCAACTGGGACCGTGTCCGCACCACAGCCAGGGGCGGAAAGCCTCTGGAGGGTTGGGTCTATGCCTTTTACCTGGACACGGCAGAAAGACCCGGCGCGCCCGCACCCCGGACCGGCAAGGCCAGGAAAGCGCGCCGGCACTGATGCCCGCCGCTTTCGCATCTTATTCGACACAAATTGCACGGGCCCGCTTCATGCCCGTGAAATGGGGCCGGGCGCATGCTGATCTGCCGGTGATGAATCCGCCAGTATGAAAGGTCTTCGCGCATGTACACCATCGTTGCAGCATCGCAAAAAGGCGGCTCGGGCAAGACCACCCTTTCGGGACATCTGGCGGTCGAGGCCGCGCGCCAGGGTGCGGGCGGCATCGCGCTGATCGACACCGATCCGCAAGGCTCGCTGGCCCAGTGGTGGAATGCCCGCCAGGCGCCTGCGCCACATTTCGTGAAGGCGGGACTGCCCGATCTTGACGAGGCGCTGGAGGGGCTGCGCCAGATGGGCATCCGCATCGCCGTGATCGACACGCCGCCCGCCATCACCGAATCCATCTCGCGCGTGGTGGCCCGCGCCGACCTTGTGCTGGTGCCGACGCGCCCCAGCCCGCACGACCTGCGCGCGGTCGGCGCCACGGTCGACATCGCAGAACGTCACGGCAAGCCGGTGGTGTTCGTCATCAATGCCGCCACGGCGCGCGCGCGCATCACCGGCGAATCCGCCGTCGCTTTGTCGCAGCACGGCACGGTGGCGCCGGTGACCATCCATCATCGCGTGGATTTCGCCGCCAGCATGATCGACGGCCGGACCGTGGGCGAGGTGGTGCCCAACTCGCAGTCGGCGCGCGAGATCAGCGACCTGTGGCTTTACATCCAGGACCGGCTGTCGCGCATCGTGCGCGACCCCGCGTTGCTGCCCGAGGTCAAGCCGGGACATCTGTCGATCAGTTCGCTTCTGGATGCGGAAGGCGCGGCCGGGCTGCCGCCGGAAATCACGCCGGAACCGCCGCCGCCCGCTTATGACGGACCGGAGCGCCGCGCCGGCATCGAACGCCGCGTGAGCCTGGAACCGCGCCTGCCCGACCGCCGCGTGTTCGGCCGCCGCGCCGGCGACCTGCACCAGCAGGGTGGCTACAAATGAGCACGCGCTTCGCATCGATCACCGCCGATCTGCTGGCCCGCAAGGGGGAAGCCAGGCCCTGGTCCCAGGATCCTGTGCCGGCTTCCGGGAATCCGCCGCCCGCATGGCAGGCCGGCGCGCCGCCGCTTGTCGCGCGCGCTGCTTCCATCGCGCCCGCGCCCGTGCAGCCGTCGCCGCCTGCCGAGCGGTCGTGTCATCTGCGCATGTCGGTTCATGACTATGAGCGGCTGGGCATCATCGCGGTGAAAGCGGGATCGACGCGCCAGCAGCTTCTGAAAGAGGCGCTGGCGCAATATCTGGCGTCGCAGGCGGCGCATTATTCCTGCGCCTGCCTGGGCGCCTGCAACAATGGCTGCGGCGCCGGAAACTAGGCGGTCTTGCTGTCGGAAAGGGTTACGGCGGGCGCTGCCGCAAGCTCGACCGGCTTGTAGCCCGGCGCCCGCGTCTTCCAGATGATGGCGATGAACAGGCCCTTGGCGCGCGGCAGCACCGCCAGCGAGATGCCTACGAACAGCGACGCCAGCGTGCCCATCGCGGCCCAGGTGGGCATCCAGTCCAGATTCACCATGAAGGCAAAGGGCAGGAAGACATGGCCGACCACGATGATGGTCAGCCAGGGCGCGGCGTCATCGGCGCGGATCTGTCCGAAGGATTCCCCGCACACCGCGCACGCATCCACCTGCTTGAGATAGGAGCGGAAAAGCTTTCCCTTGCCGCAACAGGGGCAACGCCCCAGGAAGGCGCGCCGGGCGGCTTCCTTCATCGGCACCTGCATCGCGTCGGGAGACTGTTCGCTCACGGAACCCATATAGGCTGCGGGGGCGGCTTTTCATCCTGCGCGCATTGTCCTGCGACAATTGCGCCGCCGCCCGCAAGGCCAGGATCCTGCAAGGCCCGTCAGACCAGGTGTTTTTCGGCCTGGATGAGGCCGCGAATATAGCCGAACTCGAAGGGGAAGTTCTCGCGCTCGGCATCGGGCTGGCCCGGCACGCGCGGGGCATGGTCGGGCATCAGCAGGTCTTCATAGCCCACCTCGCGATAGACCTTCAGCGCCTTGACGAAATCCACGTCGCCTTCGTCCGGGAACATCTCGGCCACGAAGTCGTCGCGGTGGCCGCGGATGTTGCGGAAGTGGACGTTGAAGATCTTCTTGCGGCTACCGAAATATCGGATCACGTCGCCGATCTCTTCATTCGGATTCTGCAGGTCTTCGCTGACCGTGCCCTGGCAGAAATTCAGCCCGTGATAGGGGCTTTCATGCATGGCCACGAACTTCTTGAGCCCGTCGATGGTGCCCAGCACCCGGTCCACCCCGCGATAGCCCTGCGGGGGCATGCCGGGGTCCTGGGGATGGCAGGCGATGCGCACTTTGTACTCGTTGGCCACCGGCACGACGTGGGAGAGGAAATAGTCGATGCGCTCCCAGAAGGCATCGGCGTTGACCACGCCCGCCCGGGTCAGGGGCGGGTTCTTGGCGGCGGCGTCCTTGTAGTTCCACCTGTTGTAGAGCGTGTCGCCACGGCCCGGCACTTCCTCCGACCGCACCACCCCCAGGATGGACATGTTGTATTTGAGGGTCCGGATGCCGGTGGCGGCACAGGTGCGAATATGGTTCTGGAACGCCTCGATGTCGCGGTCGCGCTCCGGCGACTGGGCCAGCATGATGGCGGGGTGCTTTTCCTTGTCGATCAGCGAGGAGGTCAGCAGCACGCTGTCCACGATCTCCACCTTCACCTTCCACTTATCGGCCAGGTCGAGCATCGCCTTCATCTCATCCACGGTGGGATAGAGACGGTTGGGATCGGCCACCTTGGGATTGGTGCAGACCGCATCCACCCCATAGCGCGCCACCCATGACGCATTGCGGTCGGTCAGCGTGCCGAACTGGTGGCCCAGCCGCGCCTTCAGCGGCGGCAGACCGGCGCTGGCGCAGGCCCCGCCCGCGGCACCCTTGCGCGCCGCCGCATCGGCTCCCGCGCCGCTCCCGGCCGCCGCCATGGCTGCACCCGCCCCCGTGACGGTGAAAAATCTGCGACGGTCCATGGTGGTCTCCTTGCTCGTTCGTTCAGCGGTATCACCGGCGCGCGGCGCCGATGACGGGATGGATGCAGGCTTGGCCCTTCGTGCGCGGCGCGGAATTATCTGTCTTGTTGCGCGCACCGCGCGAGCGTTTTATCAGAGATGCAAAGGCACGCAAAGCAAAGGCGGGGATGACAATGCGGAAAGCTTTTCTCGCAAACGCAGCAATCGCGGCGGGGCTGCTGGCGGCCATGCCGGCCGCGGCCGCGCCGGAGTGGAACACCATCCTGCTCGAGAAGGTGGTGGACCGCACGCCCGACCAGGTCTGGGCGAAGATCGGCGGCTATTGCGCCATCCAGCAATGGCTGAAGCTGAATTCCTGCGTCATCACCGCAGGCAACGGCGTCAGCGTCGGCACCAATCGCCGCCTCAACAACCGGATCGATGAGATCATCGTGGCGGCGACGCCGCACTCCTACACCTATGCGCAGCAGCCGTCGGACATCCAGCCGGTCTCGCCCATCTTCTATCACGGCACGCTGGCGGTGGAGCCGCTCGACGGCGGGCGCAAGACCAAGATCGTCTATACGCTGTTCTATGACATCTCCAATCTCGACACGCCCGAAAAGCGCGCGGCCGACCGCGCCCAGCGCACCCAGCACTTCGGCGAGGGGCTGGACCGGATGAAAGCCATGGCGGAAGCCCAATGATCGATGTTCTTCAGCTTGTCCCATTGCGGCCCGAGGTCCAGTCGCAGCTGGAGGCGCGCTATCGCGTGCACCCGAAGGACCGGCTGGATGCCGTGGCGGGCGTCGTGCGCGCGGTGGTCACCAACGGTCATTCGGGCCCCGCGCCGGAACTGATCGACCGCCTGCCGAAGCTGGAGATCATCGGCTCGGCCAGCGTGGGCTATGACGGCATCGCGGTGGACTATGCGCGATCCAAGGGCATTCCCGTCACCAACACGCCCGACGTGCTCAACGACGATGTGGCCGATCTCGCCATCGCGCTGATGACCATGACCGCGCGCCGCCTGGTGGCGTCGGACCGCTATGTGCGCGCCGGCCGCTGGCCGAAGGAAGGCGAATATCCGCTCGCCTGGCGCGCCAGCGGCAAGCGGGTGGGCATCCTGGGCATGGGCCGCATCGGCCGCGCCATCGCGCGCCGCGCCGAAGCGATGAACAACAGCATCGCCTATCATGCCCGCCATCCCGTCGCGGACCTCTCCTACCGGCATTATCCCGTTCTGGCGGAACTGGCACGGGACAGCGATTTCCTGATCGTGATCGTGCCGGCGACGCCCCAAACCAGCCGCATCGTGAATCGCGAGGTGCTGGAGGCGCTGGGTCCGGAGGGCATCCTGGTCAATGTCGCGCGCGGCGCGGTGGTGGATGAAGACGCGCTGGTCGCCGCGCTAAAATCCGGCAAGCTGGGCGGCGCGGGGCTGGATGTGTTCGCGGACGAGCCCCATGTGCCCGAAGCCCTCTTCGCGATGGACAATGTCACCCTCCTGCCCCATGTCGGCAGCGCGACGTTCGAAACGCGCCGCGCCATGAGCCAGCTGGTGGTGGACAATCTCGACGCCTATTTCGCGGGCCGCCCGCTCCTCACCGAGGTGAAGTAGCGCCTCCCCTTCATGTGCATCAGCACACAGGAAGGGGAAGGCGGCGGCAGCGTAAAACCCTCAGCGCACCAACGCCGTCACGCCATAAAGGAACGCCGCGCCCAGCAGGATGGCAATGGTGGTGGAAAGGCGCGGCCGGGCATGGTGGCTTTCAGGCAGCAGGTGGCTGGCGCCGATATGCAGGAAGAAGCCGCAGAATAACGCCAGCAGGACGGCAAGCCAGCCGGGGCGCGGCGCGACCAGAAGGCTCAGGGTCGCGCCCAGCACCGGGGCCGCCGCATCCGCCGCCAGCCAGCGCAATGCGAAGCCGCGGCCTCCGCCGTTGCTGGACACCACGTTCACCGTGTTGAGGCCGTCGGCGAAATCATGCGCCAGCACCGCCGCGGCAACCACGATGCCGATATCGGGGCCCGCCTGGAAGGCGATGCCCATGCCGAAGCCATCCAGCACACTGTGCGCCGAAAAGCTTGCCGCGCCGACCAGGCCGCGCGCCGGATTGACCCGGTCGTCGTGATCGTGGCGGGCCACCAGGTGATCGAGCACGACATACAGGAAGAAGCCCGCCGCCGTGATGGCCAGCAGGGTGGATGGCGGATAAAGGCCCTGTCCCGCCGCCAGCGCCTCGGGCGCGAGGTCGAAGAACGCCACGCCGATCACGGCGCCGGCCGAAAAGCCCAGGACCAGCGGCAGCCGGCCGGCCAGGCGCAGCGCCAGAAGGCCGCCCGTCATCGTCGCCGCCGCGGCGGCGAGCGCGATCAGGATCACAAGGGGGGCGATCACGGCGGATGTCCAGACAAGCGCGCCGTCTTATCCCGCACATGGCCGGCGGGCAATGCCGTATCGCCGCGGCCATCCGCAATTGACACTTTGCCCGGCCGCCCGATGATGGCCGGGCTTTTGCGGGGAACGGTCCATGAAGAAAGTCCTGACTATGCTCGCGGCGGCCCTGGTCTGCGCCGCCGCGCCGTCCCAGGCCGCGCCCCGCCACAGGCTGCTGCTGGTTTCGATCGACGGGCTGGACTGGCGCTATCTGCGCGACCGCGATGCCATGGGCCTGCAGATCCCCACCCTGCGCAAGCTTCTGGCCCGCGCGCAGGTTGCCGACGGCGTGACCGGCGTGTGGCCCACCATCACCTGGCCTTCGCACACCACCATGCTGACCGGCCAGCCGCCGTTCCGGCATGGCATCCTGGCCAATGCCGGCGGCCCGCCCGACATCACACAGAGCTATTGGTCGGCGACCAAGATCAAGGTCCCGACCCTGACGCAGTGCGCGGCGAAAGCGGGCCTGACCACGGCGGCGATCAACTGGCCGGTGACGGTGGATGCCGCCATCACCTGGAACCTGCCGGAAGTCTATGCGAAACGCGACGGCGATTCTTCGGACCTTGAAACGGTGGAGCGTCATGCCACGCCGGGGCTGGTGGCCGAGATCACCCACGCCCATCCTTCCTTCGCCTATCGCTGGTTCGACGACCGCACCAAGACCGTCGCGGCGGTTTATCTGCTCACGGCGAAACATCCCGACCTGCTGATGATCCATCTGGCGGAAACCGATTCCGAGCAGCATGCGGAAGGCCCCTTCACGCCGCATGCGAAAGCCGTTCTGGAACGGTCGGACGAACTGCTGGGCGACCTGCTGACGGCGCTGCCCAGGGACTATGACGTGGCGGTGGTGTCCGATCACGGCTTCGAGGCGGTGGATCGTGTCGCCAACCTCAGGGTGATGGCCGCTGCCGACGGCGTGACCGGCCCCATGACCGTCACGGGCGGACTGGTCAGCACCACCGACGGCAAGGTGGCGGACTGGTTGCGCGGCCAAAGCGGCAAGGGCGATGTGGGGCGCGAGGTGCCGCATGACGAACTGCTGCATTTCGGCGGCTTCGATGCGGTGGCCGCTTTCGAGCCCGCGCCGCATGTGATGTTCGGCAATGCCGCGGGCGGGCCCGCGCACACGCCGTCGCGTGAAAAAGGCAATCACGGCTTCTGGCCCACGCGGCCCGACTATCGCAGCGTATTCCTCCTCTCCGGCCCCGGCGTGAAGCCCGCCAGCCTGGGCACGATCGACATGCTGTCGCTGAAGGACCGTTTCGCCGGCGTGCTGGGTCTGACGTGCGAATAACGCCTCAGACCGGAATCACGTCCACGCCGACATCGACCACATGATCGTGGCCGCCCAGGATGATGCCGGCCACGGGCGAGACATCGCCATAGTCGCGGCCCCAGGATGACGTGACATGGCTTTCGCCCACCAGCAGGTTGTTGGTGGGGTCGAGGTCCACCCAGCCGAAAGGCGGCGCCCAGACGCTGAACCAGGCATGGCTGGCGTCCGCGCCCAGAAGCCGCGGCTTGCCGGGCGGCGGCTGGGTGAGCAGATAGCCGGACACATAGCGCGCAGGCAGGCCCAGGCTGCGCATCGCGGCGATGCCCACATGCGCCAGGTCCTGGCAGACGCCGGCACGTATCTCGAACACCCGGTCCACCGGCGTGGTGGCATCGGTCACGGTCGTGTCATAGCGGAAGTCGGCATGGATGCGGTTCATCAGCTCGATCGCCCCGGACAGAAGCGGCCGCCCCGCCGGGAAGCTCTCCCCCGCATAGGCAGCGATGTCGCTCTTGAAGCGGGTCAGCGGCGAATCGAACAGGAACTGCACGGCGTCGCGCGCTTCGTCCACGCTGGGCGTCTCCAGAAGCGCGCGCACCTGCGCGGGCAAAAGGCTGTCATGCGAGGCGGGCGCGGGCGGCGGCTCGACCCGCACATGACTCTCCGCCAGCACTTCCAGCTGGGTGTGGGGCTGGTCGATGGAGAACCACTCGCAGGGATTGTTGAAATAATCCAGGCGCGAGGCGCGGCTGGCGGTTTCCAGCGACAGGGTTATGGCGCTGTCGTGCACCGTCTGGGCCGGCGTGTCGCGCAGCCGCAAGTGCGCCAGGTGCCAGGAGTGAGAGACATCCTGGAGATAGCGGTAGGTGGTGCGGTGTCTTACGAAATATTCCATCAGGCGTTCACGAATGGCCGGCCGCGCCGGTGCGGCGGCGGCCCAGGTGCTGGAAATAGGCGTCCGCCACCGCATCCGACAGAAGCGCCGCGCCGGACATGACGGCATCCGTCAGGTCCAGCAGGCCGGGCCGCCGGCCGCTTTCGCAGAAGGAAAGCCGGGCGGGCTGGGCGTTGGCGATGGCCTGGTGCATTTCGTGCGCGATGGTGCGCGGCACGTCGCTGCGCTGGGCCAGGGTGATGCGCGGCAGTTCGCGCAGATGGGTTTCTATGGCCGCGACCTGGAAGGCGCATGAGCGCGGGTTGTACTCGTCCAGCAGCAGAAGGTCCACGAACGGCACCAGCTGGAAGACGTTGAGATAGCGCGAGCGATAGGTCATGGCGCTGTCCGCGATCTCGAGCAGGATGCGCATATGCTCGGTTTCATGCGCATCGGTCCGGCCCACGGTCTGGCTCACCAGCCAGGCCAGGTGGCGCGCGCGCTCCACCCGGCGGCCCAGGTCCATGAACAGCCAGTTGGGACCGCGGGTCATGTTCTCCGCCGACAGGCCGGACAGCGCGGCCGCACGGCGCACCAGCGAATCCAGATAGATGCGCGCCGCCGGCGCTTCGAACGGGGCATCGGCTTCCTGCTGATTCTCGGGCGCGGTCAGCGCGTGAATGGTGCGCCACGTATCCAGCGACAGGCGGTCGCGCACCGACCAGGCGGTGCTTTCCACCCGCGACAGGAGCTTCTGGAGGCCGCGGCTGCTGCGCGGGTTGTGGATCAGCAGTTGCAGTTCCTGCGCCAGTTCATGCTCGTCGGCGATGTCGGGCGGCGGCGCATCGCTGTCCTGGCTGAAGGGCAGCAGAAGCTTGCGCGTCACTTCCAGCGCGCTGGCGGGGTCTTCGCTGACCCGCGACGCCACCGCGCGCAGGATGCGCACAAAACACTCCAGGCGTTCGGCGTAGCGGCCCAGCCAGAACAGGTTGTCCATCGCGCGGCTGGGGGCGGATTCGCCGTGGCGCCTGATCTCCAGCGTCTTGCCGCCATTGTTGAGCAGGCTGAACGTGTCCACCGGCGCGGTCGAAAGAACCCATGCGTCCTTGCTGGATGCGCCGGACTGCATGGACAGCGCCCGGACCGTCTCGTCGGCCGCCACGCGGGTCAGCCCGCCCGGCATCACGATCCAGCCCGACGGCGTCCAGGCGGCGAAAACGCGCAAGGAAACCGGCTTCGTCCCGAACGCGCCGTTCTCGAACACCGGCGCCATCCCCAGGGGCGAGATCTCCTGCAGCACCATCGTCTCGCCGCGCCGGTTGAGGCGCGCGGTCATGCGCTCGCGTTCCTCCGCGCCAAGGTCCGCGCCCAGCCGGGCCGAGGAATTGCGCGAGAACAGCGGGCGCGCATCGAACGCGTCGCGCAGGATGGAATGATCCATGCGCGCCAGCGCCTCCTTGCGGCCCCATTCGGTGCCGCACCAGATGGTGGCGATGTCGGGGATCTTCAGTTCCTCGCCCAGCAGCGCGCGCGATACGGCGGGCAGATAGGCGTCCATGGCGGGCGATTCGATCACGCCGCCGCCCAGAGCATTGGCCAGCACCACCGTTCCCGCGCGCACCGCTTCCACCAGGCCCGGCACGCCCAGCGCGCTGTCGCCGCGGAATTCCAGCGGATCGCAGAAATCCGAATCCACGCGGCGAAAGACGGCGGAGACGCGCTCAAGGCCCGTGAGCGTCTTGAGGAACACGGTGCCGTCACGCACCGACAGGTCATCGCCCTGCACCAGCGTCAGCCCCAGGTAATGGGCCAGATAGACATGCTCGAAATAGGCTTCGTTATAGGGCCCCGGCGTCAGCAGCACGGCGCGGTCGCGGCGCGATGCGCCCATCCCCAGGATGCTTTCGCGATAGGCGTTGAAGAACGAGGCCAGCCGCGCCACCTGCAGGTCGGTGAAATTCTCCGGAAAGGTCTGCGCGACGACCAGCCGGTTCTCCAGCGCATAGCCCAGCCCGCCCGGCGCGTCCGCGCGGCTGGCCATCACCTTCCACGACCCGTCGGGCCCGCGCGCCAGGTCGGCGGAATAAAGATGCACATGCACGTCCTGCACCGGCGTGGTGCCGCAGAGCGGACGCAGGAACTGGGGATGACCGGTGACCAGATGGGCGGGAAGGATATTGTCGCGGATCAGCCGCTGGGGGCCATAGATGTCGCGCAGGATCATGTCCGCCAGCGTGGCGCGCTGGATCACCGCCGCTTCGATCTGCTTCCAGTCGCCCGGAGACAGGATGAAGGGCACGATGTCGAGCTGCCAGGGCCGTGCATGGCCGCCGCGATCGTCATAGACGTTATAGGTGACGCCATTGTCCCGTACCGTCGCGCGGGCGGCGGCCTGGCGGCGCTCGAACTCCTCCGGCGACAATTGCGCGAGCGTCCTGGCGAAGGCGCGCCAATGGGGGCGCACCGTGCCGTCCTGGTCGCGCAGTTCGTCAAAGCGCGCGGGTATCCTCACTGGTTCTGCCAAATCCGCGTCCGACACCTGTGCGACTCAATCTCCCCCGCGACTCAATTTTCCCGGCGCAGATCGAGAGTATACGGAAAATCGGGATTGGCATCCTCCCTGCCAGCGTCGAACACGCCGCCGGTGAAGCCGAAGGGTTCGAACCGGGCCAGCCGCCGGCCCTCCGCCTCATTGGCATTGACGGGGAAGATCTCGAAGTTGCGCCCGCCCGGATGGGCGACATGATAGGTGCAGCCGCCCAGGGAACGCTTGCGCCAGCTGTCCCATATCTCCACCACCAGCGGGCCGTGCGCGGGAATGGTCGGATGCAGGCCATGGGCAGGCTGCCAGGCCTTGAACCGCACGCCGGCCACCGCCTCGCCCTGCGCGGTCGCGCGCAACGGCGCGGTGCGGCCATTGACCAGCACGCGATGACGCCCCTGGGTCAGGCCCGTGGCCTTGACCTGAAGCCGCTCGACCGACGAGTCGACAAAGCGCACGGTGCCGCCGATGGTGCCTTCCTCCGCCATCACATGCCAGGGCTCCAGCGCGGTGCGCAATTCCAGCCCGACGCCGTCATACTGCACACTGCCCAGCCTGGGGAAGCGGAACTCCCAGTGCGGCAGGAACCATTCGGCATCCAGCGCGAAGCCGTGGCTGTTCATGTCGTCGATCACGTCCCGGAAATCGGTCCAGATAAAGTGCGGCAGCATGAAGCGGTCGTGCAGGCCCGTGCCCCAGCGCACCAGGCTTGTCTCATAGGGATCGCGCCAGAAGCGGGCGATCAGCGCGCGCATCAGCAGCGACTGGGCCAGGCTCATCTCGGCATGGGGCGGCATCTCGAAGCCGCGGAACTCCACAAGCCCCAGCCGTCCCGACGGCCCATCGGGCGAATAGAGCTTGTCGATGCAGATCTCGGTGCGGTGGGTGTTGCCGGTCGAATCCGCCAGCAGGTTGCGGAATACCCGGTCCACCAGCCAGGGCGGCACGCCGGCGGCGCTGCGCGGCGGGATCTCGCCAAAGGCGATCTCCATCTCATACAGCGAATCGTGCCGCGCCTCGTCGATGCGCGGCGCCTGGCTGGTCGGGCCGATGAACAGTCCCGAGAACAGATAGGACAGGGCCGGATGGTTCTGCCAATAGGCGACAAGGCTCTTGAGCAGGTCCGGCCGGCGCAGGAAGGGGCTGTCGGCGGGATTGCCCGCGCCCACCACAATGTGATTGCCGCCGCCCGTGCCCGTGTGCCGCCCGTCCAGCTGGAATTTCTCGGTCGACAGGCGGCTGGCCTGGGCTTCCTCATAGAGGCTCTTCGTGATGTCGATCTGTTCGCGCCAGCCGCGGGCGGGATGGATGTTCACTTCGATCACGCCGGGATCGGGCGTCACCTTGATCACATTGATGCGCGGATCGAAAGGCGGGGGATAGCCCTCGATGTGCACGGCCAGTCCCAGCTTCTCGGCGCTGTCCTCCACCGCCGACAGCAGCGCGAAATAATCGCCCGCGGCATGAACCGGCGGCATGAACACGCACAGCCGGCCGTCACGCGGCTCCACCGTCAGCGCCGTGCGCACCACCGGCTCGTCGATCACCGGATCGGCCAGCGCAGGATTGACGGGCCGGAAAGGCCCTTCCACCGGCTCGGGCCGACTCCGGCCGCCGGTATAGCTCTGGCCGGATTTGTCTCGCGGCTCAAGCGGCGGCAGGGGCGCGAAGGGATCGGGCGGCGGAATGAAGCTGCGGGCCTCCGGCGGCACATAGGGCAGGGAATTGAGCGGCAGACGGAAACCGATGGCGCTGTCGCCGGGAAGCAGGAACAGGTGGCCGCTGCGGGTGGTCCAGTGTTCGGACAGCCAGCGATGCACGCCCATCTCCAGCGGCAGCACATAGCCGACCGCGCGGCTCAATCCCTGCTCGAAAACCCGCGCAAGCCGGGCCCGCAATTCGGGGTCGTCCAGCTTGGGATCGCGCGGATCCACATTGGCGGCAAGCTGGCGCTCCTGCGCCAGATAGTGCCAGAAGTCCTCGAACGCGGGGACGCTATAGGAATTGTCGAGCGCCAGCCGCTCTGCGATCGCCCCGATCAGCGCTTTCGCATCCTCGACCGTGGGTTGGTAGTTCGCCTTTTCCGGGGCGATGCGTTCGGCGCTTCTCCACAAGGGCTCGCCATCGATGCGCCAGTAGAGCGAGAAGGCCCAGCGCGGCAGGGATTCGCCGGGATACCATTTGCCCTGTCCGTAGTGCAGCAGCCCGCCCGGCGCGAAGCGGTCGCGCAGGCGGCGGATCAGCGTATCGGCCAGCGCGCGCTTGGTGGGACCGACCGCGGCGGTGTGCCATTCCGCGCCCGACCGGTCGTCGATCGAGACGAAGGTGGGCTCGCCGCCCATGGTGAGCCTGACGTCATGGCTGTCGAGGATGCGGTCCACCGCGTCGCCCATCTCCTCGATCGCGGCCCACTGCGCGTCGGTATAGGGCCTGGTGACGCGCGGCGGCTCCTTGATGCGCGCGACCGACATGTCGAAGTCGAACAGGACTTCGGCGTTTTCCACCGCGCCGCTGATGGGCGCGGCCTGGGTGGGGTTGGCGGCGCAGGCCAGTGGAATATGCCCCTCGCCCGCGAACAGGCCCGATGTGGGATCAAGTCCCACCCAGCCGGCGCCGGGCAGATAGACCTCGCACCAGGCATGCAGGTCGGTGAAATCCTCCTCGGGTCCCGACGGGCCGTCGAGCGATTTCACATCGGGCTTGAGCTGGATCAGGTAGCCGGAGGCGAAACGCGCCGCCAGCCCCAGGTGGCGCAGCAGATTCACCAGCAGCCACGCCGAGTCGCGGCAGGAGCCCGACTTCAGGGTCAGCGTCTCGTCCGGCGTCTGGATGCCGGGCTCCATGCGGATCAAATAGCCGATGTCGCGCGCCAGCTGCGCATTGAGGTCGAAGATGAAGGACGTGGTCTGCTTCTTCTCCCGGCTGATGCCGGCCAGATAGGCGCTGAAGCCTTCGCCCAGCGCGGCGGTGCGAAGATACGGCTCCAGTTCGGCCTTCAGCGCATCGGAATAGGCGAAGGGATACTGCTCGGCCTCCGGCTCCAGGAAGAAGTCGAAGGGATTGATCACCTCCATCTCCACCGTCAGGTCCACGCTGACGGTGAAGTGGTCGCTCTTTTCTGGCAGCACCACGCGCGCCAGCCAGTTGGACTGGGGATCCTGCTGCCAGTTCAGGAAATGTCCTTCCGGCTCGACCTTCAACGCATAGGCCAGCACCCGGGCGCGGGTGTGCGGCGCGGGCCGCAGGCGGATGGTCTGCGGGCCCAGCTGGATCGGCCGGTCATAGCGATAGCGGGTGACGTGGCGGAGGGCGGCCTGGATGCTCATGGAACCCCTTCTGTGGATAAAACTATGCCGCAACCGCGAAGGTGCCGCTACAGCCGCCGCGCCGCATCCGCGGAACAGCGTTAAGAGCCCGGCGTTCCCTGACAGAAGGGGAATGCTCCCGTGAAGCTGTTCAGTTGCCAGGGCTGCGGCCAGCTCCTGTATTTCGAGAACATACGCTGTGGCAATTGCGGCCGGGCGCTGGGCTATCTACCTGATCTGACAGAGATTTCTGCTCTGGAGCCGCTGGCGGGGGAAGGGTGGCGGGTGCTGGCCGCGCCGGGCCGGGCCTACAAATTCTGCCGGAATTACGCGTATGGCGTCTGCAACTGGATGGTGCCCGCCGACGACGAGACGGGATTCTGCGCCGCCTGCCGGCACAACCGGACGATCCCGGACCTGTCGGTCCCCGGCAACCAGATGCTGTGGGGCAGGATCGAAGCCGCCAAGCACCGGCTGTTCTATGGCCTGTTGCGTCTCGGTCTGCCACTGGAAAGCCGCGCCGAAGAGCCGGAGCGGGGTCTTGCCTTCGATTTCCTGGCCGATCCGCCGGAAAGTCACGCCGCGGGCGTGATGACCGGTCATGACAACGGCCTGATCACGCTGGCGCTCAAGGAAGCCGACGATGCGGTGCGCGAGCGCGTGCGCGGCGAGATGGGCGAGCCTTATCGCACCCTGCTGGGCCATTTCCGGCACGAGAGCGGGCATTATTTCTGGGACCGGCTGGTGGAGGGCGACGCCGGACGGCTTGACCATTTCCGCGCGCTGTTCGGCGACGAGCGCGCCGATTATGCCGAAGCCCTGAAACGCCATTATGACGAAGGCGCGCCTCCGGGCTGGCAGGACGGACATATCAGCGCCTATGCCGCCATGCATCCCTGGGAGGATTTCGCCGAAACCTGGGCGCACTATCTGCACATCGTGGACACGCTGGAAACAGCGGCGGCTTTCGGGCTGAAGGTGAAGCCGCGCCGCGCGCGCGGCGCGCTTGCCGCCGCGATCGACTTCGATCCCTACCGCGCGGCCGGCATGGATGTGCTGATCGATGCGTGGCTTCCGATCGAGTTCGCCACCAACAGTCTCAACCGCAGCATGGGCCAGGGGGATCTCTATCCCTTCGTGCTGTCGCAGCAGGCGATCCTCAAACTCGCCTTCGTGCACGCGTTGACCCATGCGCGCGAGGCACTGCGCCAGGCGGGCTAGCCGGGCGGGGCCTCAGGCGACGACAGGTTCAGGCGACGACTGGTTCAGGCGACAACGGATTCAGGCAACGACTGGCACAGCATTGCGCGGGCGCAGGCGGTGCGCGGGCATGTGCACGGTCACGCATGTGCCTTTGCCCACTTCGCTCTCAAGACTCACATGCCCGCCATGCGCCTCCGAAAGCCCCTTGACGATGGCAAGCCCCAGGCCCGTGCCCTTGTCGGCGATGGCGATGTCGTGCTTGCCCTGGCCGAAGCTGTCGAATACGCGGTCCAGGTCTTCGGCTCCGATGCCGATGCCGCTGTCGCGGACCCCGAAATCAAGACCACCCGCTTTCGTCTCGCGCGCGAAGATGGTGACATGGCCGCCCGCGGGTGTGAATTTCACCGCGTTCGACAGGAGGTTGGTCAGAATCTGCCGGACTGCGCGCTCGTCGGCATGCAGCAGCCCGATCGCAGGGTCTATGGCGCTCTCCAGCGCGGTGTTGTTGTTCATGGCCCGCCAGGAAACCAGCTGCAGCGTCTCTTCGGCCATGCGGTGCAGGTCCAGGTCCGCTTCGGCAAGCTTCCAGCGGCCCGCCTCGATCTTGGCCAGGTCCAGGATGTCGTTGATCAGCGCCAGCAGGTGCTGACCCGAGGAATGGATCAGGCCGGCATATTCGAAATGCCGGTCGGGATGACCCTGGAACATGCGGCTGGCGATCATCTCGGAGAAGCCCAGGATCGCATTGAGCGGCGTGCGCAGTTCGTGGCTCATATTGGCCAGGAACTGCGACTTGGCCCGGCTTGCGGCTTCGGCGCGCTCCCGGCCGCGGTCGGATTCCAGCTTGGCCGCCACCAGCTCGGCCATGAGCGCGTTGCGCTCCTCGCAAAGCAGGACGGCGGCGCGGGCGCGCGCATGGCTGCGGTTTGAGATGAAGGCGATGAAGCCCACATAGAAGGGCGCTGCCAGCGCCGTCAGCAGGGGCCGCGTCAAAGGCTCGCCCGGCGTCAGCAGCGACTGCAGCGGCGCGAGCGCCATGATCAGCAGATACAGGAACAGCGCGGGCCGCGCCATCGCACGGCTGGGTCCGATGGCCGAAGCATGCGCGGTCATGGTCGCCGCCAGGAACAACTCGATCATGGTGTGGTTGGACGGACGGCCCGGTACCCAGAAGTGCCAGCCCAGCGACGCCCAGTTCGCGACGAAGAACAGGTTGACGGCCGCCAGGATCGCGGTCCACCGCCGCGTCTGGTCCGGCGCCAGAGTGTGACGGGGAAAGCGCCAGAGCACGAACAGCTGCGGGGCGAAGCCCACCAGCATCTGGGCGGTCCAGGCCACGGCCGTCATGCGGCCCGTCCACTGCGAAAATATCGCGCAGACCACGAGCGAGAAGGCCAGGACGACAGGACGGTTGGACTTGAGATTGTCGACGGTGGCGCACAGCAGCGCCCCTTCGATCCGGCTCTGCCGGTCCGTGCCCGCGTGATCGTTGCCCGTGTGATCGTCAGGAGCCCGGACCGGGCTGTCAGATGCCATAATCCCACCCCGCCCCGTTATGCTCCGTCAAACGTTAAGGCCCGCTTTGCAAGGAAATACCGGTCTTAACCAAGGTCCGGACCGGGGCTGGCCGGGCGGTCTGTCCCGCCCTATTGTATCATAATGATACGTATCATTTCGGCACAAATGGTGCTGGTCTTGAGTCTGGCCGCGCCGGCGCACGCGCAAGATCTGCACATCGACACGCGCGACTTCACAGGCGGCGTGGGCCGTGGCGCAGCGGAGGCCGGTGCCGGATATGGCGGCTATGGTCCGGTCATCTTCGCGCGCGATACTGGGAACGGTCCCACCTACAACAGCTATGGCCAGAGCTTTCCCTACAATCCTTCACGGCCGGGCCCATTCCAGCCGCGGCTGATGGGCGGCCTTGCGCCGCGGTCCTCCCGCTAGGGCCGGCTCAGGACGTCTTGGTCGCGTAGCGCGGGTGATGCGCAAAGATCGCGAAGGGAATGGAGGCGACATAGATCACCAGCCCTGCCGTCATCGTCGCCCAGGGCCACGTCACCAGCAGCGCCGCGACCCCCGCCGCGAACAGCGCGGCCAGAATGCGATGCTGACGCTGCAGCTTCATGTACTTGATGGAGGGCGTCGGCACCCGGCTGACCATCAGCACCGAGGTGACGGCGACCGTCACCACCGAAACCCAGGGCTCGCGCACTGCATCGGCGCTCCACTGGAAGGAGACCAGCAGCGGCAGCAGCATCATGCAGGCGGCCGCCGGCGTGGGCAGGCCAGTGAAATAGGGATTGCCCTTGGTCGCGCCTTCGTCGCGCACGCTTTCGACATTGAACCGGGCCAGCCGGATGGCCGCGCAGGCGCAGAAGATCAGGGCGGCGATCCAGCCCGCATCGCCCATCCGGCTCAGGCTCCACATGTACATGATGATGCCCGGCGCCACGCCGAAGCTTACCAGATCGGCCAGGCTGTCAAGCTGGGCCCCGAAGCGGCTGTCCGCGCCCAGAAGCCGGGCGGCGCGTCCGTCCAGCATGTCCAGGATCATGGCGCAGATCACGAAGGTGACGGCGGTGGTCCAGCGGTCGTCCAGCCCGAAGCGGATCGCGGTGATGCCGCAGGCCAGCGCCAGCAGCGTGAGGGTGGAAGGCACCAGCTTGCCGATGGACAGGTCTTCCAGCCGCTCCAGGCGCGCGGCGACGATCTGGCGGGCACGCCTGCGGCGGGAGATGCGGTCCGGGTCCTGCAACGTCATTCCCCTTCCAAAGCGGGTTGCGGCAGAAAGCGGGCCAGCACCGTCTCACCCGCGCGGGTGGCCAGTCCCGGCTGGACCAGGATCTCGGTATCCGGCGGCAGATAGACATCAACCCGGCTGCCGAAGCGGATAATGCCAAATCGCGCACCCCGGCGCACCCCTTCTCCCTGATTGAGCTCGCAGACGATGCGCCGCGCCACCAGCCCGGCGATCTGCACCACGGCCAGGTCGTGCGCGGCGGTCTCCTCTCCGTCGGGGCGCAGGCGGATGGACATGCGCTCGTTGTGGATGCTGGCCTTGTCGAAGCTCGCATTGAAGAACTTGCCCGGCCGGTAGGACAGCGCCATCACATGACCGGAGACGGGATTGCGGTTCACATGCACGTTGAAGACGTTCATGAAGATCGACAGACGCGGGCGCGGGGCCTCGCCCATGCCCAGTTCCGCGGGCGGCACCGCCTCGACAATCGGAAGCAGCCGCCCGTCGGCGGGACAGATGATCAGGCCGGAACCATCCGGCACCTTGCGTTCGGGATCGCGGAAGAAGGCCACGCACCAGATGGTGATCGGCAGCAGCAGCCAGCCCAGCAGGGCCGCGAACAGGAAGGCCAGCAGGTTGACGGCAACAAACAGCGCGATGAACGGGTAACCCTCGCGATGGATGGGAAAGGTCAAGGCGCGGCTCCCAAAGTAAAAAGGCAGCCGGCGGAATGGGCCGCCCCTGGCCCTTCCGCCAAAAACGCCTCCGGCTGCCCCTCAGATGCTGCGTGGCTTATATCAGGCCGTGCGTCCGCCGGTGAAGGGAAACGAGCCGAACGAGCCTGCCTTGACGCTTCCGGACAATTTGTCGCCATCCACCGTGCCGGTGAAGTCCAGTGTCATGGGCATGGGCGAGCTGATCTTCGCAGACCAGGTGAGCGTGTTGCCGTCCACCTTGCCGTTCTCCAGCGGGCCCGAGCCTTGCGCCGCCGTCTGGGTGCCGGTCAGGACAGCGCCGTCGGCTGCAAGCTCCAGCGTGGCTTTCTGCGCGCCCAGCGGCGAATTGATGGTGATTTCCCACTTGCCGTCGACAGCCATGCGCGTGTCCCTTTTTTCCGAAAACCGGCGGCATCTAAGGACGGCATGGACGGCCGCGCAAGAGGGCTGTAGAGGTCTGGGCCATGTCGCGAAAAGCCGTCATATTGCCCAAGGGCCGGCGCGCCCGCAGCGGCGCGCCCTGGATCTTCTCCAACGAGATCCGCATGGACGAGGCCGCAAAGGCCATCGCGCCCGGTTCCGTGGTGAATGTGCGCGGCGACGACGGGCGCGCCTTCGGTACCGGCTATTTCAATCCCCGCAGCCTGATCGCCGTGCGCCTGCTGGCGGCGGATTGCGATGTCGCCATCGACCGCGATTTCTTTGCGGCGCGCATCGCGCGCGCGCTGGCGCTGCGCGATGCGCTGTACGACAAGCCGTTCTATCGCCTGATCCATGCCGAGGGCGACGGACTTGCCGGCTTGGTGATCGACCGCTTCGGCGACACGTTGTCCCTGCAGATCGGCACGGCGGGCATGGAGCGGCAGACCGGCGCGATCATCGAGGCGTTGGAACAGGTCCTGAAACCGCAAACCATCGTGCTGCGCAACGACGCGCCTTCGCGGCAACTGGAGGGGCTCGAGTCCTATGTGAAGACCGCGAAGGGCACGGGCCATCGCATCGCGGTGGAAGAGAACGGCGTGCGCTATGTGGCCGATCTTGCCGAAGGCCAGAAGACCGGCTGGTACTACGACCAGCGCGACAACCGCGCCTTCATCGCCGGGCTGGCCAGGGGCAGGACGGTGCTCGATGCCTACAGCTATACCGGCGGTTTCGGCATCCTGGCGGCGAAGGCCGGTGCGAAAGAAGTGGTGTGCCTGGACTCCAGCGCGCCCGCGCTCGCCGTCGCGGAGGAAAGCGCGCGTCTCAACGGCGTCTCCGTCAAGCCGGTCAGGGCCGATGTGTTCGAGGAACTGGAACGGCTGAAGGCCGCGGGCGAGACCTTCGACATCGTGCTGGCCGACCCGCCGCCCTTCGTGAAATCGAAGAAGGACCTGGAGCCTGGCGCCAAGGCCTATCGCAAACTGGCGCGGCTGGCGGCGGAGGTGACGGCGGAAGGTGGCATCCTGTTGCTCGCCTCATGCTCGCACAACATCCTGCCCGACCGGTTTGCGGCGGAATGCGCGCAAGGCCTGCTGCGCGCGGGCCGCCGCGCCGCGCTGATCCGTCAGGCGGGCGCGGGCCCGGATCATCCGGTGCATCCGCTGCTGCCGGAGACGGCTTATCTCAAGGCCCTGGTCTACGCACTCGACTGAATATCCAGCAGCGCGAGGGATTTTGGTCATTCAGGCAGGCGCGCGTCAGATGGCGACTTGCGTGCCGAGTTCCACAACCCGGCCGGGCGGCAGGCGATAGAACCGCGCAGGGCTCAGCGCATTCGAGGCCAGCCACATGTACACCGCCACGCGCCAGCGCTTGAGGCTGGGATTGATCCCCGGCACCAGCGTCTCGCGACCCAGGAAATAGGTGGTGGCGTCGGGCTCGATCGCCAGCCCTTGCGCGCGCGCCGAAGCCAGCGCCTCGGGAATGTCGGGCGTCTCGAAGAAGCCATAGTTGATCTTCACCGCGAAGAAGCCCTTGCCCAGCTTGTCGATCGTCACCCGCTTCGCCGGCGGCACGGTGGGCGTGTCGGTGACGATGACGGAACAGATCAGCACCCGCTCATGCAGCACCTTGTAGTGCTTGAGGCTATGCAGCAGCGGGTTGGGCACGACATCGGTGCGGGGCGACAGGAACACGGCGGTGCCCGCGATGCGCTGGCTGAACTTGTCGGCGCGGTCCAGGAACAGGTCCAGGCCCAGCGCGCCGTCGCGCATCGCGTCCAGATGCACGCGCCGGCCCACGCGCCAGGTATCCATCACCACGAACACGGCGGCCGCCACCGCCAGTGGCAGCCAGCCGCCCTGGGTGATCTTGAGCGCATTGGACAACATGAACGCCAGGTCGATCAGGCCTAGCAGGCCGAACACCGCAATGGCCGTCGATCTTTTCCATTTCCAGCGATAGCGCGCCACCACCGCCACCAGGATGGTCGAGATCACCATCACGCCGGTCACCGCGATGCCATAGGCTGCGGCCAGCGCGTCCGAGCTTTTGAAGATCAGCACGATCAGCACCACGCCCACCGCCAGCATGGTATTGCTCTTGGGCACATAGATCTGGCCCATCTCGTGCGCGCTGGTATGGCGTATCTCCATGCGCGGCAACTGGCCCAGCTGCACCGCCTGCCGGGTGATGGAGAAGACGCCCGAGATCACCGCCTGCGATGCGATGACGGTGGCGGTGGTGGCCAGCGCCACCATCGGAAAATGCGCCCAGTCCGGCACCAGCGCATAGAACAGGAAGGGCGCCGCCGACGGCTGCGACAGCAGCAGCGCGCCCTGGCCGAAATAGTTCAGCACCAGCGCCGGAAAGGCGATGTAGAGCCAGGCCCAGCGGATGGCCTTGGCCCCGAAATGGCCCATGTCGGCGTAAAGCGCCTCGCAACCCGTCACCGCCAGCACCACCGAGCCCAGCGCCACGAAGGCGGTCCAGGGCTCGCGTACGAACAGCGTCACGGCATACATCGGGTTGGCGGCGGCCAGGATCTGCGGCTCGCGTGCGATCGCCACCGCGCCCAGCACGGCCAGGATCAGGAACCACAGCGCCATCACGGGACCGAACACCTTGCCGATGCGCTCGGTGCCGCGGCTCTGCAGCAGGAACAGCACGATCAGGATCATCAGGGTGATCGGCATCACCCAGGGCTTGAAGGCCTCGGTCGCGCCCAGGCCCTCCACCGCCGACAGGACCGAGATGGCGGGGGTCAGCATGCCGTCGCCATAGAACAGCGCCAGGCCCATCAGGGCCGCGATGCCGATGGCGGTCTTGGCGGCGCGGGGAATGGGCGAGCGATGCGCCAGCGCAGCCAGCGCCATCACGCCGCCTTCGCCATTGTTGTCGGCGCGCATGATGAAGCCGACATACTTGACCGTCACCACCACCACCAGCGACCAGAAGATCAGCGACAGCGCGCCATAGACGGCAAAGGCGCTTCCGGCATGCTCGCCGGCGGCGACGGCGGCCTCGCGCATGGCATAGAGCGGGCTGGTGCCGATGTCGCCGAACACCACGCCAAGCGCGCCGACGGTCAGGCCCAGCGTGCGCCGGAAGGGAATGTCGACGTCCTGTTTCAACGCGCGGCCGGCTTGTTCAAGGCGGTGCTCAGATGGTGATCTGCGTGCCCAGTTCTACCACGCGATTGGGCGGCAGGTGGTAGAAACGTGCGGGCGACAGGGCGGCGCCCGACATGGCGCGATAGAGCCGGTTGCGCCAGCGCCCCAGCTCGGAATGTTCGGCGGGCACCAGCGTTTCATGGCCTATGAAGAAGGTCGCGGTATCCACGTCCAGCGCCAGGCCGAAGCGGCGCGCTTCTTCCAGCGCCCGGGGCACGTCGGGCGTCTCGAAGAAGCCGTGATGCACCTTGACGGTATAAAAACCCTTGCCCAGCTTCTCGACCTCGATGCGCCTGTCGGGCGCGACCAGCGGCGTGTCTTCGACCACCACATTGGCGATCACCACCCGCTCGTGCAGCACCTTGTTGTGCTTGAGATTGTGCAGCAGCGCGCCCGGCACGATGTCGGTGCGCGAGGACAGGAAGACGCCCAGCCCCGCCACGCGCTGGGTGCTTTTGTCGGCGCGCTCCAGGAACAGCGGCAGCGACAGGGATTCCGAGCGCACCTTCTCCATGTGCACGCGCCGTCCGCGCCGCCAGGTGTCCATGCCCAGGAAGACGCCGAAGGCGATCAGCAGCGGCAGCCAGCCGCCTTCGGGGATCTTCAGGCTGTTGGCGACGAAGAACAGCAGGTCGCTCGCGCCCATCGCCCCGAACAGCGCGATCACCAGCCAGGGCGCCCAGCGCCACTGCTTGCCCGCGACCACCGAGGCGTTGAAGGTGTCGATCACCATCACGCCCGTCACCGCGATGCCGTATGCGGCGGCCAGCGCGCCCGAACTCTTGAATATCAGCACGATCAGCACCACGCCCACGCCCAGAAGGGCGTTCATGCGCGGCACGAAGATCTGACCATAATCGGTGGCGCTGGTATGGCGCACCTCCATGCGCGGCAGCTGGCCCAGCTGCACCGCCTGCTGGGTCATCGAGAAGACGCCCGTGATCACCGCCTGCGAGGCGATGATCGCCGCCAGGGTCGCCAGCCCCACCATCGGCAGGTGCGCCCAGTGCGGGATGACCGCGAAGAAGGCGATCGCGGCATGGGCCGGATCGCGCAGCAGCGCCGCGCCCTGGCCGAAATAGTTGAGCAGCAGCGCCGGAAGGGCGACGAACAGCCAGGCATATTGAATGGGCCGCTTGCCGAAATGGCCCATGTCGGCGTAAAGCGCCTCGCACCCCGTCACCGCCAGCACCACCGCGCCCAGGCTCACAAAGGCGATCCAGGGCGCGTGCAGGAACATCGCCACCGCATACCAGGGATTGAGGGCGGCCAGGATCTCCGGCGTGCCCAGCAGCGAGACCAGCCCGAACCAGGCCAGCGCCAGGAACCAGATCAGCATCACGGGGCCGAACAGCCGGCCGATCCTGTGGGTGCCGCGATTCTGAATGGCGAACAGCGCGATCAGGATGACCAGCGTCAGCGGCACCACCAGCGCCGCCAGGTGCGGCGCCTCCACCGTCAGGCCTTCGACCGCCGACAGCACGGTGATGGCGGGCGTCAGCATGCCGTCGCCGAAGAACAGCGCCAGCCCCACGATGGCGCCCACGCTGATCGTGCTCTTGATCCAGCGCGTCATGCCGGGCGAACGGTGCGCCAGCGCGGCCAGCGCCAGCGTGCCGCCTTCGCCATTGTTGTCGGCGCGCATGATGATCAGGACGTATTTGACCGTCACCACCAGCACCAGCGCCCAGAAGATCATGGAGAGCGAGCCCATCACCGCGATGTGATTGGGCAGGCCGCCTTCGGTGGCCAGCACGGTCTGACGCAGCGCATAGAGCGGGCTGGTGCCGATGTCGCCGAACACCACGCCAAGCGCGCCCAGCATCAGGCCGGAGATGTTGCGCCCGTCATTGGCGGCCGCAGCCTCGCCCGGCGCGTCGGCGGCTCCGGAAGGCCCCGGAAGAAGGTTCAGCGCGCGTGGCTCCGCCGCGCCGGGCGGGCCTTGTTCAGGCAGGCCCTGTCCAGGCACGCGTTGTCTCTGTGGCTGTTGCGGCGTCACGGGATGATGCGGTTCTGCATGATGATGAAGAAAACGCGGGCCTCCCGTCCTGGTTTGCCGTGCCGGCATGGGCCCTTTTGCGCGGGGCGGGACGATAGGCTTTGCGGCCCCGCGCTCAAGAGGGGCGAGGCAGAATAGCGCAGAGCGCCAGGCAAGTCTCTGGCGAGATTAGTTAATTTCCCCGGCCAGGCGTATGGCGCCGGCCGTGTCGCCGGGACCGGATGCCGGGCCGGCGGCGTCCGCAACCCTGTCTGCCGAAGGCGCCGGCCCGATGAAGCCCTTCACCGGATAGACATTCGTGCCCCAGCCGCCGGTCTTGATGTTGTAGACGCGCACGGCCGACCAGTCGTTGTCCTCGCTCACGTCCATCACCGGATCGTTCACATAGATCGCGCCGTCATCCAGCCAGTTGGCATGGTCCACGCGAATCTCGCGGGAGGAAAGCACGTCGCGCACCACCGCCAGATGCCCGCGCGTCGGACCGGCATAATCACTCAGCACCATCACCGCGCCCGGCTGCGGCGCTGCGCTGCGCATGTAGCGGCCCGCGGCCTGATCCCACCAGGTATAGGCGTCGCCGAAGATCTTCACCTGCGAATGCTCGCGCGCATAGGGCGCGCATTGCATGGGCCGGTGGGTGTCCTTTTGCACGAAACTGCGGCCATGTTCCCGGGGCATGCGGCTGTAGTCCAGGGTCGGCCCGGCGCAGCCTGCCAGCGCAAGCGCCACCACCCCTGCCGCCGCCAGCTTCCCAAGATCCCGCATCACCCGCATCCCGCCAAATCGCGCAAGCGTGCACTATTGGGACCAAGGTATGAAGAATGGATAAAAGGCCGGAGAACCCGTTAACGGTTCATTTACCGTAACCGGGCGGCTATTCGCCCTGCGTGATGCGCCGCTGCACCGGTTTTGGCGCGCCCGCCGCTCCCATCACGCCGATGGAAACCAGGCCCGCCACCGCGAAAAAGAAGAAGGGCGCGCCGATGGGCTGCTCGGCCAGGGCAAAAGCGGGCAATAGCACGCCCACGACCAGCTCCGGCCCGCCGCGCCAGCCGCCCTTGTAGACCTCGCCCACGCGGGTCGTGCGGTTGAAGTCCATGCGGCTGGAGAAGAAGGCGTCGAAGGTGGCGCGGGTGTTCGACAGGATCAGGCCGGAGGGAAACACCACCGCCAGCAGCAGCGAGGGGAAAAGCCAGGCCTCGCCGTGGCGGTTCAGCATGCACTGGCCCAGCCACAGGTAGCCGATGGAGCAGCACAGACCCATCAGCGTCACCATCAGCCCCAGCCAGGCGACGCCGGGATAATAGACCACGCCCATGTACATCAGCGTCAGCGAGATGGTCGCGCTGGCGAAGGCCAGCATGTAGAAGGCGAACTGGCACATCTGCAGCGTCATCGCCGCCTTCTTCCACAGCGGCATGGCGCTGGCCCAGATCAGCGGCAGCAGCTTGCGCGCCACCTGGGCATGGCCCTTGGTCCAGCGGGCCTGCTGCGCCCGCCACGCCGCGGCCGTCTGGGGCAGTTCGCCGGGCACCACCAGGTCGGATACCATCGCGGCGCGCCAACCCTGCATCATGCAGCGCATGGAAAGGTCCAGGTCCTCGGTCAGCGTGTCGCCGGTCCAGCCGCCGCCCTGCTCGATCGCGGTGCGGTTCCACACACCCGCGCTGCCGTTGAACGACATCGGCATCCCGGCGCGATAGCGCGCTTCCTGCTCCACGGCGAAATGGGAATCCAGCAGCAGGCCCTGCACCCGCGTCAGCCAGTTGGCGCCCCGGTTGGCGTGGCCCCAGCGCGCCTGCACGAAGGCCAGCCCGCTGTCGGCGATCAGCGCGGGCACGGTGCGGCGCAGGAAATCGGCCGGCGGCACGAAATCGGCGTCCAGCACCGCCACGAAGGGCGCGTCGGAATGGGCCAGGCCGAAGGCCAGGTTGCCCGCCTTGAACCCCTTGCGGTCGCCGCGGCGCAGGATCTGGAAATGCACGCCCTCCGGCACCACGGCGCGCACCGCCGCCGCCAGCGATTCATGGGCGTGGCTGTCACCGTCGTCCAGAAGCTGGATGGTCAGCCGGTCGCGCGGCCAGTCCATCGCCGCCGCCGCCGCCGCCACGCGCACCGCGAGCGGTCCCTCGTTGCAGACGGGCAGCTGCACAAGCACGTGCGGCAGCTCCCCGTCTTCGGGTTCGGCCCGGCGCAGCAGGGGCGCCTTGCGGAAGACGCGCACCCAGGCCAGCGCCGCCAGTTGGACGGACAGCGTGCAGACGGAAACCAGGACGAGGCAGAGGGCGAATTGCAGGAATATCGAAAGACCGTGCATGGCGATCGTTCAGGCCCCCAAAAGGCTTGTTATTGGACCGGCGGAAGCCGGAGCGTTCCGGCCCGTTTTTTGGACCCATGCCGGTGAAAACGCACCGGATGGCCGAACTTCCACTGCCACGCGATCTTTAGCAAGAGGGTGCGGTGCAAAATGGACCGGGCTCATGACAGAAATCCTGCAAAATCAAGGCACTGCCCCATTGTCCGGGCAGGCATTGCGGGCGGGTAACTGTGAATCGGCACCCGACATCACTATATTATCCAAGACCGCGAGGGGCGCGGACAGGAGCTTGTCATGACCAGATACCGGCTTTGGCGCCCACCGTCCCGGACCATGCTCCGGGCCTTCTCCCTGACCCTCTCCACCCTGACGCTCGGCCTTCTGGCGGGGTGCATGACGCCTTCGCCCTATGCGCCGCGCCTCGAAGGCCAGCGGACGGGCTATACCGACCGCGAACTTGCCCAGAACCGCTACCGCGTGACCTTCACCGGCAACACGGTGACGCCCCGCGAGACGGTGGAGAGCTATCTGCTGCTGCGCGCCGCCGAGGTGACGCGGGCGGCGGGCTACAACAGCTTCGTCTTCGACACCCGCAATACCCGCGCCAACACCCGTGTGGATGCCGTGCCCTATGGCCCGCCGCCGCCATATGGGTGGGGCTTTCGCCGCCATTTCGGCTATTGGGGCGGTTGGGGCTGGCCTTATGAGCCGGCGATGGACGTCGTGGTGCGCACCAATTACGAGGCCTATGCCGAGATCGTGCTGCTGACGCCCGAACAGGCCGCCAAGGAGCCGCGCGCCATCAATGCGGGCGACGTGATCGCCCATATCGGGCCGGACGCGGTACAGCCGCCGAAGCCGAACCAGACCTGACGCGCCGGGCGATCAGCCTTTGCGAATCACGAAGGCGCGATAGCGTCCGTGCGGCGTCACGCTGTCCAGCGCATGGCCCTCCTGGTGGCACATGTGCGGAATGTCCACCGCCGCCATCGGATCGTCGGCCAGCACGGTCAGGCGCGCGCCCGCATCCAGCCGCGCCAGCGCCTTCTTCGCCAGCAGCGCAGGCAGGGGACATTTGAGGCCGCGCAAGTCCAATGGCTCGTCCATTGGGCTACGCTTTAGAACACGTCTTGATCGGAAGGAAGCCGCGCCCCAAGCTGCGACCGGGAGAACGCTGTTGAGCCTCGCAAGCGCAATCAGGCGCGAATATATCTACATCTCCACCATCCTGCGCACCCTCTGGCTGCTCAGGCAGGTCAAGCCGGCAAGCACCCGCACCATCGTGGATATCGTCGAGGCCCAGGCGAGGCGGCGGCCCGGCAGCACCGCGATCTTCCATCTGGACCAGGCGATGAGCTATGCGGCGCTGGATGCCCGCGCCAACCGCTATGCCAACTGGGCGCTGGCGCAGGGCATCGGGCGCGGCGATGCGGTGGCGCTGTTGATGGAGAACAGGCCCGATTACATCTGCGCCTGGCTGGGCCTGTTCAAGGCAGGCGCACAGGTGGCGCTGATCAACACCAACCTGGCGGGTGCCGCGCTGGCCCATTCCATCGCCATTTCCGGAGCGAAACACATCATCGCCGGGGCCGAGCTGGCAGGGCATGTCCTGGCTGCGCCGTTCGAAACCGCCCCCGCCCTGTGGGTGCAGGGCGGGATCGGGCCTTCCGCGGCCGGGCACGATCTGGACGCCGCGCTGGAAGCGGCCTCGCCTGCCTCGCCCGGCCGGGCGCCGCGGGCGGGCGTGACGCTGAAGGACCGCGCCTTCTTCATCTATACCTCGGGCACCACCGGCCTGCCCAAGGCGGCGAATTTCAGCCACATGCGGATGCTGTTCATGATGTGCGGCTTCGTGGGCGCGCTCAGGCCACGCGCCACGGACCGGGTCTATGATCCCTTGCCGCTCTATCATTCCACGGGCGGGGTCTGCGCGGTGGGTCTGGCCTTTCTTCCCGGCGGCGCGCTGATCCTCAAGCGCAAATTCTCGGTGCATGAATTCTGGAGCGACATCCACCAATACCAGGCCACCATCTTTGAATATATCGGCGAGCTGTGCCGCTATCTGCTGGGCGCGCCGCCCTCGCCGCTGGAGCGCGGCCACAAGGTACGGGTGATCACCGGCAACGGTCTCAGGCCCGAGATCTGGCACGAATTCCAGCGGCGCTTCGCCATTCCCCGCATCGTGGAGTTTTATGGCGCGACCGAGGGCAATGTCTCGATGCTCAACTATGACGGCACTGTGGGCGCGGTGGGCCGCGTGCCGGAATACAGCGAGTGGCTGCTGCCCGCCCGCGTGGTGCGCTTCGATGTGGAAAAGGAGATGCCGGTGCGCGGTCCCGACGGCCTTTGCATCGAATGCGCGCCGGACGAGGTCGGCGAGGCGCTGGGCGGCATGTCCAAGCGCGCGGGCCGCGAGTTCGAGGGCTATACCAACAGGGCCGAAAGCGCGCGCAAGATGCTGCACGATGTCTTCCGCAAGGGCGACGTCTGGTTCCGCACCGGCGACCTGATGCGGCGCGACGCGCACGGCTATTTCTATTTCGTGGACCGGATCGGCGACACCTTCCGCTGGAAAGGCGAGAATGTCTCCACCGGCGAGGTGGGCGATGCGCTGGCGGCGGTGCCCGGCATTTCCGATGTGAATGTCTATGGCGTGCATGTGCCGGGCATGGAAGGGCGCGCCGGCATGGCTGCGATGGTGGCGGGCGGGGATTTCGACATGGACGGATTCGCCGCGCGGCTTCGCGGGCGGCTGCCGCACTATGCCCAGCCGATCTTCCTGCGCCTGTCACCCAGGATCGAGGTCACGGGCACCTACAAACAGCGCAAGGTGGATCTGGTGCGCGAGGGATTCGATCCGTCCACGATCGCAGATCCGATCTATTTCCTCGATCCGGCAAGCGGGAAATACGAGCCGCTGACCGCCGCCCGCTATGCCGACATCTGCGAAGGCCGGGTGAAGCTGTAAGCTTCAGGCGAAGTCCTTCGCCAGTGCCGCGCGCGTCTCCGCCGTCAGGACCGCCATGTGGCCATAGTTCTTGTGGCTTATGCCCAGCACCGTCCTTGTGGCGGGGTCCCGGAACCGGGCGATCTGCGCGGGCGTCAAGGTGAAGCGTACCCAGTGCACCGACGAAGTCTTGCCGTCCGGCGTGGTGCGGTCTTCATATTCGGTGGGCGTGGCGTGGATGGTTTCCCCGCCAATCTCCAGGAACACCGTGTCCTCGATGCCGCCCAGCGTCAGCAGGACGGCATGGCGGCGGTCGGGGTCCTCGATCTCCAGCATCAGGGTGGCGATCAGTTCGTCGCCCTGGGGGATCAGGGGATTATAGGCGTCCAGCTCGCCGGGGACCTGCTCGTCGCCGCCCTTCTCGATGCGCAGCATCTCCTGCACCTGCAACCACATGGTGGCGTAGTTCTCGAAATAGAACGTCGCGAAGGGGCCGACCTCGATGCGCCGCAGCTTCTTGACGGGAATGATCTCGGCCTTCAGCGCCTTGCGCTTGCGCTCATATTCGGCAAGCGGAAGGATGTCGGCCGGCACGATCTTGCGTTGGGCTTGCGGCATGGGTCAGTCCTTCTTCAGGCCGAAGGCGCGCGCCATGATCTGGATCGGGTGTTCGGGCGCACGCGCCGGGAATTCGGCCGGGGTTTGCGTATGCGCGGCGATGTGCGCGGCCGCCAGCGGGCAGTCCGACACGATATGGCCGCGCTTCTGGTTGGCTGCGGCGCGGAAGACGGGCCGGCCCACCTTCACCGCCACCTCATGCGTGGGCTTGACCACGCCGAAGGTGCCGCCATGGCCGCTGCAGCGCTCGATCACGTCCACCGGCGTTGCAGGAATCATCTTCAGCATCTCCGCCGCCTTGGGGCCCATGTTCTGGGCGCGGGCGTGGCAGGCCAGATGAACCGTCACGCCTTCGGGCAGCGCGGTCAGGCCTTCCGGCAGGCCCTCTTTCCGGGCCACGTCCACCACATATTCGTCGATGTCGTAAACATGTTCGGCCAGCCGCTTCACATTGGGATCGTCGGGTACGACCAGCGCCCATTCGAATTTGAGCATCAGCCCGCATGAGGCGGTGAGCGTGACGATGTCATAGCCCTGGTCGATCAACTTGACGAGTTCGGCCGAAACCTTGCGGGCGCTTTCCGCCACGCGGTCCAGTTCGGCCTGCTCCAGGACCGGCATGCCGCAGCAGCCGGGATAGGCGACGGTCGTCTCCACGCCGATATGGTTCAGCACGGCGCGCGCATCCATGCCGGTGTCGGGCTTGTTGTAGTTGACGAAGCAGGTGGCATAGAGCGCGGCCTTGCGCTTGCCGAAGGCGGGGGCGTCCCGGTTGACTGTATTCTCCTCCTGCCGTGCCGCCGCCACGAAGGTGCGGGCGTGGAATTTCGGCAGCGTCGCGCGGGCGTCGATGCCCGCCGCCTTCTCCATCAGTGCGCGCATGGCCTTGTTCGACGTGTCCGACGCCCAGTTGACGACGGGCGAGACGAAACGTGCCAGCCGGCCGTTCCTGTCGGTTTCGGCCAGCCGGCGCTGGGTGGCTTCCTGGTTGCGCTCGCCCTTCTGCGCCTCGACAAAGCGGTGGCGCAGCATCAGGTGGGGGAAATCCAGCATGAAGGGATGCGGCGGCACATAGGGGCACTTGGTCATGAAGCACATGTCGCAGAGCGTGCAGGCTTCCACGACCGGCTTGAAATCCTCGGATTTCAGGTGCTCGACATCTTCATCGGGGCTGGAATCGATCAGGTCGAACAGCCGCGGAAAGGAATCGCAGAGGTTGAAGCAGCGCCGGCAGCCGTGACAGATATCGAAGACCCGCCGCATCTCCTCGTCCAGCTTCACCGGATCGGCGAAGTCGGGGCTCTGCCAATCGATGATCTGGCGGGTGGGGGCTTCAAGACTGCCTTCGCCGGTCATTTTGAAAGCTCCAGAAACAAGCCCCGGCCGTCCTCCCCTTCGTGTGCGAAGCATACAGGAAGGGGAGGGTGAGGCCGTTAGGCGAAAGATCCGGTGAACCCTTCGCAGGCCGAACGTAACTCGCCGGGCGAAGCCGGTTAAGCCGGCCGAGGGCTAGGGGTTTTCTTAAGCGAGAGAATCCAGCGCCTTCTGGAAGCGGCCGGCATGACTCTTTTCGGCCTTGGCCAGGGTTTCGAACCAGTCGGCGATCTCCTCGAAGCCTTCGGCGCGGGCCGTCTTGGCCATGCCCGGATACATGTCGGTGTATTCGTGCGTCTCGCCGGCGATCGCGGCCTTGAGGTTGGCGTCGGTCGCGCCGATGGGCTCGCCGGTCGCCGGATCGCCCACCTCTTCCAGATATTCCAAGTGGCCATGGGCGTGACCGGTCTCGCCCTCGGCGGTCGAGCGGAACACGGCGGCCACGTCATTGAAGCCTTCCACGTCGGCCTTCTGCGCGAAATAGAGATAGCGCCGGTTCGCCTGGCTTTCGCCCGCGAAGGCTTCCTTGAGGTTTTCCCACGTCTTGGTGTTCTTCAATGCGGGCATGTTCGTCTCCTTGCCAAAACTCCGGCGCGAAGACTGATACCGCAGGCGGGGGCTGTCAACGGATTTAGAACGATTCTAAACTGTGAGAATCATTCGCAGGTGAAAGCCATTCGCACGCCGGACCTTCACGTGCGGGGCAAGTCAGCCACGCTTCACCCGCACCACCACGTCCACGCGCTCGACCGAAAGTCCGTCGGGCGGCGTGGGAACCCCGGCCACCGCGATGGCCTCGCCGGGAATGTCGATCAGATGACCTTCATCTTCGATGAAGAAGTGCTGATGCTCGCCGGTATTGGTGTCGAAATAGCTGCGGCTGGCATCCACGATCACCTGGCGCAGCAGTCCGGCCTGGGTGAACTGGTGCAGCGTATTATAGACCGTGGCCAGCGACACTTTTACGCCGGCCGCGGTCACTTCGTCGTGCAGGCTTTCCGCCGTCACATGCCGGTCGTGATCCTGAAACAGCAGGCTGGCAAGTTCCACCCGCTGCCGGGTGGGCCTGAGGCCGGCATGACGCAACCGGGCTGTCGCCGCAGCGGCGTCCCGGACAGCCATATCACGCGAAGCTTTGCCCATCGGGCGCTGTTCCTCATTCCTGGGCATGCGGCCTGTAAGGGCCGGGCCAACCCTGCTAGTATGTGAAAGATATATGTTAGAACCCTTCTAAGCAAGAAGCGGTGTTTCGCGGTAGCTCCCGCCGCCCATTTGGGGTAGGGAACCAGCCGGGGAACACCGAATAAAGACCTGAGTTTTCAAGGAAGAAGAAGAGCAGTGGACAAGCCCTTGCGGAAATCCAGTTTCGACCTGGCGGGTCTGCTCGCCTGTGCCCGTGGGGAACTTTTCGGCCCCGGCAATGCGCAGCTCCCGCTGCCGCCCATGCTGATGTTCGACCGCATCACCTCGATCACCGAGGATGGCGGCACGGACGGCAAGGGCGAGGTGGTGGCCGAGTTCGACATCCATCCCGACCTGTGGTTCTTCAAATGCCACTTCCAGGGCGATCCGGTGATGCCCGGTTGCCTGGGGCTGGACGCGCTGTGGCAGATGGTGGGCTTTTTCCTGGGCTGGATGGGCGGCCTCGGCAAGGGCCGCGCGCTGGGCGTGGATGAAGTGAAGTTCACCGGCATGGTGCTGCCCACCGCCAGGAAAGTCACCTATATCGTCAACCTCAAGCGCGTGATCATGCGCAAGCTGGTGCTGGGCATCGCCGACGGCATCATGAAGGTGGACGGCAAGGTGATCTATGAAGCCAAGGGCCTGCGCGTCGGTCTGTTCAACGAAGCGGCGGCCGCCCTCACCCAGAACGCGGCGGCGCCGGCCTCCGCCTGAACATCCGGCCTTCATGCTTCGACATGCTCGGCATGAGGGTTCCTCCCATTTCCCCACTCCGGGCATGTCGAGGGGCGGGGCACGCGGAATCTAGTCATGCGTCGCGTCGTCGTTACCGGCCTCGGCATCGTGTCCTCGATCGGCAACAATGCCGCGGAAGTCACCGGCAGCCTGCGCGCCGCGCGCTCCGGCATCGTCGCGGCGGAAGATTATATCCGCCTGGGCTTCCGCTCGCAGGTGCATGGCAGCCTCAAGATCAACCTGGACGAGGTGGTGGACCGCCGCGCCCGCCGCTTCCAGGGCGACGGCGCCGGCTATTGCTGGGTGGCGATGAACCAGGCCATCGCCGATGCGGGGCTTGAGGAGAAGGACGTCTCCAATCCGCGCACCGGGCTGATCGTGGGCTCGGGCGGGCCTTCGACCCGCGCCATCGTGCAGGCTGCCGACATCACCCGCCAGAACAACTCGCCCAAGCGCATCGGGCCGTTCGCCGTGCCCAAGGCGATGTCCTCCACCGTCAGCGCCAATCTCTCCACCTGGTTCAAGACCAAGGGCTACAACTATTCGATCTCCAGCGCCTGCTCGACCAGCGCCAACTGCATCGGCAACGCCTTCGAACTGATCCAGTGGGGCAAGCAGGACATGATGTTCGCGGGCGGCGGCGAGGAACTGGACTGGACGCTGTCCGAACTGTTCGACGCGATGGGCGCGATGTCGTCGAAGTACAATGCCTCGCCCGAAAGCGCCAGCCGCGCCTATGACGTGGGCCGCGACGGCTTCGTGATCTCGGGCGGCGGCGGCATACTGGTGCTGGAGGAGCTGGAGCACGCAAAGGCCCGCGGCGCGAAGATCTACGCCGAAATGGTGGGCTATGGCGCCACCGCCGACGGCGCCGACATGGTGGCCCCTTCGGGCGAGGGCGCGGTGCGCTGCATGCAGATGGCGCTGGAGCATGTGAAGGCGCCGATCGACTATATCAATCCCCACGCCACCTCGACGCCGGTGGGCGACGTGCCCGAGATCAACGCCATCCGCGCCGTTTTCGGCGCCGATACGCCGCCGATCAGCGCCACCAAGTCGCTGACCGGCCACAGCCAGGGCGCGGCCGGCGTGCACGAGGCGATCTACACGCTCCTGATGATGCAGAACGATTTCATCTGCGAAAGCGCCAACATCGTGGAGCTGGATCCGGCGGTGGAAGGCGCCAACATCGTGCGCAAGCGCATCGACAATGCCGGCATCGTCACGGCGCTGTCCAATTCCTTCGGCTTTGGCGGCACCAACGCCACCCTGGTTTTCCAACGCTATGAGAAGTGACGTCCCGGAATGGAACAGAAGACACCGCGGGAAGCGATTTACCAGGAACACGCGATCATGGCTGAAACGGGATTGATGGCGGGCCGGCGCGGCCTGGTGATGGGGGTCGCCAACGATCATTCCATCGCCTGGGGCATCGCGCAGGTGCTGGCGGGCCAGGGCGCGGAAGTCGCCTTCACCTACCAGGGCGAGGCACAGAAGAAGCGGCTGGCGCCGCTGGCCGAATCCATCGGCTCCTCCATCGTGTTGCCGGCCGATGTGGAAAGCGACGATCAGCTGGACGCCGCCTTCGCCGTGCTGGCGAAGGAATGGGGCGGCATCGACTTCCTGGTCCATGCCATCGCCTTCTCCGACCGCGAGGAATTGAAAGGCCGCTATGTCGATACGTCCCGCGCCAATTTCGCGCGGACGCTCGACATATCCTGCTATTCCTTCACCGCCGTGGCGCGGCGGGCGGCGGCGCTGATGCCCCATGGCGGATCGCTGGTGACGCTGTCCTACCTGGGCGCGCAACGCGTGATGCCCAACTACAATGTGATGGGCGTGGCCAAGGCGGCGCTGGAAGCCAGCGTGCGCTACCTGGCCGCCGACCTGGGGCGGGGCGGCATCCGCGTCAACGCGATCTCGGCGGGGCCCATGCGCACGCTGGCGGGCAGCGCGGTGGGCGACGCCCGGATGGTCTTCAAGTGGAACAAGAGTCATGCGCCGCTCAAGAAATCCGTGGAGCTTAACCATGTCGGCGGGGCGGCACTCTATTTGCTTAGCGACCTGGCAGGGGGCGTCACCGGCGAAGTCCATTTCGTGGACGCCGGCTTCAACGTGGTCGGCATGCCGCCGACCGCGGACCTGAAGGGATGGACGCCGCCGGAAAACGGCAACGGCCAGGAGCATGGCGATGGGCGGGCGGATTCATAAGGTCATCGTGGCGGTTTTGCTGGCCGCCGCGGCCCCTGCATATGCTGCAAGCTGGCAGGACGAAGCCTCGGACCAGGACATCGCCCGGCTCGCGCAACTGCCTGAAATCCGCGCCGAGGCGGTGCTCGCGGCCCATGCCGGCAAGGGCGAGGGCGACGAACGCATCCTGGACCGCGTGATGGCGGCGCAAGGCCGCAACGTCTCCGCGAAGACGCTGGCCGGCAACTGGCGCTGCCGCCAGATCAAGCTGGGGCGCGCGCAGCCTTATCGCGTTTTCGGCGTGTTCCCGTGCCGCATCCGCGCCACCGGCGAAGGATTGATGCTGGAGAAGCCCAGGGGCAGCCAGCGTTTTGCGGGGCTCCTTTATCCCGGCAAGGATGGTTGGGTTTACCTGGGCGCTTCCAGCGCGGGCGATGAGCCGGTGCACGAATATTCCGGCCGCACGCCGTCGCTGGGCGCGTCCGGGACGCCGGACGACCAGATCGGGCTCCTGACCAGTATCGGTGCGAACCATCTGCGGCTGGAGATTCCGGCGACGCAGGAATCGCTGCTCGATGTGGTGGAGTTCACGAAGTAGGGGCGCGGTTCCCTCCAACTGTCATGGCCCGCGAATGCAGGCCATCCGGGGGCGTCACGCACCCAGTTCGGCCCTGTTTCGGGCTGCCGGTCTCATCCTTCGACAAGCTCAGGATGAGGCATGGAGTGGGCGAGACGCGCTCAGCGGGCAAAAGAGCCGTGCCGCTTCGCCGCTTCGGCAAAGCGTTCGAACAGATAATGCGAATCCATCGGCCCGGGCGAAGCTTCGGGATGATACTGCACCCCGAATACATCCTTGCCGTCCAGCGCGATGCCGCAATTGGTGCCGTCGAACAGCGAGACATGCGTTTCGGTCACGCCTTCGGGCAGGGTGTCGCGGTCCACGGTGAAGCCGTGGTTCATGGACACGATCTCGACCTTGCCGGTGGTCAGGTCCTTCACCGGATGGTTGGCGCCGTGATGACCCTGGGCCATCTTCTTGGTCTTCGCGCCCAGCGCCAGGCCGAGCATCTGATGGCCCAGGCAGATGCCGAACACCGGCACGCCCGCCGCGATCACGCCCTTTATCGTGGGAATGGCATATTCGCCCGTGGCCGCCGGATCGCCGGGACCGTTGGACAGAAGCACGCCGTGCGGCTTGTGGCGCAGCACCTCTTCCGCCGTCGCGGTGGCCGGCACCACGGTGATGTCCGCGCCCAGACCAGCCAGCAGGCGCAGGATGTTGCGCTTCACGCCATAGTCCACCACGGTCACGCGGAAGCCCGGCGCGCCTTCGGTGCCATAACCCTTGTTCCAGGCCCAGGGCGTCTCGTTCCATCGATAGGTCTGGCGCGCCGAAACCTCTTTCGCCAGATCCAGCCCCTCCAGGCCGGGAAAGGACTTCGCCTGGGCGGCCAGTGCCGCCAGATCGGGCGCCTGCCCGTCCAGGTTGACCGCCACGCCGTGCGGCATGCCCTTTTCGCGGATCAGGCTGGTGAGCGCGCGGGTATCGATGCCCGCGACCGCGGGAATGTTGTGCTTCTTCAGCCAGGCATCCAGCGCCTGAAGGTTGCGGTAATTCGAAGGATGCTCCGCGTCGGCGCGCACCACCACGCCGCGCACCACCGGCGTCAGCGTTTCGATGTCCTCGTCATTGGTGCCGACGATGCCGATATGAGGAAAGGTGAAGGCCACGATCTGTCCGGCATAGGAAGGATCGGACAGGATTTCCTGATAGCCGGTCATGGCGGTGTTGAAGCAGACCTCGCCCACCGCGCTTCCCACCGCGCCGAAGCCTGTGCCCTCGAAGAAGGTGCCGTCGGCCAGCATCAGGCCTCCGCCGCCGAAAGGCGCGCGCGAAAAGGCGTTCGCCGCGGGGGCGGCGTGGGCTTTGGGAGCGTCAGTCCTGGGGGCCTCGAATTTGCGCGAAAATAGGGAGGGACTTCCGGAAGGTCAACCGGAATTTATCGAGGGATTTCAAGATGTTGGAATTATCCCCCGATTCCAATTATGGTCCGGCGAAACCGGAAAAGAGATTCCCATGTCCCTGCGCGCCCAGCTCAACGACGCCATGAAGGAGGCGATGAAGGCCAAGGATGCCAAGCGCCTGGCGACTGTGCGGCTGGTGCTGGCGGCGCTCAAGGACCGCGACATCGCTGCCCGCAGCGAAACCAGCCGCGAATTGCTGGGCGACGACGAGATCCTTGCCCTGCTGGCCAAGATGATCAAACAGCGCGAGGAATCGGCGTCCGCCTATGATGCGGGCGGCCGCCCGGAACTGGCGGCGGGCGAACGCGAGGAAATCGCCATCATCCGCGCCTTCATGCCCGCCCAGATGGACGAGGCCCAGATGCTGGCGGCGGTGAAGGCCACCATCGCCGATGTTGGCGCTGCTTCCATCAAGGACATGGGCAAGGTGATGGCGGCCCTGAAGGAGCGCTATGCGGGGCAGATGGACTTTTCCAGGGCCAGCGCCGCCACCAAGGACGCGCTTTCCGCTGTGAAATAGCGCCGAATTCCCGGCCATTGCCGGCGATTTCCGCTACACTCGTCCCATGCGCTATGGCGAGGGATTGCTGGAAGAAGTCCGGCGGCGGACCGATCTGGTCGCGCTGGTGGGCCGCCGCGTCAAGCTGGTGCGCAAGGGCCGGGTGATGTGGGGCTGCTGCCCTTTCCACGGCGAGAAATCGCCCAGCTTCAAGGTCGAGAACGAGCGCCGGGCCTACAAATGCTTCGGCTGCGGCGCGGGCGGTGACGCCTTCAAATGGCTGATGGAGACCGAAGGGCTCACCTTCCGCGAGGCGGTGGAACGGCTGGCGGCCGAGGCCGGCGTGGAACTGCCCCGATGGTCGCCCGAGGACGAGGCGCGGGAACAGAAGAGGAAGTCGCTTTATGAGGTCGTGGAACTGGCCGCACAGTTCTATGAGGCGCAGCTGCGCGCGCCCGAAGGCCGCGAGGCCCGCGAATATCTGAAAGGCCGCGGGCTGGACGGCGCTTCCGCGCGGCAGTTTCGCCTGGGCTATGCGCCGTCCGGACACAATGCGCTGATCGCCCATCTCACGGCGCATAACGTCACGCAGGACGACATGATCGCGGCGGGCCTTGCCAGGCCGGCGGAAGAAGGCCGTCCGATGCGCGACTTCTTCTTCCATCGCGTGATGTTCCCCATCGCCGACGGGCGGGGGCGCGTGATCGCCTTTGGCGCGCGCGCGCTGGAAGCCGACGCCAAGCCCAAATACATCAACACGGGCGAGACGGCGCTCTTTTCCAAGGGAGCGCAGCTTTACAATTTCGCGACGGCGCGCGCCGCCGCGATCAAGAGCGGCACCATCATCGTCGCCGAAGGTTATATGGATGTTATCGCGCTGGTGCGCGCGGGGTTCGCCCATGCGGTGGCTCCGCTGGGCACCGCTCTGACCGAGGATCAATTGCACTTGTTGTGGCGCACCGCGCCTGAACCCATCCTGGCCTTCGACGGCGATGCGGCGGGGCTGAAAGCCGCCCACCGCGCCGCCCATCTGGCGCTGCCGCACCTGAAGCCCGGCTATTCGCTGCGCTTCGCCTTCCTGCCGGCGGGCGAAGACCCCGACAGCTATATCGCCCATGAAGGCGCGGGCGCGATGGCCGTGCTGCTGGAAGCGGCGCAGCCCCTGTCGCGGCTGCTGTGGCGCGCCGAAACGGAAGGCAAGGACCTTTCCACCCCCGAACGGCGCGCAGGCCTGGAACGCAGCCTGGGCGAGATCGTCAACCGCATCGCCGACGCCAAGGTTGCCGACTATTACCGGCGCGGCTTCGACCAGCTGGTGTTCGAGAACTTCAAGCGGCGTCCCGCCTCGCCCGCCCCTGCCGCCGGCAGAAGGTTCCCGTCCCGCCCCGATGTCCGGCCCCGGCCCGGCACGCAGGAGGCGGTGTCCCAGGGGGCGCTGGCCAGCGCCCTGGTCCGGGCAGGCCGCGCGGGCAAGGCCCAGGAAATCGCCCGCCACGCCAAGGAGATGGAATTGGGCCGGTTCCTGGTGGAATCCCCTGATATTGTGCTTCTGGAGGCCGAAACGCTCGCGGCCCTGGAATTGGCCGATCCGTCGCTTGACAGGCTGCGCCACGAACTTCTAAACCTCGCCGCCTCCGGCTCCAGCCTTGAAAAGACTGGGGTTCAAACCCATTTCACGCGCAAGGGAATGGCCGATCTGCTCGCATCTTTCGCTGGCTCTCCGGTCGATGACCCCCATGCCGGTTTTCAGCGCGCCCTATCGGATCTGCGCGAACTGGCTGGGTATCGGGCAGAGGCGCGGCGCCTGCTGGAACGGCGCAAGGCGCGCATGGTCCGGCCAGACGACGGACACAGCAACATCTAGGGTAAACCAGGCGTGAAACATCCCAAGAAACCGGCAAAGCCTCTCAAGAGCGCCGCGGCCAGCAAGCCGCGCACGGCGGCCAAGGCCGCTGCCGCGCGTGCCGTGCCTGCGCGCAAGTCGGCAAAGCCGGCCGTCCACAAGACCGCGTCCAAGGCCGCCAAGGTGGCGGTGAAATCCGCGCCCCGGCCCGTGGCGAAGGTGGAATCCAAGCCGAAGCCTGTCGCCAAGGCCGCCGCGAAGAAGCCGGCAAAGACCGCCGAAAAAGTCACCAGGGCCGCCGCTGCGAAGGTCAAGGACGATCCCAGGCTGAAGGTCAAGGCCGCGCCCGAGCCCAGGAAAACCGAAATCGGCAAGGCGGAAATCCGGAAAGCCGAAATCCGGAAGGCCGAAGCGGGCCCCGTGCCGCCCGTGGTCAAGCCCACCGGCAAGATCGTGCCCAAGAAGCCGGGCGAGAACGAGACGCCGGGCGACGCGGATTCGCCCCTGCTGGACATGTCCGATGTGGGCGTGCGCAAGATGATCGCCAAGGCGAAGGCGCGCGGCTATGTCACCTATGACGAGCTGAACAAGGTCCTGCCTTCGGACAAGACCTCGTCCGAACAGATCGAAGACACGATGGCGATGCTCAACGAAATGGGCATCAACGTCATCGAGAGCGAGGAGGCCGAGGAGGCCGAGGAAGGCGGCGCGCTGGTCGAGACCGGCAGCAAGGCGCTGGCCACCACCGCCAAGACCGGCGAACAATACGACCGCACCGACGACCCCGTGCGCATGTACCTGCGCGAGATGGGCTCGGTCGAGCTTCTGTCGCGCGAGGGCGAAATCGCCATCGCCAAGCGCATCGAAGCGGGGCGGGAACTGATGATCGGCGCGCTGTGCGAAAGCCCGCTGACCTTCGAGGCGCTGACCGTGTGGCGCGACGAACTGAACGAAGGCAAGGTGCTGCTGCGCGACATCATCGACCTGGAAGCCATGTATGGCGCCGGGCCCGATGGCGGCCCCGCCGTGGTGGCTGCCCCCGCCGCCGCCGACGGACAGCCGCTGGCCAATGGCGCGGCGCCTGCCGAATTCAAGAAGCCGGAAGCGCCCAAGCCCGCTCCCAGGCCCAAGCCCGCGGAAGCGGCGGGCGAGGATGGCGGCGAGCAGGCGGCCGCGGCCGACGCCGCCGAGGGCGATGATTTCGACGACGAGGGCAACCTGCCTCTGTCGGCGATGGAAGCCGCGCTCAAGCCCCAGGTGCTGGCGGCGCTGGACCAGATCGCCAATCTCTACAAGAAGCTTGGCAAGCTGCAGGACGCCAGCGTCGAAGCGGCGCTTTCCAGCGACGAACTGTCGAGCGGGCAGGAGCGCCGCTTCAAGAAGCTGCGCAGCGAGACCATGGACCTGGTCAAGTCGCTCAAGCTCAACAACAACCGCATCGAAGCGCTTGTCGACCAGATGTACGGCATCAACAAGCGCCTGGTCGGGCTGGAAGGCAAGCTGTTGCGCCTGGCCGAAAGCCATGGCGTGGACCGTCAGGAGTTCCTCCGGCAGTATTTCGGCAACGAGCTCGATCCCAACTGGGCGCGCCGCGTCGGCCGCCTGACGGGCATCGGCTGGCACGAGTTCGTCACCGAGGAGCGCGACAAGGTTAAGGCGCTGCGCGACGAGATCCAGGCGCTGGCGCAGGAGACCCGCCAGTCGGTCAGCGAATTCCGCCGCAATGTCCAGACCGTGCAGAAGGGCGAGCGCGAATCCGGCGTGGCCAAGAAGGAGATGATCGAGGCGAACCTGCGCCTGGTGATCTCCATCGCCAAGAAATACACCAACCGGGGCCTGCAATTCCTCGACCTGATCCAGGAAGGCAACATCGGGTTGATGAAGGCGGTGGACAAGTTCGAATACCGCCGCGGCTACAAGTTCTCGACCTATGCGACCTGGTGGATCCGACAGGCCATCACCCGCTCGATCGCCGACCAGGCGCGCACCATCCGCATTCCGGTGCACATGATCGAGACGATCAACAAACTGGTGCGCACGTCGCGCCAGATGCTGCACGAGATCGGCCGCGAGCCCACGCCGGAAGAGCTGGCCGAGCGCCTTGCCATGCCGCTGGAGAAGGTGCGCAAGGTCCTGAAGATCGCCAAGGAGCCGATCAGCCTGGAAACGCCCATCGGCGACGAGGAAGACAGCCATCTGGGCGATTTCATCCAGGACCCCAATGTGGTGCTGCCGATTGACGCCGCCATCCAGGCCAATCTGCGCGAAACCACCACCCGCGTGCTGGCGACGCTGACCCCGCGCGAGGAACGCGTGCTGCGCATGCGCTTCGGCATCGGCATGAATACCGATCACACGCTGGAAGAAGTGGGCCAGCAGTTCAGCGTCACGCGCGAGCGCATCCGCCAGATCGAGGCCAAGGCGCTGCGCAAGCTCAAGCATCCTTCGCGGTCGCGCAAGTTGCGGTCGTTCCTGGACAATTGAGATGCAGCTCACCCTGCTCAAGGGCAAGATTCACCGCGCCGTGGTGACCCAGTGCGACCTCGACTATGAGGGGTCCATCAGCGTGGACGCCGCGCTGCTGGAGCGCGCGGGCATCCTGCCGCACGAGCAGGTTGATATCCTGAACATCAACAATGGCGCCCGATTCACCACCTATGCCATTCCCGCGCCGGCCGGTTCCGGCATGGTTGGCATCAACGGCGCGGCCGCCCGGCTGGCGCAGAAGGGCGATCTTGTCATCATCATCGCCTATGCTCGCATGGACGAGGCGGAAGCCGGAACCTGGCAGCCGCGCGTCGTGTTGGTGGATGCGAGCAACAAGCCGCAGGGGCCTTCCCTGCGCGTTCTGGAAACCTGACAGACCCTCAAGATACAAGAGACATGCCACGCAATCTGGACGAGAAGTTTTCCGATCGCCTTGACACGGCCGCCAAGGCGCGCGCCGCCATGCTGGAAAAGGCCAAGGCTCGCGCCGAAGCCGCCAGGGCCACCGCCGAGGAGCGCGCGAAGGAGCGCCAGGCCATTGCCGCCGCGCGCGAGGAGCGCCAGAAGGCCCGCGCCGACGAAAAGGCGCGCATCGCCGCCGAGGCCGAGGCCGCGCGCCTGGCCGCCGAGGAACAGAAGCGGCGCGAGGAAGAGGAGTTGCGCCTGGCCGCCGAAGCGAAGAAGCGCGAAGAGGCGGAAGCCCTGGTGCGCCTGCTGGCCGAGCAGAAGGCCGCGCGCGATGCGCGCTATGCGGCGCGCAAGGAACGCCAGAAGAAGGGCAAGCGTTAGGGACCGGTGTCGTCCCCAGCCTGTCGAAGCCTCATCCTGGGCTTGACGAAGGATGACCGCGCGTTGCCGGCGCGGGTTTGCACTGTCAGCCCGCGATGTGAGTTCCCTCGCCCAAATTTGTCATTCCCATCTTCGCGCGAAGCGGTTTAGCTTTTCGCGCGGGTCGAGCGATTGCTCCCCGCAAGTCCGGCACGGCAGGAATTCCAATTTTCTCCGGATTTTTGGCCCGGATTTCTGGAAGGCCGGATCGATTTGACCAGGCCGATTTTGAGGAGGATTCGCCGGATGGCGTTCGCGGAAGAAAAATTCTTCAAATATCCGGCCGAAGAGGAATGCCTGGTGCGCCGGCTTGGCAGCGCGGTGATCACCGCCTGGCCCAAGCTGCCGCGCGAGGTGCAGGAACTGATCTTCGCCGAGGCCAAGATGGCCTGGGACCGCGAATATTACGTCTCCCACCTGGCCGACAGGCTCACCGCCATCATCCGCCGGCGGCACGCCTGACCGGCATCATTCCAGCCGGTAGTTGAAGCTCACCGAAATGCGCGGGGTGCGCGCGGCATTGGGCTCCACGCCGTGGCGCAGCCAGCTCTCCCACAACAGCAGCAGGCCCACCCGGGGCTCCACATCCACGAAGTTGCGGTTTTCGGGCCGCGCATTCTTCCGGCGCGGCGGCGCGGCCATCATCATGGCAAGGCGCGGGTCCTCGAAGCGGATCGCGCCCGCGCCTTGGGGCACGGTCACGTAATAGGTGCCGCTGATCACCGCATGGGGATGGATATGCGGCGCATGGATCGCCCCCCGGTTCATCACGTTGATCCAAAGGCTGTCCAGGGCCAGCTTCCGCCCGGCCATGTCGAACTGCAGCTCGCGGGCAAAGGCCTCCGCATGGCGCGCAATCGCCTTTTCCAGTGCCGCGAAGACGCTGGCGCGGAAGGTCAGATCGTTCAGCGAGGCATAGGACGTATAGCCGCCATAGCCGTGATCGCGCGACCAGCGCCGTCCCGCCCGGTCCTCGGCGGCGATGGCCAGGCACGTGCCTTCCAGATCGCGCGGCACGGCAATGCGGCCGCGATAAAGACGGGTGGCGAACAGCAGGGCGCTCATCATGTCACGGTTAGCATTATTTTGACCATTGGTGTGCCAGGATCGCAGCCTGTCAAAAGAGGCAGGCAATGAACGAATTCACCCGCGTTCCGGTCACCATCGCGGTATTCGCCGCGGCGGCCGTGCTGTTGTCGGGGTGCATCGTCTATGACGCCGCCGCGACCGCCGTCGATGCGGGCGCAACCGTTGTCGATGCTGGCGCCACTGCCGTGGGGGCGGCGGGCGATGTGGTGACCAGCCCGTTCGGCGGCGATTCCGGCAAGGGCAAAGACAAATAGCCGCCGACGGCCTGCGCGTGTTTCAGGGCCGGCGGAAATCAGAAATTATCCTTCCGCTTGCGGATCTCGCCGAACACGGCGACCGTATCGGCCGTCTCCATGCCCAGGCTCCTGCGGATCTCGGCGGAGTCGGGCCTCAGGAACGGGTTGGTCTTCTTTTCGACCGCGATGGTGGACGGCACGGTGGGCTGTCCCGCTGCGCGCGCCGCGTCCACCGCTTCCATCCGTGTCCTGAGGTCGGCGTTGCCTGGCTCCAGCGTCAGGGCGAAGCGGCCATTGCTTTGGGTATATTCATGGCCGCAATAGATGCGCGTGGCGTCCGGCAGGCGCATCAGCTTGGACAGGCTGGTCCACATCATCCGCGGATCGCCCTCGAACAGCCGCCCGCAGCCCATCAGGAACAGCGTGTCGCCTGTGAAGGCGTTGCCGTCCATCACGAAAGTGATGGCGCCGCGGGTATGGGCGGGCACTTCCAGCACCCCCGCCTTGCGCCCGTCGAATTCCCAGCCCGAGTCCTCGTCCACGCCCACATCGATGCCGGGTATGCGCGCCGCGTCCTTGCCCGGCCCCACGATGGTCGCGCCGGTTTCCTCTTTCAGCACCAGGTTGCCGCCGGTGTGGTCGGGATGGTGATGGGTGTTGAGGATGTGGGTCAGCATCCAGCCGCGCCGGGCCAGCGCCGCGCGCACGGGCGCGGCCTCCGACGGGTCGACCACGGCACAACTGCCGCCCGACTTGACCAGATAGGCATAATTGTCGGACAGGCAGGGAACGATTTCGATCTGGGGTTCAGGGGGCATGATGATCTCCGGAGCCGCCGAGACTAGCAAAGCCTTGCCTATGAACAACCACACTTGTGGGGTTTAATCGCCGCCATGGCGCAGGATGTGACCGATCTTGCCGGGTTCTATGACGCGCCGCTGGGCCAGCGGACGGAACGGCTCCTGCTGCGCCGGCTGCGCGCGCTGTGGCCCGACCTGCGCGGCCGCCGCCTGCTGGGCTATGGTTATGCGGTTCCCTACCTGCGGGCGTTTCCCGAAGCCGAACGCACCATTGCCGCCATGCCCGCCCATCAGGGCGTGGTCACCTGGCCCGTTGGGCGCAATGCCGCCCTGCTCTGCGAGGAAGATGCGCTGCCTTTCCCCGACGTGTTCTTCGACCGCATCCTGCTGGTGCATGCGTTGGAGGCTTCGGAAAGCCTGCGCCCGCTGTTGCGCCAGCTCTGGCGGGTGCTCGCGCCCGAGGGGCGGATTCTCCTGGTTGCGCCCAACCGCACCAGCCTGTGGGCACAGGTGGACCGTTCGCCCTTCGGCCACGGCCGTCCCTTCTCCAGGCTCGAGCTGGAGGCGATGCTCAGGGATGCGTTGTTCGCGCCCGGCCATTGGGAACGCGCGCTCTATGCGCCGCCGCTGGGACGGGCCACGTCCAGCGGCGCGAACTGGGAACGCTTTGGGCCGCGGCTTTTTCCCGGCATCGGCGGCGTGCACATCGTGGAAGCCGCCAAGTCGCTCTATGCGCCCGCCGCGCCGCAGCCCGTGCCCAAGGGCAAGAAGCGCGCGGCGCTGAAGGCGGCCGAAGACTTCTAGGATTTCTTGAGCAGGAACACCCCGCCCTGCGCGAACAGGTTGGGGCCCATCAGCCTGCGCGTCAGGCTGTCGGGGTCCATCCGCGTGGCCTCGCCCTGGTCGTTCAGCGCATGGGCCTCGACGATGGCGGCGCCGCATTCGCGCGTCAGGTCCACGAAGTCGGCCAGGGTGCACAGATGGATGTTGGGCGTCTCCCACCAGGCATAGCCCAGCGCCTGGGTGCGCGGCATCCGCCCGCCGGCCAGCAACGCCATCCGCACCCGCCAATAGCCGAAATTCGGCAGCGAGATCGCCACCCGCCGGCCGATGCGCAGCAGATGCTCCAGCACCGCGCGCGGTTTTTCGGTGGCCTGGATGGTCTGGGACAGGATCGCCGCGTCGAACACCTGGGCGGGATAGTCCACCAGGTCGGTGTCGGCGTCGCCCTGCACCACGGCAAGGCCCCGCGCCACGCAGGCATTCACATTGGCCTGGGCGATCTCGATGCCGCGCCCGTCCACATTCTTGGTCTTCAGGTGTTCCAGAAGCGCGCCGTCGCCGCAGCCCACATCCAGCACCCGCGCGCCGGGGCGGATCATGGCGGCGATGGCGGCCAGGTCGGGCCGCAAGGCGGAAGCCGGCGCGCTCATGCCAGTTCCATCGCCGCGTGGTTCAGGAAGCCGCGCACGGTGGCGAACATCTCCGGCTCGTCCAGCAGGAAGGCGTCATGGCCCTTGTCGCTTTTGATCTCGACGAAACTCACCTGCGCCGCCACGGCGTTCAGCGCGTGGGCGATGCGCTTGTTCTCCACCGGCGGGAACAGCCAGTCGCTGCTGAACGATATGATGCAGAAACGCGCGGCGTTCAGGCGGAAGACTTCCGACAGATGGCCGCCATGCTCCTCGGCCAGGTCGAAATAATCCATGGCGCGGGTGATGTAGAGGTACGAATTGGCGTCGAAGCGGTCCACGAAGGTCGCGCCCTGGTGGTGGAGATAGGATTCGATCTGGAAATCCGGCGCGAACTGGAAGGACAGCGCCTCGCGGTTCTGCAGGTTGCGGCCGAACTTGCGCTGCAGCGCCATCTCCGAGACATAGGTGATGTGCGCGGCCATGCGCGCCACCGCCAGCCCTTTGGACGGCCTGACGTCGAACAACTGGTAATCGCCGCCCTTCCAGTCGGGATCGGCCATGATCGCCTGGCGGCCCACCTCGTGGAAGGCGATGTTCTGCGCCGAATGGCGCGCGGCGCAGGCGATGGGCACCACCGCGCGCACGCTTTCCGGATAGCTGGCCGCCCATTGCAGCGCCTGCATCCCGCCCATCGACCCGCCGATCACCGCCAGCAGCTTTTCGATGCCCAGGTGGTCGACCAGCCGTTTCTGGGCCCGCACCATGTCGCGGATGGTGACCAGCGGAAAGGTCAGGGCATAGGGCTTGCCGGTGAGCGGATCGATGTCGGCGGGGCCTGTGGAGCCCATGCAGCCGCCGATGACGTTGGCGCAGATCACGAAGAAGCGGGCGGTGTCGATGGGCTTGCCGGGGCCGATCATGGTGGTCCACCAGCCCGGCTTGCCCGTGAGCGGATGGTCCGAGGCCGCGAACTGGTCGCCGGTCAGGGCATGGCAGACCAGCACGGCATTGCTTTTCGCCGCGTTGAGCGTGCCATAGGTCATGTAGGCCACGGTGAAAGGCGCCAGACTGCGGCCGCAGTCCAGCGGCAGGGGCGTCTCGAAGGTGACCGCCAGGCCGGTGTCCGCAGCCGGGGCCTTCACGGGACGCAGGAAACGGGGTGCCTCGGTCATCGCCTTCGTTGGGCCGTCCTTGCAGGGACGCCGTAGCTATGCCCCCGCCGGGTCCCTGTCAATTATCACCCGATTGTCCGTCAGTGATGACAAACATTCCCCGCGCCCCTATCAATACGCCCCTTTTCGAGACCCCGATGAGCCCCACGCCCAAGCCCGGCATCCTGGATATCGCCCTTTATGTGGGCGGGCGCGCCTCCGTGCCCGGCGTGGCCAGGCCGGTCAAGCTGTCTTCCAACGAAAGCCCGCTGGGGCCCAGCCCCAGGGCGGTCGAGGCCCTGGCGGGCGCCGTCCATGATCTTCAGCTCTATCCCGACGGCAGCTCGCGCCTGCTGCGGGAAGCCATTGCCGAGGTCCATGGCCTGGAGGCGGCGCGCATCGTGGCGGGCGGCGAAGGCTCGGGCCCCCTCCTGGCGTTGCTCGCCAACGCCTATCTCCAGCCCGGCGACGAGGCGATCTTCGGCCGCCACGCCTTCCTGCTCTACGAGATCGTGACCCTGGCCAACAGCGCCCGGCCCGTGATCGTGACCGAGCGGAAGACCAACCAGGCCATCAAGCTGGATGTGGACGCCATGCTCGCGGCGGTGACGCCGCGCACGCGCATGGTCTATGTCGCCAATCCCAACAATCCCACCGGTTCCTATCTGACGAAGGAGGAGGTGGGGAGGCTCCATGCCGGCCTTCCGGCGGATGTGCTGCTGGTGATCGATTCCGCTTATGGCGAATATGTGACCGCGTCCGATTATGACGACGGGCTGGCGCTGGCCGCACGCGCGGATAATGTGGTGGTGACGCACACCTTCTCCAAGATCCACGGCCTGGCTGCGATCCGTCTGGGCTGGATGTTCGCGCCGCAGGCCGTGTGCGATGTGCTCAACCGCATCCGCGGGCCTTTCAACACCTCGCCGCTTCAGCAGGCGGCGGGCGCCGCCGCCATCCGCGACCAGGACCATGTGCGCCGCTCGGCTGCGCACAACGCGAAATGGCTGCCCTGGGTCACGGCCGAACTGCGCAAGGCGGGACTGGAGGTGGACGACAGCGTGGCCAATTTCGTGCTGATCCGCTTTCCCGGCGGCGAGAAAAGCGCCGTCCGCGCCGATGAGTTCCTCAGCCGGGGCGGGGTGATCCTGCGCGCGGTGGCGGCATACGGCCTGCCCGATTGCCTGCGCATGACCATCGGCACGGAAGAACAGAACCGGCTGGCGGTATCGCTGCTGCAGCAGTTCATGGCAGGCTGATATGGAATCTCCGGCCATGAAACCGTTCGACAAGATCGCCATCGTCGGGCTTGGCCTGATCGGCTCGTCCATCGCCCATGCCGCGCGGCGCGCCGGCCTGGCGAAGGAGATCGCGGGCAGCGACAGCGATCCCGATGTGCTGGACCGCGCCGCCAAGATCGGCTTCTGCGACACGCTGCATGCCGATGTGGGCGATGCGGTGACGGATGCGGGGCTGGTGATCCTGTGCACGCCGGTGGGCGCCTATAAGGGTGTCGCCGCGGCCATCGTCCAGCAGTTGGGCAAAGGCGCGATCCTGTCGGATGTGGGTTCGGTCAAGGGCGCGGTGATCCGCGATGTGGGCCCCTTCGTGCCGCCGGATGTGCATTTCATCCCCGCCCATCCCATCGCGGGCACCGAATTCTCCGGCCCCGAAGCCGGCTTCGCCAGCCTGTTCGACGGGCGCTGGACCATCCTGACGCCGGTGCCGGGCAGCGATCCCGCCGCCGTGGCGCGCCTGAAGGCGTTCTGGCAGGGGCTGGGCAGCCAGGTGGACGTGATGGATTCAACCCATCACGATCTGGTGTTGGCCATCACCTCGCATCTGCCGCACCTGATCGCCTACAATATCGTGGGCACGGCGCACGATCTGGAGCGTGTCACCGAGGGCGAGGTGATCAAATATTCGGCCTCCGGCTTTCGCGATTTCACCCGCATCGCCGCCAGCGATCCCACCATGTGGCGCGACATCTTCCTGAACAACCGCGATGCGGTGCTGGAGGTGCTGGGCCGCTTCAACGAGGACCTGGCCCAGCTCCAGCGCGCGGTGCGCAACGGCGACGGCCAGACCCTGTTCGACTGGTTCACCCGCACCCGCGCGATCCGCCGCGCCATCGTGGATATCGGCCAGGACACCGCCGCCCCGGATTTCGGAAGAAGCAAGACCTAGCCGACGCACCGGCTCGCATGTCCTGGCGACTTCATCCTGAGCCTGTCGAAGGATGATCCTAGTAGAAAACCGACAACAGCCGGTCGGGCGAAAGGCCGGGCGCGGTGATGCGGGTCAGTTTCGCCGCTCCGCCCTGCGCGCGCCAGTCGCCGATCGCCGCGGGCCAGGCCTTCGCGCCCGCCAGCAGCGGCGCCAGCGCCGCAGCCTTGTTCAGCGTGGCATAAATCTCGACCAGCGGCTGGTCCACGCCGAACCCCTTGATGGAATCGGCGCGCAGCATCAGGTCCAGGCCGCCGCCGCGGCCTTCCATCAGGGGATCGCGGCGCATGTGCAACTGGAAGCGCGCGACGGTGAAGTCCTTCGCGCCCGCGTCCACGATGTCCAGGTCCGCGCGGGCCAGGCCGTTTGCGTCGGTGATGGCGCTGGCATGCAGGCTGCCGGGCAGGAAGGACGCGGCGCCCGCCCGCCCGTCGGCTTCCGTCCATGCGACCGTCTGGCGGCCCGCCGCCTCGAACACGTCCTGGCGGCGGCCATAGGTCAGCGCATGCAGCGCGAATTTCTCGCTCTGCCATGCAAAGGGGCCATGCGCGCCCGCGCCCTTCACGCGGAAGTCCGTAAAACCGGCGTCAAGGCGGAAGGGAAAGCCGCCCACCTCCACGCGTGTCCAGTCCAGCGTGATGCCGGGCACGGCCTCGCGGCCCTTGATGGCGGCAAGCCGTTTCTCGAATGCGTCCGCGCGCAGCCACCAATGGACCATCACGGCCGCAGCGATGGCGAGGAACAGGGCGGTGGGGGCGTAAAGCCAGAACCGGCTGGAATAGGATGTCATTGCGGCGCTTAGCTACACCAATATCAACTGCATTTGGAATAGCCGCAGGACAGGCAGGAATCGCATCCCTCCAGCTTGACGAAGCTGGGATCGCCGCAACGCGGACAGAAACGGGCGCGCGCGCCTTCCGATGGAACCAGCGCCTCCGGCACGAAGCCGGGGCCGCGCTGGCCCATGAAGCCGATCTCGATCATGTGGCGCTCGATCACCTCGCCGATGGCCGCCAGCAGCGACGGCACATAGCGCCCGTTCATCCATTGCCCGCCGCGCGGGTCGAAGATGGCCTTGAGCTCGTCCACCACGAAGCTCACATCGCCGCCGCGCCGGAACACCGCCGAGATCATGCGCGTCAGCGCCAGCGCCCAGGCATAGGCTTCCATGTTCTTGGAGTTGATGAAGACCTCGAAGGGTCGCACCCGGCCATCCTTTTCGATGTCGTTGATGGTGATGTAGAAGGCGTGGTCGCTGTCCAGCCACTTGATCTTGTAGGTGCGGCCCACAAGCGCGTCGGGCCGGTCCAGCGGCCTGGTCATGTAGATCACCCCGCCCTTCTCGCGCGGCGCGGGCGGCGGCAGCGGTAGTTCCGGCTCGCGCGCGTCGCGCCCGATCACCGTCTCGGCGGGGATGGCATCGCGCGGCTCGTCAAAGGCCGCCAGCACCGATCCGGTGACCGCGTTGGGCCGATAGGTGGTGCAGCCCTTGCAGCCCGTCTCGTAGGCTTCCAGATAGACATGCGCGAAATCCTCGAACGCGATGGCCGCCGGCACGTTGATGGTCTTGGAGATGGCGCTGTCGATATAGGGTTGGGCGGCCGCCTGCACCGCCAGATGGTCCGACGGGGAAATGGTCTGGGCGGTGACGAAATAATCGGGCAACGCGGCATCGGCGCCGAATTTCTCGCGGAACACCCGCACCGCATGGTCGCTCACCGTCTCCTGGCGGCGCGTGCCGTCCGCCATCAGGATCTTGCGGGTATAGGAAAAGGCGAAAACCGGCTCTATGCCGCTGGAGACGTTGCCGGCCAGCAGCGAAATGGTGCCGGTAGGCGCGATCGAGGTCAGCAGCGCATTGCGGATGCCGTGTTGGGCGATGCCTTCACGTATGTCCTGCGGCAGGGCCTGGATGTGCGGGCGCGCCAGGAAGGCGTCGCGGTCGAACAGCGGGAAGGCGCCTTTCTCGCGCGCCAGTTCCACGCTGGCGCGATAGGCGGCGCGGTTCATCGTCTCCAGCCAGGTGCGGATCAGGATCAGGCTTTCGAGCGCGCCATAGCGCGCCTTGCAGAAGATCAGCGCGTCGGCCAGTCCCGTCACGCCCAGCCCGATGCGCCGCTTGGCGCGCGCCTCGTGCGCTTGCGCGGGAAGGGGAAAGCGCGACACGTCGATGGCGTTGTCCAGCATCCGCACGGCGGTGGCGGTCAGCCGTTCCAGCGCGTCCAGGTCCAGCGCCGCATCCGCCTCGAAGGGGCGCTTCACCAGCCTGGCCAGGTTGATCGATCCCAGCAGGCACGCGCCATAGGGCGGCAACGGCTGCTCGCCGCATGGATTGGTCGCGGCGATGGTTTCGCAATAGGCCAGGTTGTTCTGTTCGTTGATGCGGTCGATGAAGATCACGCCCGGCTCGGCATTGTCATAGGTCGCGCGCATGATGCGCTCCCACAGCGCCTTGGCGCGCACCGTGCGGAACACCTGCCCGCCAAAGACCAGCGGCCAATCGGCATCGTTCTTCACCGCCGTCATGAAGGCGTCGCTCACCAGCACTGACAGGTTGAAGTTGCTCAGGCGTCCCGGCGTGCGCTTGGCCTCGATGAAATCCTCGATGTCGGGATGATCCACCCGCAGCGTGGCCATCATCGCTCCGCGCCGCGCGCCTGCGCTCATGATGGTGCGGCACATCGCGTCCCACACATCCATGAACGATATGGGGCCCGATGCGTCCGCGCCCACGCCTTTGACGGGCGCGCCCCTGGGCCTCAGCGTCGAGAAGTCGTAGCCGATGCCCCCGCCCTGCTGCAGCGTCAGCGCCGCCTCGCGCAGGGCGCTGAAGATGCCGTCCATCGAATCGGGGACGGTCCCCATCACGAAGCAGTTGAACAGCGTGACGTCGCGGTCCGCGCCCGCCCCCGCCAGGATGCGCCCCGCCGGCAGGAACCGGAATCCAGCCAGCGCGCGGGCGAAATCCTGCGCGCAGGCCATGCGCTGCGCCGGCGGCTCGGCGCCCGCCAGCGCCAGCGCCACCCGCGCCCAACTATCGGCCAGGTCACGGTCCACGGGTGTGCCGTCCGCCGCCTTCAGCCGGTATTTCATGTCCCAAACGGACTGGGAGATGTCGCTCATCGGATCCTTCGCGCCCAATATGGCGTTTCCCGGTCCTTATTCCAACCGGCGCTGGATCATATCATCTATTTGATTTTCAAGCGTTTCTCGACCAACACGCGTTGCCGCTCCACATTCAGCCGGTAAAGGGCGCCGATCATGCGGATGCCGCGCTTCCAGGCTGAGGCATGCAGCAGGCGGGAAAGGTACGCCAGTCTCTCGCGGATCGCCGGCATGTCCATCGCCGCGGCGTCCATATGCTCGTTGACCAGGGTGGCGGGCGACGCGGCCGACATATAGACCGCGATCCCCCGCTTCATCAGGCCCGCCACATATTCGGCAAAGCCGGGACGCGTGACGGCGTCCTCGCCGCCCGTGATGGCCAGATGCACGCCATATCCCCCATCCCGCCAGGCCGGCGGCAGCTCGGACGGCGCCTTGCGCAGGATCAGCACGCCGCTCAGGTCGGGCCGCCAGGAATCGTCCAGCTCGGCAAACAGCCGCCAGCCGCAGAGGAATTCCCGGCAGACCCCGGGCCGGATCTCATAGATGCCGCAGCCCCGGCCCGTGTGATGCGGGCACAGTGTCTGCGCCGGCTTGCGGAATTCGGGCGTGTCGATCTTGAGCACGCTGCAACAGGCCTTGCATGGGCCGCACCGCCTTTTGTCCAGCGCGGTCATGACGGCGTCCGCGCCCCGACCAGCCGCCGCGTCGCCGTCTCGATGCGGCCTTCCAGCTGCTCCATGAAGGCGGCGCGCTTCAGGCCCGGCGCGATGGGCTCCAGGAATTCCAGCGTGATGGTGCCGGGCCGCTTCAGGAAGCCGGTCCAATAGACGCCGGAATCCAGCGCCACCGGCACGCACGGGATGCCCAGCAGGCCGTACAGCCCCGCCACGCCGGGCTTGTAGTCGGGCGGCGCGCCCGGCTTCTTCCGCGTGCCTTCGGGAAAGATCAGGATGGGGCGGCCCTGGCCCAGCACAGTCTGCGCCGCCTGGTTCATCCGCCGCAGGGCCTTCGCGCCCGCGCCGCGGTCGATGGGAATGGCGGCGCCCTTCCAGAGATACCAGCCGTAAAAGGGAATGCGCAGCAATTCACGCTTGAGCACGATGCCGGGCCGGTCCAGCACCAGCCACAGGGCAAGGGTATCCCACATGCTCATGTGCTTGGCCGCGACCAGAACCGCGCCGCGCGGCGGCGTTCCCCGAACCTGCCAGTCGATCCCGGCCAGCACGCGCAGGCCCCAGAAGGTCGCGCGCGCCCAGCTGCGCGACATCCAGACGGTGGCGCCGGCCGGCATCGCCAGCACGGGCAGGAAGACGATCGCCATCGCCGTGGACAGCAGCGCGAACCACAGGAAGAACAGAAGCGAGCGGACAAAAAGCATCGGGATTCACAACAGACGCGTCATCACCAGGCTGGCGAGGTATTTGACGTATTCCCGGTGCAGCAATTGCATGGTGCGCGGATGCCGCCACCAGCCGCCCAGGTCGATGCGGCTCTGGTCCACCGGATAGGCGATCAGCGTGATGTCGGGCATCACGGCCGAGAACTCGCTCAGGGTGCGGGGCATGTGATAGCGCCCGGTCACGATCACCAGGCTGCCGAAATGGTTGGCCTGCGCCCATTCCGCCGCTTCCAGCGCGTTGCCGTGCGTATCCTCGGCGGCATAGCCGATATCGGCGCAGCAGGCGAAGCGCGGCCCTCCGCCCGACATGTGGCCCACCATCTCCTTGGTGGTGGCCTGGCCCACGCCGCTGACCAGAAGGCGCTTGCCCGCGCCCCGTTCCAGCAGCGCCACCGCCGTGTCCAGCCGCTCGTCGCCGCCGGTCAGCGCCACGATTCCGTCCGCCTTGGGCGGCATGGAAGGCTGGGCGGGCAGGTTGCTGACGAACAGCACGAAGCCGATCGCATAGGCCAGCAGGATAAGGAAGATCACGGCCAGGAAAACGCGCAAACCGAATCTCCATTCGCCCGGAGGACAGGATAGCAAGGGCGAGGATAGCAAACAGCTTTCGCCGCGCTCAATAGATGGCCCTGACGACCGACAGCACCGATATGCGTGCCGTCGCCCAGGCGATCAGCGCGGTGGCCGCAGGCACGGCCAGCAGCCAGGGCAGCTCGCTCCATTGCAGGGACAGCGGCGGCAGGAAGGGCACCGCCTCCACGCCCACGACCTCAAGCCCGCCCGCCGCCAGGAACAGAAGCGCCGCGCACGCCGTGCCCAGCGCCGCGGCAAACAGCGCCGAGACGAAATAGTGCCATTCCACGGCGCGGGCGATGAAGCCGGGCAGCGCCCCCATCTGGTGCAGCAGCGCCACCATCTCGTGATGGGCGTCCAGGCCCGCCCGCGTGGCGAAGGACACGGCCGCCGCCGTGGCGCCCGCGATCAGCAGCAAGATGCCATAGGCCGACCAGCGCACGGCATCGGCCAGGCCGCGCAGGCGCGCGATCCAGCGGCGATGGTCGTCCAGCGTGGCATGGGGGGCGGCCTGTTTCAGGCGCGCGGTCAGCGCGCCCACATCCACATCGGCGCCCGGCGTCACGGCGGCGTCGATCAGCCGGGGCAGGGGAATGCCCGACACCGCCCCGTCCTTGCCGATCCAGGGCTCGACCAGCGCGTTGATCTCGGCGTCGCTCAGGGGGGCGGCATGGGCGATGCCAGGCGTAGCCCGCAGCACCGAAAGGGCGGCGGCGGTCTCCGCCTCCAGGCCCGGGCGTGGATCGCCTTCCTCCGGCGGCATCACCTGCACGGTGATGCGGTCGGCCAGCCCGCTGCGCCAGCCCTGGGCGGCGCGGTCGGCGACCAGCGACGCGCCCAGCGCCAGCGCGGCCAGGAAGGCCATCACCGCGATCACGAAGTCCAGCGGGGCGGCGGCCTTGTCCTTGGGCAGGATGGGCTCGCGGATGACGGCGCGCGTGCTCATGGGATGGCCGGCCCCGCGGCAAGGCCGGCCTTCTGGGGCCGAAGCTCGACCAGCCGCCCTTCGATCAGCCGCATCTCGCGCGCCCGGGTGGCTTCGATCAGGGCGCGGTCATGGGTCGCGATCAGCACGGTGGTGCCCAGCCGGTTGAGTTCGGCGATCAGGCGGATCAGCCGCGCGCCCATTTCCGGATCGACATTGCCGGTGGGCTCGTCGGCGATCAGAAGGTCAGGCCGCGCCACCACGGCGCGGGCGATGGCGACGCGCTGCTGCTCCCCGCCCGAAAGGGTGGGCGGGCGCGCCTCCATCCGGTCGCCGAGCCCCACCCAAGACAGAAGCTCGCGCACGTCATGGGAAAAATCGGCCACCCGCTTGCCCGCCAGCCGCAGCGGCAGCGCCACATTGTCGAAGACCGACAGGTGGTTCAGCAGGCGGAAGTCCTGGAACACCACGCCGATGCGCCGCCTGAGGGCCGGCAGGTCGCGCCGCCGGGCGGTCGCCAGATCCTGCCCGAACAGGGTGATCAGTCCGCGGGTCGGCGGCTCGGCGACATAGATCAGCTTGAGCAGGGTGGTCTTGCCCGCGCCCGACAGGCCGGTCAGGAAGGTGAAGGAACCGGACTGGAGCGAGAAACTCACGTCGCGCAGCACCTCCGGCCCGGTGCCATAGCGCATGCCCACATTTTCGAAGCGAACCATGCGGCGCAGAATACTGCATTTTGGTTTCGGAAAAGCGCGCCGCGGGCGCGGCCTTTGGCGGCGGCGGCGGAGCCTGTCGCGCGCCGCTTGCGGCGGTGCGCACAGCCACTTATTTTCGCACGATATTTCCACAGGCCGGGCATGATTCTCACCTGTCCCTCTTGCGGCACGCGCTATTCCGTGGACGGGGAGAAATTCCCGCCCCGGGGGCGCATGGTCCGCTGCGCCAAATGCGGCCACAGCTGGCATCAGCCGGGTGAGGAACGGCCCGAATTCGTGCCGGAAATCCCGTCCGAGCCGCCGGCGCAGCCCGCCGCGGAGGCCGGCGAGGCGGCGGCACAGCAGCAGGGTTTCACCTCGCCCGCTCGCGCCTTCGCGCCGCAGGCCAGCGTGCACGCCAATGCGCCCTCCGCCGCCGAAGAGAAGCGCCCCTGGGGACCGCGCCTTGCCGTGGCGGCGGGCTGGGCCGGGCTGATCGCGGCGGTGCTGCTGATCGTGCTGGCGGCGGTGCGCTATCGCCAGGACATCGCCACCGTCTGGCCGCAGAGCGCGGGCGTCTATTCCAGCCTGGGGCTCAAGGTGAATGCAGGCGGCATCGATTTCCGCGGCGTGGAATACCGGCGCGGACAGGAAGATGGCCAGACCGTGCTCGCCGTGTCCGGCGCGATCGTCAACGGCGGCACGCGCGCGCTTCCGGTGCCGCAGACGGTGCGCGTGACGCTCAGCGACGCGGGCAACCGCGAACTCTACCACTGGACCTTCCGGCCGCCCGCGCTGATGCTCAAGCCCGGCCAGTCGGTGCCCTTCACCACGCGGCTTTCCAGCCCGCCCGCCGCCACGCGCCATCTCGAAGTGCGCTTCGCCAAAGACGGATCCTGATGGCGCCCGACATCCTGTTTTCCGCCGAGCAGATACAGGCGCGCATCGCGGCGATGGCGCGCGCCATCGCGGCCAGCCCGCTCCGGCCCGACATCGCCATGCCCGTGCTGGTGGGCGGTTTCGTCTTTGCCGCCGACCTGCTGCGGGCATTGTCGTGGGAAGGCGTGCCGCTGGATGTGGAGATGATCTGGCTGCGTTCCTATGGCGACAAGCGGGTCGCCAGCGCCATCAGCATGATCGCGGGCCCGTCCGAACAGATCGCGGGCCGTCATGTGCTGGTGTTGGACGGCGTGCTGGACGCGGGCCGCACGATCGCCAAGGCGGTATCGCTGATACGGGCGGCAGGGGCCGCCAGCGTGCAGGTGGCGGTGATGCTCGACAAGCAGCGTCCCGATGCGGTGGCCAGGGCCGATTATGTAGGCTTCACGGTCGGCAACGATTTCGTGGTCGGCTATGGCATGGACGATGCGGGGCGCTATCGCGGCCTGCCCTATATCGGCAAGGTGCATTCCGGCTGACGGCGCGGGATCGAGTCCAGGTCCTAGAACGCCTTCAGCAGACGATCCAGATAATCGCGCTCGGCCTGCGGGCGGTTCATCTCGGCGGCGCGGCGGCGCAGTTCTTCCAGGATCGCGCGTGCGCGCGCCAGATCGGCCGCACCGGGGATCTTCACGCCGGAATTGCCCAACGGCGAGCCGCTGCGGCCCAGCGGGTCTTCGCTGCCGGTCTGCTGGCCGGGCCGTTTTCCCTGGGCCTGCTCGGCCAGTGCCTGCGCGCCCTGGCGCAGCGCCTCCAGTGCCTCGTTCTGGGCGCTGCCGGCATTGGGAAGGTCCTGGCGGTTCAGCGCCTCGCGGGCAGAGCCCATCGCCTTGCCCGCCTGGCGCAGCTTCTCGGCCGATTTGCCGTCAAGGCCTTTGAGCGAATCCTGCAATTCCTTTTCGAGCTGGTTCTGCTGCCTGGCCAGGCCCTGCGCGCCGCCATCCTTGGGATCGGCCTGGCCCTGGCCCTGGCGGAAAGTCTTGTCCAGCAGCGCGCGCTGCCGGGCCATCAGCCCGCCGAATTTCTGGATGGCATCGTTGAGCGCCTTGTTCTGCGCGCTCTGGCCCGCGCCGCCCTGGCCGCCGCCCTGCGCGACGCGCGCATTCTCCAGCATGGATTGCAGCATCGAAAGAAGCTGCGCCGCCTTCTGCCGCTCGCCCGCCTGCGACAGCTTCTGGATCATCTGCAGCATGGTCTGGACATCGTTCATGCCCAGTTCCTTGGCGTCGGGCGAAGGCGGCTGCTGGTTCTGCGGCGGGGGATTGGCGGCCAGCGCCTGCATATAGCGCTGCATGGCCTGGTTGTAGCGTTTCAGCAGCTCGTCGATCACCTCCTGCGGGGCGCCGCTGGCCATGGCGGCGGTCAGCGCCATCTGCAGCTTGCGCAATTCCTCGGCCGCCGACAGAAGCCCGCCGCGCTCCAGCTTCAGCGCCGTCTGCCACAGTATGTCCTCCACATGCGCGATGTCGGACTCGCGCCTGGCGTTCTTCAGCCCGTTGAAGGCGCCGCGCAGCGCCAGGAAGATGTCGTTCTTGCCCGCATAGAACCGTTCGGGATCGATGCTCAGCGCGTCCAGCGTCAGAAGCACCGTCTGCCGCCCCGCCGCGTCCGCCGTCGCCAGCTGCTGGCGCTGTTCGATCAGCGCGCGCGCCAGGGGATCGGTGAAGACGCGCGCGGGCAGGCGGAAGGTCACGGTACGGCTCACGCCCTTCTGGCCGATGGCGTCGCGCGCTTCCAGATGCGCGTCAACGACGAGCCCCGCATAGGGATGGCCGGTCAGGTCCACATAAGAATCCTGCGCAACGGATTTTTCCGACGCGCCCGGCAGCGGCAGGTCCACCACCAGCGGCTTGCCGTGGCCTTTCTTCGGCGTCAGCACGGCATGGACGCCGGCGATGCCGTAATCATCGCCGCCCTTGAAGACGAAATGCGTGGCAAGCTGCTCGGTCGCCGTGGGCGTTTTGACCAGCGCGATCGTGGGCGGCGCGTCGGGCACCGCGCGGATGTCCCAGCGGCCGATGGCATGGCCGCCCACCTGCACGCGCACGCGCGCGGGCGCCGAAAGGATCACATTGGCGGAATATTCCCCGTCTTCGCCCGCGAAACGCGGCGCGGCATTGCTGCCTGCCGCAAGTCCGGGCGTGCGCGGCGCGCCATGGACGCGCAGGTTCAGCACCGAACCCTGCGGCACTGCGATGGGGCCATGATCGTCCACATGCAGGCTGGTCAGCGGCACGCCGGTATAGGGCGGCGGATCGACCCAGGCGTCGATGCTGGCGGCCGCGCCCGCACCGCTGTCGAAGGCCGAGATCAGCCGCGCGCCGGTATCCCCGCGCGCCAGCACCAGTCCCGCCGCCAGCGCGATCAGCACATACCAGCGCAGGCCATGCGGATCGCGCGCGGCGATGCCGGCATGGGGCAGCGCAAGGCGGAGCTTGCGCGGCAGGCTGCGCGCCTGGTGCAGCGCCCAGAGCGTCTCGGTGAAGGGATCGCCGCCGCCCGCCAGCACGTCGCGCCGTTCGGAGATGGGACGATGCGGAAGGCCGCTGTCGCGTTCCAGCCGCCGCGCGCCGTCGATGCTGCGCGGCCAGGCGAAATCGGCGAAGCCTTCGGCCAGCGACAGCGCAGACGCGGTGATGGCCGCCGCAAGGACCACCGCCTGCACCGGCCAGGGCACGAAAGCGAAGATGCCGGTCAGCGCCAGCGCCAGATAGAAGCCCGCGAAACCGGCAGCCGGCCACAGGCGCGGCAGAATCCGTTCGATCCCCAGCACCGCGCGCGCCCGCGCGATGCGGCGATCCAGGGAATCAGCCGTCCAGCCAGCCGGGGATGCGGTCCTTGGCGATGAGATCGTCATAACTCTCTCTGGGACGCACGATGCCCCATTGCGCGCCCGACACCAAGACCTCCGGCACGCGCGGGCGGGCATTGTAGTCGCCCGCCATCACCGCGCCATAGGCCCCCGCCGACAGGATCGCCACAAGATCGCCCGATTTCAGCTCCGGCAGCGCCCGTTCCGCGGCGAAAATGTCGCTGGTTTCGCACACCGGCCCCACCACATCGTATGTCACGCGCGCGGAACCGGCCGCGGGTTCCATCACGGCGGCGATCTCGTGATACGCGTCATACATGGCGGGGCGGATCAGATCGTTCATGCCCGCGTCGATGATAAGGAAGGTCTTCGCGTCGCCGCGCTTCACATAGATCACCTGCGACACCAGCACGCCCGCATTGGCCGCGATCAGCCGTCCCGGCTCGAAGGACAGACGGCAGCCGAAATCCTTCGTCACCCGCGTCACCATCGCGCCATAGGCCTCCGGATCGGGCGGCGGATCATTGTCGATCCTGTAGGGCACGCCCAGTCCCCCGCCCAGGTCGAGGCGCACAATGCCGTGACCGTCGGCACGCAGCGTCCGGATCAGTTCGCCCACGCGGCGGAACGCCGTCTCGAACGGCTCCAGATCGGTGATCTGGCTGCCGATATGCACATCGATGCCCACGACCGCGATGCCGGGCAGTGTGGCCGCATGGGCATAGGCTTCGCGCGCATGGATGAAGGGGATGCCGAACTTGGTTTCCGCCATGCCGGTGTTGATCTTGGCATGGGTCCTTGCGTCCACGTCGGGATTGATGCGCAAGGCCACGGGCGCGCGCACGCCCAGCGACAGGGCCACTTCATTCAGCGCGGCCAGTTCCGGCTCGCTTTCGACATTGAACTGATAGATGCCCGCTTCCAGTCCTGCGCGCATCTCGGCCCTGGTCTTGCCGACGCCCGAAAAGACGATCCTGTCGCCCGGAATGCCGGCGGCGCGCGCCTTGGCCAACTCGCCGCCCGACACCACGTCGGCGCCCGCGCCCAGTTTCGCCAGCGTTTTCAGGACGGCCAGATTATCGTTGGCCTTGACCGCATAAGCGACCAGCGAACCGGCCGGCAGCGCGCCCGCGAACACCGTGTAGTGGCGCTCCAGCGTGGCGGTGGAATAGCAATAGAAGGGCGTGCCCACCGCCCGCGCCAGCAGGTCCAGAGGTACGTCCTCCGCGCAGAGGACGCCGTTGCGGTAGCCGAAATGATTCATGCGCCCCGCCTATCGCCCGATGGGATAGGGCGGCTTGGAGGGATCGGGCTGGTTGCGCGGCGTGGGCTGGCCATTGGGTTTCACCAGGTCGTTCTTCACCCCGCAGGCTGTAACCAGCAGCGCCGTGGCCACGAACAGGATCATGCGTCTCATGCCAGCTTGTCCCGCCAGTAATGCAGCTGTTCCTTCACCCGCGCCGGGGCCGTGCCGCCCAGGCTCATCCGCGAATGGACCGACGACTCCAGCGACAGGACCTGGAACACCTCCTGGCTGATCGCGGGCTCCACCGTCTGCATCTCGGCCAGCGGCAGGGCGTCCAGCGTCACGCCTTTTTCCTCGGCCAGCCTCACGATGGAGCCGGCGATGTGATGGGCCTCGCGGAAGGGCTTTTTCAGCACCCGCACCAGCCAGTCGGCCAGGTCGGTGGCGGTGGGATAACCCGGCGCGGCGGCGGCGCGCATGCGTTCGGGCTGGGCCGTCATGTCGGCCACCATCGCCGCCATCGCGGCCAGGCTGATCTCCAGCGTGTCGGCGGCGTCGAACACCCGCTCCTTGTCTTCCTGCAGGTCGGTGCCATAGGTCAGCACCAGCCCCTTGACCACCGTCGCCAGCGCCACGAAATCGCCGATCACCCGGCCGGTCTTGCCGCGCACCAGCTCGGCGGCGTCGGGATTGCGCTTCTGCGGCATGATGGAGGAGCCGGTGGTGAAGGCGTCCGACAGCCGGACAAAGCCGAACTGCTGGCTGGACCATTGCACCAGCTCGCCCGCCAGCCGCGACAGATGCACCGCGCAGATGCTGCAGGCCGCCAGATATTCCAGCGCGAAGTCGCGCGCCGAAATCGCATCCATGGAGTTGCGCATCGGCCGGGTGAAGCCCAGC
>DASZVO010000023.1:0-4458 GCA_035547015.1 Rhizomicrobium sp. | reverse complement strand
TATTCTGCTTTTCTGCCCTTCGCCGACCTGGTGGTCATAGCGAAGGAATTCTACCCGATCCCATTCCGAACTCGGCCGTCAAAGCCTTCTGCGTCCATGGTACTGCGGCTCAAGCCGCGGGAGAGTAGAACGCTGCCAGGTCTGCCAAGGGCAGAAGAGAAGAAACCCGCCGTCACAATTCACGAAAGCCCCGGCCCGCGAAAGCGCGCCGGGGCTTTTGCTTTTCCCGCATCGCAATTGCCCGTTTCATCCCTGCAGCAACGAGCCCAGATCGGCCGGGAACAGTTTCTGCAGCATGAAGTCGGGCAGCAGGTATTGCGGGAAACTCTTCGACATGTTGTCCCGCCTCAGGATATGCAGGCACAGGCCTTCGGTATCGGGGAAATGGTCGAAGCGGCATCCCTTCGCGATGGCCGCCGCCACGAATCCATAGTCCGAGGCATAGGCCTGATCGGGAAAGGGCGCCGTCTCCCACATCGTCTTCCTGAAGACATAGCTGAAGCCATAGCCCAGATAGTTGTTCTTCATGTTTTCGGGCGGCGCCTGGTTGTGGAAGGCCTGCATCACCGGGTCGGGGCCGAAGACGAAGTGCAGCCCCAGCGTGTTGGCCGTGTCCCACCAGCCCAGGCGCCTCAGCTGCGCGGAATAGACGAACCAGGCCGACAGCTTGGTGATGTCGGCGCGGCTTGCGGCCAGCCGGTCCAACATCGTGCCCAGATAGTGCGGCGCGTAATAATCGTCGTCATCGAACTGCGCGATCACGGGGGCCTGCGCCCGCTCGCACAGCCAGTTGCGCTTGGCGGCGACCGGCATCTTTTCGCCGGCGTGATGGTGATAGCGGATTCGCGGATCGGCCAGCACCGCGAAATAGGGCGAAGGTTCAGGGCTGTCGTCCAGGATCAACCACTCGAAATCCTGCACCGTCTGGGCCAACACGGCGGCATGCTGGCGGCGCAGAAGATCCTGGCGATTGAAGCTGGGCGTGACGATCGAAACCGCCGGCACGGCCATGCGTTCCGCCTAGTTGTTCGAAGCCTGCTTGGTCAGTTCCTTGGCGATGAAGCCCGAGATCGCATAGACATGCGTGCCGAAGGTGCCGGACCGCATGTCCCATACCCGCACGCGCGACCAGTCATTGTCCGGGCTCACATCCAGCACCGGCGTTGCATGGTCGATCTCGCCCCTGTTCTGCCAGTTGGCCTGATCCACGATGATCTGGCGCGGGCCGACGATCGTGGTCACTACGGCCACATGGCCGCGCCTCAGCCGCTTTGAACCGGAGAAGACCATCACCGCCTCTTCAACCGGATGCGACATGCGGGCATAGACATTCTTGGCGCGCGCCCACCAATGCCTGGCGTCACCGAACACGGCCAGGCCCGAACGCATGCGGGCATATTCCACGCAGAACAGCCGATGCAGGGGCGTTTCGACCGACGGCGCCGGCGGCGCGATGGCGGGCAGCTTCGCTTCGACATTGGTCACCGCTGCCGGGGCGATGGCGCGGGCCGTCAATTCCGTCCTGGGGCGATCGACGGGCACGGGGTCGGTCGGATTGTTGGCCTGGTTGGGTCCGAAGCCGAAGAATGACATCACGTCATGGGTGATATCGGAAACCGGCCGCCCGGTGGAAGCCTGGGCCGAGAGCGGTACCAATACCGCGGCGGCGATAAGCATGCTCAGGACAGGACGGCGGCGACTCGGCAAGGTTGGCATCCGGCTTTGCGTTTATTCAGGTGCCGGTGCTTTCCACCGGCGGCATTGTCGGACTTGCAGCAGCCTGGATCCCCCAAACAGCATCCGCCCGTACGGACTAGAGCAAGAGTCCGCCTCGTCACAAAGACGTTTTATAGCCACGCCGACGTTGCAAAAGCGCAACAACAAATGCCTGGATTTGCTGAGATTTTTACGGATATTGCATCGCAGCATCACCATGCTGCAACCCGTGCTTAAGAAGCCGCGCGGCTTTCGCCACGCGGCTGCATTGTCGGGAACCGGCCTATTTCGTCGTCACGATCGCCAGCGATTTGTCCACATGCTGGTCAGGCGACAGGCCATCGTCCTTGGACGACAGGGTGGCCAGAATCTTCCCGTCCTTGCCGATCACATAGGTCACGCGCTCGATGAAGGCGTGATTGATCTCGTTCTGGTTCACGTCCTTGGCCCCGGCGTGCGGCGGGCTGACATTCAGCTTGTAGGAGGCCGCGATCTTCGTATCGGCATCGGATGCGATGGGGAATTTGCCCGCGCAGAATTTGGGATCGGCCGAGAACTGGTGGAGCCGGTCCAGGCTGTCCGCCGACACGCCGATGATGCTGGCGCCGGCGGCATCGAACTTTGCCTTCTCTTCGGCAAAGGTATGGGCTTCCAGGTCGCAGCCGCCGGTATAGGCGGAAGGATAGAAATAGACCACGACGGGCCCCTTCTTCAGCGCGTCCTTGAGATTGAAGGTGAAGGGCTTGCCGCCCAGGCTGCCGGCGGCGGTGAAATCCGGCGCCATATCGCCGGGCCTCAGGGCGGCAAGGGCAGGCGTGGCGGACAGCGCGGCCAGAAGGCCGGCAAAACCAATAACAGCGGGCTTTTTCATGGGATTTGTCCTTTGTCCTGGCGTGGCAACGCTATCATGCGCGCCCTGATGCGTTAAGGTGGCGCCGGGAATTCGCCCGCACGAACCGTGCGGTTACGCCAAACACGGGAAAAACGGAAAAATGGGCGTCATGGCGCTGGAGCACGTCACCATCCGCTGCACGCAGCTGAAGCGTACGCGCGATTTCTATGTGGAATTGATGGGACTTAGGGAAGGCGACCGGCCCGCCTTCCCCTTCCGGGGACACTGGCTCTATCTGGGCGATGTGCCGGTCGTGCACCTGGTCGAGGCGGCTGACAATCCCGGCGCCTGGACCGGTGCGGTCGGCGGGGAGATCGTCATTCCCGATCCGGGCGCAGGCACCGGCTCCTTCGACCATGTGGCCTTCCGGGGCGATGATTTCGGGGCCATGCGCGCCCGGCTTGCGGCGGCGGGCGTGGCCTTCCGCGAGCGCGTCGTGCCCGGCGGCAGTCTTTCCCAGCTTTTCGTGCCCGATCCCGAAGGCGTGGTGGTGGAGATCAATTTCCGCAACGGCTAATCCGGATCGTCCGGCGTGCGCCGCCGGATGTCGGCATAGGGCGTGCCGTCCTTGCGGGTATAGATGGCGGGTTTGCCGCCGGGCGGAAACACCAGGTCGATATCGGGATAGAAGGCGCCGTCGGTCTCCTCCAGCCGCGTCCCGACCTCCAGCAACAGCGCGTCCCTGTCCGAACGGTTCTGCAGATGATGGCCGTTGGGATCGTTTGCCTTGAAACCGGCGCAGTCGCCCGGGCCCAGGACTTCCTCGCCCGCATCCGTCACCAGCACCACTTCGCCTTCCAGGATATAGACGAACTCGTCCTCGCCGGTGTGCCAGTGACGCTGGCTGGACCATACGCCGGGCGGCAGGCGCAACAGGTTGACGCCGAACTGGGTCAGGCCCGCGGCGTCGCCCAATGCCCGGCGCCGGCGGGCGCGGCAGGGCTTGTCATAGGGCGGCGGATAGAAGGTGCCCGCGCGTTCGGCAATCGTGTCGGGGTCGATGCGTTTGGGCATTGCCACCTGCCTTTCGCCCCCCGCCGGCGCTCTATTCCTTCGCGCGCTCGACGTAGGAGCCGTCTTCCGTCATCACCACCACGCGGGTGCCGGTGACGATGTGCGTGGGCACCATCGTCTTGACGCCGTTGGACAGCAGCGCGGGCTTGAACGAGCCCGAAGCGGTCTGGCCCTTCACCACCGGCTCGGTTTCCACAATCTCGAAGATGGCGCGCTGGGGAATCTCGATGGAGATGGGCGTGCCCTCGAAGGACTGAAGCTGCACTTCCATGTTCTCGGTCAGATAGGGCGCCTTGTCGCCGATCACGTCGGCCGGCACGTGCACCTGGTCGAAGGTTTCCGGCTGCATGAACACATACTGGTCGCCGTCCTGGTACAGGTACTGATAGTTGCCCTGGTCGATGAAGGCCTTTTCCACGCTGTCGGTGGTGCGCAGGCGTTCCACCGTCTTCACCCCGTCGCTGATGCGGCGCATCTCCAGATGGGTGACGGGTGTGCCCTTGCCCGGATGGATGTTCTCGGCGGTCAGGACAAGGTAGAGCTTGCCTTCCTTTTCGATGACATTGCCTTTGCGCACGGAGCTGGCGATAACCGAAACCACGTCAAACCTCTCAAATCCGGGAATTTGGCCGGGGGGCTATAGCAGGGAGCATCGGCCAGGAAAAGTGCGGCCCTCAACTCCGTGGTGAAGCAGACAGCGGGCCGCGGTTTCCGTCCGGCCATGCGACCAAAAAGGCGAACAAATGCCCTGGTGGGATGCCCAGACCCATGCCGACCGCCGTCCTTTGCTGCTCAAGCGGGGCAGGATAAAGGCCGCCATGCGAGCGCATTTCGAG
>DASZVO010000022.1:0-179485 GCA_035547015.1 Rhizomicrobium sp. | reverse complement strand
GTCGGCTCGCAGCGGTCTCCGGCGCAGCTGTAAGTGATGCGCTGGGCGCCGCGGTTCAGGGTGACGATGCCGCCGGCGTCGCTGCCGGTGACGATGACCGAGGTGTTGAACACCTGCGCGCCGTCATGGTTCAGGGCCACGATGTTGGTGTGGCCATAGGCCTTGCCCTGCACGAAGGCATGGCGGGAATCGATCATGGTGATGTCGGCGATGGCGGGATTGCCGACATAGACGGTGGAGACGGGCCCGCGGAAGGTCAGGGTGTGCACTTCGTCCAGCGCCAGGCTCACATCGCCCGCGCCGGCTGCAAGGGCGGGCGCGGCGGCGGAAAGGAAGGCGGCGGCGAAAAGGGCGCGGCGCATGGGGACGATCCCGAAAGCTTCGCGCCCAGCCTAGGCCCCGCGCCGTAAAAGAAGCTTTAAGACATGGGCATAACGGGGTCTTAAGAAGGAACCTCCATTGTCCCTCAAATCCTGCGCGCGATGGCGAAAGAGGCAATGGCGAAGCTGACCGCGGCCAATCCGACGGCGAATCTGGCGGCCCTGATCCGCGACGGCGGATTCCTGACGCGGGCGCGCGTGGCGGCCTGGGCCGGCATGATGGCGGCGGGGTTCGCGGTCGCGCTGCTGCTGCTCGGCGCGGCGGCGCACGGCGCGAGCGACTATGCGGGGCGGCCGCTGGGCACCGATTTCTCCAACGTCTATGCCGCGGGCAGGGCGGCGCTGGCGGGCGATGCCGCCGCGCCGTTCGACATTCTGCGCCAGCAGAAGGCCGAGCAGGCCATCTTCGGCCCCGCCACGCCGCTCTATGGCTGGCACTATCCGCCCTATTTCCTGCTGGCGGCGGCGGCGCTGGCGCGCCTTCCCTATCTGCCCGCGCTGCTGGTGTGGCAGGGCGCATCATTGTTGCTATATCTGCTGTCGCTGCGCCTGCTGCTGCTGAAAAGCGCGGCGCCGCAACTGGCGCGCGACCGTCTGTTCCTGCCCGTGGCGCTGGGCTTCACGGCGGTCTTCGTGAACCTGACCCACGGGCAGAACGGATTCCTGACTGCGGCGCTGTTCGCGGGCGGCCTTGCCCTGCTCGACACCCGCCCCGTGCTTGCCGGGCTGCTGTTCGGCCTTCTGGCCTACAAGCCGCAATTCGCCGCCGTGGTTCCGCTGGCGCTGGCGGCCACGGGGCGCTGGCGCGCGCTGCTCTCCGGGTCCGCGACGGTCCTGGTCCTGACGCTGGCGGTGACGCTGATCTTCGGCGCCGCGGTCTGGCCCGCCTTCCTGGCTTCGATGCACTTCACCCGTACGGTCGTGCTGGAGCAGGGCAGCACCGGTTTCCACAAGATGCAGAGCGTATTCGCGCTGGTGCGGCTGTGGCGCGGGCCCGTGGCGCTTGCCTATCTCATCCAGGCGCTGGCCGCGGGGGCCGGCCTGTTCGCGCTGCTGCGCATCTGGCGCAGCGATCTGGCCGCAGGATACAAGGGCGCGGCGCTGTGCCTGTGCGCGCTGCTGCTGACGCCTTATTGCCTGGACTATGACCTGGTGCTGCTGGCGCCGGCCATCGCGCTTCTTGCCGCCGAAGGGCGCGCGCGCGGCTTTGCGCCGTTCGAGATCGCGGCGCTGGCCGGCCTCTGGCTGCTGCCCATCGCGGCGCGCGCCATCGCGGCGTTCCTTTTCCTGCCGCTGGCCGCGCCGGCGATGATGGCTCTGCTATGGCTGATCTATCGCCGCTGCGATGCGGCAGGCCCGGCGGTCCTTGCCGGCATGAAATCGCCGACATAGTGAACGGCGCGGTCGGAATTTACGATGTGCGGCGCCCGAGAGGCTGTTTCCGTGTCACGGCGGCACAGATGGCGCCGCGCCGCGCGCTGCGCGGTTAAGTCCGGATTAAGGGACATTGTCTAGTCTTGCTCGCGTCGTGCGAAGAATTTTCGCGGGGGCCGGGCATCCCCCCTCGAGCGTCGTTGAGAAAGGGGTGTCGTTAAAAATGGAGATTGTCATGAGCATCTTTTCGCGTTTCGTCCGCGATGAGTCCGGCGCTACCGCCATCGAGTATGGCCTGATCGCCGCGCTGATCTCGGTTGTCATCATCACCGCCGTCAAGCTGGTGGGTTCGAACCTGTCCACGACCTTCAACAGCGTGGCGACCAGCCTGAGCGGCTCGGGCAGCTCGGGCAACTCGGGCCCGTAAGCGGCTGCCGTTTGCCGGAACGGCCGTCTTGTGAAAGGCGGCCGTTCATTTTCCTTTCCGGGTCCGCCGATGATCGCCGAACTCGTCATGCTTGTCGCGCTGCCGCTGCTTCTGGCCGCCGCCGCGGGCTGGGACCTGGCCAGCTTCACCATTCCCAATTTCCTTTCGCTCGCGCTGCTGGCGCTTTTCGCCGTCTTCGCGCTGGCCGCGGGCCTTTCCCTCCATGCCGTCGGCTTTCACATCCTGGCCGGCCTTCTGGGCCTGGTGCTGGGCTTCGGGCTGTTCGCGCTAGGCTGGATCGGCGGCGGCGACGCCAAGCTGTTCGCCGCCGTGGCGCTGTGGCTGGGCTTTTCCGACCTGATGGCCTATGCGCTTCTGGCTTCCCTGTTCGGCGGCTTCCTCACGCTTGCGCTTCTGGCGGCGCGGGCCTGGCCGCTGCCGGCCTTCCTGGCGCGTCACGCCTGGATCCTGAAGCTGCACGATGCCCGTTCGGGCATTCCTTACGGCGTGGCGCTGGCCGCCGGCGCTTTCCTGATCCTGCCCCACACCGAGATCTTCAAGCTCGCCGCCGGCGCGTGAAAAGCACGCGCGCGTTTTTCGCCGCGGCAATGCGCATCCGTTAAAGATTAAGGAATGCCGAACCGCGCGGACAGGCGCGCCGTTCTTGCGGATTTCCTTTTGCGCGCGCGCCGTCAGGCGTCAACGCATCCGGCAATTGCACAGCTTCTTATTAAGCAAATTCTAAAAGGTTGCATGGAGTATTGGCGGCAAAGGAGCTGCCCCTCATGAACACTCAACGCATCGTCGTTCTCGGACTTGCGCTCGTGGCTGCGGGCGGCGCGGCCTTCCTCGTGCGCGGCATGCTGGGCGGGGGAACGCCCAAGGCCGCGGCCTTGCCCGTGGCGGCGCCCATCGCGATGAGCGAAGTGCTGGTGGCCGGCACCAACCTCACGCCGGGCCAGGCGCTCACCGCCGATCAGGTGCGCTGGGAGAAGTGGCCCACCGCCTCGGTGGATTCCACCTTCATCACCCACAACCAGGTGGGCAGCGAAGCCGAAGCGGTGAAGGGCGTGGTGGTGCGCGCGCCGATCCTTGCGAACCAGCCCATCGCCAACACCGCGATCGTGCATGGCGACGCGTCGGGCTTCATGGCGGCCACGCTGACCGAGGGGATGCGCGCCATCTCCATCGCCATCTCCGTCGAATCCGGCGCGGGCGGCTTCATCCTGCCCAACGACCGGGTGGACGTGATCCTGATGCGCCGGCAGGGCGACCGCGCCGTCGCGCGCACGCTGATTTCCGACCTGCGCGTGCTGGCGGTGGACCAGACCTTCAAGCAGGACAAGGACACCAGGACCGTGGTGGGCCGCACCGCGACGCTCGAAGTCACGCCCGGCCAGGCCGAGATACTGGCGGGCGCGCAGGGCGCCGGCACGCTGTCGCTGGCGCTGCGCCCGCTGGGCGACAACCAGCAGGTCGCCGATGCCGGCAACGCCGCGCGCCGGCACGGCGGCACGGGTGACTATGGCGGGCCGGTGGAAGTGATCCGCTACGGCATGGCCAGCAAGCTACAGGAGAGGCAGCAGTGATCGGTTTGCTGATGGCTTCGCGCAAGGTCCTCTTCGTCACGCTGGCGTTCGCGCTGGCCGCGCCCCTGGCGGGCGCGCATGCCGCGACAAAGCCCGTGCCGGACGAATCCGACGCGCGCGTCCTCAACATCTCCACGCGCGAAGGCGCGGTGCATCAGCGCCTGACGCTTTCGCTCGACAAGGCGGCCGTGGTGCAGCTCGATACCGACGCGCGCGACGTGCTGGTGTCCAATCCCGAACTGGTGGATGCCGTGGTGCGCACGCCGCGCCGCATCTTCCTGCTGGCCACCAAGGTCGGCCAGACCAACGCCTTCTTCTTCGACGCGGGCGGCAAGCAGATCCTGGCTCTCGACATCCGGGTCGAGAAGGATGTCGTGGACCTGGCGGGCCTGATGAAGTCCAGCCTGCCCAACTCCGCGATCCAGGTGCAGGCGCTCAACGACAATGTGGTGCTGACCGGCACCGTGGCCAGCGCGCTGGAATCCACCCGCGCGGCGGACCTGGCGGCCCGTTTCACCGGCGACCCCAAGAAGGTCGTCAACATGCTCTCGGTCGCGGGCGGCGCCCAGGTGATGCTCAAGGTGCGCATCGCCGAGATGGACCGCAACGTGGCCAAGCAGTTCGGCATCGACCTGGCGGGGGTCAAGATGGTGGGCGGCTCGACGCCGCTGGCGGTCTCCACCTCCAATCCCTATGGCCTGGTCGGCCAGGCCCTCAGCGACCTGTCCGGCATCTCGGCGGGCCAGACCTGCAGCAGCTCCTCCACCGCGCTCAATCCGGTGGGCGCCCTGAACGGCGGCGGCATCTGCAACATCCAGAACAATGTCCAGGGCCAGCTCAAGGCGCTGGAGCAGGTCGGCCTGGTCCATATGCTGGCCGAGCCCAACCTCTCCGCGGTCAGCGGCGAAACCGCCAAGTTCCTGGCGGGCGGCGAATTCCCGGTGCCGGCGGGCCGCGACCAGCAGGGCAATGTCTCCATTCAGTTCAAGCAGTTCGGCGTGGGCCTGAGCTTCACGCCCGTGGTGCTGTCGGCGGGGCGGATCTCGCTGCAGCTCTCCAGCGAGGTCAGCGAGATTTCCAGCACGGGCTCGCTGACGGTGTCGGGCGTGGGCGGCAACGGCACCTCCACCACCATACCGGGACTTTCGGTGCGCCGCGCCGAAACCACCGTCGAAGTGCCCTCCGGCGGCAGCTTCGCGGTGGCGGGCCTGATGCAGCACAACACCAAGCAGGTGATCGATGGCTTTCCCGGCGTGAAGGACCTGCCGGTGCTGGGCGCGCTGTTCCGCAGCCGCGACTTCGCCGACGACCAGACCGAACTGGTGGTGCTGGTCAGCGCCTATCTGGTCGAACCCAACACCGAAAAGGCGTTCGCGGCCCCGACAGACGGCTTCGTGGCGCCCAGCGATCCCGAAACCATCCTGCTGGGCCGCCTCAACGCGACCTACCGCAAGGACAAGCCGCCCGTCTCGCCCCAGGCATCCGCGCCTGTCGGCTTCGTCGTGCGCTAGGAGGCCGAAGATGGACCATTCCCTGCAACACCTGCTGCGCGGCCTCGCCATCGCCAGCATCCTGGTGGCGGGCAGCTGCGCGGTTCCCCACAACAGCCCCGACACGATCTCCGAGGACGGCGCGGTCAACCACCCCATCGCGGTCGAGCCCAGCTACCGCGAACTGAAGGTCACCTATGCCGGCGGCGCCGACGGCATGAGCGCCGACGACGCGGCCAAGCTCGACGCCTTCCTGGCCGATTACCGCACCCACGGCAACGGTTCGCTGTCGATCAGTGCGCCCGGCAGCGCCGGCCGCGCCGCCATCACCTTCTTCGCCGAACATGCGGCGGCCACGGGCATCAGCCGCAACAGGATCCTGGTCTCCACCCGCGAGCCGGGCGGCGACGGCCGCGTGAGCATCAGCTATATCGCCTATACGGCCCGTGCCGATTCCTGCGGCGACTGGTCCGAGAACCTCGCCTACAGCGCCGACAATCTCACGCCCGGCAATTTCGGCTGCTCGGTGCAGCACAATATCGCCGCGATGGTGGCCGATCCGCGCGACCTTCTGGGCCCCCGGCCCTTCGAGCCGGCCGACGCCAACCGCGCCGGCGCAGTGCTGGAGAAATACGAGCAGGGCATGCCGACCGCGGCACAGAAGACCGGCGACCAGTCCGGCACCATCTCGGACGTGAAATAGGCGAAATAGGCGAAACAGGAACAGCGATCATGCCAAAACCGCCCCCCACCACCGAATCCTTCGGCGCGGCCCCGCACGAACGCCCCGTGCCGCGGATCTCCATCCACGCCTTCTGCGAATTCCCCGACACCGGGGCTGCGCTGCAGCGCGCGAGCTCGGACCGCCGGCTGGGCAAGGCCCATCTCCAGGTCCAGCTGGGCGGCGTCAACGCCGCGGTCGAACATTATCACGGCCAGGTCACGCCCAACCTGCTGATCGTGGAAACCAAGCTCAGCGGCCAGGCCGCGCTCGAGGAACTCGACCGGCTGGCCGAAGTCTGCGATCCCGCCACCAAGGTGATCGTGGTGGGCCGCGTCAACGATGTGGAGCTGTACCGCGAACTGATGCGCAAGGGCGCCAGCGAATATCTGGTGGCGCCGCTGTCGCCGCTGCAGCTGATCGAGGTGATTTCCGGCCTTTACCTGGACCCCGGCGCGGCTCCCATCGGCCGCGTGATCGCGATGGTCGGCGCGCGCGGCGGCGCGGGTTCTTCCACGCTGGCCCACAATATCGGCTGGTGCATCGCCGAGGAGCAGCACATCAACACCACCATCGTCGATCTCGACCTGCCCTTCGGCACGGTGGGGCTCGACTTCAACGACGAAGCCGGCCAGGGCGTGGCCGAGGCGCTGGCCGCGCCCGAGCGGCTGGACGACGTGCTGCTGGACCGCCTGCTGCTCAAGCGCGGCGAGCATCTGTCGCTCTTCACCGCGCCCGCGGCGCTGGAGCGCGACTATGACGCCACGCCCGAAGCCTTCGAGACGGTGATCGACGTGGTGCGCCATTCCACGCCCTGCGTGATCCTGGACCTGCCGCATCTCTGGTCGCCCTGGCTCAGGGCCTGCCTGCTCCACGCCGACGAGGTGGTGGTGGTGGCGACGCCCGATCTCACCTCCCTGCGCAACGCCAAGAGCATCATCGAACTAGTCAAGGCCGCGCGCCCCAACGATGCGGCCCCGCGGCTGGTGATCAACCAGGTGGGTGTGCCCAAGCGCCCCGAGATCCCCGCCAAGGATTTCGCCGAGACGATGGGCGTCTCGCCCGCGGCCATCATCGGCTTCGAGCCCGCCCTCTTCGGCCAGGCCGCCAACAACGGCCAGGTGGCGATCGAGCTTTCGCCCAAGGCGCCGGTTTCCGAGGCGCTACGCCGGCTCTGCCGCACCCTGACCGGCCGCACCCCGGAGGCGGAGGAAAGCCGGGGCGTGGCCTCGATCTTCTCGTTCCTGAAGGGAAGGAAGTCGGCTTAAGCCATGTTCGGCAAGCGCACCGCCACGGAACCCGCCTTCGGAAAGACCGCCCCGGCCCCGGCCGCGCCGCCGCGCGTCGCGCCTGTCCCTGAAGCGGCTGCCGCCGAAACCAGGCCCGCCGCGCGGCCTGCGCCCTCGCTCGCGCCCAGCCCCAAGCCGGTGCCGCGGGTGGCGGCCGACAACCGCTCGGACGACTATTACCAGATCAAATCGACGATCTTTAATGCCCTGATCGACACCATCGACCTGGCGCAGCTGGCCCAGCTCGATCCGGATTCCGCGCGCGAGGAAATCCGCGACATCGTCAACGAGATCATCTCGATCAAGGCGGTGGTGATGTCCATCGCCGAGCAGGAACACCTGCTGCAGGACATCTGCAACGACGTCCTGGGCTATGGCCCGCTGGAGCCGCTTCTGGCGCGCGACGACATCGCCGACATCATGGTCAACGGCGCCAACCGCGTCTTCATCGAAGTGGCCGGCAAGGTCCAGCTCACCAACATCCGCTTCCGCGACAATGCCCAGCTGATGAACATCTGCCAGCGCATCGTCAGCCAGGTCGGCCGGCGCGTGGACGAATCCTCGCCCATCTGCGACGCGCGCCTTCTCGACGGCAGCCGCGTCAACGTGATCGCCCCGCCCCTTGCGCTGGACGGGCCCACCCTGACCATCCGCAAGTTCAAGAAGGACAAGCTGACGCTGGACGACCTGGTCCGCTTCGGCTCGATCAGCGTGGACGCGGCGCGGGTGCTGCAGGTGATCGGCCGTTGCCGCTGCAACGTGCTGATCTCGGGCGGCACGGGCTCGGGCAAGACCACCCTGCTCAACTGCATGACCGCCTATATCGATGCGGAGGAGCGCGTCATCACCTGCGAGGACGCGGCTGAACTCCAGCTTCAGCAGCCCCATGTGGTGCGCCTGGAAACCCGCCCGCCCAACCTGGAAGGCCAGGGCCAGATCACCATGCGCGATCTGGTGCGCAACTGTCTGCGCATGCGCCCCGAACGCATCATCGTGGGCGAAGTGCGCGGACCCGAAGCCTTCGACCTTTTGCAGGCGATGAACACCGGCCATGACGGCTCGATGGGCACGCTGCACGCCAACTCCCCGCGCGAGGCGATGGGCCGCCTGGAATCCATGATCACGATGGGCGGCTTCTCGCTGCCCATGAAGACCATCCGCGAGATGATCGTGGGCTCCATCGATGTCATTATCCAGGCCGAACGCATGCGCGACGGCTCGCGCCGCATCACCAAGATCACCGAGGTGATCGGCACCGAAGGCGATGTGGTCATCACCCAGGACCTGGTCAGCTATGAAGTGACCGGCGAGGACGAAACCGGCCGCCTCAAGGGCAAGCATGTCGGTTCGGGGATCGTGCGGCCCAATTTCTGGGAGCGCGCCCGCTACTACAACCTCGAAAAAGAGCTGGCCGACGCCCTCGACAAGGTCAACCAATGATCGTGGTCATCGGCATCCTGTTCGCGCTGGCGCTGGGGGGCGCGGCCTTCGCCTTCACGGGCGGCGAAGAGGTTTCGCGCAAGCGTGTTGCGGCGGTGGCCAAGCCGGCCGGCGGCGGCCGCGGCCCCGCGGCGGACACGCCCGCCCAGCGCCGCAAGAATGTCGCCGCCATGCTCAAGGACGTGGAGAAGAACCGCGCCAAGCAGGAAAAGCCCACGCTGCGCCGCAGGCTCGAGCAGGCCGGATTCCCCAAGGCCGAGCCGCGCACCTACTGGATGGTCTGCGCCATCGCCGCCCTGGCCGCGGCGGGCACGGCGATGCTGACGCACCAGTCGGCGCTGGTGAGCGTGCTGGCCGCCTTCGCGGTGGGGCTGGGCCTGCCGCGCTGGGTGCTGGCGCTGCTGGCCGCGCGCCGCAGGAAGAAGTTCACCGAGCATTTCGCCAACGCCATCGACGTGATCGTGCGCAGCGTCAAGTCCGGCCTTCCCACCAACGAGGCGCTGCGCATCGTGGCGCGCGAGATCCCCAATCCGGTGGGCAGCGAGTTCCACACGCTGGTGGAAAGCCTCAAGGTCGGCGTCACGCTGGAGCAGGCGCTCAAGCGCATGATGGAATCCATGCCCACCTCCGAAGTGGGCTTCTTCGCCATCGTGATGACCATCCAGGCCAGGACCGGCGGCAATCTCAGCGAGGCGCTGGGCAACCTGGCGGCGGTGCTGCGCGACAGGAAGCGCCTGCAGGGCAAGATCAAGGCGATGTCCTCGGAAGCCAAGGCCTCGGCTGGCATCATCGGCTCGCTGCCGCCCGCCGTGATGGGCGTCGTCTATGTGACCTCGCCCGACTACATCAAGCTGCTGTTCACCGAGCGGGCGGGCAACCTGATGCTGGCCGGCTGCGTGATCTGGATGAGCATCGGGATCCTGGTGATGCGCAAGATGATCAACTTCAAGCATTGAGGCGGAGGGCGCGATGGACCGCATCATCAACCTCCTGTTCGACCGGGATTTCCTGGTCACCACCTTCGTGGGCATCCTGGCCTTCGCCACCGTGGTGACGCTGGGTGTGCCGCTGCTGGAGCGCGACGGCCTCGACCAGCGGCTGAAAGAGGTCGCGCGGCGGCGCGAGGAGTTGCGCGCCCGCCACCATGCCGCCCTCAACGCCAAGCGCGGCGCGCTGCGGGTGGAGCCGGCCACCTACATGAAGGCCACGCTGGAGAAGTTCAAGCTGGGCAGCATGCTGGAAGGCGAGGACAGCCGCGAGAAGCTGGCCTCGGCGGGCTACCGCGGCCAGGCGCCGCTGATCACCTTCATGTTCTTCCGTTTCGTGATGCCGCCCATCGTCTTCGCCGTCGTGCTGTTCTACACCTTCGTGGTGCTGAACCTTGACTGGCCGGCCTACCAGAAGGTGATGGCGGCCCTGATCGGCGCGGGCGTGGGTTTCTACCTGCCCGACCTGTTCGTGGGCAACATGATCCAGCGCCGCCAGCAGTCCATCATGCGCGCCTTTCCCGATGCGCTGGACCTGATGCTGATCTGCGTGGAATCGGGCATGTCCATCGAGACGGCCTTCACCCGCGTGTCGGGCGAGATCGGCACCCAGTCGCCCGAACTGGCCGAGGAGCTGGCGCTCACCACCGCCGAACTCAGCTATCTGCCCGACCGCCGCCAGGCCTTCGACAATCTGGCGCGGCGCTGCGGCCACAACGGCGTCAAGGCGGTCGCCACCGCCCTCAACCAGGCCGAAAAATACGGCACGCCGCTGGGCCAGGCGTTGCGCGTCACCGCCAACGAGAACCGCGAGATGCGCATGCAGGACGCCGAACGCAAGGCCGCCTCGCTGCCCGCCAAGCTCACGGTGCCGATGATCACCTTCTTCCTGCCCTGCCTGTTCGTGGTGATCATGGGACCGGCGATCATCCAGATCAGCCACATGAAATGACGGCGGCGGGGATGCCCCGCGCCTCACGGCTTTCAGCGCACGCCTCTCCCTTTGCGGAAGAAGAAATGAAGCCGGTTCACGCCGGAAATATCGCTACCGCCTAATAGGCGTTGGCGCTCATGCGCAGCGACGGCACCGCATCCTTGGCCGGCTTGGCGGCGGCGGCCTTGACATCCGCAGGCTTGGCATCCACCGGCTTGGCATCGGGGGTCTGCGTCCTGGCGTCGGCGGCCTTCACGGGCCGGGCCTTCGCCACCGGGCCCGCCAGCGGATCGGCCGGTACGGCCTGCATCACCACGCGGTTGTCGGTGCTTCGCGCGGGAACGGGCGGCATGGCCGCCACCTCCACCTTCGGCATCAGCGGGCGCGGCGGTCCGCCTGCGGCAGCCGCACCTGTATGGGCGGCGCCTGTATCGGATGGCGCCGCATTCGCGGCCGGGCCGGAAGCCGCCGCAACCGGCGCGGGCGCGGCAACCGGTTTGGCGGCCACTGCCGGCGCCGCAGCCGCCGCGGCCACGACGGCCTGCGCCGGCAGGGCGGGCGTTTCCGGCGCCATGTCCTTGATCAGGGCGATGTTGCGCGCGATGACGGGATCGGCATTGCCGCCCGCCGCAAGGGCGCGCGCCATCAGCTTCCTGGCGCCGTCCGGATCGTTCGCCAGCATGCGCGAAAGCGCATAGTTGCTCAGCACGCTGGGCTCACCCGGCTTCAGCACAAGCGCGCGCTCATAAGCGGCGCCGGCGTCCTTCTGGTTGCCCAACTCGTCATAGGCCACGCCCAGCGCCGAATAGATCGACCAGTCGCCGGGCTTCAGTTCCTGCGCGCGGGTGAGGAAATTCACCGCCTCCTGCGCGCGGCCCATTGAGGTCAGCGTCTTGCCATATTCGCTGACCACGCGCGGATCGTCCGACGCCACCATCATCAGCTGCGACAGGTGGCGGATCGCCTCGGCATAGTTGCCCGCAAGCCTCAACTCCTGGGCCTGCTGCACGCTGCCGTCCAGTGTCTGGACGGGCCCCTGCGCGGCGCCGGGCTGGGCCTGCGCAACCGGCTGGGACTTGTCCGCCGTGGCGGCGCTCGAATCGCTTGCGCATCCGCTGAGTGCCGTGCAGCCCAGAAGAAGAACCAGCAGATGCGGCGTGAGGCGGCGAGCAGACGAAGCCATGCGAAGGCCCTGGCGAGGATTTGCGTGTGCGATCCTGACAGCGCCCCAGTCAACAAACCCTTAAGTATATCGGCGCATATGGAAGCAAGACGGCCTGTTAACGGCCAAACTCCTGACGCAATGAAGGGTTAACATTCCTTCTGATGTCGCAGCGTGCCGCAGCCCTGATTGCCCTGTTCGGATTTGCCGTTCTGGTGATCGGTGCATGGCTCACGGGCGGCAATCTGGGCCTGGCCGATTCCAAGCCCGCGCGCATCTCCTTCCAGATCGCCACCGGTTCCACCGAAGGCATCTATTTTCCCGTCGGCCAGGCCATCGCCGGGTTGATAAGTCATCCCTCCGGCGTGGGCCGCTGCGAAACCGCGACCGTGTGCGGGCCCGCGGGCGTGATCCTGTCGGCGCGCACCAGCGAAGGCGCGGCCGACAATCTGCGCATCGTCTCCCAGGGCCAGGTGGATTCCGGACTGGCCCAGGGCAATGTGATCGCGGCCGCCGTGGCGGGGCGCGACATCTTCCGGCGGCCGGTGCGGCACCTTGCGGTGATCGCCGCGCTCTTTCCGGAAGAGGCGCATCTGCTGGCGGCGGACCAGTCCCGGATCCACACCGTCGCCGACCTGCGGGGCAAGCGCGTGGCGCTGGGCGAGGAAGGCTCGGGCGCCGCCGTCACCGGGCGCGCGATCCTGTCGGCCTATGGGCTTGCGGGCCGCGTCAGGATCGTGCCCGCGGGCGGCGAAAGCGGCGCGCAGCTTCTGCAGGAAGGCAAGGCTGACGCCTGGTTCACCGTGTCGGGCGTGCCGCTGGATCCGGTGAAGGACCTGCTTGCCCGTCATCAGGCGCGGCTGATCCCGATCGACGGCGAAGGCCGCGACCGGCTGGTGCGGAAGACGCCGCAACTCAAGCCCGCCGTGATCGCGGCGGGCGCTTATCCGGGCGCGGGCGCGGTCGAAACGGTTTCCACCCGCGCCTTCTGGGTCACGCGCGACAGCGAACCCGATGCGCTGATCTATGGCATCACGCGGTCGCTCTTCAATCCGGTCAATCACGCGCCGCTCGCCGCAAGCCATGCCAGCGCGCGCGAAATCGCGCTGGATCATGCGGCGGAAGACGCGCCCGCGCCGATTCATCCCGGGGCGGCGCGCTTCTATCGCGAGGTCGGTAAGCTTCCGGAATAGCGGCCCGGGATGAATTTTTATTTTTTGGTCGCTCCGGCTCGCGCCGACGCTCCTATCCCGGGGCGGCGCGATTCTATCGCGAGGTCGGCAAGCTTCCGGAATAGCGGCCCGGGATGAATCTTTATTTTTGGTCGCTCCGGCTCGCGCCGACGCTCCTATCCCGGGGCGGCGCGCTTCTATCGCGAGGTCGGTAAGCTTCCGGAATAGCGGCCCGGGATGAATCTTTATTTTTTGGTCGCTCCGGCTCGCGCCGACGCCTAGGCAACCCCCGCCGCGATTTCCTCCTCCGCGCCCTTGCGCCATTCCTGCATGCCGGGCAGCGCCAGCACCCGGTCCATATAGGCGCGCACCGGCGCGGGCACCGCCACGCCATAGGTCTGGAAGCGCGACACTACCGGCGCATACATGCAGTCGGCCAGCGACAGCCGCCCGAACAGGAACGCTCCGCCATATTCCTGCAGCGCCCATTCCCAGGCGCCGGTCACGCGCGCGATCTGCGTCTGCGTCTCCGGGCGCAGCGCCGGCAGTGGCAAGGTCCGCGCGAACTCCATCGTCAACTGGTCGCGCAGGTCGGGAAAGCCCGCATGCATCTCCGCCGCATAGCTGCGCGCCACCGCGCGCACCGCCGCATCGGCGGGCCATAATTGCGCTTCGGGATGGCGCTCGGCGATGGTCTCGCAGATCGCCAGGCTGTCCCACACCGTCAGCGTCCGGCCGCCTTCCGTGATCGCCAGCGCGGGCACCCGGCCCGACGGTGAATGCGGCAGGATCGCCTCGCGCGTGGTGGGGCTGTTCGTCACGCGCAGGCGGATCACCTTTGTCTCGAAGGGCACGCCCGCGGCCTTCAGCGCCAGGAAGGGGCGCAGGCTCCAGCTCGACCATTCGCGGGTGCCGACGACCAAGGTATAAGACATGCGCGCCTCCTTGCGGTGATGGGACACGATTCATAAAGTCGGACGCCGCCGCCGGTAAGAGCCATTCATGCATCCCGCCCTCGCACACAGCGCAAAGAACGCCCTTCCGCTCCACGCGGTGACGGCGGGGGATGCCGCGCGCCTCCTGGCCGCGCACCGGCGCGGCGGCTTCCTGACCGCGTCGGGCTTTTCGGGGGCGGCGGGCGAACTGGCCGCGCTGCCCGATGCGAAGGGCGGCATCGCGGGCTGGGTGCTGGGCTTGGGGAAGGATCAGGGCAAGGATGACGCCTTCGCGCTGGCGGCGGCGGCCGAAAAGCTGCCGGCAGGCACGTACCGCCTGGGCCAGGTGCCCGATTTCTGCGGCGGCGCCAACGCGGCGCTGGCCTGGCTGATGGGCGGCTATGGCTTCCACCGCTACAAAAAGAACAGCCGCCGCACACCGAAACTGGTGGTGCCCGCGGGCGTGGACGGGGAAGAAATCGCGCGCATCGCCGAAAACCTGTTCCTGGCGCGCGACCTGATCAACACCCCGGCCAACGACATGGGCCCGGCCGAACTGGAAGCCGCGGCCCGTGCGCTGGCCGGGGCGCATGGCGCGAAGATCGCGGTCACGGGCGGCGCGGCGCTGGCCAAGGGTTATCCGCTGATCGCGGCGGTGGGGCAGGGCAGCGCGCGCGCGCCGCGCCTGATCGATCTCACATGGTCCAATCCTGGGGGCAAAGCCTCCGCCCCGCGCGTGACGTTGGTGGGCAAGGGCGTGTGCTTCGATTCCGGCGGGCTCGACCTCAAGCCGTCCGCGGCCATGTTGACCATGAAGAAGGACATGGGCGGAGCGGCCACGGTGCTGGCGGTTGCGGGCATGGTGATGGGGGCGAAACTGGATCTGCGCCTGCGCGTGCTGATTCCGGCGGTCGAGAATTCCGTCTCGGGCACGGCGATGCGGCCCGGCGACGTGTTCCCCAGCCGCAAGGGTTTGACGGTCGAGATCGGCAACACCGATGCGGAAGGCCGGCTTGTCCTGGCCGATGCGCTGGCCGACGCCGACGATGCGCAGCCCGATCTTCTGATCGACATCGCCACCCTCACCGGCGCGGCGCGCGCGGCGACCGGCATGGAACTGCCGCCCTTCTTCACCGATGACGAACAACTGGCCGCCGATCTGTCGCGCCACGGCGCGGCGGTGCAGGACCCGCTGTGGCGGCTGCCGCTGTGGCGCGGCTATGAGCCCACGCTCGCCAGCAGGATCGCGGACCTCAACAACAACCCGGCATACAGTTATGCGGGCGCGATCACCGCGGCGCTGTTCCTGAACCGCTTTGTGAGCCGGGCGAAAAGCTGGGCGCATCTGGACATTCCCGCCTGGATCGACCGGCCCCGGCCGGGCCGTCCCCTGGGCGGCGAGGCCAACGGCGCGCGCGCGATCTATGCGCTGCTGAAGGAGCGGTATGGGCCTGCCTCTCATGGGCGCGGGCGCGCATGAAAGGCGAGGCGGCGCTGCGCCAGGCACAGTCGCGCAGGCCGGAAGGGGTCGAACATGCCCGATAAGAGAGTAACGCCCGTCCGCGCCGACCTGGCGGCCGCGCATCTTCGGGGCAAGGTCGATGCGCCGCGCTTCGCCGAAGGCGAGACGCGCAGTATCGCCGTGGGGCGCACGGCCCTGCGCGTCGGCCCTTCGCCCGATGCCGCGCAGGACAGCGAGCTTCTGTTCGGCGAACGCTTCACCGTCTATGACCGCGCCGGCGGCTGGGCCTGGGGCCAGGCGGCGAACGATCTCTATGTGGGCTATGTCGCGGAAGCAGCCCTCACCGCGTCCTTCGCGCAGGATGCGCGCATCGGCGCGCTGCTGGCCCCGCTGTTCCCCGCGCCCGATCTCAAGACGCCGGTCCGCGACCTGTTGCCGATGAATGCGATGGTGCCGGTGCTGGGGCGCGAAGGCGATTATGTGGATGTGGGCGCGGGCTTCGTGCACCGCCGCCATCTGGCGCAGCAGGCCGGGCCCGATTTCGTGGCCGTGGCGCAGCGCTTCATCGGCGCGCCCTATGTGTGGGGCGGCAAGACGGCGGCGGGGCTGGATTGTTCGGGCCTGGTCCAGACCGCATTGCAGGCGGCGGGCAAGACCGCGCCGCGCGACACCGACATGATGGAGGCCGCGCTGGGCGAGGCCGTGGACATCGGCGCGATCCGGCGCGGCGACCTGGTGTTCTGGAAGGGGCATATGGGCGTGATGCTGGACGAAAAGACGCTGCTGCACGCCAACGCCTTCCACATGGCGGTGGCGTCAGAGCCGCTGGAAGACGCCATCGCCCGCATCGCCGCCGCCTCCGGGCCGGTCACGTCGGTGAAACGGCTCTAGGCTGCCTTGACCGCCGCATTGGCGCGGATCGCGCGCACCGAAGCGTCCATGTGCGCGATCCACAGGAACAGCCGGTTCAGCAGCGAAAGCGGGAACGGCATCTTGCGCGCCACGTCCAGGAACAGCACCACCCGCACCTCATCCGAATCGTTGCATGCATCGTGCAGGAATGTGTCGTCGAACAGCACCGCCTCGCCGTTGCGCCAGTAATATTTGGTGCCCTGTTCGATCGCGGCGCGGTCGCCGCCGCGTTCCTGCGCCTCGGTGTTGATGCGGATCCAGCATGCCCCGTCGCGGTTGTTGCCGGGGATCACCACGCCCAGGTGATAGCGCACGAAGCCCTTCCAATAGCCCCAATGCGCCTTGATGTGCTGGTGCGGCTCCAGCACCGAGAAGAAGGCGGTATAGACGCCGGGCAGCGCGCGCAGCAGCGCCGCCGTGTTGGGCGCCAGCCGGCAATTCTCCTCGATGAAGCGGCCCGACTTGAACATGAAGCTCTTCCAGGCCACCTGGTGGATGCCGCCCGCGGTATAGCTGCTGAGTTCCTCCATCCCCGGAATGCGGATGCGCCCGTCGATCAGCGCCTCGCATTCCTCGCGGATGGCGGGATAATGCTGCTCCAGCAGCAGCAGCTCGGGATAGTCCGCCAGGTCGCGCTCGAAGGCCGGCAGCTTGCGGAAGCGCCCGCGCTGCTCGGCGCGCACGAACAGCTCCGCCGCCCAGTCCTTCACGCGCGTGGCCCAGTTGCCCATGCCTCAATAGCCCCGGCTCAGATCGACCACATTGCGGAGGGGCTCGCCCCGTTCGGCGCGCGTCACGCAATCCACCACAAAGGCCGCCGCATTGCGCGGATCGGTGATGCCGGCGATGTGCGGCGTCACCGTGACCTTGGGATGGGCCCACAGGGGACTGTCCGCCGGCAGGGGCTCGGTCTGGAACACGTCCAGCACCGCGCCGGCCAGATGGCCGCTGTCCAGCGCCGCGATCAGGTCCTGCTCGTTGCAATGCCCGCCCCGGCCCACATTCATCACCCAGGCGCCCCGGGGCAGCATGGCGAACAGCTTCGCGTCGAGGATGCCTTCCGTCTCCGGCGTCAGCGGCAGCATGCAGACCATGAAATCGCAGCCCGCCAGGAATGCGGCCAGTTCGCCCGGCCCGGCATGACTCTTCACGCCGGGCACCTCCTTGCGGCTGCGGCTCCAGCCCGAAACCTGGAAGTCGAACATCATCAGCCGCTCGGCGGTCACCGCGCCGATGTCGCCCAGCCCCAGTATGCCGATGCGCACCTCGCGCGAGGGGCGCGACAGCATCTTCTGGCGCCAGGCATGATCCTTCTGCGCGGCGTCGAAATCGCGCTGGTGGCGGTGCACGATCAGCACATGCATGGTGACATATTGCGCCATCTCGCGCTGCAGCGTCTCGTCCACGAAACGCACCACCGGCAGGTGGCGGGGAAATTCGGGATCGCGCAGGAATCCGTCCACGCCCGCGCCCAGGCTGAACACGGCCTTGAGCTTCGGCAGCGTCTTCAGGAAGCCGTGCGGCGGGCGGAAGCCGACGAAATAGTCGATCTGGGCGGGCGCGTAATGGTCCTTGCCGTGCAGGAAGCTGTTGAAGGCCTCATGCCCGAACAGCGCCTTGGACAGCGCATCCCATCCCGGCGGCAACAGGAACAGGACGTTGGGCTTGCCCGCTTGTCCCGCCATCGGCCGCGACGAACGCCTCCGCTATTTCTTGCTGGGGGGCGGGGGCACGGGCGCGCCGGTGCCCTTGGCCGGGGCGGCGGCGGCCGGGGCCTGACCGCCGGGCGCGGCCGCGGGTGCGGCGGGCTTGGGCGCGGGGATCGGGGCCGGGCTGTCTTCCTGGGTGCGCAGGAAGGCGATCAGGTCGATGCGGTCCTTCTCACTGCGCAGGCCCGCAAAGCTCATCTTGGTGCCGGGGACATAGCTGCCCGGCGACTTCAGGAACTTGAACAGCTCGTCATAGGTCCAGGTGCCGCCCTTGGCCTTCATGGCGCTGGAGTAGGAGAAGCCCGCCTCGGTCGCGCGCGGACGGCCCACCACGCCCCACAGTTCGGGGCCGATCTTGTTGGGACCGCCCTTCGAGATGTCGTGGCACTGTTCGCAGCGGCCCGAGATGGTCTTGCCCGCATTCACGTCGGCGGTGGGCAGCACGGTGCCGAAATCGGGCACGGGCTCTTCGGCGGGCGCGCTGGACGCGCCTGCGGCCGGGGTCTCCACCACGCCTTCCACCACATAGCCGGGCTTGGCGGGCTTTTCGGGCTCATAGATGTTTTCCGCCACCAGGCGGACGACAAAGATGAAGATCGCCGTGCCGAGAACCGCACCAATGATCTTGTTCCACTCGAAGGAATCCATTGCGGCGAAGCTCCCCAAAGACGCAGCCCCGGACGGGCGCGCGAGACGACCAGAAAACCGGGGTGCCCCCGGCCAAAATACGGGGCGACATTACCCGCCGCCGCCCGCGCGTCATTGCGGCGAAGCGTCGCATAAATTGCAATGGGTATCTGGCCTTAGCGGCAAAGCGGGCTTACACAGGCGCACCTTTGGAACTCGCATGAACCCTGTCCTGCCGATTCCCGCTCGCCTGGCCTCGACCCGTCTTCCGGGCAAGCCCCCGAGCGCCGGCCAGGCGAGCGCAGCGAAGCCGTCCGGCCGCGCGACCTATGATAACGAGGGGCGATGAACCCTGTCCTGCTGATTCCCGCTCGCATGGCCTCGACCCGTCTTCCGGGAAAGCCCCTCGCCGATATCGGCGGGGTGCCCATGATCGTGCGGGTGGCGCGCCAGGCCCGCGCCGCCGGCATCGGCCCGGTGGTGGTCGCGGCGGGCGAGCCCGAAATCGCGGCGGCGGTCGCGGCGGACGGCGGGCGGGCGGTGTTGACCGACCCGGACCTGCCCTCCGGCTCCGACCGCATCTGGGCGGCGCTGGCGGCGGCGGACCCCGATGGCCGCCATGACGTGGTGGTGAACCTTCAGGGCGACCTGCCCGCCCTCGACCCCGCCCAGATCCGGGCGGCGGTGGCGGCGCTGCAGGAGGCCGACATCGCGACATTGGCCGCGCCCATCGACAATGACGCCGACCGCGCCAATCCCGCCGTGGTCAAGGCGGTGGTGGCCTGGAACCGGGACGAAACGCTGGGCCGGGCGCTGTACTTCACCCGCGCCGCCGCTCCCGCGGGCGAAGGGCGGCTCTGGCATCATGTCGGCCTTTACGCCTATACCCGCGCGGCGCTGGCGCGCTTCGTGGCGCTGCCGCCCTCGCCGCTGGAACAGCGCGAGAAGCTGGAACAGTTGCGCGCGCTGGAGGCAGGCATGACGATCACGGTGGCGCGCGTGGATGAAGCGCCTCTTTCCGTCGATACGCCCGCCGATCTCGAAAAAGCCCGCAGGCTGCTCGCCCGATGATCCACAGCATCGCCCGCGCCAGACGCATCGCCTTCCAGGGCGAACCTGGCGCCTATGCCAACCTGGCCGCGCGCCAGGCGGTGCCCCATGCGAGCGCGATCCCCAAGCCCACATTCGAAGACGCGATCGAGGCCGTGCGCGGCGGCGACTGCGATCTCTGCATCATCCCGGTGGAGAATTCGCTGATCGGCCGTATCGCCGACATCCATCACCTGCTGCCCGACTCGGGCCTGCATATCGTGGGCGAACATTTCCTGCCCATCCGCCATCAGTTGATGGGCCTTCCCGGCGCAAGCCTTGACGGCATCACCGACATCTACAGCCAGTCGCCCGCGCTGGCTCAGTGCCGCGGTCTGTTGCGCGCGCGCAAATTCACCGTCCATCACTGGTACGACACGGCGGGCGCGGCCAAGCATGTGGCGGAAAAGAAAGACAGCCGCGCCGCGGCCATCGCCTCCGCCCTGGCGGCCGAGATCTATGGCCTTTCCATCCTCAAGGCCGATGTCGAAGACGAACATCACAACGCCACCCGCTTCCTGGTGATGGCGGCGGCGGACGAACGCGCGCCCGATGCGGGCAAGGTGGTGACCACGCTGGTCTTCCAGGTGAAGAACGTGCCCGCCGCGCTCTACAAGGCGCTGGGGGCCTTCGCCACCAACAACGTCAACATCACCAAGCTGGAAAGCTACCAGCTCGGCGGCTCGTTCAACGCGACCCAGTTCTATGCCGACATCCAGGGCCATCCCGACGCGCCCAACGTGGCCCATGCGCTTGAGGAACTGGCCTTCCAGACCGCGCGCATGACGATCATGGGGGTGTATCCGGCGTCCCCCTTCCGCGAGGACATGCCCTAATCGTCGCTTGTCTTTTGCCCGATGAGGGCGTCGCGCGCGCTCACGTGCGTGAAGCACGCTCCGCACGCTCCTGCTCCTCGGCCAAAATCCTGCGCGACGCGCCCTGTCATGGCCGGCCATGACAGCGAGATTGGCGCCTCATCCCCCCGCCCAGTCCTTGATCAGGTGATGGGCGATGGCGATGGTGACGGGCAGTTTCATGTCGTCCGGCGCGCCGTCCGCCAGCCGCCGCCGCACCTCGTCCCTGGTCAGCCAGCGCGCACCCTCGATCTCCTTCCCGTCGATGCGGAAGTCGCGGGACAGCGCCTCGGCATAGCATCCCAGCATCAGCGCCGAAGGAAAGGGCCAGGGCTGGGTCGCGTGATACGTCACCCGGCCCACCGGCAGGCTCGCTTCCTCCTGCAGTTCGCGCCGCACCGCTTCCTCCATCGTCTCGCCCGGCTCCACGAAACCCGCGAAGGCGGAATAGAGCCCGGGCGGAAAGCGCACATTGCGGCCCACAAGACAGGCATCGCCCAGCACGGGCAGCATGATCACCACCGGATCGGTGCGGGGAAAATGCTCGGCCCCGCAGGCCGGGCACAGGCGGCGATAGCCGCCGTCGGCAAAGACCGTCGCCTGCCCGCAGTTGGCGCAGAAGCCGTGCCGCCGGTGCCAGTCCAGCAGCGCCTTGGCCTGGCCCGCGATGGCGGTGTCGCGCGCGGGCAGGATGAAGGCGCTGGCGCGCATCTCCGCGAAACGTCCGCCTTCCAGCACAGGCTCGTCCGCGCCCCCAAGCTCCACCGCGAACAGGGGTTGGGCCCCGTCCGATCCTGCGTCCAGGCCCAGGAACACCCAGGTCAGGGTTTCCCATTCCGCGCGCCAGGGCAGGAATCCCGCGCCGCGTTCCGTCACAAAGGGCTTGTTCTGCCAGAAGGGCAGGGCCAGTCCCGCCGCGCGCTGCGCCGCCAGCCAGGCGGAATCGGTGCGCCGTTCGCCGGCGCGGTCCAGCGGGTTGCCGGTGAAGGAAATCATCCTCCCAGGACTCGCATTTTTCCGGCCAAATCTCTATATCCCCGGGCGGAAGTCGGCGGACGCGCCGCTCGCCAACCCGGTCAGGTCTTGACGGAAGCAGCCGTAACGAATCCGTCGCGGGTCGCCGGCTTCCACCGTGCGCGCCGCGCGCCCCGGCGAGCGGCCCCAACTTTCCACAATTTCCCGCCGAATCCTCCGCCACCGCGCGGACCTGCTTGCTATAGTCCGGACATGGCCGAGCCCGCCCAGCCCTATCGCGTCCTCGCGCGCAAATACCGCCCCACCGATTTCACCGGCCTGATCGGGCAGGAGGCGCTGGTGCGCACCCTGTCCAACGCCTTTGCCACCGGGCGCATCGCCCACGCCTTCATGCTGACCGGCGTGCGCGGGGTGGGCAAGACCACCACCGCGCGCATCATCGCCCGCGCCCTCAACTGCATCGGCCCGGACGGAAAGCGCGCGGAACCCACGATCCACCCTTGCGGGGTGTGCGAGGCCTGCGTCTCGATCAGCGAATCCCGCAATGTCGATGTGCAGGAGATGGACGCGGCCAGCCGCACCGGCATCGACGATGTCCGCGAGATCATCGAGGGCGTGCGCTATGCCCCCGTCGCCGCGCGCTACAAGGTCTATATCATCGACGAAGTGCACATGCTGTCCAAACAGGCCTTCAACGGCCTGCTCAAGACGCTGGAGGAACCGCCGCCGCATGTGAAGTTCGTCTTCGCCACCACGGAAATCCGCAAGGTTCCCGTGACGGTGCTCTCGCGCTGCCAGCGCTTCGACCTGCGCCGCATCGATTCGGCCGAGCTGGCCGCCTATCTCAAGACCCTGGCCGGCAAGGAACAGGTGGCGATCGAAGACGGCGCGCTGGCCCTGATCGCGCGGGCGGCCGAAGGCTCGGCGCGCGATTCGCTCTCGCTGCTGGACCAGGCCATCGCGCATGGCCAGGACGGCCCCATCACCACCGAAACGGTGCGCGCCATGCTGGGCCTGGCCGACCGGGGCCGCGTGCTCGACATCTTCGAAAAGCTGATGGGCGGCGACATCGCCGATGCGCTGGCCGATCTCGCCGCGCTTTACGATGCGGGCGCCGATCCGCTGGCCGTGATGCAGGACCTGCTGGAGACCACGCATTTCCTGACCCGCCTCAAGGTCGCGCCGGCGGCCCAGGGCTTCTTCGACGGCGGCTCGGGCGAGGCCAGGCGCGCCGCCGATCTTGCCGCGAAACTGCCGGTTTCCGCGCTCACCCGCGCCTGGCAGATCCTGCTCAAGGGCCTTGGCGAAGTGCAGGGCGCCACGCGGCCTCTTTCGGCCTGCGAGATGGCGCTGATCCGGCTGGCCTATGCCGCCGACCTGCCGCCCACCGACAAGCTGGTGCGCGACCTGCTCGACAATGGCGGCGCGCCGCGCGCCCCTGTTCCCCAATCTGGTGTTTCCCAATCTGGTGTTTCCCAATCTGGCGTTCCCCAATCCGGCGCGCCGCGCGGGACGGTGGCGCCGTCGGGCGGCGGCGCCTCGGCCCTGCGCGCGCCACAACCGTCTTCCCAGCCCGAAGGCGCGCCCACCGCGCTGGTCCGCACCCTGGACGACATCGTGGCGCTGGCGGCCCGCCATCACGCCCCCGTGCTGAAGGTGCATCTGGAGAATGACGTGCATCTGGTGCGGCTGGAGCAGTCGATGGAGTCCGGCCTTCTGGAATTCCGTCCCGCCGCGCGCGCGCCGCGCAGCCTTGCGGGCGATCTCCAGCAGAAGCTGCGCGACTGGACGGGCCTGCGCTGGAGCGTCTCCATCTCCAACCAGGAAGGCCAGCCCACCCTGGCCGAGGCGCGCCGGGCGGCCAAACAGGCGCGTTTCGAGGCCGTGGCGCAGCAGCCGATGGTGCGCGCCGTGCTCGACCGCTTCCCCGGCGCCGAGATCGCCGCCGTGCGCGACGTCGCGCCGGAGGAGATCGCCGCGCCCATGCCCGACACCGGCGACGACGCCTAGCCTTCCAATCCGCCGCTACAGGAAATTGTCCGGCCAGATCATCGTGCGCCACATGTGGGCGACGGGGGAATTGTCGAAGCCCAGTCCCTCTTGCGGCTGACGGAAATGGCGGCCCACCACATCCTCGAAGGCGGCGGGGTCGATGGTGACGCCTTCCTCGAAGGTATAGATGTCGTTGATGGTGATGACCCGCGCCGTCATGTACCAGCGGTGGGCGCGCGCCTCTTCATAGGCGCGGCGCAGATAGTCCGGCACCACATGGTCCGGCCCGAAATAGCGCAGATAGGCTTGCGGATAGTCATAGCCGTTCTGCGGATCGGCAAAGAAGCGCAGCGCCTGGTGCTTCTCCACCGCCCAGGCCACCTCCGGATCGACATAGGGCGCGATCATCTGCGCCGCCCAATAGCCGTGATCGGTACGGATCAGCCCCGCCACCGAAATGTCGTGCAGCAGGCAGGCCAGCACGATCTTCTCGTCGCAGCCGTTGCGCTGCGCCAGGCTGGCGCTCTGCAGCAGGTGGCGCAGGGTGAAATCGTCGAAGCGGGCGCGGAAGAAATCCAGCAGCTTCGGCTTTTCCGGCATGGGCGGCAGGGCGGGATTGTCGCCGCTCATCATCACCACGCCGGGCCGAAGCTGGCCCAGCGCCGCCAGCACGGTTTCGCTGTGACGCTCATGAATCAGGTCGATCGGCTGCGGCAAGGTCAGCCGCGTCGCGGACGCATCGCTCATGACAGGCTCCCGTCATGCCAATATGGCAAGGCGCGGGCGGCTCTGCTAGACCGGACGCGGCCGCGACGGATGGTCCGGCCATGACAGGTTAGAATGACCGCCCTGGGTTCCGAGATCGAACGCCTGATCCAGCTTTTGTCCCGGCTGCCGGGACTGGGGCCGCGTTCGGCGCGGCGCGCGGCGCTGGCGCTGCTCAAGAAGCGCGACACGCTGCTGGAACCCCTGGCCGATGCGCTGCGCGATGCCGCCGCCGCCATCCTCACCTGCGAGATCTGCGGCAATCTCGACACCGCCAGCCCCTGCGCCATCTGCGCCGATCCGCGCCGCGATCCGCACCTGCTCTGCGTGGTGGAAGATGTGGCCGACCTCTGGGCGCTGGAGCGCGCGGGCGTGTTCCGCGGCCGCTATCATGTGCTGGGCGGCGCGCTGTCGGCGCTCGACGGCGTGACGCCGGAACGGCTCAATGTGGGAAAGCTGCTGGAGCGCGTGAAGCACGGCGTTGACGAGGTGATCCTGGCCATGAACGCCACCGTCGAAGGCCAGACCACGGCGCACTATCTGATGGACGTGCTGGGCGAGGTGAAGGTCACGCGGCTGGCGCACGGCGTGCCGGTGGGCGGGGAGCTGGATTATCTGGACGAAGGCACGCTGTCGGCGGCCTTCAAGGCGCGGCGCGCGCTGTGAGCGGCATCTCGCCCGCCTTCGCCCGCGCCGTCAGATGGGTCGCGCTGCTCAACCTGACCTATTTCGCCGTCGAATTCTGGGTGGCGCTGTCCATCGGCTCGGTGTCGCTGTTCGCCGACAGCGTGGATTTCCTGGAAGACACATCGGTCAACCTGCTGATCCTGCTGGCGCTGGCGTGGAGCGCGCGGGCCCGCGCGCGGCGGGGGCTGGGGCTGGCCGCGCTGCTGCTGGCGCCGGCGCTGGCCACGCTGTGGATGGCGTGGCGCAAATTCAGCGCGCCCGTTCCGCCCGCCGCCCTGCCGCTCAGCCTTGCGGGGCTGGGCGCGCTGCTGGTCAATCTCACCTGCGCCGTCTTGCTGGCGCGCTTCCGTCGCCATGGCACCAGCCTGGCCCGCGCGGCCTTCCTTTCGGCGCGCAACGACGCGCTGGCCAACATCGCCATCATGGCCGCGGCGCTGATCACCGCCTTGCGCCCTTCGGGCTGGTGGGACCTGATCGTGGGCATCGGCATCGCGGCCCTCAACGCCGATGCCGCGCGCGAGGTCTTCACCGCCGCCCGCGCCGAACACGCCGAAGCCCAGCCCTGATCCGCCGCCGCGGCTGTCATCCCGGCGCGCGTCACGACGGACGCGCGGGGAAGGGGATGACGGCGCGGCACATCCCGCATCACCAATCCTCATCCTGAGCCTGTCGAAGGATGCCTGACAGGGAGTCGATCGCCTAGATGGCCATGGAGCCCGGACTCTAAGCCTCTTCCCGCTGCAGCGCCCATTGCATCGCAAGGATGCCGAGGCCCACCGCCACAAGGGTCGCGATCAGGTTGCCGTTCAGGCTTTCCGCGGCCTGGGCCAGCGGCGGCGCGGCCATGAACAGCACCAGCGCGGCCAGCGCGGCCACGGCGGCGTTGCCCGCCACGGCGCGGCGGAAATGCCGGCGTTCGATGCGCGCCATCACCGCCAGTTCGAAGGAAAGATCGCGCGCGGGCGGTGCATCCGCGGCCATCCGCCTGCGCAGTTCGCTCTCAACTGCCTCAACCATCCGGGTCTCCCAGGGCGTGCTGCAACCTCTCCCGCGCCCGCGCGACATGGGATTTTAGCGTCCCCAGCGGGATTTCCAACGCCCGCGCCGCCTCCGCATGGGTGAATTCGCAGGCCAGGCACAGCAGCGCCGCCGCCCGCTGTTCCGGCGGCAGGGCGTCCAGGGCCGCGGCGATGTCCAGCCGCGCGCCCGTGTCGGCCGCCACGACGGCGCCGGCCATTTCGCCCGCCTGCTGCTCGCGCCTGAGCCGCCGCAGCCAGGACCGGCGGCGTTCGCGGAACTTGCGCCAGCCGATGCCAAACAGCCAGGCGCGGAAGCCCCGTCCGGCGTCGAAACGCGCCATCGCCTCCCATGCGAAAACGAAGGTTTCCTGCGCGATGTCGTCGGCTTCGGCATGGCTGCCGCACAGCCGGCGCAGGAACGCGCGCAGACCCTGCTGATGCAGGGCCACCAGGCGTGAAAAGGCTTCGGCCGAACCGGCCCGGGCGGCGTGTGCCCAGGCCTGTTCGGCGCCCGGATCGTTCATTGCGGCGGCGTCCGGTCCGCATCGCCGTCGCGGCGCTGGGCGAGCGCCGCCACCAGGTTGCCCGCCGCCAGGCCCGCCATGATGATCGCCACGAAGACCAGCCCGGTCGCATGGTCATGTATGCCCGCGTCGGCCTGCCAGGCCATCACGGCAAAGGCCAGGGCCAGGGCGGTGAACAGGAACACGCCTCTCCAGCCATGCCGGTGGCTGTGCCGGTGTTCGCGCCATTCGCTGCCGTCATGCCGGAACGGCCCCTGCAGCGCCTTCAGAAGTTCGGGCGGCGGCTCCTTGCCCTGGTCGGCATAGCTCTTGACCAGGTCCAGCACCCGGTTGGCGCGCAGATGATATGTCCAGTGCCGGGCGACGGCAGCGACCATCCAGAACAGGGGAAAGATCAGCCACCAGAAATGCCGCAATATGTCGTACCAGTCGTGGGTCATGGGTCCTGCCCTCCTGCCTGCCTGCCTATTGGCCGCCGCCCGGCCGTCCGGATGCGCCCCGCCGCGATTTTATCGGTCCGATCCCCCCGCCATCCAGCCGCGCGGACCTGATGGCCAGACTTCGTCCTGCGCCTCTCGAAGGATGACCCTATTTGTCATTCCCGGCCGAGCGTCACGACGGGACGCGAGGGGAAGGGAATCCAGGCTGCCAAAACCTGTGCGATGGCGAAGCTAGGATCCCCTTCCCGCACGCGGGCGCGACGCGCCGCGTTCGCCGGGGATGACCGTTGGGGCACACCCCGCATCACCAACCTCATCCTGAGCCTGTCGAAGGATGAGGCCATCCCGCCTGGCCATCGCACGGCCATACCCAATCCACACGCCCGGAAAAATTTTTCCGCCTGCGCCGCCAGCGGCTTGACCACGGATCGCGCCGCCCGCCAATCCACATGGCCTCATCCGCCGCTAGTCTGGCGGCATGGATACGAAAACACCCGAACAACTTCTGAACGACCAGCTCGCGGCCTGCCTGGAAGCGATGCAGGATTGCCTGGCCCATTCGCGCACGCGCTACAGCGACGATACCTATGGCCATCGCCGCCGCAACGACATCGCCTTCGTCGCCAAGCTGATGAAGGCCAGCGCGCGGCTGACCGAATCGCTCGCCAGCCTTCGCGGCGAAACCCGCCACAGCATTCGTGTCTCGCGCGAAAGCGTGGACAAGGCCCCGGTGGATAAAGGGGGAGGGGCATGAAAAAACATGCCGGAGATGCCGCCGACCGCCTGCGCTGGGCCCGTCTGGACCGCCTGATAGCGCAGTGTGAAGAGCTCGCGGCCCAGGTCGATGCGCTGGTGCGCGCCCGGCGCGCGGCCGCGGCTCTGCTGCGCCAGGCCGTGCTGGCCGACGCGCCCTTAACCCTTGGGCAGCGCGGTGGGGGACAGTGCGGCGGGCGCATCGCCCAATTCGACCTGGGCGATGCGCTCGGCATGGCGGTCGATGCCCTTCATCGAGATTTCGATCTGCCCGATGTCCTTGCTGGTGGTCTCGAAATGGTCGCGCAGCTTGCCGACCCGCTCGCCCAGCCGCCGTACGTCCTGCAGCAGCGAGCCCACCGCTACCTGGATGGCATGGGCCTGTTCGCGCATCCTGGCGTCGCGCATCAGGCTCTGGATGGTGCCGATCACCAGCATGAAAACATGCGGGCTGACCACCACCACCTGGTCTTGGCGGGCGCGGCGCAGGGTTTCCGGAAAGTTGGCGTGCAGTTCGGCATAGATGGAATCCGACGGCACGAACATGATGGCGGGCGTCTGCACCTCGCCGGGGATGAGGTACTTCTCCTTGATGTCCTTGACATGCTTGGCCATGGAATCGCGCACGAAGACCATGGCGGCCTTGCGCTGCTCGTCGGTCTCGGCCACCCGCAGCGCTTCGAAGGCCTCCAGCGGGAATTTGGAATCCACCACGATGCGCGCCGTCACATTGGGAATGCGGATGGCGCAGTCCGGCCGCTTGCCGTTCGACAGGGTCGCCTGGAACTCGTACTGGCCCGGCGCCAGATGTTCGGCGACGATGGCCTCCATCTGGTCCTGGCTGACCGCGCCGCGCGCCTGCTTGTCGGAAAAGATCGCCTTCAGCGACACGACATGGGTGGACAGTTCGCTGATGTTCTTCTGCGCCGCGTCGATCACCGCAAGCCGTTCGGTGATGCTGACGAAGGTTTCGCCGGTCTGCTGGGCCGTGGCCGCCAGCTTGTCGGCCATGCGCTGTTCCAGCGCCTCCAGGCGCTCGCCCAGCGTGCGCGCCAGGGCCTCCTGCGCCGCAACCGTGGCGGTGAACTGGCCCAGGGTTTCGCCCTGGCGCGACAACAGCGTGTCCAGCCGGGGATCGGCCAGGTGGGGGTTCGGTGCGGGTTCCGCCGCCGGAGCCTTCGGCCGCGCGAAGGCCAGGATCAGCGCCGCCGCCACTATGGCCACAGCCAGCACGATCAACGCGATTTCCATGGAAACTTGACCCTTTGCCTGCCCGGTCTTATCTCACACCCATGACCGTGCGCCCCATTCTAACCGCCCCCGATCCGCGCCTCCAAGCCGTCTCCACCGATGTGGAGACGGTGGATGACGAGATCCGCAGGCTGATCGACGATATGGCCGACAGCATGTATGCCGCCGACGGCATCGGGCTGGCCGCCATCCAGATCGGCGTGCCCAAGCGGGTGATCGTGATCGACCTGGAACAGCGGGAAGGCACGCGCAACCCCCGCGCCTTCATCAACCCCAAGATCCTCTGGGCGTCGGAGGAAACCGCGGTGTTCGAGGAAGGGTGTCTGTCGGTCCCCGAAATCTGGGACGATGTGGAACGGCCCGCGCGCATCCGCGCCGAATATCTCGACCGCGACGGCGTCCGCCAGGTGCTGGAAGCCGACAGCCTGCTGGCCACCTGCCTGCAGCACGAGATGGACCACCTCAACGGCGTGCTGTTCATCGATCATCTCTCGCGCCTGAAACGCTCGATGGCGCTGCGCAAGCTCACCAAGGCCAAGAAGCTGCAGGCGGCGGGCTAGCCATGCACCTCGCCCTTCGGCACGCTCAGGGTGAGGGCCTTGGGATGTCCGCATGCTGAGCGTGTCGAAGCATGAGGGCGGCGCGTGACCCTGCGCCTGGCCTTCATGGGCACGCCGGATTTCGCGGTGCCCACCCTGGCCGAGCTGATCGCCCAGGGTCACGATATCGCCGCCGTCTATTCCCAGCCGCCCCGGCCCAGGGGGCGCGGACTGGCGCTGGAAAAAGGCCCCGTCCACCAGTTCGCCGAACGCCAGGGGCTGGCGGTGCGCACGCCCGCTTCGCTGAAGGGCGAAGACGAACAGGCCGCCTTCGCCGCCCTGGACCTCGATGCCGCGGTCGTGGTCGCTTACGGCCTGCTGCTGCCCGCCGCCATTCTCGATGCGCCGAAGCTCGGCTGCTTCAACCTGCACGGCTCGCTGCTGCCGCGCTGGCGCGGGGCCGCGCCCATCCAGCGCGCGGTGATGGCGGGCGACACGGAAACCGGCGTGATGGTGATGCAGATGGACCGGGGCCTCGACACCGGCCCCGTGCTGATGGCCGAACGCGTGGCGGTGGACCGCAAGACCGCGGGCGAGCTCACCGGCGAACTGGCGCGGCTGGGGGCCGACCTGATGGTGCGCGCGCTTGCGGGCCTGGAACGCGGCGCAGTGACGGCCGTGCCGCAATCCGAGGACGGCGTCACCTATGCGAAGAAGATCGCCAAGGACGAAGCCCGCATCGACTGGACGAACAGCGCGGCTGCGATCGACGCGCAGATACGCGGCCTGTCCCCCGCGCCCGGCGCCTTCACCGAGGTGAAGGGCGAGCGGCTGAAAATCCTCTATGCCGAACCCGTCGCAAGGAACGGTTCGCCCGGCGAAGCGATCGACGATGCGCTGACCATCGCCTGCGGCGACGGCGCGCTCAGGCTGCTCAAGGTCCAGCGCGCGGGCAAGGGCGTGATGGACGCCGCCGAGCTGCTCAAGGGGTTCGCGGTGCCGCGCGGCACGCGGCTTTCCTGATGCGCTATCGCGTCACGCTCGAATATGACGGCGGCCCTTTCGTGGGCTGGCAGCGCCAGGACAATGGTCCGTCGGTGCAGGGCGCGCTGGAAGACGCGATCGCAAGACTCTGCGGCGAACGCGTGCATGTCATCGGCGCGGGCCGCACCGATGCGGGCGTGCATGCGCTGGGCCAGGTGGCGCATTTCGACCTGGCCAGGGATTTCACACCCGACAAGCTGCGCGATGCGCTGAACTATCATCTCAGGCCCGCTCCCATGGCGGTGCTGGACGCGGCCGTGGCCGGCGACGCGTTCCATGCCCGTTTCTCCGCCACCGCGCGGCATTACCTCTATCGCATCATGGCCCGCCGCGCGCCTGCCGTGCTGGATCGGGGCAAGGTCTGGCACATCGCGGTGCCGCTCGATGCCGATGCCATGCACGCCGCGGCGCAGATGCTCGTGGGCCATCACGACTTCACCACCTTCCGCGCCGCCGAGTGCCAGGCCCAGTCGCCGGTCAAGACGCTGGACCGGCTGGACGTCTCGCGCCGCGCCGACGAGATTCATATCGAAGCCTCGGCGCGCTCCTTCCTGCATCACCAGATCCGCTCCTTCACCGGCACGCTCAAACTGGTGGGCGAAGGCAAATGGACGCCGCGCGATGTGAAGGCGGCGCTGGAAGCGCGCGACCGCGCCGCCTGCGGCCCCGTCGCCCCGCCCGACGGGCTTTATCTGGTGCGGGTGGATTATGCGCCTTCTTCACCCTGAGTCTCTCGAAGGGCGAAGGCTTAAAGGTCCACCAGCGTGACGCTGCCCGGATCGATGGGCTCGCCCAGGAAGATGCGGCCCAGGTCGGCGAAACGTCCGGGCGCGTCGGTCGCCAGAAAGCGCGCCGCGCCGCCCGCGCCGCCGTTCAGCAATCCATGTTCCCGCAACACCGCTTCCACCGCCGCGGCGGTCGTCTCGGCGCTGTCGATCAGCGCGACATCCGGCGCGGTGCGTGTTATCGTTTCCTTCAGCACGGGAAAGTGCGTGCAGCCCAGCACCAGCCCTCGCGGGCGGGGCATGGTGGCGAAAAGCGGGTCCAGATACCGCTGCGCCGCCAGTTCCGCGATGGGGCCCGCCGTCAGCCCTTCCTCGGCCAGCGCCACGAACAGCGGGCAGGCCTGCTGCACCACCGGCATGTCGGGCGCCAGCGCCTGGATGGCGCGCACATAGGCGCCGCCCTTCACCGTGCCCTCGGTCGCGATCACGGCGATGGGGCCTTCAGGCGCCGCCGCCACCGCCGCCGCCGCGCCGGGCTCGATCACGCCCACCACCGGCAGGGGCGCAAGCGCCTGGCGCAGCGCGGGCAGTGCCGCGGCGCTGGCGGTGTTGCACGCCACCACCAGCAGCTTGATGGCGTGGCCCATCAGCGCGCGGCCGGCCTGCAAGGCATAGCGCGTCACCGTCTCCGGGCTCTTGGTGCCATAGGGAAGGCGCGCGGTGTCGCCCAGATAGACGAAGCTTTCCCCCGGCAGGCGCGCTTTCAGGGCCCGCATCACCGTCAGCCCGCCCATGCCCGAATCGAAGATGCCGATGGGACTCAAAGCGGCGGCTTGGCGAAATAGGCCGCGAGCAGCGCGGCATAGATGCCGGTCAGGGCCTCGATCTCGGCCACCGCCACGCACTCGTCGGCCTTGTGCATGGTCGTGCCCGCCAACCCCAGTTCCACCACCGGGCAATGGTCCTTGATGAAGCGGGCATCCGACGTGCCGCCGCTGGTGGAGAAGAAGGGCGCCTGGCCGGTGATGCCTGCGATGGTGTCGCTGATCATCTGGGTGAACTTGCCCGGCGCGGTCAGGAACGATACGCCGCTGGTCTGGGCGGTGACGGCGATGGTGCAGCCGGTCTCCTCGGCGATGCGCTGGGCGCGATCCTTGACCCAGCCGGTCAGGCTGTCGGGCGTGTGCCTGTCGTTGAAGCGGATGTTGAAGGCCGCCCGCGCCTCCCCGGGAATCACGTTGGTGGCGGGATTGCCCACGTCCACGCTGGTGAAGGACAGGGTGGACGGATCGAAATGCTCGCTGCCCCGGTCCAGCTTGTGGCTGGCCAGCTGCGTCACCAGCTCGGCCAGCGCCGGAATCGGATTGACGGCCTTCTGCGGATAGCCCACATGACCCTGCACACCCGTCACCGTGATCCTGAAGTTGATCGAGCCGCGCCGGCCGATCTTCAGCGTGTCGCCGGTTCGCGCCACGCTGGTGGGCTCGCCCACGATGCAATGGTCGATCTTCTCGCCCCGTGCCTTCAGCCAGTCCAGCACCTTGACCGTGCCGTTGACGGCCGCGCCTTCCTCATCGCCGGTGATCAGCAGGCTGATCGAGCCCTTGGGGGCGCCGGTGCGCGCCACCGCCGCGACAAAAGCGGCGATGGCCGATTTCATGTCGGCTGCGCCCCGGCCATAAAGCACGCCGTCCCGTACCTCGGCGGCAAAGGGCTCCCGGCTCCAGCCGTCGCCCGCCGGCACCACATCGGTATGGCCCGCAAAGCAGAAATGCGGCGCGCCCTCGCCCAGCCGCGCGTAAAGATTGTCCACCTCGCCAAAGGGCAGGCGATGGGTCGCAAAGCCCATGTCCTTCAGCACCGCCTCCAGCACGTCCAGCGCGCCCGCATCGGCGGGCGTCACCGACGGGCGGCGGATCAGGGCCTGGGCCAGGGCAAGCGCATCTATGGCGTAACTGCTCATCAGTCCCGCAGCAGCTCGTTGATGGAGGTCTTGGCGCGGGTCTTCTCGTCCACCCGCTTGACGATCACGGCGCAGTAGAGATTGGGGCCGCTGCCCGATGGCATGGACCCCGACACCACCACCGAATAGGGGGGCACCTTGCCCATATGGATTTCGCCCGTGGCGCGGTCGACGATCTTGGTCGAGCCCGACAGATACACGCCCATCGACAGCACGCTGCCTTCGCCGACGATCACGCCCTCGGCCACTTCAGCGCGCGCGCCGATGAAACAGTTGTCCTCGATGATGGTGGGGGCGGCCTGCAACGGCTCCAGCACGCCGCCAAGGCCCGCCCCGCCGGAAATGTGGCAATGCGCACCCACCTGCGCGCAGGAACCCACCGTGGCCCAGGTATCGATCATGGTGCCTTCGCCCACGCGCGCGCCGACATTGACGAAGCTGGGCATCAGCACCGCGCCCCTGGCGATGAAGGCGCTCCTGCGCACCACCGCACCGGGCACGGCGCGGAAACCGGCGGCGCGGAACCGCGCCGCGTCCCAGCCCAGGAATTTGGAATCCACCTTGTCCCACCACACCGCCTCGCCCGGCGCGCCGGAGATCAGCTTCATGTCGTTCAGCCGGAACGACAGCAGGACCGCCTTCTTGAGCCACTCGTGCACCTTCCACGCGCCGCCGGTCTTCTCGGCCACGCGCAGCGCACCGCTGTCCAGCCCTTCCAGCGCGGCCTCCACCGCTTCGCGCTCCGCGCCGCGGCTGCTTGCGTCAAGGCTGTCGCGTTTTTCCCAGGCCGCTTCGACGGCCCCGATCAAATCATGCATTGCTGGTCTTTCAAATCATGATGCCGTGCAGAAAATCGGCGAGGTTCTCGGTCTGGTGGTCAATGTCGTCCTCCGACACGTCCACCAGCGGCCCGTGCTTGCCCCAGGGCGCGTCGGTTTTCAACCAGACTGTGGTCATGCCCAGGGCGTGGGCGGGAACGAGGTTGCGGGCGATATCGTCGAACAGGGCCGCTGCGTGCGCATCCATGCGCCCCGCCGCCAGGATGGCGTCATAGGCGGCCGCCTGTGGCTTGGGGGTGAATCCGATCGCGCGGATGTCCCACACGGCTTCGAACAGTCCGGCCATGCCCAGCCGGTCCAGCACCCGCGCCGCATGACCGCCGCAGCCATTGGTGAAGATGAAGCGCCGTCCTGGCAGGCGCCCGATGGCATCCACCATCTGCGCATCGGGCACAAGGCACGAAAGGTCTATGTCGTGGACATAGTTCAAATAGTCCTCCGCATCGGCGCCATGCTCGCGCATCAGCCCGTTGAGGGTTGTGCCATAGCGGCGATAGAGATCCTTCTGGCAGATGCGGGCTTCGTCCCGCGGCAGCCCGAGCAGCGTCGTCACATAATCGGTCATGCGCGATTCGATCTGCGTGAAGATGCCGTTGCACGCGCCATACAGCGTGTTGTCGAGGTCGAAGATCCAGTTTCTCACATGCCGGAAATCCGGGCGTTCTTCCGGCTGCGTTCCGCTGTCGTCCGTCATTGCCGGGCGTTCCATGGGGCGGAACATGGCGCGGCCGGGCCCTTCGCGCAAGCACCGTTAACGGATGTCCACCATGCCTCTTTATCCCCCGTTAAAGGGCGCGGGACAGAATGGCCGCGGGGGAAGATCGGGGCGGAAGGAAGGAACGGAAATGGATTCACTGCCGCCCGGCCGCCCCGCGGAAAGTCTCGATCCGCGCGACGCGCTCGATCTTCTTGACGTCCGCACCAGCCGCCAGCGCGGAGAAGGCGGTGGCAATGCGGAACTGGCGGGCCGCACCGATGCGGGCCCTGACGTGCTGCATTATCTTGCCGCCCGCGGGGCGCCGGCGACCAGGGCCGCGGTGGCGGCCAATCCGGCGGCGGCCGCCGCAACGAACCGCCTTCTGGCCGACGACGAGGTCGAGGATGTGCGTGCGGAGTTGGCCGCCAAGATCGGCCGGCTGATGCCAGATCTCTCGGCGCGGGAAAGCTCGCACGCCGTTGCGCTCACCATCGAGACGCTGGAATGCCTGGCGCGCGACGCCTCGGTGCGCGTGCGCGCCATCCTGGCCGAAGAGATCAAGAATCTGGACTGCATCCCGCGCGATGTGGCGCTGACGCTTGCGAACGACCTCAACGCCGTCGTGGCGGCGCCGATCCTGCAATATTCCCCGCTCCTGTCCGATGCCGACCTGATCGAGGTGATCGCCTGCGGCAAGGTGCAGGAGGTTCTGGCCGCCATCGCCGCACGCAGGCCATTGGGCGCCGATGTCAGCGAACGGCTGGTGCATTCGCTGAACGTGCCTGCAGTGGCCGCGCTGCTGGTCAATCCCGACGCCAGGATCCGGAAGGAGACGCTGGACCGCATCATCGACCAGGCCGAGGAAATCAGCGCCTGGCACATGCCGCTGGCGCTCCGGGCCGATCTTTCGGCGCGGGCCATCCGCCGCATCGGGAGTTTCGTGGGCGCAGCGATCCTGGAACGTCTGGCAGCGCGGCACGACCTGTCGGAAACGACCCGCGCGCACCTGGCCCGCGAACTGCGGGCACGGCTGGCAAAGGACGATGACGCCGCGCCGGACACGGCGTCCGCCGCCGATATGGTTGCGGCGGCCAGGGCGCAGAACCGGCTCGACAGCCTGTTCGTCGAACAGGCGGCGCAGTCGGGCCGCCGCGATGTGGTGATCCTGGCGCTGGCGCAGCTTGCCCATGTCACCGACCAGACGGTGAAGAAGATACTCGCCGCGGGCAGCGCCAAACCGATCGTGGCGCTGGTCTGGCACGCGCATCTGTCCATGCGCGTGGCCTTCAAGATCCAGACCTTCATCATGAAACTGCCGGCGCATGAGATCCTGCCGGCGCGCGGCGGCGTGGGTTTTCCGCTCACCAAGGAAGAGATGCGCTGGCATCTCAACTATTTCAACATTCCGGCCTGATCGCGATCCTTCGGGTCAGCGGTTCTCCAGGCCCGCGGCGCCGACATGGACGATGACCCCGCTGCGGCCGCGCGTGTCCGTCCTGGCAAAGCCGGCTTCGGCATAGCCGCGCGCGGCGCAATTGCCCGCGCCCCGGATCTCGAAGGCCGCCGCCACGGTGCAGAATGTCCGGGGCCCGGCCACAACCGCGGTGCCGTTTGCCCGCTGTACCAGCAGATAGACGGTATCGCCGGTCAGCGGCATGGCGATGGCCCTGGCGCAGCCTTCCGCCGGTACCGTCCACCAGCCGCGCGACACGGCCTTGCCGCCGTCGCCCTGTCCCAGCGCCACCAGCAATGTCTCTTTTGAATCGTTGCAGACCGCATAGCCGGCCGGAGCGGTCTTGCGGGCCGCCTCGCGCTCCAGCGCATCAAACAGTTCGGCATTGCCCGCCAGCGGCGCGAAGTGCATTTTCTTCCGGAATTCGGCCAGCGCCGCGCCCGTTGCCTTGTTGGGTTTGCCGTCGATGGCGCCCACCTTGTAGCCGTTGTCGGTGAGGAGCCGCTTGACGCCCGCAAGCTGTGCCTGGGTCAGCGTCATGGCAGGCTGCTCATCGAAATTCATGGTCCACGAACTTTTCCCGTGATTGCCGATGGGCGCGAAAGGCAGGGCGAACGTGCCTTCCGCGGTGCAGGCGGGCTGCATCGCAGATGGCTTGAGGGTGAAATTGCCGTCCTTCACACAGACGGAATAGCGGCCGCCCCATACCCGCGATGGCCCCGAATGGGCCAGACTCGAGCGGGCATGGACCAGGTAGGTTCCGGAGGTCAGCGCCTCCTTGCGCGCCACCTGGCAATCTCCCGGCACGATTCGCGTCCAGCCCGCGACATTGGCGCCCGGGCCTCCTGTGGCCGCAGTCGCGGCGCCGAGGATGTAGCTGGTGCGGTTGCACAGGGTCAGCGCGGCCCGGGCGGAGACGGGCGCGCAGAACGCCATCAGCAGCGCAAGCAGGACAGCGCGGGTCATTCCGCCGTGATAAGCGTGCCGGCGCCGTGCTCGGTGAACAGTTCGAGCAGCAGCACATGGGGAATGCGCCCATCCAGGATCACCGCGGCGTTGACCCCGCCCTCCACCGCGTCGATGGCGGTTTGGATTTTCGGGATCATCCCGCCGGAAATCGTGCCGTTGGCGATCAGCGTGCGTGCCTCGCCGACGGTCAGCCGCGGGATCAGCTTCTTGTCCTGGTCCAGCACGCCTTCGACATCGGTGAGCAGGATCAGGCGTTCGGCTTTCAACGCACAGGACACCGCGCCCGCCACCGTGTCGGCATTGATATTATAGGTTTCGCCCTTCCGGCCCACGCCGATGGGGGCGATCACCGGGATGTTCTCGGACTTCATGATGGAGTGCAGCACTTCGGGATTGACCGTGTCGGGCTCGCCCACAAAGCCCAGGTCCACCGCCTTGCGCTCGCCGGTGGCGGGGTCGGTCTGGGTCAGCGCCACCTTGCGGGCGATCACCAGGTTGCCATCCTTGCCCGACAGGCCTACCGCGCGGCCGCCGGCGGCATTGATCCCGGTGACGATCTGCTTGTTGATCGAACCGGTCAGCACCATCTCGACCACCTCCACCGCCGCTTCATCGGTGACGCGCAGGCCGTCGATGAAAGTGGAGTTGATGTTGAGCTTCTTGAGCATGGCGCCAATCTGGGGACCGCCGCCATGCACCACCACCGGGTCGATGCCGGTCTGCTTCATCAGCACAATGTCCTGGGCGAAATCGTCGGTGCCGGAGCCCGACATGGCATTGCCGCCATATTTCACCACGATGGTCTTTTGGTCATATTTGAGGATGTAAGGCAGCGCCTCGACCAGCACCCGGCCCGTCTGGCGCCAGCGCGCCATCATCCTGAGGTTCCTGTCGTCAGGCGTGTCGTCGGAAGCACCGGCCATGGCGTCGCCCATTGGAAAAGCGGGGCCTTATAGCGCGGGAAATCGGGCGTTTCTACGGCCTATTCGGCCAGCAGGGCCAGATGCGTGCGCAGGGCGGCAATGCCTTCGCCGGTAAGGGCGGACGTCGCCATCACCTCCGCCAGCGCGGCGGTATGGCGGGCGGCTTCGGCTTTGGCGGCGGCAAGCGCTCCGGCGCGCTCCGGCGCGGACAGCGCATCGGCCTTGGTCAGGACCAGGAGGTAGGAGACGGCGGCGCGGTCAAGCAGGTCCATCACCTGGATGTCGGTTTCCATAGGCCCGCGCCGCGCATCGATCAGCAGCGCCACGCGCCTGAGGCGCGCGCGCCCGCGCAGATAGGCGAAGACCATTTCCTGCCAGGCCAGCGCTTCCACTTTCGAGCGCTTGGCAAAGCCATAGCCGGGCAGGTCCACCAGCATCAGCCGGCCGCCCAGGTCGAAGAAGTTGATCTGGCGGGTGGCGCCGGGCGTCTGCGAGACGCGGGCCAGCGATTTGCGGCCCGTCAGGGCGTTGACCAGGCTGGACTTGCCCGCGTTGGAGCGGCCCACGAAGGCCACTTCGTTCAGCCGCTCCGGCGGCAGGCCGTCGGCGGATGTCGCGCCCCAGACGAAGCCGCAGGCTCCGGCGAACAACTTGCGCGCGGCTTCCTCTGCAGCCGCATCGTCAGTCATTCGCCGCTTTCAGCTTCTTGGGCCGGATATTCTCGATCAGGTTCACCTCCACGCCTTCCCGGCGCATGATGAACCACTGCTGCAACACCGTCAGCAGGTTGTTCCAGGCGTAATAGATCACCAGTCCGGCCGGAAAGGTGGCGAACATGAAGGTGAAGATCACCGGCATGAACGAGAACATCTTGGCCTGCACCGGATCGGGTGGCGGCGGATTGAGCTTGGTCTGAACCCATTGCGTGACGCCATAGACGATCGGCCAGGCGCCGATGGACAGGAATGCCAGGAAGCCGGGCAGCACCGTGTGCGGGTCGTAGGGGATCAGCCCGAACAGGTTGAGGATCGAGGTCGGATCGGGCGCCGACAGGTCCTGGATCCAGCCGTAAAAGGGCGCATGCCGCATCTCGATGGTGACAAACAGCACCTTGTAGAGCGAAAAGAACACCGGAATCTGGATCAGGATGGGCAGGCAGCCGGAAACCGGATTCACCTTCTCGCGGCGATACAGCTCCATCATGTGCTGCTGCAGCTTCTGCGGATCGTCGCCGTGCAGCTCCTTCAGGCGCTGCATCTCCGGCTGGACCTTCTTCATCTTGCTCATCGACTTGAAGCCGGCATTGGCAAGCGGGAAGAAGGCCAGCTTCACCACCACGGTGAGCGCCAGGATGGCGAGGCCGAAATTGCCCAGGAATTTGTTGAAGCTGTCGAGCAGCCAGAACAGGGGCCGGGTGAAGAACCAGAACCAGCCCCAGTCCACCGCCAGGTCGAAATGGGTGATGTTCTGGCTGTCCTGGTAACCGCGCAGTATGTCCACCACCTTCGCGCCGGCGAACAGGCGATGCGTGACGTCGGCGCTGGCGCCGGAAGCGATGGTGCGCGCACCCAGCCTGTAGTTGGCCTGATAGGCATCGGCCCCGGCGGCTGTCTTGGAGCCGAGATAGGCGCCGTCAAAGTTTTCGCCCTGGGGCGGGATGACGGCGGCCATCCAGTATTTGTCGGTGATGCCAACCCAGCCGCCGGTCGAGGAGAATGTTTTAGGGGGTGTGCCGGGCTCCTTGAAGTCGTCGTATTTGGCGTCGACCTCGCTGCCGCCCGACACGCCGACAAAGCCCTGGTGCAGAATCCAGGTGTTGGTGGTCTTGGGGATGTTCTGGCGCGCGACATAGCTGTACGGAAACAGCTTCACCGGTGCGCTGCCCTTGTTGGCAACGTGATCGGCGATGGTGAACATGTATTTGTCGTCCACCGAAATGGTGCGAGTGAAGACCAGTCCGTGGCCGTTGTCCCAGGTCAGCGTCACCGGCTTGCCGGGCGCCAGCGTGCCGCCACCCGACTGGGTCCAGACGGTGTCGTCATTGGGCATGTTCTGGGCGCCCACCCACCCGAACTCGGCATAATAGGGATAGTCGGTGCTTTTGGGGGCCAGCAGCACGATCTCGGGCGACCGGGGATCGATCGTCTCATGGTATTTCTTCAGGCGCAGATCATCGATCCGTGCGCCTTTGAGCAGGATCGAGCCATCCACCATCGGCGTGTCGATGGCCACGCGCCGTCCGCCCGCTTTCAGGGCCTGCTCGCGTGACAGGTGACCTTCGCCCGCCGCCACGCCGGGAAGGGCCGGAGTACCGGCCGCAGGCTTTGTTTTTTCCTGGTGTGTCAGTTGCGCCTGGCGCGCCTGCTCAGCTTTCATCGAAGGCGTGGCGACGAAATACTGCCAGAAAAACAGCACCGCCGCCGAAAGCGCGATAGCGAGAAGGACGTTCTTGTTGCCGTTCATGCGTGTCTGGTCGGTTTAATGTTTGTGGGGAACAGGATCGAAGCCCGACGAACCGCCGAGCCAGGTTACGGGATGGCACCGCGCCAGGCGCTTGAGTGTCAGCCACAGGCCGGCGACGGGCCCGTGCATTTTCAGGGCCTCCAGCGCATAGGCCGAACAACTGGGCTCGAACCGGCAGGAGGGCGGCAGGAAGGGCGAGATGGCGCGGCGATAGAAAAGCAGAGGCGCAGACATCAGCGCGACGGCAATCTTGCGCATGGGTTAAATCTCTCCGGCTTTCGCGTCCAGCTTGCGGTGCGCCGATTTCAGGGCCGTGACGAGGTCGGACAGCAAGGCCGGGAACGGACGCGCCACGGTGGTGCCGCGTGCCACCAGAACATAGTCATGGCCCGCCCGGCCCAAAAGGGGCAGGGTCTGGGCCGCGGCGGCGCGAAGGCGGCGCTTGGCTCGATTGCGGTTGACGGCGTTGCCGATCTTGCGGCTGGCGGTAAAGCCGGCGCGCAGGCGTCCCGGCAGGCTATCGGCGGCGGGCGTAGGGCAGATTTCCAGGGTGACCGCGCCTTCCACACGGCGAATGCCCCGCGCGGCCCTCAGGAAGTCGGCGCGTTTTCTCAAGCGTTCCACGAGCAGCTTTTCCTTGGGAAGCAGGGGGTGCGCGATGTCGTCGCGCGCCGGCGATGTTCCCGGGCCGCCCTGCTGGTTCAGGCCGAAAGCTTCCTGCGGCCACTGGCACGGCGGCGGTTCAGGACCTTGCGGCCGCCAGCCGTAGCCATGCGCGAACGGAAGCCGTGACGGCGCTTGCGCACGAGTTTGCTCGGCTGATAGGTGCGCTTCATGGGTCTCAAGGCTCCAGAAAGGCCAGAATAGGCCGAAAAAGAGCGCGGTTTTTAGGCGGCGGGCCGGGTCCTGTCAACGCTTGGCTTCGGTTCCGCCGGGCCATGGCGTTGAAAGATTATTTCAATCCCCGATCACCACGCCGTCGCGCCGGGGGTCGGCGCCGCCAATATAGCCACCCTTGGTCCTCCTGATACCGTGCAGGCCGCTCCCTTCCCCGGCCACCACGGTCACCGTATGGCCCATTGCCGTCAGGCCGGGGGCGATGGCGTCATTTTCCGGCCCCTGCTCCAGCCGCGTCGGCCCGTTGAGGTTCAGTTGGCGGGGCAGGGCAATGGCCCTGTCGGGTGCCAGCCCGCCATCCAGCATCGCGATCAGCGTCTGGGCCACATAATCGATGATGGCCGGACCCCCTGGCGATCCAACCGACAGCAGGAACTTCCCATTTTTGTCGAACACGATGGTGGGCGACATGGCGCTCAAAGGCCGCTTGCCGGGCGCGGGTGCGTTGGCCACCGGCAGGCCATCGAGCATGGGGTCGAGCGAGAAGTCGGTCAGCGTGTTGTTGAGGAAGAATCCCTTGACCATCACTTCGGCGCCGAAGACGGATTCGACCGAGGTGGTCATCGCGATCACCTGGCCGTGCCGGTCCACGATGGTCAGATGGCTGGTGCCATGCAGCACCGGCGAACGCTGGGGCGCGTATGCCGCGTGTTTTTCCGGCGGATTACCGGCCTGGGCCTGACCCATGTCCCTTTTGGGGTTGATCAGCGCGGCGCGGCTGGCGATGTAGGTCCTGTCCAGCAGACCGGCGACCGGTACCTTCACGAAGTCCGTGTCCGCCATGTATCTGGCGCGGTCGGCATAGGCCAGCCGGCTGGCCTGGGTGAACAGGTGCGCCTCGCTGAGTGTGCCGGGCTGAAGCTCGGATGAGGGGAAGCGCTGGAGCATGCCCAGGATCTGCACGATGGCGATGCCGCCGGAGCTGGGCGGGCCCATCGAGCACAGGTGCCAGATGCGATAGCTGCCGCATACGGGCGTGCGTTCCCGCGCCCGGAAGTTCGCAAGATCGGCCAGTGTCATGCCGCCCTGGTTGACGGGCGCGTGCTGGACCTTGTCCACAATCGCCTGCGCGATCTCGCCCGTGTAGAAGGCTTTCGCGCCGCCTTCCGCGATTGTTCGCAATGTCGCCTCATATTCGCGGTTATGATATATTTCGCCTTCCCGCAGCGGCGTGCCGTCGGCGTTATAGAAGGTGCGCCGGATATCGGGCATGCCCGCGCCGCGCGCGAAGCCGCGGATGGTGCGCGCGAGTTTCGGCCCGACCGGAAAGCCGTCCTCCGCCAGCCGGATCGCCGGCTCGAACAGCCTGGCCCAGGGAAGCTTGCCATATTTCTTGTGCGCCAGCTCCAGCATCGAGACGACGCCAGGCACGCCCACCGAAAGACCGCCCGGAATGACGTCGGTCTTGCTGCGCGGCTTGCCGTCAGGCCCCAGGAACATATCCGGCGTTGCCGAAGCCGGTGCCGATTCACGGCCGTCGAAGCTGGTGGTCTTCTTTGTCCTGGGATCGAACACCAGCATGAAGGCGCCGCCGCCAATGCCCGATGATTCCGGCTCCACCAGCCCCAGCACCATTTGAACGGCGATGGCTGCATCCACCGCGCTGCCGCCGGCCCTCAGCATTTCCAGCCCCGCTTCCGCCGCAAGCGGATTGGCGGCGGCAACCATCTCATGGCGGGCGAAACCGGATTTGTTCTCTTGCGCCTCCGCCGGAAGGATCGCGAGGAAAAGCGCAAGGACAAGCGAGACGACGGCGCGCATCGGGGTACCCTTCGGCAGCGGCAGGAAGGCGATGGTAGGGGCGGGGTGGACAACAAAAAAGCCCCGCCGGAGCGGGGCTTTGTCGCAACCTGTTTCGGGAGCTTACCGCACGAAGACGCGCACTTCGCTGGCGGTGGCGCCCGGATCGGTGGTGGATGCCATGTTGACCCGCGTGGCGGGCACGCCCATGTCGGTCATGGAGCGCAGTACATCCTCGGCATGGCGGCGGGCGGCGCTTTGCGCCAGCTGGACTGAGGCAGCTGTGCCCTTGGTGGGTGAAACCGCCACTACCTGGAAGCCGGCGCCCGGCCGGTTCTGCAGTGCCTGGTTCAGCGCGGCATAGAGGATCTGCTGATAGTTCACATCGGGACGGTCAAAGCGGATCACGACCAGCGGGCTTCCGCCCGATGATGCGGTCTGCACGCCGCCAAGCGTGCCCAGCGAAGCCGTTGAGCCGCCGCCATAGAGCTCGCCATTCTTGATCGAAGCGGCAAGCGTGGTGAGATTGGCTCGCTCGGCGCCGACATAGGCGGTCTGGCGTTGCACCGCGTCGGAAACCTCACGCAGGAGCCGGTCGATCATCACGATGGTCTGGCTGGTCTCGTCTTCCAGAAGCTGGAGCTGGCGATGGTCTTCATCCACGGCGCCGGAAACATTGAACGTCGCGCTGATCTGGTCCAGGGCGTAATGGGCGGAAGAACTGTCGTTGGTGACATCGGTGCCCAGGTTGTTCAGGGCATTGATGTTCGCCGTCAGTGTGTCGAGTTGACCCTGGGCGGTATTCCACTCGGCCACCAGCTCGGGATTGCCGCGGGTTGTGCCCACCTGGAGGCGGGTGGTGATGTGGGCCTTGGCCTCCTGATAGGCCCCGGCGGCGCCGGCGCCCTGGTTGCGCAGATCAGACAGGCGGCCGGCATTGGCCGCGAGCCTGCTCTGCAGCCCCGAAACCTGGGCGCGGATGCCCTGGATGGTCTTGTTGACGGCAGTGCCGGTATCGGTGCCGGGGTCGATGGTGACGGGGGTGATCGTGGCGACAAGCGCCCCGCCCGGCGCCGGGGCAGCGGGTGGGGGGGTAGCCGTGGGCGGAGTGTTGCTTTCTGCCGTGGGTGGGGCCTCGGCGGTCATGCCGCTGTCGTCGCCGAACATGCTGTCGATATCCGAGCAGGCGGCAAGGCTCAGGCCTGCCGTCACCGCAAAAGCCAGAACAAGGCCCTTTTTGAGCCCCTGCCTTGCCGGAAGTCCCCTCATTATGCTCTCCGCTGTCCGGCGCCCAGCCCGATGATCAAGTACCCCCAGATCACATGAGGCGCCAAAACCCACCCCGTCCGCGCTCTTGGAAGACGGGCTTGTCCGCCCAAGTCTTAACCAGCGGACCGGGGCCGGACAAGGGACCAGAATGCCGCTTTTCGAAGGAATCTGCATGTTTCCACCGGGACTTGTGGGAAAAGGGCGCCATGCGCCCAGAATGGACAGGACGGGTGCGGTTGTTCTTGCGTTTGGCGGGCGGCCTGAATAGGTTCGCGCCTCCCGAACGCGCCCGTAGCTCAGCTGGATAGAGCACCAGACTACGAATCTGGGGGTCAGAGGTTCGAATCCTTTCGGGCGCGCCACTCCTTCATCAATTCTGCCTTGCTCGGAAATGGGTCCGAGAACACCGTCGCCATGCCGGCGGCCGCGCCCGTTTAGGATGGGCCTACATAACTGTATTTCAAAGTTCGCTCGAATTGGCCGAAAGCAGTCGCCAGTCTTTGGCCGCGTGGCGATGCACGCAGTGGGGCGAGTTCACGTCAGCCATCGCGCACTCTGCCCCGTCGAACAGCATTTTCAGGAAACGACGCATTTCGCGAGCCCGCAGCGATGGCTCTTTGAACTCCCAGCTATAAGGAAAACCTATAGCAGCGCGAGGTCTTTTCGGTATTCCCTCCGCTCCGAAGCGGACTCATTCTCCCCGTGCAGTGCACGCAAGGTCGCAGATACAGCGATCACGGGCCTGTCGGGGAGGAGGAGAACGATGCACACGAATATTCCGTCCGTGCGCGCGCGCTGTCATATCCGGCGACTGGCGTTGAGCACCAGCGTTCTGGCGCTGACAATATCGCCCAGCCTTGCGCAGGAAACCGCTGAAGGTACTGAAAGTGTCGTGGTCACAGGCTCGCGCATCGCTGAGCCGGGATTCACCTCGCCCACGCCGGTCCAGGCGGTGACAGGGGCGGTGATCGACAAGGTCGCCACCACTGTGGGCGACGCGCTTGCGACCCTGCCTTCGGTGGTGCCGACCGGTGGCGCCAACCAGACCGCATCCGGCGTGGGTGCCGGCGGTAACGGCCAGGCCACGGTGAACCTGCGTGGCCTGGGCTCGCAGCGCACGCTTACGCTGCTGGACGGGCAGCGTTTCGTGGGCGCGCGTGGCGACGGCGTGCCCAACATCGACCTGTTTCCCAGTGGTCTGATCGAGCGTGTGGACATCGTCACGGGCGGCGCGTCGGCGGCCTATGGCTCCGATGCGGTTGCGGGCGTCGCGAACTTCATCATCGACAAGCATTACACCGGCCTGAAGGGCAGCGCCGAGGCGGGCGTCTCCAACTATGGTGACGACTTCGAAACGAAGGAAGTGGTGACCTGGGGCTCGGACTTCCTGGGCGGCAAGGCCCATGTCGAGGCCAATTTCGAATATTATCAAAGCCAGGGTGTGCGCGAATATGACCGCTGGTTCGATGCCATGGGCGCCGACGTGTTCGCGACCGGCCTGCCCGGCCCCACCAACACCATGCAGCCCGCCTCGATCAGCACCGCCACCACCCAGGGCGGCCTGGTGGTATCTTCGACCACGTTATCGGGCGCGACGTCCAGCCTGCTCAAGGGCACGGCGTTCGACGCCAATGGCCAGCCTTATCAGTTTGCCTATACGAAGTATTCCGGCGGAGCCAATCAGCGCGAGCTGCCCAACGGCCAGCCCCATACCGTGCTGGGCCTTTACAACGAGGCGTCGGAAACCTCGCCCGAGGTGCGCGGCAACGCCTATGTGCGCGCCAGTTACGATTTCAACGATCGCATCAATGTCCACGCCGACTTCCTCTGGGGCCTGGACCACAACAACTATTCGGGCGGCGTGAACTATGCGACCGGCAAGCCGCTGGCCCCTGTCATCAAAGTGGACAACGCTTATCTGCCCGCAGCGACGCGCGATGCCATGATCGCCAACGGCCTGCAGTCCATCACGCTGGGCTATGAGATCAACCAGACGCCCTACCGCCCCAACGGCACCAACCATACGTATCGCGCCACCATCGGAACCGACCTCAAGATCGGGAACGACTGGACTGCGAACCTCAACTATGCCCATGGCGAAACCCATTATGGCGTGAACTTCTCCAAAATGCTGATCACGCCGAACTGGGTGAATGCGATCGACGCGGTCACTGTCACCTCCGCCAATGTCGGAACCTCGGGCCTGGCGCTTGGAAGCGTCGTGTGCCGGTCCACGCTGACCGCTCCCACCAACGGATGCGTGCCCTTCAACGCGGTTGGCGTCAGCAGAGGGTCACCCGAGGCGGTCGATTATGTGAGCGGCACCGAGAGCGATCAGTATCATGTCTTCCAGGATGCCTTCGAGGGCAACATTACCGGTCCCCTGTTCACCGAATGGGCCGGCGATGTGGTCTTCGCGGGCGGGCTGAATTACCGCTTCGATTCCTATTCTCAACTGTCGGATGCCTATTCCGTCACGTTCAATCCCTATACCAACGCCAACGGGCTCTGGCGCACGGGCAACACCCAGCCCTCCCACGGCCACAACGAGGTGACGGAGGGCTATGTCGAGTTTGCGATCCCGCTGCTCAAGGGGGTGCCTTTCGCGGAAGACCTGGACACTGATCTGGCGGCCCGTTTCACCGACTACCGCACCTCCGGCTCCGCCACCACGTGGAAGGTCGGGGTGAATTACCAGCCGATCGACGATCTGCGCTTCCGGCTCACCCGGTCGCGCGACATCCGCGCGCCTTCCCTCAGCGAGCTGTTCAATGTGGGCGCGAATGGCGGTGCGCCGACCGTGGGGTTGATGATCAACCAGCCGGGCTATGGCGTTGTCACCACGACTTCCGGAACCCGCACCGCCGCCACGGGCAATCCGCTGCTGACCCCCGAAATCTCCAACACCATGACCTATGGCGCGGTCATCACTCCGACTGCGGTGCCGGGTTTCAGCTTCTCGGTGGATGCCTATGCCATCAACATCAGCAAGGCGATTTCGACGCCGACGGTCGATCAGGAGGTGGCCTTTTGCAACGCGGGCGTTACCTCCAACTGCGCCTTCTTCGTCTATGACAATACCGGATCGGTCACTATCGCCTATACGAAGCCGTTCAATTTTGCGTCCTACAAGGTGGACGGCGTGGATTTCGAGGCCAGTTATCATTTCTCGCTGTCCGATATCTGGCCGGATGTGGGCGGCAACGTACTGCTTCATGCCGTGGCGGGGTTCATCGATCACGACGAGAATTTCACCGCGGGGGTCGCGCCGATCGAGCGGGCAGGCGATGTCGGGCCCAACGGCTACCACATGCCCAAATGGAAGGGATCATGGCAGGGCCAGTATGATTACGGGCCTTACGAGGCGTTCTTCCAGGTCCGGTTCATCGGCGCGGGCCGGTTCGACAATACCCTTGTGCAGGGCGTCACCATCGACAACAACACCGTGCCGGCGGCGATCTATGTCGACACCAACCTGAAATACACCATTCCCGATAAGGAAGGCGACTGGTCGGTGTTCCTGGGCATCAACAATCTCTTCAACATCACCCCGCCGCTGGACCCTTCTACCGGCAACAATCCCTACCGCACCCAGACGGCGCTGTACGACGTGGTGGGGCGGTTTTTCCGGCTCGGCGTGAAATTCGCGTACTGATGCGTCGTTCCGACTCGCATGTCCCCCTGACTTGGGGCGCGGAGGCTTGGGGGCGTGAGGGCTCCCGGCTTCGCGCCCCTCCTTTTCTCCGGAGCGCCACTTTCACGCAGAGGTGGGGAATCGCGCCTTGCGGATATTTGCGATAGCCGGACTGGCCGTAATCCTTGGCCTGGCCGCCGACAACAAAGTGGCCAATTATGCCCAATCCTATATCGAGATCGTGGCGGCCGCGCGCCAGGAAAGGGAGTTGGTCATCTACAGCGTGGTGCATGACGACGCCGCCATTGCCGAACTGCTGACCACTTTCCGCAAGCTTTATCCCTTCCTGGCGGTGGCGAACACGGACGATAACGCGGCGCGCACCTATCGCCGGTTTATGCGCGAAACCGCGGCTGGGCGGCCGAGCGCGGACTTCATCTGGAGTCCGGCGATGGACCTGCAGGAAAAGCTGATCAACGACGGATTATCGCTGCCCTACGCGACCCCCGAAATGCCCTATCTGGCTTCCTGGGCACACTGGCAGGACCTGGGCTATGGCGTGACGCTGGAACCGATAGCCTTCGTCTATAATCGCCGTTTCCTAGCCGGCTCCGAGATGCCGCGGACTCACGCAGGCTTGCGGGAATTGCTTCGCCGCCAGGATCAGCGTTTCGATGGCCGGGTCGCGCTCTACAGTCCCGAAGCCTCTGAAGTGGGGATGCTGCTCCTGTCGCAGGACATCCGCGTGACCGGCGATTCCTGGACTCTTTTCGACACTTTCGGCCGTGTGCACGCGCGCCTCTACAATACGAGCCGTGACATGCTGATGAACATCTTGCGCGGCAATCAGTGGATCGGCTATGACGTGATCGCCTCCTATGCCATCGAAATGCATCGCGACCACCCCGAGTTGGAAGTGGTGTTCCCGGTGGATTATACGCTGGCGATGTCGCGCGTGGCCTTCGTCACCGCCAGTGCCAGGCATCCCAATGCCGCCCGGCTGTTCCTGGACTTCCTGCTGTCTCGCCAAGGGCAGGACATCTTGAAGACTCATGGCATGGGTCCCGTCCGCAAAGATCTGTCTGTGCCCGGTGAGCAGGCTAGAATAGATCCCATCCGCACCCAGGCCATCCGCATTGGGCCGGGCCTGTTATCCGATCTGGACGGTCTGGTGCGCGCGCAGTTCCTACGCCGTTGGCGCAAGTCGCGGATGTGACCCGCAGATGGCGGCTATAAAAGAAACCTATACATGCCCAAGATATTTCCGGGCTTCCGCGGTGCGGAGGGAACGTTCATCGTCGCGCCACGACTTTCGAAAAGGGGCAGACATGCGGACCAGGCGTCAGTTCGGCATGGTAGTGGCCGGCGGCGCGGCCAGCGCGGTTGTGGAGAAGGTGACTGCGGGAAGCGCCCAGGCGCAGGCAACCCCGAAGGATGCGCCCTACCGCGTATTTCCCGACCTGCCAGTGCGCCGCAACGATAAGATCCGTACCGGCGGCGACTATCATACGGTGGTCGGCAAGAACGGCTTCACTGCGAAGGAGAGCCTCAACTATTTCCGCCGCTTCAACGCCCGCTATCTCACGGCCGCAGCGCGCAATACGGGCCTGGTGAAGAATCCGAAAAAGGTTGGCGGAGGCGCGGAAATGACCGCCGAGGGCGCTTGGGACCTCGACCAGATGCGGCGGATGCAGGACGACTGCCGCAATGCCGGCATGGTGCTGGAATGCATCCGCATGAGCTCGGCCTATATCGCCATGAAACCGGGGCCGGACCGCGAACGGTTCCTGGACGTACTGCGCGACAATATCCGCAAGGTGAATCAGGCGGGTTGCACCCTGATCAGCTATCACTGGACCATGATTCCCATCATGCGGAATTTCAACGCGCCGGGTCGCGGAGGCGCCACCTATGTGGGATTCAAGCTGGAACCGGACTGGAAGAAGCTGCCGGTATTCAAGCCTTCGGGGCGGGTATCGTCCGATGACTACTGGGAACGGATCGACACGTTTCTCAAGGGCGTGATCCCGACCTGCAGGGAATACAAGGTCAGGCTTGCCTGTCACCCTTACGATCCGGGCGGGATGCCGCTGGGCTATATGGGCGTCGATAACTGGGACGCGGGGGATTACGCGGCGGCACTTAAGAAGTACGTGATGCTCTACGATGATCCGTCCAACGGTCTGACCTATGACTGCGGTGTGGCGGCGGAATCGCTGCCCGACCCCTCGACCGAGATCAACATCATGCGCTGGCTGGCCGAGCGCAGGAAGATCAACCAGGTGCATTTCCGCAACGTGCGCGGCCGCCTGCATAATTTCCTCGAAGTCTATGAGGACGAGGGCGATGCGCCCATGTTCAACTGCCTCAAGGTTTTGCGCGACACCGGATGGGAAGGCACGCTGCTGCCGGATCACAATCCGGTCCATCCCGACGATCCGAACAAGCTTCAGGCCTATGCGTTTTCCTATGGCTATATCGAAGGCCTGCTCCGCGCGGCCAAGGAGGAGGCGATCCGCGCCACCGCCTGAACGGCTGGCCCAAGGTGGCCGCAGCTATTATGAACTGCTGACCCAAGGACGGCAGAGCGCCATCATGGTGGAATTGAAATAACACCTGCATATGCCGCTATAGAAAACTTCTATATCACCCAACCATCTTTTCCCTATTGTCCCTCTGCCGGGCCAAAGCCACTGTCGCATCGATCATCGCGTATGGCGTTGGATTTTCGGTCATGTCGAAACGGGTGCCGCTCTGGCGGAGGCTTTATGTCCAGGTTTTCGCGGCCATAATCCTGGGCGTTGCGGCCGGGGCGATGTGGCCTGCAATGGGGGCTGCGATGCGCCCGCTGGGCGACGCCTTCATCGCCCTGATCCGGATGATGATCGGACCGGTGATCTTCTGCACCATCGTTCATGGCATCGGCTCCATGCACGATACTGCCCGTGTCGGTCGCATCGGGCTCAAGGCCATTATCTGGTTCGAGCTGACCTCGACCTTCGCGCTGATTCTAGGGCTGGTGGCGGCGCATATGTTTCACCCCGGCGCCGGTGTCGCCGCACCGGGCGCCGGCGTGGCGGCGGTGAGCGAATATGTCCATCGCGCTTCCAATGACAGTCTGGTGAGTCATCTGATGGCGATCATCCCGTCGACCTTCGTGGACGCCTTCGCCAAGGGTGATCTCCTGCAGGTGCTGCTGGTCTCGGTCCTATTCGGTGTGGCGCTAAGCCAGATGGGCGCGTCCGGCGCGCGCATCGCCAATGGCATCGAGATGGTGGGCAACGTCTTCTTTCGCATTATCGGCATCATCGTCTATCTCGCCCCGATCGGCACCTTCGGTGCGATGGCCTATACGATCGGCGCGTTCGGTCTGCGCTCATTGGTGAATCTGGGCGAATTGGTCGGCGTGTTCTATGTCACCAGCGTCCTGTTCGTGCTGGTGGTGATGGGCGGGCTGGCGCACTGGTTGGGGTTCTCGATCTTCCGCTTTCTGGGTTATATCCGCGAGGAGCTTCTGATCGTGATCGGCACGGCCTCATCCGAACCGGTGCTGCCCAATCTGATGCGGAAACTGGAGGCCGTAGGCGCGCCGGAATCGGTTGTCGGCCTGGTGGTTCCCATGGGCTACAGTTTCAACCTCTGCGGCACCAACATCTACATGACGCTGGGCATCCTGTTCCTGGCCCAGGCCACCAATACGGAATTGAGCTGGTCACAGGAGGCGGCGATCCTGGCGATCTCCATGCTGACATCCAAGGGTGCGGCGGGTGTCTCTGGCGCGGGCTTCGTCACCCTGGCGGCAACCCTGATCATCGTGCCCGATATCCCGCTGACGTCGCTGGGATTGCTCCTGGGCGTGGACCGTTTCATGAGCCAATGCCGCGCGGCCACCAATTTCGTGAGCAATGGCGTGGTCGCACTGGCAGTGGCGCACTGGGAGAAGGAGTTGAACAGGCGCAAGCTTAGTACGATGTTTGCGCTGCGTCCGGAGCCGGACGCCGTTCTTTGAGAAAACACGATAATTGGGAGGCGAAAGGCATGGACAGGAGAAGTTTCGGCAAAGCGCTCGCGGGCGCCGCGGCGGGTGGTCCGGGATTGATCGCCGCGGGCAGCGGCGCGCGCGCCGCCACGCCCCAGGCTGCGGCCAAAAGCGGCGCGGCACGGGATGCGGCCTACCGGGTGTTTCCCGACCTTCCGGTGCGCCGCAACGACAAGATCCGTACCGGCGGCGACTATCACGTCACCGCAGGCAAGATGGTGACCGATCCGGTCAGCCTCAACTATTTCCGCCGCTTCAACGCGCGCTACCTCACTGTGATGGCGCATAATACGGCGAGCAAGGAACAGCTGGCCGAGTTCCCGCATTTCGGCGGCTTCCTCAACGCCGACGGGCCCTGGGATCTCGATCAGCTCAAGCGCATGCAGGACGACTGCCGCAATGCCGGCATGGTGCTGGAGGCTGTCCGCATGGATTCAGCCTACATCATCATGAAAGAAGGCCCGTCCCGCGATCGTTATCTCGACATCATCCGCGAGAATATCCGCCGCGCCGGGCAAGCGGGGGCCGCGCTGGTCACCATGCACTGGACCATGATCCCCATCTACCGCAACTTCACGGCGCCAGGACGAGGCGGGGCCACCTATGTCGGCTTCAAGCTCGAGCCCAACTGGAAGGATCTGCCGGTCTACGGGCCTTCGGGACGGGTATCGCTCGACGATTATTGGGGACGCATCGAGTATTTCCTCAAGGGCGTGCTGCCGGTCTGTCACGAAGCCAAGGTCAAACTGGGCGTCCATCCCTATGATCCAGGCGGGATGCCTCTGGGTTATCGCGGTGTGGACAACTGGGATGCGGGGGATTACGCAGCGGCGCTCAAGAAATACGCGCTGCTGGTGGACGATCCCTACAACTGCTTCACATATGAATGCGGCGTGGCGGGTGAATCGCTGCCCGATCCCAACACCGAAATCCATGTGATGCGCTGGCTGGCAGAGCGCGGCAAGATCGCACAAGTTCATTTCCGCAATATCCGGGGCCACCAGGGCAATTTCCTGGAGGTCTATGAGGATGAGGGCGATTGTCCGATGTTCAATTGCCTGAAGGTGCTGCGCGATACGGGCTGGGAAGGCACGCTGCTGCCGGACCACAATCCCGTCCACCCGGATGACCCAGGTAAGCTCCAGGCCTACGCCTTTTCCTATGGCTACATGGAAGGTCTGCTCCGGGCAGCGAAGGAAGAAGCGATACGCGCGACACGGGCATAAGGCGGCGGCGTCCCGCCACAAGAACAGTCAAGGGAGAGATTCGCATGAACAGATTCATCATCGCCGTCGCGGCCTTGGCGCTTGGCGCCGGGGCCGCCATGGCCCAGCAATCGCCTGCTGCTTCCGGCGGGGTGTCACGACCAACCATCGGGATGGGCAGCAAGACCATGGCGTCCTGCACGGCGGACAAGCAGAAATTCTGTGCCAGCGCCTCGGACTACATGACCAAGGAATGCCTGGTGAAGAACTGGGACGTCATCACCAGCGATTGTCAGGACGCGCTGGGCTCGCCGTTCGACGGAGCCGCGCGCAAATAACTGGTTGCGATGGACGTTTGCGATCAGGGCGTGTCTTGCCGGCGGGCGGCAGCGTGCTGCTGCCCTGACGCGGCGGTCGATAAGGGGAGCGCCGGCATCATGCCGGCATGAACGCATTATGAAGACGCATATCTGCCTCGCTGCATTCGTTCCGGTCCTGATGGCGTCCGCTGCCTGGGCCCAGCCCGGGGCGCTGCCGCCGGGGCCTGAACAGGAACTGGTGACACGGACCTGCACCGCCTGTCATGACGCCGGCATGATCGCCAGCCAGCACCAGAATGCGGCACAATGGTCCGACACGGTCAAGCAGATGATGGGCAATGGCGCCAAGGTCGCGCCCGGCGATTTCGACAGGATCGTGGGCTATCTTGCGCGCAATTTCGGAACCGCGCCCTCCGCAGCGCCGCGTTCCAAGAACGATGTGCCGGTCTATCCGCCTGTCACTTGGCAACGGATCGAGGGCAAGCCGGTCGATACGCGCTGGCCGGAAAAACAGGACGATGCGCCTGATTTTCCCGGCCAGACCCGTGCGCCCTATCACGCCACGGTTTCCTACAACACCACCGTCATCACCGATAAACTGGTGCGCCCTTGGGCGTTGCAGTTCCTGCCCGACGGCAAAATGCTGGTCACCCAGCGCATGGGGCAAATGGTGATCGTGGACACCAAGGGCGCTATCACCAATCTTGCCGGTGTGCCGGAAGTGGCTTGGGAAGGCGGACAGGGCGGCCTTCTCGATGTGGCGCTGGATCCGGACTTCAAATCCAGTCACAGCATTTTCTTCAGTTACAACGAGCCCGCAGGCCCGCAGAAGGATGTGGCCCGGGACGGCGCCCAGAGCCGGATCGTGGTCGGCCGCGCCGTTCTGGACGAAGGTGGCGCGGCACTGAAAGACCTCAAGGTGATCTTCCGCAGCCGTCCGGCGATCTCGGTCAATCTCTATCCCACCAAGCAGGGAAGCCGGATCGCCTTCGATCGCGACGGCACGATGTTCGTCACCATCGGCGACCGCGATTCCACCAGGTTGCAGCCGCCGGCCTGGAACGTCTCGCAGGAGCTTTCCACTCACCTGGGCAAGATCATCCATATCACAAAGGATGGCGCGCCTGCGCCCGGCAATCCGTTCACCGGTGTGGAAGACGCACTGCCGGAAATCTGGGTGACCGGCGTCCGCAGCCAGGAAGGTCTGGCCTTCGACAACAGAGGTCGGTTGTGGGAAGTGGAGGACGGCCCACGCGGCGGCGACGAACTCAACATCATCGAGCGCGGCAAGAATTATGGCTGGCCGGTCGTCACCCATGGGATCGACTATCCCGGCTGGGTGGTCAACATGGGTGCCACCCATCACAGCGGCATGGTGGACCCACGCTACTACTGGGATCCCACCATCGCGCCCTCGGGCCTGACATTCTATTACGCCGACCTGTTCCCGGCCTGGAAGGGCGACCTGTTCGTGGGCGGCCTGCGGGGCCAGATGCTCGATCGGCTCAAGCTGTCGGCCGATGACAAGGTGATCGAGGAAGAGCCGCTGCTGACGGAGCTGGGCAGCCGTATCCGCGATGTCCGCGTCGGTCCCGAAGGCGCGCTCTATGTGCTGACCGACACCAATTCGCTGGTGAAGGTCACACCGAAATAGCACCTGCGGCGGAAAAGAATTCGCGGCGACCGGGCGTGCGACGAGCTTCGCTGTCCGCTGCACGGTATAGAAATTCTCTATACGAGCTAAACATCTTTTCCGTATTGCCGAAACGTCTCCTCCCGCTAGGGTCGCGGAAAAGTGGAGAGGGAGATGGAGCGCATCGCTGCCACCCACGACAAATACGGGAGGACGTCGATGGCAAGCGCTTACGTTCTTTTCGCGCGTCGCGGGTCCACAGGTTCGGTAAGGCGGCGCGTAACGGCCGCAATGGCAGCCGCGGCGCTATCCGCCATCCTGTTCCCGGCTTCGCCCGCCTGCGCGCAGGGGGCGGCCGTGGAACAGGTCGAGGTGTCGTCCACCCGCATCACCCGTAGTGGGTATGACGCGCCCACGCCCACCACCGTGGTCGGCGCAGAGGACATTGCCAAGAACGCAGAGCCCAACGTCTTCACCACCATCAACCAGCTTCCCGAGCTTGCGGGCAGCGCCGCGACCTCCACCGGCACCACCAGTTCCAGCGCCGGCACCAATGGCCGCTCGACACTGAACCTGCGCTCGTTGGGCACCAACCGCACTCTGGTGCTGATCGACGGCCAGCGGGTGATCGGCGTGGACACGACCGGCGGCACCGATATCAGCCAGTTTCCGCAGGGCTTGATCCAACGCGTGGATATCGTGACGGGAGGCGCCTCGGCTTCCTGGGGCTCCGACGCCGTGGCCGGCGTGGTGAACTTCATCATGGACAAGAAGTTCGAGGGCTGGAAAGCCAATGGCTCACTGGGCGAAACCACCTATGGCGACGACCAGCAGGCCAATCTGGAAGCCACCTTTGGCACCGGACTGTTCGGCGGCCGCGGCCATTTCGAGGTCAGCGGCGAATATGCCGTGAATGGCGGCGCCAAGAGTCCGCTGGGCCGGCGGCCCTGGTACAAGGGCTGGAAGCTCCTGCAGTATCCGATTGCGGCCACGCCGCCGGGGCAGCCACAATATATCGCGTCCCCCTATGTCTCCGACTATCTGCTGTCGCCGGGTGGCATCATCACCGGTCAGGGCACTGCGCTGTCGTCGGCGGTAGTCGGCACCATGTTCGGCCCCAATGGGGCACCTTCGCGGTTCCAGTATGGCTCGCCCATGATCAGCCCCTATATGATCGGCGGCGACCAGCGCTCGGACGAAGGCTGGGGTGCCGACCTCGATACTGCGCTCACCCGTGGCACTGCCTATGTGCGGCTGTCCTATGACCTCACGCCGTCCACCACCGTCTGGGGCACGGCGCAGTATGGCTCGGTCTATACCTCCAATGTCGCCTTCTACAGCACCTACAAGCCGGGCAATCTGACTCTCCAGTGCGACAACCCGTTCCTGTCGGGCGCGATCGCCGCGGCCTGCGGCGGTGCCGGCCATTCGGTCGTGTTCGGCACCATGAATGCCGACCTGCCCAGCATCCAGGTCCAGAATACGCGTACCATGCGCCGCTATGCCCTGGGCGGCGACGGCTCGTTCACCCTGTTCGGCACGGACTGGACATGGGACGCCTATTACACACACGGCGAGAACGACATCATCAACCGCAACCGGAACCAGACCACTACTCGTTTCTACAACGCCGCGATCGACGTGATCACCGGCCCCGGCGGCACGCCGGTGTGCCGCGATCCGGCCTATCGGGCCATCGGCTGCCAGGCCTATAACGTGATCGGCACAGGCGTAGGCGATCCTTCGGCGGCGCAGTTCTTCACCGGTACCGCCTTCATGCAGACCTATCTGCGCCAGGAGGCAGCCAGTATTGCGTTCAATGGCTCGCCTTTCTCGCTGTGGGCAGGCCCCGTTTCCATCGCATTCGGCGCGGAGTACCGCGAAGAGGCGTTCCACCAGAACGCCGACTGCCGCTCCTACAGCAACTGCGGCATGCCAACCTTGCTCAATGCGGAGAGCAACTGGTTTTCCGGCAATTTTCATCCCTCCCACGGTTCCTATCATGTGAGCGAGGCCTTCCTGGAAACGGTTGTCCCGTTCCTCAAGGATCCGATGTGGGGCACGGCGGACTTGGATCTTGCCGGAAGGGCGACCGCCTACAGCGCCTCGGGCCAGATCGAAACCTGGAAACTGGGCCTGAACTATTCGCCGGGCTTCCTGAACGGGGTGAAGATCAGGGCGCTCCAGTCCCGGGACGTGCGTGCGCCCAACCTCAACGACTTGTACGCTGCACCTTCGACCCCGACCGGCGGCGTCACCGACGACCTGCCCGGCCCGACCTTCGGCAAGACCTACATCATCAGCAATCCCACCTTGGCCAATCCACACCTGACCCCCGAAAAGGCCGAGACGACAGAGGTCGGCTTCGTGTTCCAGCCCGACTGGTTCCCGGGCTTCAGCACTTCGGTCGACTATTACCGCATCCATCTCAAGGATGCGATCGGCACCATCTCCACCCAGCAGGTCATGGATCTGTGCGTGATCCAGAATGTGCAGAATCTCTGCCAATACATCACCCGCGATCCGGTGACCAATGTGCCGACCAAGGTGGCGCTCGCCAAGATCAACCTGTCCTCGCTGACCACCGACGGCTTCGATATCGAAAGCTCCTATGCCGCCGAGCTGAGTGACTGGTCCAAAGAACTTCCGGGCACGCTGTCGATCCGCTCGCTGGCCACCCATGTCAGCAAGTACATCACCAATCCGGGCATTCCGGGCCAGCCGCTGATCGAGACGGCGGGCCAGAACTCCGGCTCGGTGGCGCTGTGGCGCTGGATGGGTGTGGAATCCTGGGACACGGACGACTGGAACCTGACCCTGACCGAGCGCTGGTTCAGCGACGGCCAGATCAATAAAGCCTACATCCAGTGCACGACAGGCTGTCCGGCGCCGACCTCCGCCGTCGGTACTATCAATAACAACCACATGGATGGGGCCTTCTATCTGGACGTGGGCGGGACCTACAACATCATCAAATCCGATGGCGGCATCCAGGCACAGGTCTATTTCAAGGTAGACAATGTCGCCAATGTTGATCCGGCGCCGAGCCCGCAATTCGGCTCTCTGCCGATCAACAACGGCGCCAATCCGCTTCTTTACGATACGCTGGGCCGGTTGTTTCACCTGGGTGTCCGGGTGCGGAATTGAAAGACGCAAAGTCCGTCCTTCGTGAGCTGGCGATGCTCTGTGGCCGTCGCCCGCGACCCCTGGACCGATCATCTGCAGGAAGGCAGATCCGGCCTGGCGCCGCGGCCCAAAATGCTGCGGTGCGGCATCGCGTATGACAGCTAGCTGACAGCTAAGTCATGTAACTTTCCCATGGTCGCCTCCAAGAGCGGTCCGCACCGGCGAAGGTCGGGCGAACAACGTAAAGAGGGGAGCTGCGCTGTGGATGTCAGGCAGATTCGCGATTTCGTCGCCGTCGTACGGTGTTCAAGCTTTGCCGCCGCCAGCCGCAATCTTCGGGTTTCGCAACCCGGGCTCGGCTATCAGATAAAACAGCTTGAGCAGGAGCTGCGCGTTCAGCTCCTGCAGCGCCATGCCCGCGGCGTATCGCTCACCGATGCCGGCATGACGTTTCTCAATCATGCGGAGTCCATTCTGGCAGCGATCAATGACGCCAAGCTGGCCATGGCGGCCATCGCCAATGACAACCGGCAGGAGATCTCCATCGGGTTGTCGCCCTCCCCTGCACAGGTGCTTGGTCCGTCGCTATTGGGCTTTGACGCACGCCGCAAACTGAAGGTGCGCCTGCGGGAAGGCTATTCAGCCGAACTGCATGAAGGGGTGGCGCGCGGTGACCTTGATCTCGCCATTTGCCTGAGTCCCGCGCGGGTGCCGCTCAAAACCATCCCGCTGTACAGTGAGTCTCTTTATCTGGTGGGCCCGGCCGGCAATGGTTGCGCCGCAGGTGACGACATGCCGTTGAGCGATCTGGCAGGCATTCCGCTGGTGATGGGGCCGCGTAGCCATACGCCGCGCCGCCTTCTGGAAGAGGCTGCTGCGGCCCGTGGCGTACGGTTGGCCGTGGACCAGGAAATAGAAGCCAGCGCCCTGCGGCGTTCACTGATCCTGCACAATGGCCGCCATACCGTGTCGGCCTATGGCCTCTTCGCCGAGGAGATCGAGGCGGGGCTGCTGTCCGCCCGCCGGCTGGTCGATCCGGAAGTCACCCAGTCGGTCAATGCCGTTCACTCAGCCAACTTATCGCCCGCGAGAAAAGATGCGCTGATGTCGTTGGTGCGCGCCATCCTGGCGGAAGCGCCCATTACCGCCAGGCCCGTCTGCTTCACCCCCGTGGCAGCAGAATAGGAGGCCTCGGCGCCTGTTCGCCGCAATCGAATATGATACATTGTATCCAGCCCGCCGGCTGAGAGCGGGTGTCAGGGAGCAGGACATTTCCAAGCTGCTTGGCCTGCTGGCGCTGTTCTGGACAGCGGGGTTGCAGGCGGACAATCTGGGGCGGACATATCCGGGGGCCTACTCGGACATGGTCAATGCTGCCCAGAAGGAAGGCCATCTCGTCATCTACAGCGTGATGCATGCCGACGCTGCGGTCTCCGATCTCCTGCGGGAATTTCGCGCCCGCTATCCCTTCATCGAGGTCCGGAATTACGACGATGATGGCGCACTGACCTACCGGCGCTTTATCCGCGAGGTTTCGGCCGGCCGGCCCAGTGCCGACTTCATCTGGAGTTCGGCCATGGATCTTCAGGAGAAACTGATCAACGACGGTTTCTCGCGCGCCTACGCATCGCCGGAAATGCCCGCGCTGCCGGCTTGGGCGCATTGGCAGGATCTGGGCTATGGCGTGACGTTGGAGCCGGTCGCATTCGTCTACAACAGCCGGTATCTGGAAAGCTGGGAAATGCCCCGGACCCATGCAGGCCTCAATGCCATGCTCGCTCATCAGATCAGGCGGTTCCAGGGCCGCATTGCCGTCTACAATCCCGAAAAGTCGGAAGTCGGGATGCTGCTGCTTTCCCAGGACATTCGCGTGACGCGCGATTCATGGAATCTCTTCGATACCCTGGGCGCGGCGAATGCCCAACTCTACAGTACCAGCCGTGACATGCTGATCAACATCCTGAAGGGCAATCAGTGGATGGGATACGATGTCATCGCCTCTTATGCGGTGGAGATGCAGAAGATCCACCCGGAGCTCGTGGTGGTCTATCCCACGGACTACATACTGGATTTGTCGCGCGTGGCTTTTGTCACCGCCTCCGCCACGCATCCCAACGCCGCCAAGCTGTTCCTGAATTTCCTGCTGTCGCAGGAAGGCCAGATCATCCTCGAGAAGCACGGCATGGGGCCCGTGCGCAAGGATCTGTCCGCTCCCACGGAACAAGCTCATATTAATCCGATCCGTACGCGGGCCATCCGTATCGGGCCTGGCCTCCTGTCGGACCTCGACAGCCTGGTGCGGGCGCAATTTCTCCGCCGATGGCGGCAGGCGCGCATTCCCCCGGATTAGCCGCGGATCAGGCGCGCTGGAACTGGATGACGGCTTTCAGTCCCTGGCCTCCCGCAGGTGTCTCAAGGCTCACCGCCGCGTTCATGCGCTGGCCCAGCGCCTGCACGATGGAGAGGCCGAGGCCGCTGCCCTCACTGTCGGCATTCTGCGGCAAACGGTAGAATCGCTCGAACACGCGTTCACGCTCGGAAACCGGGATGCCGGGCCCGTCATCCTCGATCTCGACCCGCCCCGAGGAGTCGGGGATGCGCACCACGATATGGCCGTCCGCCCGTCCGTAGCGGATGGCGTTGTCCAGCAGGTTGGCGATCATCTCGCCGGCGAACAGGGGATTTCCCAGCACGAAAAGTTCGTTGCACCCGGCTTCGAAGCTGATCTCGGTACCGCGCGTCAATGCCCGGGCCGCGTAATCGCGCGCGACGGCGGCCGTGCATTCGATCAGATCGAAGCTGCTGGCGTCGCCGGTTTCGCCCTTCGGGCGCTCCGCCTTGGCCAGCGATATCAACTGCACGATCAGATGCTGCAACGCTTTTACCGCGTGATTTATGTCGGCGATCGCCCCACCCATCTCGTCCGAGCCTTTTGCATGGCGGCTGAGAAGTTCGACATGTGTGCGAACGACGGCCAGGGGCGCGCGCAACTGGTGGGAGGCATCGGACGTGAAGCGTCTGAGGGTCTGGAACGCGGTTTCGACATGATCGAGCAGCGCGTTGAAGGCGGAAACGAAGGGCAGGACCTCCTGCGGTACGAAAGCGAGGGGCAAGGGCGCGAAATTCATCTCCGCTTCGCTGTTGCGGGCTTCCACGGTATTGCGCAGCACCGCCAGCGGGCGCAGGCCCCAGTCGACGGCCAGGATGACCAGCGTGGCGATGACGAACAGCAGGAAGACCTCGCCGGCGGCCAGTGAAATCAGTATCCGGTGGGCCAGTGCAGTCCGGTTCTTGGTGGTCTCCGCAACCTGGACGATCACGGGCGCGTCCAATTGCGGGACAAGCCGGGCCTCCATCGCCACGCGAATGGGAAGCCCGTGGAAACTGTCATTGCGAAACCGGATGTCTTCCAGCGGCATGTCCTCGCTGCCGATCGCGGTCAACTCGCGATAGCCGGTGATCACTTTTCCGCGATAACTCACACTGTAATAGACATTGTCGCGATCGGAATTCTCCAGCATCCCAAGCGCCGAGGGCGGGAGGTCGAGCGTCAGATAACCTTCCTGCATTGCCAGCGTTTCGCTGATGGCCTGCAGCGATCCGCTCAGAACCCGATCGCTGGTGCCTTCCACAGTGCGGTTCACGAGCCACGTGCCGGACAAACCCAGGCCAATCAGGATGCAACCAAGTGGCAGCAGAAGCGTCAGCAGAAGACGGCGCTTGAGTGACGGTCTTTCGATGCCGAAGATCATCAGGCGAGACGCAGAAGATATCCGAGGCCGCGCACGGTCAGGATCTCGATACCGCTATTCTCCAGCTTGCGGCGCAGGCGTGCGACATAGACTTCCAGCGCGTTGGGCGCCACGGCGTCATCATAGCCGAACACATCGGCGGCCAGCCGGGCCTTGGGGACAACGCTCCCCACGCGCACCGCCAGCGTTTCCAGAACAGCGCGTTCCCGGCGCGTCAGCTCCAGTAGCACGCCGCCGATATAGGCGGCGCCGGTAGCGCGATCGAGCGTCAGCGTGCCCAGCCTCACCACGGGATCCGGGTTGCCCTGTCCGCGGCGGATCAGGGCGCGTACACGCGCCTCCAATTCCTCGACGGCGAATGGTTTGGACAGATAGTCGTCGGCGCCCTGGTCCAACCCTGTCACACGGTCCATGGTGCCGTCCCGCGCGGTGAGAATCAGGACAGGAACGTTCACGTGGGCCTGGCGAATGCGTTTGAGCACCGTCAAGCCATCGATGTCCGGAAGCCCCAGATCCAGGATCATGGCGCTGTAGGGTTCCAGCTTCACGACCTCCAACGCATCCTGGCCGCAGGAGACATGATCCACCGCAAGCCCGTCGCCGCGGAAAACCTTGAGCATGCCGCGGGCGAGCGCGGCGTCGTCTTCGACTATCAGCAGCCGCATGTCGGTTCTCTCCCAAAGCCTATCTTGCTGCGGATCGTCCTGCAACGCGGCCGGACGCCGTAAAGGTAATGCCGGGCCGGGTCTTTCAAGAACCATGAAGCATCTCGCTACAGCACAATCAACAAACGGTGGCTGGGCGCAGGTGTCCGGGAAGAGGTCATGTGGCGGGTATAAAAAACTTTTATATCAGCAAGAATTCTTTTCCGTATTGCGGGGGCCCGGCTGGGCCCGCACTGTCAACAGATACGGATGGGCGTCTCGAGCCAGAGCGCCAATCCGAAGCAGTCGGCCGATGGCGGATTTGCGGTCAGGCGAAGGCTGTTTGTTGTTGAGGACATCCCTGCAGGCGCAGGCATTGGATAGGCATGTCAAGACAATCAGCCCGTGACATATCTTTCCCGCGCGGGTGGAGCAGGCGTACCAGGCCGATCGCGCCGTGCGGAGCGCGACGGTCATGAGAGGTCCGCGATTTGTGGTTTTGTGCATGACACTTGCAGCGACGGCACTTTGCAGTCCGGCCACGGGACGGGCGCCGGATCGCGGCCGCACAAGGCCATCAAGGCCCGCGGGCAAGGATATGAGCGTCTGCGCCGCCGACATCCGGAAATTCTGCGAGGCTGCCGACCTCAAGCAGGAATGTCTGGTGGCGCATTGGAGCAAGATTTCAAGCGATTGCCAGGACGCGCTCGCCACATCGGCGCGTAATGGCGGCGGTGGCGGCAACTGACGCCGTCGATGTCTCTGCAGCCGGGGATGTCCCCCTGGCTGAACCGGCTGCAGAGCGAACCCCGATTTTCCGGCTTCATTCGGCCATCGGCGGCGCAACGCCTCGCTCTGTCCGGCAATTTTCCTGCACTCATTTCAATGCAATAGGTTGGATCCAGGCGCCGTTGTCGGCGGCGTCCCACACCGTGAAACGCACCCATTTCTTGCCGGTCGCATCGAACGGAACAGAGAATTTCTTCGTTCCGAAGGCTGTGGTGTCCGTCAGCCGAATGATCTTGCGGCCCACCTTGCCTCCCTCGCTCCATACCAGTTCTGCGAAGTCCAGCGGGTAGGTGTATTCGATCTCCGCGGTGAAAGTCCGGTTGGCGCCTGCCCCCTGAATTCCCCAGTTGTGGAAGAGGATCTCGCCGGTGGTACCGAAGAAATCGCCCTTGCGCATCCCCTCTATCACCGGCGCCCAGCTTTCGCTGAATGCAGGGACATGATCGAGCTTGAGATAGTTCACCGCCATTTGCGGATAGGTTTCGTCCTCGGGCGACTTCATATATGTATCGCCCTCGGCGATCATGAACTTGGGCCTGGGCGCCCAGTCGCTCATCTCGTCCTGCAGACCAAAGCAGCGTACCTGACAAAGCCGCTCTTCCGACAGGTCGTTGGGCAGCGCTTCCCATGATGCACCGATGAAACGGTCACTGAGGAAGAAATCCTTGTCCTTATACGTTTCAGGGTAGCCTTCTGAGCTTTTGGTGCGGGGGTGCGCGGTCCACATCACGCCGCCTTCCCGATTGACCATCTCGAAAGCATCTTTCGCAGATCCCAGATTGTAGACTTGGCCATACGCAGATGTGGTTTCAAGAAATGGTTTGCCGGGCTCCGGCTGCCTGGGATGCGTGAAATAGACAGGCTTGGGCAGCATCAGGTACCAGTGGCCGCCAAAATAGGAATTGACCTCCTCGGCCGGCATCACAAGGAAGTCCTTGTCCGACAGCCGTGCAGAGGCTTCAAAATAGACCTTCTGTTCCGGCAGGCGCAGCGGGCCCGGATCGAATTGGTGCGAGTCGTCATGGAAGTCGCCCAGGTAAAGCAGATTGATGCCCAGGCCTTTGAGCGTTGGAACCCAGGTGGGTTGATAGTCCAGGGTGCCCCGGTCGGTGAGCATCTCATTCAGGTCCATGTGATAGTGGCCGGACAGGACCTTGAAGCCGGGTACCGGTTTGTAGACATCGTTGTGCGTATAGGCCAGAACCTTCGCGTCCGTCGTCTCGGGATCGGCGGCGCTGAGGTAATAATAGACTGACATGTGCTGGTGGGTTCCGGGTGGAGCGTTGTAGAGGGCGAAATTGTCTTCCTGCTCGCGCGCCACATTGACCCGGCGGTCCCAGACCGTTTGCGAGATGCCCCAGGGCTTATATCCTTCGCCATGCTCGGGCTGCATGACACCAAGAGAGAAGCTGCCGGCATCGTCCTTGCGGTAATAGACGTATCCCAGATTGACTTCGTTTTCGCGAGCGAAGAAGAATTGGTGCGGCGTGGGAAATATCCCAAGCGAGCCGCTTCCGGTATCGAGAATTTCCAGCCGGTTGCGGGCGCGCAGGTTGACGGGATCGTGGTTGGGCGCGCCGCCGAACGCCTCCTCTTGCCACTGCCGCGCCACGTCGCGCCATACCAGGCGAGTCTTGTTCCCGATCGTGAAACCTTTCAGGCCGGCTTTGTAGATGTAGGCGACGGACGGCTCATTGGTGCTGGCGACCGCCTCCTGCCGGAGAAGGTTCGCCCCCTTGTAGACCGTGAATTGAAGTTCACCGGAAAAAATGCCGAGGCTGAGGCCATTAAAGCTGATGCTCACACGGTTGCCGTCGCTGACAACCTTGCAGTCGTCCGTATTGAAGCTGGATGAACCGCGCTGAATCTCGTCGGCATTGCGCGGGAGGAAATCATTCCAGCGCTTGTTGCCTGGCACAGCCAGTGGAGCATCCCAGAAGGTGAACCATTTGCGCCGCTCGATTTCCTGCGGCGTGTCCAGATGCGCTTGCCTGAGGAATTGCATCTGTGCCGTCGAGATCCGGCGCTTTCCGGTCGTGACCTGGAAATCCGGCGTCACATTTGACGCGAGCAGGGCCCACTGTCCGTTTTGTTCGCGTGCCGCGAGTTCTTCCACGACCGGCTGGCGATTGCGGATGCCGAAGCGCGCCCGCAACTGTGATCCGGCTTCGCCCCGCCAGCTCACTGTGACAGCGTTGCCATCCGATGCCACCGCCAGGCCGGCGACCTGCCGATAGCCGCCCATATCGCAGGCGGCATGCGCCATCCCCGGAATAATCAAAAAAGAAATGGCGGCGAGAAGATGACGCGATGCGGGCAAGGCAATCATGGTGTTTCCTTTCGTGCCGCGCGTGTCTCTAATGCATGCTGCGGCAATCAATATGAGCTTGAACCGAAACAGCTGTATCCCTGCAACTGGGAGAACCGGCCCCAAGGTGCATCAGCGTCGTTCCCGCTTCAATCGTTTTTGATGTGCGCAGAGCCGCCGTGGTGCAGCTATAGAAATTTCTTATAGCAGCGCAAAAGCTTTCCGGTATTGCTGCCTCTCCCCCACTGTAACAGTCTTGCGATCACGCAGGCCAATTGAGGAATGGCCTGCTGCTTCGGCAAAGCGCGCCCGCAAGAGGCGCGCCATTACAAATAGGGGAGGCAGAATTGGCTAAAGGGTCGAGTTTCCGTATCGCGATGCTGGGTGCTGCCGGGGGCCTGGGATTCCTCATGCCCGCGTTTGCGCAGCCCGCCGATACGAACGTGGAGGCGGTCACGGTGACAGGATCGCGCATCATATCGGATATCACCCAGTCGCCCACACCGCTGACGGTCGTGACGTCGGACCAACTGCTCGCCAATACGCCGACCAATATTCCGGATGCGCTGGCCAAGATGCCGGTTTTTTTCGGAAACCGAACGCAACGAAACGTCCAGAACGGCAGCAGCAACGGCACGGGAAATGTTCTGAACCTGCGCAATTTCGGTTCGTCCCGCACGCTGGTCCTGCTGGATGGGCATCGTGTGGCGCCTTCCAATTCCGACGGCACGGTAGACGTTGACGTTCTGCCGCAGATGTTGATGAGCCGCGTGGATGTGGTGACTGGCGGTGCGTCGGCGGTCTATGGCTCGGATGCCGTTGCCGGTGTGGTGAACTTTGTGCTGGACAAGAAATTTTCCGGCATCAAGTACAATATCGGCACAGGCATCTCAAAATATGGCGATGCCGCGCAATACCAGGCTGGCCTGGCATACGGCACCGATATATTCGGCGGACGAGGGCATTTTGAAGGCGCTCTGCGCTACTATCACCAGGATGGCGTGCCCAATACCGCGCGGCCCTATGGCTATAACCAGAATACCTGGGCGCTGTCCGGTGACGGGTCGGCAGCCAGGCCTTTCACCAATACGCCTTATGCCCGCGAAACCATTCGCGGCCTCAACGGTGTCATCACCTGCGGAAACGCCTGTCCCGCCAACGGCATGACATTCGTGGGCCCCGGCACCATCGGCCCCTTCAATCCCGGTATGCCAACCGGCACCGCGGGGCTGAACAGTGGCGGTGATGGCGGTTATAACCAGGTGACATCGTTCATGGCGTCTCTGCGCACCGCAGAAGCTTTCGGACGGCTGAGCTACGACCTAGGCGATAAGACCGAGCTTTATGTCCAGACGACCTATTCGGAATCCGGGAATCAGGCCTTCTGGAGTCCGGTCACCCTGTTCACCACTACCGGGCGGCCCAACCAGATCTACGTCAACAATGCCTATCTGCCAGCGGCGGCTCGAACGCTGCTCTCCACCAACAACACGCAGGTCTGGACATCGAATGTGGCGGGCAACCCGGCCTATTTCGATGGCAATCCCGCCTACTTCAACGACCCCGGCTATCAGTTCAATCATATCGGCGGTCTCAATGCGCGCACGGTGGGGGCAACCTACCGTTCGAATTCGATTGACCGGAATCTGGGCGTCACGGCTGGCCTGGACGGCACGCTGTTCACCAGATTTTCCTGGGATGTGTATTACACGCATGGCGAAAGCCGCCAGAAGGAGATCAATCCCAACAACACCAACGATGCCAAGTTGATGGCGGCGATGGATGCTGTTGCCGGCCCCAATGGCACGGTCGTGTGCCATGTATCGTTGACGATATATGCCAATCTCTATCCAGGTTGCGTGCCACTGAACCTTTTCACGCCCGATGGTCCGTCGCTGGATGGATTCCGTTATATCAGCCAGGAGACACACTATATCCAGACCAATATATTGGACGATCTGGGCGGCAGCATATCAGGGACTGTCTTCTCTCTTCCGGCAGGCGATGTGAACGCGGCGCTCTCCGCGGAAATGCGCTGGGCGCAATACGACGTCCAGAGCAACGCCGTCCCAACCGCTACGGTGGACTGCACAGGCTTGCGCCTCTGCACGCCAGGTGCCACGCCTGTGTGGACGCAGAATACTGCCGCTGCGGTAAGCGCATCGAACAACGTGTATGAATTCGCGCTGGAACTGGGCATCCCGATCCTGAAGGGTCTACCGCTCATGCAGGAACTGACGGCCGATGTCGCGGGCCGCTACACCAATTATAGCACCTCGGGAGAGGCCGAGACCTGGAAGATCGGGTTGGACTATCACGTTGACGACAATATCCGCTTCCGCGGTACGATGTCGGTCGATATCCGTGCGCCGAATCTTAATGACCTTTATCAACCCCTTCTAATCTCCAGCAGTGGATTCAACGACCTCTATACCCACACCAACAGCAGCGTTCCGTTGCACACGCAAGGCAACTCCGGACTGAAGCCGGAAGTGGCGCATACATATACGGTGGGTGTGGTGCTGACGCCGGACTTCTTCCCCGGCTTCACCATGTCGGTCGATTACTTCAAGATCGCCTTGGCCAACGCGATACAGTCCACCAGTTATAGCAGCACCGCGATCCAGAACATTTGCATCAATTCAGGTGGAACCTCACCCTATTGCGCGCTCGCCGTGCGGCCCTTGCCGTTCAGCAACAACAGCTCGGCCAACTATCCGCTCTATATCATCTCGCAAAGCCTCAACAGCGCCAATGTCCGCACCGAAGGTCTGGATTTCGAAATCGATTATGGTTTCGACATGAAGGATCTTTTCGACTGGGCCGATGGTTCGATCAATCTTCGCAATCTGCTCACGATCCAGCCCTATATCAACACGATCGGTTTTCCCGGCGCGCCGACATCCTGGACGCCCATGCCCAACGGTCGCATGACCACTTTCCTCAGCTATACGCTTGGGGATTGGGGCTTGAATCTCCAGAACAACTGGCTCAGCGGCTTTGACAAGCGCACGGCCGCGGGTCAGGTCTATGCGGTCCCCCGGCTGAATTCCTTCGATACGCTGGACGTCACGATCGACCGCAAGTTCGATTTTGCCGGTGGCGATGCGGACCTCTATTTCTCGGTGCAGAATATCGGCAATACACAGCCGCCGCTTTATCCGACCGGCTCGACCAATCCGGGCCTCTATTATCCGGCCTCTTCCTATGAAAGCGCTCTGGGCCGCTATTTCACCATCGGTCTGAGGGGCAATCTCTGAAGGCCGGCGTGCGGGGAGAGGGCGGTAGCGCCGCCAAAATAAAAGAGCCATTCTCCGGCCGTCCAAAGTCCGAGGTGTCGGGTCGAATATAGAGAACGAGATGACCACACTTGCCCGGAACAGAATGTCTCTCCTGTTGGGCGCTCTTTTGCTGGCATTCATGCGGCCGGCACTGGGGCAGGAGCATCGCTCCGTCATCGTCGGAAAATTCGTCGTGGAAGCGCCGACCCTGACCTCGATCGGCGTGGAATGGAAGATCGCCGGCGACGACAACCGCAATGCCAGGGTGGATGTGCGCTACCGTCGGAAGGGAGATCCGGCCTGGAGGAACGCGCTGCCATTGCTGCGCATCCATCACGAGATAATCAATGGCGGTTCTCCGCCTTTCGAGGTAACCGGCATATCGGCGGAAAATACGACCGGCAATCGCGAGAATGCCTGGCACTATGACACCGGCAATATGTTCGCAGGCAGCATTCTGGGACTGACGCCTGATACCGACTATGAATGTCAATTCCGGCTTTCCGATCCCGATGGCGTGAACGGCGAGCCGGAAAAGACAATTGTGGTCCACACCCGAAAGGAACCGCAGCCGGCGCCTGGCGGCCGGGTGTTCCATGTCTATCCCTGGACCTGGAAGGGACCCAGGCAGCAGCCCGCATTCCTGGGGTTGTTGCGCGCCTATTACATGGGGGCATCCTCTTCAGACCATGGCGGCATCTTTCCGCCCAGGGTTCAACCGGGCGATACGATACTGGTTCACGCGGGGGTGTATCAGAGCGACCGCTTCCACTATCTCAATGGACTGCCAAGGTCCGGTTACAACGCCTATGCCTCAGTGACCGATGGCACTTACTTTCTGACCCAGAGCGGCACGCCAGACAGACCCATCGTGATCAAGGGGGCCGGTGACGGCGAAGTGATCTTCGACGGGGCCGGCAACGGCAATCTCTTCAACCTGCTGCATGCCAATTACAACTATTTCGAAGGCATAACGGTCCGAAATACGACTGTGGCGTTTCTGTTGGGCTGGAAGGATATTGCGGGTTCCAATGGATTCACGCTGAAGCGCAGCCGCATCTATGATGTCGCGCGCGCGGTTCAGGCCGAATGGTCCGGCTCCCGCGACATCTATATCGGCGATAATGTGATGATCGGCCGGCACGACCCGGCCAAGATGATGGGTTGGTCAGGCCGAATATGGTCGGAGCTTCCTGGCTTCCCCGAGCTGCTGCTGTCCGAGTATGCCGTCAAGGTCTATGGACAGGGCCACGTGATGGCTCACAATTATTTCGCCAACTGGCATGATGCGGTGGACGTTTCCACCTATGGCGAGCCCGACGGCACGCCTGACATGGCGGAAACAAAAGTCTCTGGCCCGACCGATATGGATGACCGGGTGGCCGCTTCGATCGATTTTTACGGCAACGACATCTATAATATGGGCGACAACTGCATCGAAACGGATGGCGGCGTCCACAATATCCGTGTGTTCGAGAACCGTTGCTTCAACTCCGCCGCGGCAGCGCTCAGTGCTCAGCCCATTTTCGGGGGACCGGTCTACTTCTACAAGAATCTCGTCTACAACGCAGTGACCGGGGGCGCCCTGAAGTTTGCCGACGGTCCTTCCGGCATCCTGGTCTATCAGAATACGTTCGTCGGGGGCGATACCGCGCCAGGCGGGCCTGCCGGAAATCTGCATGTCCGCAACAATCTGTTCGTTGGCCGCGGCGGATCGGCGCCGGTGTATTCCATTGACACGACGACAAACTATTCCTCGTCCGATCACAACGGCTTCGGCCTCAACCGGGGAACGGACAATTTCGCCTGGAATTCGCCGCCCAATGGCGTTGCTGCCGACTTCGATTATACCCACAAGCTGACGGCGCGCCGGTTCGGGACATTGCGGGAGTATGGTGCCGCGACGGGCCAGGACGTCCACAGCGTGACGGTGGATTACGATTCCTTCCAGAGTGTTCCGCGCCCTGATGCGTCTGATCCCCAGCGGCTCTACGATCCGGAGACCATGGATTTCCGTCTACGGACGAAATCGCCCGCGGTGGATGCGGGTGAGATTCTGCCGACGGTCAACGATGGCTACAACGGTCGCGCACCCGATCTCGGCGCGTATGAATCCGGGCAACCGCTTCCCAGTTATGGGCCACGGAGTCGTCCGCCAGGCTCGGCGATGCCGGACAAGATCGGATATCGCTCCTGGAACGGGCCGCCGGCTTTGCCGCCGTCGCAATAGAGACTCAACGGGAAGGCTTTCATGAAATCGCGCTTGCTGATTGCGCTATTCCTGCTTGGAATTGTGGGCCTGGCCCGCGCCGACGGCCGCGGTTGTTGTGCGATTCCCGGCAAGGACTTTCCCAAGGTGGGCGGCAATCTGGGAAACTGGAACTATTCGTCCCTGTCCCAGATAACCAGAACAAATGTGAAGGCCTTGGGCGGCGCCTGGCATCTGCATCTGGAAGGCGGCTCCAAGGACTTCGAACAACAGGCCAGCGTCATTGCCGTGGGCGGCGTTATTTACGTCGAAACCAGTCAGGGCAATGTCTTCGCGGTTGATGGCGCGACCGGCCGGATTGTCTGGGAATACAAGACGAATTTTGGCCCGTTGCTTCACCGTGGCGTGGCGGTCGGTGGCGGCCGTGTATATGCCACCTTTGCGCAGAATTATGTGGGCGCGCTGGATCAGAAGACGGGCAAGCCCATCTGGTTGAAGCAGATTGTCGATGATGGCGGCCCCGGCCGCGTACAAGGGTCGTTCAAGTCCGCCGTGGTCTATTACGACGGAATGATCTATTTCGGCAGCGCCGATGCCGGTCGTGGGGTCGCACACGCGCTCGATGCCGCTACCGGCGATGTCGTGTGGCGCTTTTACGGAACGCCGGGTCCCGGAGAATTCGGCAATGATACATGGGAAGGCGATAGCTGGAAGCGCGGCGGCGCTTCGCCCTGGATGCATCCCGCGATCGATCCCGAACTGGGGCTGGTCTATTGGACTTTCGGCAATGCCCGCAATGCCCAGAGCATGGCGGTTGATGGCTCCATGCGCGGTGGCCAGAACCTGTTTGCCAATTCCATCGTTGCGATCAATGCCAAGACAGGCAAGCGCGTATGGCACTTCCAGTCGGTCCATCACGATATTTGGGACATGGATGGCGTGATGGCGCCGGTGCTGGCCGATATTCCGGTGCGCGGCCAGACCCGCAAGATCATCATCTACGGCAGCAAGACCGGTATGTATTACGTATTCGACCGCGCCACCGGCAAGCCGATCACGCCTATCGTGGAAACGCCGGTGCCGCAGCAGCCGCTGCAGAAGACCTGGCCAACCCAGCCCATCCCGGAGGGCGACGCGTTATTGCCATTGTGCATCAACGACAGGGACGGTCCGACGCAGGTGCCGCCCAACTACCAGTATGGCTGCCTGTTCACGCCCCATCTGGATTTCCCAGTTGTACAATCGCCCGGTACCGGCGGCGGCATGGACTGGAGCGCCATTGCATTCAATCCTCGCACCAACTTGATTTACGTCGGCATCGAGCTGGTGAATGTGGCGCACATCCAGCATGACACGGGGCTGGGTGTCAGCGTCTCAACGGGCTTCCGGCCCTTGGGCGAAAAACGCTCCGGCAAAATAGTCGCCTTCAATCCCGCGACCCACAAGATCGCCTGGCAGCGCGATAACGTCTGGGGTCTGTCACATGGCAATGGAATGCTGGCTACGGCAGGCGGTGTCATGTTCATCGGCCAACAGGACGGTACCCTGCTGGCGCTGGACGAGGCCGATGGCAAGGAGCTGTGGAGGTTCCAGACCGGCGCCGGTGTTCATTCCAGCCCCGCCACCTATGAAATCAATGGTGAGCAATACATAGCCGTGCTGGCGGGCGGATCGCGCGTCCCTTACAACTCACCGCAAGGCGACGATCTCTGGGGCTTCAAGCTGGGCGGCACCGTGCCGCCCGCGCCCGCTCCGTCCCCGCCTTCCGATCGTCAACCGATCACCGCGCCGCCGGTCGAGGGCGCTTTGGTCAACAATACCGTCAGCATCGCGCGCATGTGGTCCAACAATCAGGTCGGTGCTTCCGAGTCCGGCCAACAGAACGCCATGGCGCCCCAAAGCCTTGCCGTTCCGGCCGGCACCACGGTGATTTTCACCAATCCTGCAGGCAACAGTCAGCCGCATTGCGTGACCCAGTTCTATGAGGGGCTGTTCGCGTCGCCACCACTGAAACCAGGCGAGTCGTTCCGATACACCTTCAACAAGCCAGGCGAGTACTACTACAACGACTGCACGTCGCCGCCCACCACCGGCCGGGTGATCGTCTACAGCGGTCCCCCTCATGCGGCGACGCCGTCATCCTTTGCGCCAACCGCCGGACTACGGCCGGAGAGCCCGGCTGGCGCGCCCACCAAGGGGGCACGAACCGAACTTCCCCCAGGATCTGGACGGGACTATGTGCAGAAGACCTGTTCGCAATGCCATGATATTGCCCGTGTCGCGGGTCAACGCCATAGCCACGATGAATGGGGCCAGATCATTGACCAGATGCGTGCCAATGGCCTCGTTCTGGATGCCGCCCAACGCAAAACGATCCAGGACTATCTGACCACCGCACTTGGGCAATAGAACGGCATCAATATTCTGCCACGAAGCCTAGTTTGATGATCCGTCCCAAGGGGCTTGCCACCCAATTGTCATAGCCCGTGGCGCCCAGATAGAAGGGCGGATCGGTGTCGGCAAGGTTCACCACCGTCAGGCTGACCCTGTCGTTTCCAAACACCCCACCATCGAACTGATAGCCGACATGCAGATCGAATGTCAGGTTGGCCTTCACCGGATCGCCACCGCCGTTGGGATTGCCCTGGGCATTCTGGGTGAAGGGAATCACGCTGGTCCCCGACCAGTTGCGATAGGGGCCCGTATAGTTGGCGAACAGGTCGACGGCCCATGCATCGCGCGCCCAACCGAAGTCCGCGCGCGTCTGGGTCGCAGTTGACGGGAAGGAGGCACTGGAGCCGGTGGTATTGAGGATACTGTACGGAATCCCCGTCGCGCCCAGCCCGGTTTTGTATTTTATGAACTGGGTGATGGCATCGCTGACATGGAACGCACCCCAGTCTGTCTCGAACGCGTAATTGAAGCTCGCGTCGATTCCTTCCGCATAGAGGTAAAGCCAGTTGCCGACATCGGTGTTCAGCACCACGCTGATGACCGGCGGCAGGGCGCTCGACTGGGTCAGTCCCTGCGAGCGTGCGATCACCGATGCCGGGGACGCGCCGGCTCCCGGATAGAATTCCGCCAGGCTGTAAAGCGAGGCATTGCTGAACACGTTCGCCACGCTGGGAGTGGTGAAGGCGCCAAGATAGTCGCTATGCCAGAAGGTCACCTGGCCGCTCAATCCCGGCAGGAATGCGGGCGCGAAATCCGCACCCACTTCCCAGCCGCGGCCAATGGCGGGATGCGCATTGGCGGCGCCGCCATGGATGTTCACCCCCTGGACTGTGGAGGCCAGTACGCAGGTGACGGACGCAAGTGTGCAGGGTTGGCCGTTGTTGAATTGCGATGGCGCGAATTGAGTCAGTGCCGGATAGGCCGCCACCGGGATCGGAATGCCGTCCATGGCGGTGGTGGCGCCAACATTGGTTCCTATGAAGGCGTGGTTCTTGTCGCCCAGCTGATCCAGCCCGGGCGCAACGAAGGAGGAGGACATGTTGCCGCGCAGCTTCAGCCCGTCGACAACATCCCAGCCGAAGGCAATCTTGTAGTTCTTTGTGTCTCCGACGTCGCTGTAGCCGTCATACCGGCCGGAGAGATTGACTTCGAATTTCTGAACCAGCGGAAGGCCGGCGTCCGGTCCGATCAGCGGAACCTGGGCTTCGACAAAGGTCGATCGCACGATGCGGCTGAAGTTGTAGAGCTGGAAATTCGCTCCTGTCGTGGTGCGGCCCGTTCCGTTGGAACTGACACCCTGCTGCTGCAACGTATAGCGCACCGATTCGATGCCCGCCGCGATCTTCAGGGGCCCTGCCGGAAGCTGCAGCACAGTGCCGTTGGTGCTGAGACGGAACTGGGCGAAACCGGCAATATTCTCCTGCAGGTTCTTGCTGTCGGTAATGGAATCCTTCACAGCCTGCGACGTCCGGTTCGCGCTGCCGGTATTCCAGATGTCCAGGGCGTTCGCCGTGGTCAGGGGCAGGTTGAGCGGCACGATGGTTGTATTGGCGATTGCCGGCGCCGTGGTGTTGCCGCCGCTGTTGCCGGTCCCGTTCAGCGCCAGATAGACGCTGCTGGAATTGGCCGCGCCGCCGTTGCTGCGCTGGTAACTGTCATCCCGGCCCGCAACCGCCAGCCCGTCGATCACAAAGTCTCCCGGCAGGTGGTATTCCGCGTTGAACGCGGCATACATGGTGGAAGCGCCGTCGGTGTTGTAGGTGCCGCGCCCGCCGAGGATGGAGTCAAGATTGGCATAGACGGTTTCACGCGTCACGGCCGGGCCGGTGTAGCCGGGCGGCAACTGGAAGAACGGATTGGCCTGCGGCCCCGTGGCGAAGACCGTGACATTCGACACCGAGCCAGCGCCGGACACGCCGTGGTCCTGGCGCTGGGCGTAAAGCAGGTCCACGCCTGCACTGAGATTCTGCGTGATGTCCTGTCTCAGGCGGATCATCACGTTGTTCCGCACTTCGTGTTCGACCAGCGTATTTTCATTCGCCAGATTGCAGGTCGCGTTCGCCTGCGCCGTGCCGATCTGCGCGCCCGTCACCAGGTTATAATAGTTTCCGGCGCCGTTCAGGCGCACCAGCGGCTGGGAGCAGCCGGGGCCTGCGCCGGCGAAAGTATCGAAGTTGGTGGACGAGCCGCCGGCTTGGCCGACCGGCAGGCCCGCCGAAATGGCCCGCGCCGTCTGGTCGGGATTGGCGGAGAAGGAACGCTGTGCGGCGGTCAACGCGCCTTGTTCGACATACTGATAGCCGAACACGACATTGCCCCGGTTCCAGCTGGCGCCGGACAGGACGCCGCCCGTGAAATTGGTCGCGCCCTCCATGTAATCGGCCTGGGCGTTGAGCTGCAGGCCGTCATAGCGGCTGCGCGTGATGAAGTTGATCACGCCGGCCACGGCGTTCGATCCATAGATCGAGGAATCGCCGTTGGCGATGATATCCACGCTTTGCAGCATGTTCGAAGGGATGATGTTGGGGTCTGCGGTGGTGTGATTGGTGCCGCCCGTGGGGAACTGGTGGCCATCCACCAGGATCAATGTGGCGTTGCTCCCACTGGCGCCCAGATTGTGGATGCTGGGCTGGTAGTAGTTATTGTGGATGCGCGAACCTTCGCCGGCATTGCCGAAGCCGCTGACCACGGGCGTGTTGGCGAGAAGCGCCTGCACCGTGGTGGCGCCGCTGTTCTCGATGTCGACCGGCGAAAGGCTGATCATGTTGGTGCCGGCCGGCGCCACGCCGCGGATACTGGTGCCGGTGACCACCACCTGCTCCGTCGCTTCGTTCGCATCGGCGGCCGGGCCGGATGGTGCGGGCTGGGCCTCAGCTGCGTGCTGGAAGGAGAGGAGCAGCGCGGCGGCAGCGCTGCCAAGCATGAAGGTAAGCGAAAGGCTTTTCATGGGATGACCTGTGGATGGAGGAAGAAACGGGATCAGACCGGAACGGCGTATTTCGCCGCGGTCTTTTCATTGAGGCGTACGCCGAAGCCGGGCCGCGCGGACAGGACCAGCGCGCTCCTGTCGATCTGTTCGGGAGGATCGATCAGTTCGGCGCGCCAGGGCACCTCGCCGTACGAGAATTCCAGGATGTTGAAGTTGGGGATCGTGGCAACCACATGGGCAGCCGCCAGGTTGCCGATGGGGCTTGCGGGACCGTGCGGTGAGGTGAAAAGGCCCGCGCCTTCCGCCAGGGCGGCGATCTTCTTCAACTCCAGAAGGCCGCCGCATACCTTCACATCGGGCATGACGATGTCGACCGCCTCGGCCCGGATATAGGGATAGAAGCCAGCCACGCCCTGGATGTTCTCGCCGCCCGCCGTGGGCATGGCCGCGGCCTTGTTGATCGCCGCGAGATCACTGACGGGCTTGGCCGGCGTCACTTCCTCCAGCCAGAACAGCTTCAACGGCTCGAAGCGCTGCGCCAGTTCCAGCCCCTCTTCCAGATGGAAGCGGCTGTGGGCGTCGATCAGCAGATCGCGGTCCGGCCCGATGGTGCGTCGGACGGCGGCGGCGCAATCCAGGCCGTTCTGGGTCAGCCTGGCCCGCTCTGCCGGATCGGCCAGCTTGAGCGGCAGTTCGTCGAAGGGGGCCAGTTTGAAAGCGTCGAAGCCGTCGGCCACGGCGCGCTGCGCCATGGCAGCGAACCCGTCCGGCGTGCGCGGGTCGCTGGAACGGTTGATATTGGCATAGATCCGGATGCGGTCCTGAATCCGCCCCCCGAACAGCTCATAGACCGGCAGGCCCAGCGCCTGGCCTTGCAGGTCCCACAGGGCGTGCTCCAGTGCGCTGGCCGCGACCGCTGCGGGCTTCCCGCCCTCGGCCAGATGCGCGAGGCTGGCTTGGCGGAACCAGGCGATTTCGAAAACGCTGTGCCCTTTCAGGAGGTCGACGAAGCGCTTGAGCCAGACAAGCGTCTGCTCGTCATTGCCGCTTTGTGACGCATCACCCAGCCCGGTCAGTCCCCCTTCCGTCTTCAGGCGCGGAATGACCCAGTCGCCGCGCCTGTTGACGTGAACACGGAATACCTCCAGCCCGGCAATGCCGGTGCGCGCGGGGGCTTTGGCTCCTGCCGGCAGCATGCCCATGCCAAGCGCCAGCGGCGCGATCCCGGCACCGCGCAGAAAATCCCTGCGAAAAATAGACATTACTACCCCGCTGCTTTGCGGGGACTAATCCCTATATAGTCTATTAAGTCAATCGTATTACTGTCGCAGTGTCGTCGCAGGCAGGCCCGGTCGCGTCGGGCCGCTGATCGTGTCTGTCTGACCGGCTAAAGCGAACGCAACGCCTCCTGGAGATAGCGGTCGTCCGCCCAGCTGCGCACCTCGAAGTCGTTGCGGATATAGCCGTGATCGAGCAGGAACTTCTTTTGCACGTCGAGCGCCGCCAGATTGCGCTCGGACAATTGGGGCACGAGGTTGACCCCGGATATAATGCGCTCGATATGCCGCGCGCTGTAATAGCCGGTGGTGCGCTGGAAGAATTGTGCTGCCAGGCTCGTATTTTCATTGATCAGCCGGCCGGCGCGGATCGCGGCGCGCAGGAAGGCCACAACGATTTCGGGGTGCTGGCGCGCGAACTCCGTATTCACGGTGCCGGTGAACGGGCTATTCGCGATCTGCAACGTCCAGTCCGGATGCCGCGACAGGTCTTCGATCGCGGTGAAGGTGCCGGTTTCCACCAGCTTTTCGGCACGCCCGCCGCCGGCGTAAATGGCGTCAACGTGACCACTGCGCAGTGCAGCGATTTCCGGATCGCCTTTCTTCTCCTTCTCGCGGCCTTGCGCCAGATAATGGGCGGGTCTGGCGGCGGGTTGATATTGCGGCGTCTCGGTATCGTCGATGTTGATGATCTCGACATCCTTGCGGGCGAGGCCCGCCAGTTCCAGCGCCAGCAGGATGCCGCGTTCGGCCGTGGCGCGGCGAAAGTCCACCTTGTCCTTGTTCAGGCTGCGGTACAGGCCGATGCGCCGTCCTCTCAGTCCCGCGACCGTGCGGATGCCGCTGTCCGCACCGACGAGGATCTGCCCGCCGCTGCCGTTGCGCACCCAGGTCAGGCCGATCAGGGTGGTGTCGGCAAGATCGGCCCTGGCATGAATCGCCGGGATGGCCCCGCCTTCCCGGAACAGGGCGGGAAGCCCATGGGTGAAATGCGGCAACCAGCCGGCATTGTCCGCCAGCGAGCGCAGATAGATCGCACTGGCGCCCACCTGGCGGAATTCTTCCTCCAGCCAGCCCAGTTCGACTGCGATATTGGAGGCTACGAGCACGGGGCAGATCGTGTAATGGGCCTGGGCGAGAATCGCGCGAGGCCTGCGGATGGTTTCGGTGACCGCGTTCATCTGGGGAGGTCTCCTGCTGGTGGCATCGGATGATAGTATATCCAAGAAGTATAGTATATCGCGAAATCGGACCTGTCAGTCAACGCGGGGCAACGGCGTGCTCGCGCCAATGCGGGCCTTGCGCACCAGGCTCAGTTCCACCACCGTGTCGCGCAGCAGCAGGCTGTCGCGCGCGGGCTCGATCACGATGCCGTCATGCAGGGGTGTCGTGCAGGCCGTCTGCACCTTGCCGTCGATCCTGGCCGCGCAGACGTTGCACAAGCCTCGGCGGCAGGACAGTACATAGGCGAGGCGCGGGTCAACGGCGCGCTGCAGATATTGCAACGCTGTGCTTACGCTGGCGCCTTCCCAGCTTTTGGCACTGATGCCGGCCTCGGCCGCCGGCGGAAGGTCATAGCTTGTGATCTGGCTGTTTGCGCCGCTGCGGGCCAGCCGGATGTGAATCCGCATGTCAGGCTGCCGGTGCGAAGATGGGAAATTCCACCGGCTGCGCGCGCCATGCCAGTTCGCCGTTCTGTCGGCGCACAATGCTGTGCTCCAGTGGCGCCTTCACGCCCGGTATGTCGCGGCGCTGATGCGCGCCGATGGAACCGGAGCGGCCAATGGCGCTGATCAGGGCGGCTTCCAGCACGGGCACGCCTGCCGCACATTCCAGCGCGTCGCTCCAGTCGCGGTTGTAGCGCGGATCGCGGTTGCGGCTCGCCAGCCGCGGCAACACGTTGCGCCGGATATCGCGCACTTCCTCCAATGCCGCGGTCATGGCCTTTCCCGTGCGGACAGGCCCCAGGGCATTTTCAGCGATGGCGGTGAGGCGTTGCTTCACCTCGACCGGCGCCACGCCCCGCTCGCGTTGAAAGGGCGCTTCGATCTGCTCTTTCAGTGCGTCCCAGTTCTGCGCGGGTGCGCCTGCCTTGTTCGATTGCGCGGCCCGCGCTGCGGCGAGTCCCGCCTGACGGCCTTGCACCAGCACCTGCGAGCCGGCATTGCCCGAGAGGCGATTGCCCCCATGCACCCCGCCCGTCGCCTCGCCACAGGCGTAAAGGCCGGGCACGCCGGTGTCACCATGAACGTCCACGCGAATGCCGCCCAGCGAGAAATGGGCCGCGGGGGCGACCTCGATCGCATGGCCCTCGCGAATGCGCTCCACCAGCGGCGTCATGTCAAAACCCTGATAGCGCCAATCCTTGTAGCCCTTCGACCAGCTTGGAAAATTGTCCAGGATATCGCGCGGCAAATGCGCCCAGGACAGATAGACGCCGCCATTGGGGCTGCCGCGGCCTTCATAGACTTCCGCCGCGCTGGCGGCGGAAACCACATCGCGGGTGGCCAATTCCATGCGCTCCGGATCCCAGCGCGCCAGGAAGCGCTCGCCATATTTGTTGAGCAGCCATGCCCGCACGCCCGCCTGTGGTCCGATCGTCCATGGGAACTGGATGCCGCGCCAGATTTCCGGCGCGACAAGGCAACAGGGCAGGAACTGCAGCATCTCCATCTCGATCAGCTCGGCGCCCGCATCCAGCGCCATGGCATGGCCATCGCCGGTCAGTTCCTCGGGCGCGGTGCGCAACCGCCAGTTGGAGGTCGTGCCGCCGCTGGCGATCACCACGGCGCGCGCGGGGATTGCTTCAATCTCGCCGGTGCGCCGGTCCAGTCCCGCGACGCCGGCCACCGCGCCATCGTTCTGGAGCAGGCCGGCGGAAAAGAAATCCTCCCGGAATTGCGCGCCGGCATCCAGGGCGGCGCTGGTCATCGCCTTCTGCATATCGGGTCCGGGGATGCCGACGCCGCGGCCGCTGCTGTGCCCGGGCGCGCGCTTGGATATCCTGGGCCTGACGCCGCGCCGGATCAGGTAGCCCAGTTCTTCGCCTATGCCGCTGACGATGGATTCCACCAGCCGCTGGTCGTTCAGGTAATAGCCCGACTTCAGCATGTCCCGGATGAACACCTCTTCGGTATCCGCCGGATCGGCTTCCAGGCCCAATGCGATCAGGGTGCTGCCCGCCACCGAGACGCCGCCGCCGGACGTGATGGTGGCACCTGTGCGGCCCACCAGCCCCTTGTTGACCACCAACACGCTGGCGCCCTGTTCGCGCGCATGGCGGGCGGCGGCAAGGCCTGCGGCGCCCGCGCCCACGACGATGACATCCCACAAGTCCATGCAACCCCGCGTAGCAACCGTCCGCCATTGACCGCCGGGACGATGTATATATAGTAACACGATAGACTTTATCAGCTATTCAGATCGGGCTCAATGCGGATTTCACGCCGGAAGGTTCTGGAACAGGGTTGCGGCGCCGCGGGCGCGGCTTTGCTGCCCGGCGGTGGTCACGCGGCCCCGGTGCGTGGCGGCCAGTTGATCGTCGGCGTGTCGCCGGAACCGCCGCTGCTGACCAGCGCCATAACCGTCGCCGGGCCGGTACAGGTCATCTCCGGCAAGATATTCGACGGCTTGCTGAGTTATGACGACAGGCTCAACCCCAGGCCGCAGCTGGCGCAAAGCTGGACCGTGAGCCGTGACGGGCTGACCTATACGTTCCGGCTCAGGCCCGGCGTCACCTGGCATGACGGCAAGCCTTTCACCTCCGCCGATGTGGCCTATTCGGTGCTGGAAATCTGGAAGAAGTACCACAGCCGCGGCCGCGCCACTTTTGCCAATGTCACGGCGGTCGATACGCCCGATCCGCTCACCGTCATCTGGCGCCTGTCCAGGCCGGCGCCCTATATCCTGAGCGCCTTGGCATCGATCGAATCCCAGATCCTGCCCAAGCATCTTTATGCGGGACGGGATGTCCTCACCAATCCGCACAATGTGGCGCCCGTCGGCACGGGCCCTTTCCGCTTCGCGGAATGGAAGCGTGGGCAATACATCGTGCTCGCCCGCAACCCGAACTATTGGGACAAGGGCAAGCCCTATCTCGACCGCGCGATATTCCGGATATTGCCCAGCGCCGCAGCCATGGCGACGGCGCTGGAAACGGGCGAGGTGCAGTTGGTCAGTGGCGTATCCCTGGCCTACAGCGACATCGGCCGGCTGTCGCGATTGCCCGACGTGGCCCTGTTCCGCCGCAATGGCAGCTATACCGCCGGCGTCACCGGCTTCGAATTCAATCTCGACAAGCCGTATTTCAAGGATGTGCGGGTGCGCCGCGCCTTCGCCCATGCGATCGACCGCAACGCCATCGTGAAGAACGTCTGGTTCGGTTATGGCAAGGCCGCCACCGGCCCGGTACCGCCCAGCCTGACGCAGTTCTACACGCCTGATGTCCCGGCTTATCCGTTCGATCCCGACAAGGCCAAGGCACTGCTGGACCAGGCGGGTTTCAGGCCCAACGGTTCGGGTGTGCGGCTGTCCATTACCCATGATCCGGTCCCGGCCAGCGAGTCCTACATGCGTTGCGCCGAATATCTGCGCGATGCGCTGGGCAAGATCGGCGTCAAGGTGCAGATACGGGCGCAGGATTTCCCGACCTTCCTGCGGCGCGTCTATACGGAGCGCGATTTCGATACCATCCATTTTCCCGCCAATGCCTCGCCCGATCCTGCGATCGGCACACAGCGGCTCTATTGGTCGAAGAACTTCCAGAAAGGCGTCGCCTTCTCCAACGGTTCGCACTATGTGAGCCCGGAGATGGACCGTCTGCTCGAAACCGCCCAGACGGAAGTCGACCCGGCCAAACGCCGCGCGCTTTATGCAGCCTTCCAGAAGCTGGCCATGACCGACCTGCCGCGTATCCCCATCATCGCGCTGGACGAGGTCGTGCTCGCGAACAGGCGGCTGCACGACTACATCACCGACGATACCGGTTTCGATGGAAACCTGGCGTCAGCTTATCTCGTCCAGGCCTAGGAAACAGTCATGCCATTGTTCTCGCCATTCCCGCTGGGCTCCCTCACGCTCTCCAATCGCCTTGTCATGGCGCCGCTGACCCGCCGCCGGGCCGGACCGGGCAAGGTGCCGACCGACCTGGTGGCGCTGCACTACGAACAGCGCGCAGGCGCAGGTCTCATCATTTCGGAGTCCACCGACGTGGATCCCTACAGCGGCGCCGATGTGCCGACGCGCCCCGGGCTTTTCAATGACGACCAGGCGGCGGGATGGCGCAAGACCGTGGACCGTGTTCATGCGGCCGGCGGGCGCATCTTTGTCCAGCTGTCGCACATGGGCCGCGCCTCGCATCCGTTGCTGACGGCGGACGGGCGCGGGCCCGTCGGTCCGTCCGCCATCGCTGCAGAGGGCAAGGCCTATACCAGCCGGGGGCTGCTGCCCTTCCCGGTGCCGCGCGCGCTGGACGCGGGCGAGATCGCAGGGCTGGTGGATCAATTCGCCTATGCGGCGGCCCTGGCAAAACAGGCCGGTTTCGACGGCGTCGAGATCCAGGCCGCGAATGGTTATCTGATCGACAGCTTCCTCAGGGACGGTTCCAACAAGCGCACCGACGCCTATGGCGGCACGCTGGAGAAACGCGCGCGCCTGTTGCTGGAGGTCATCGAAGCCGTCGGCAGGAGCTGGGATGCCGGACGGATCGGGGTGCATGTCTCCCCTTTCAATTCCTTCAATGGCATGTCGGATTCCGATCCCGTCACCCATTTCAGCCAGCTTGCGAAGCTGCTGGATTCCCGCGGCCTTGCCTATCTGCATGTGATCGAGTCGGCCTCCACGCCCCAGGTTACGCCGCTGATCCGCCAGGCCTTCCACGGTCCGCTGATCCTGGCCAGCGGCTATACGCGGCAACTGGCCGAGCAGGCCATAGCCGGCGGGTCAGGCGACCTGGTCGCGTTCGGCGAAGCCTTTATCGCCAATCCGGATCTGCCGCACCGCTTCCGTATCGGTGCGCCGCTGGCTGCGGCCAACCGTGCCACGTTCTACAGCGGCGGGGCCGAAGGTTATACCGACTATCCCGCATTCGAGCCTGCCTGAGGAGTCCGCCATGTCCGATACGGTCGTCGCCCTGCGTCCGCATTCCGCACCGAAATTGCCGGCCCCTGAGGATTTTCCCGAAAGCCCCTATGCACAGGCGCTGAGGCAGCCGATGTTGCTGGGCCTGTTCGTGCCCATCCAGGCGGGCGGCTGGAGCGCCTCGACCCTGCCGCGCAGCACGACCTGGACTTTCGACTACAATTCCGCCCTGGTGAAACGTGCCGACGAGCTGGGCTTCGACCTGGCTTTCGGCCTCTCCCAATGGCTGCCCAAGGGCGGCTATGGCGAGGTGATGAACGGCATGGCCATCGATTCCTTCATTTCACTGGCGGCGATGACGGCCATGACCAGCCGCATCATCCTTGTCGCAACCACGCATGTGCTTTATGGGCCCTGGCATCCGCTGCATTTCGCCAAATATGGCGCCACCCTCGATCATATCTCCAAGGGGCGCTGGGGGTTCAACGTCGTCACCGGCCATCGCGCGGTCGAGCATGAGATGTTCGGTTGGCCACGCATCGAGCATGACAAGCGCTACGACATGGCGGCGGAGTTCCTCGATGCGGTCCAGCACCTGTGGCATGAGGAGGATAATTTCTCCTTCGAGCCCAGGATTTCGCCCTGGCGCATGAAGGGCGCCTTTGTGACGCCCAAGCCGCTTTATGGCCGCCCGTTGCTGATCAACGCGACGGGATCCGACGCCGGTATCCGGTTCGCCGCGAAATATTCGGACCTTGTGTTCATCACCAGCCCCACCACCAGCGAAATCGAGGGCGCGCTCGAAGCGCTTCCTGCCCATGCCGGGCGGGTAAAGGCGGAAGGCCACGCCCAGGGCCGCACCGTGCGCACCATCATCAATCCCATGATCGTGTGCCGGGAGACCGAGAAGGAGGCCTGGGAGTATCACGACGCCATCGCCGCCCACGCCGATCCCACGGCGCATTTCCTGGACAGCGACGCCCATGCCTGGCGCGGACGCGGTGACCGGAAAGGCGAATCGCGCGCTGTAGGCGGCAACATCCGGATCGTGGGTTCGCCCGAGCAGGTTGTGGATTACATCCTGCGTCTCAGGAAGGCGGGGGTGGACGGCGTCCAGCTTAGTTTCTTCGATTTCCAGCCCGACCTGGAATTCTTCGGCAGCCGCGTCCTGCCGCTGCTGAAGCAGGCGGGCCTGCGCAACTGACGGGGCGGCGATGAACGCACCTTTTGATGAAGTCGGCGCGTTGAAGCGGCGGCGGGGTGCGATCATCGCGAATGCGCGCGCACTTTCCGTGCAATTTGCGAAGGAAGCCGCACATCACGACCGTAGCGGCGAATTTCCGTTCGCCAATTTCGACCATCTGGCGCGGGCGGGCATCCTGTCATTCACCATCGATCCGCGCTTCGGCGGAAGCGGCGCAGGATTGTCCGAAGCCCTTGCGGTGGTAGGCGAGATTGCGCGCGGCGATCCCGCGACCGCGCTGGTCCTGTCCATGCACTATATCCAGCATGCCGCCATTGCCCGCAATCCTAGTTTCCCGGCCGCACTGGGTGCGCGGCTCAAGCGCGAATCGGTGGAAGGCATCGCATTGATCAACGGCATCCAGGTCGAACCGGAGCTGGGTTCGCCATCGCGCGGGGGACTGCCCAAAACCATCGCCCGCCGTGACGGTGATGCGTGGGTGATCTCTGGGCATAAGCTCTACGCCACGGGCGCGCCGATCCTGGGCTGGTTCAATGTCTGGGCGATCACGGATGAGGACCAGCCGCGCATAGGCAATTTCTTCGTCCCCGCCGGTTCTGCCGGCCTCACGATCATCCGGACCTGGGACGCCATCGGCATGCGGGCCACCGGCAGCGAGGACGTTCTCCTTCAGGAGGTGCGCGTTCCGCTGGAACATGCCGTGGATCTTCGCCCTGCCGGCCTGCCCGTTCAGCGCAACGATGCCGGCCGCGGCTGGTATTTCGGGATGCTGGCGGCGGTCTATAACGGCGTCGCCGTCGCGGCGCGCGATTGGCTCGTGGATTTCCTCAAGGCGCGTGCTCCGGCAAGTCTCGGTGCGCCGCTCAGCACGGTACCCCGCATCCAGGAAGCGGTCGGCACCATAGAAGGGTTGCTTGCCGCCAACGGCGCTCTGCTGCGCACGCTCGGCGACGATACCGACGCGGACGTTGCGTCGGGGCTTGGGGGCGCGGGCCTGGTCAAGAATGTCGTCACCAATAACGCGATCGAGGTGACGACGCTCGCCCTGGCGCTGTGCGGCAACCACGGCCTGTCGCAGGGCAATGCACTGGAGCGGCATCACCGCAACGCTCTCTGTGGACGCATCCATGCGCCACAGGACGACACCATCAGGATTGCGGCGGGCAAGGCCGCGCTCGGCCTGTGACCGGACCTAAACCGGCCTGGCCGGGCTGAAACACCAGCGGTAGGACAGCACCGCGTACAGAAAGGCTCCCGCCAGGAACATGCCTTCAAGGCCCAGATATTTGCTGAGCACCCCGCCCAGCAGCGCGCCGATGAAGCTTCCACCCATCGACGAAAACAGCTGAAGGGAAGCGATGCGGCTCTTCGGCGCCTCGGCCGCTCCCAACCGGATGATGTTGATGAGGCTGGTGATGCCGAGCCCGCTGCCCAGCAGCAGCGTGGCCAGGACCAGTGCCGGATAAGTGCGCGCCAGCGACAGCAGGGCAAAGCCGGCCACGATCAGCATCAAGCTGATGCGATAGAACCGCACCAGCGGGCGGTTCTTCACGAAAAAGCCGCCCAGGAACATGGTGGCGACCGCCACGATGCCCTCGAACAGCCGCACCGATATGGCGGCGGGCTCCGACAAGCCTGCGACCCTGATGGCCGTGACCACGATGAACGCCGAGAAGAAGGCCAGCACCACATTGGTCGAAACCTCGATCGTGCAGATCGCCGACACCACCGGATCGCGCAGCAGCCGGGCGGATTCCGCGAAACTTTGCAGGAAGGTGGGCGAGGGGCCCGGCGGCGGGCGGCGCGCCAGGGTGAAGGTGCCGCCGATGCCCATGCAGGCGAACAGGAAAGCGGTGCCCATGTAACCCGCAGTGGTACCGGACCGGGTCAGCAGGAAAGTCGCAAGGACAGGACCCACCAGCAATGTGCCGACAGTCCCCGAGCCGGAATACCACCCCGCCTTGGCGCGGCCCAGCTCTTTCAACCGCTCCAGGAAAGAGCCGCTGACCGACACGATGCGGAAAGGCATGCAGCTTCCGCCGATGCCCAGGCCAATGCCCAGCACAATCCAAGAATGGCTCCAGGGCACGATGCAATAGACGCTGGTGATGATCAGGCTGGCAATGACATAGACAAGGCGGGGGCCATAGCGGCTGACAAGAACACCCGCAGGCAGCGTCATCGCCGCCATGCCCAGGCTTTCCAGGCTGGAAATCATCCCGATCTGGGCATTCGATGCGCCCAGGTGAATCGCGAAAACGGGCGACAATGCCCTCAGCATGCCTGCTGTGGTGCCGGCCATCACCGCCAGCGCCATGTAGGGCAGCACATGGGCATGCCTCTTCAGCGGACTGGCCGCGTCCAGCGTGGTCATGCGGATATCCGGAGGAAGCAGGGGCGGAGGCTTGCCGCCTCCGCCCGATGCAGTATGGCCGGTCAGGCCGCCAGGCGCGGCTGGCGGCCGAAATACGGGTGGCTGGGATCGTTATAGCCCGGCGTGGAGGGATGGCCCGTCACCACCAGGCTGTCCACAAAGGCCTCGTCATCGGCGGTGAACCTGTAGCTGAGGGCGGGCACATAATCCTCCCACTGCTCCAGGGTGCGCGGGCCGGTGATGGTCGAGGTGACGAACCTGTTGTTCAGCACCCAGGCGATGGCGAACTGGCCCGGCGTGATACCGCGCGCCTGGGCATGCTGTTTCACCTTCTGCGCCAGCGTCAGGGATTCAGGCCGCCATTCGGTCTGGTGGATGCGCTTGTCGTTCCGTCCGGCGCGGGTGTCGGCCGGTGGCGGCTGGCTGGGGTCGTACTTGCCGGTCAGGATGCCGCGCGCCAGGGGCGAATAGGGCACCACGCCCACGCCGTAATAGTCGCAGGCTGCCAGGTGCTCTATCTCCGGCTGCCGGTTCGCCAGATTGTAGCAGGGCTGGCTGGCGGCAGGCCGGTCCACATTCAGCCTGTCGGAGACATTGCTGAATTCCGCGACCTTCCAGGCGCGATGGTTGGAAAGGCCATAGGTACGCAGTTTGCCCTGCTGGATCAGCTCGCCCAGCACCCGGACGGTTTCGGCCACCGGCGTATTGTGGTCCTCGCGGTGCAGGTAAAGGATGTCGATATAGTCGGTATTCAACCGCTTCAGGCTGGCTTCTACCGCCTGGATCGTATAGCGGCGCGAGGCGCCCCGATCATTGGGCCCATCGCCGCGCGGATTGACATATTTGGTGGCCAGCACCCAACGGTCGCGCTTGGGACCTATGATGCGCCCGACAACCTCCTCGGACTTGCCGTTGTTGTAACCGTCGGCGGTGTCGATGAAATTGACGCCCTGTTCCAGGGCGCGGTCGATGATCTGCCGGGACACCGCTTCATCGGTTTGCCCGCCGAACATCATCGTGCCCAGGCAAAGCGGCGACACCTTGACGCCCGTGCGACCCAAATTCCTGTACTCCATGCCCATCCTCGCATTGTACCGGTCCCGGCATTGCCGCCCGAGGACCGCAGGTTCCCTGAAAAAGCCGGACATCCGCTGATTGACAGCCCGTCCGGTCCACTTATACTACTAAACAGATAGACTTTATCAACATGCAAAGGCAATCACGGTCATCATGCCGCTGTCGCGCCGCCGCCTGCTGGAAGACGCCGCCCTTGCCGGGCTGGGCATCGCGCTGCCCTTTGCCCCGGCAGCCTCCGCGGCGCCCAGCCGGGGCGGACGGCTGGTGATTGCGATCGATTCCGAACCGCCGGTCCTGACCAGCGCGCTTACCACGGCCGGACCGGCCCAATATATCTCCGGCAAGATCTTTGACGGCCTGCTGAGCTATGACTCCCGTTTCACGCCCCGCCCGCAACTGGCGCAAAGCTGGAGCGTCAGCCCCGATGGCCTGACCATCACCTTTCGCCTGCGTCCCGGCGTGCTCTGGCATGACGGCAAGCCGTTCACCTCGGCCGATGTCGCATTCTCCGTCCTGCAGATATGGAAGAAGTATCATTCGCGCGGACGTTCGACATTTGCCAATGTCGTGTCCGTGGACACGCCCGACGCCCTGACGGCCGTCTGGCATCTTTCCAATCCTGCGCCCTATATCCTCAGCGCGCTGGGTTCGCCCGAATCCCAGATCATCCCGAAGCATCTCTACGATCATGGCGATGTGCTCACCAACCCACGCAACATCGCGCCCGTCGGCACGGGCCCCTTCCGTTTCGTGGAATGGAAGCGCGGTGAATATGTCGCGCTGGCGCGCAATCCAACCTATTGGGACAAGGGCAAGCCTTATCTGGACCAGGTGATCCTGCGCGTGCTTCCGGACGGCGGCGGGGCGATGACGGCGCTGGAGACCGGCGAGGTGAATCTGGTCCTTGACCCGCCGCCGGCGGATATCGCGCGGGTACGCCGCCTGCCCGGCGTTTCAGCCACCGCATCCACCGGCTTCACCGCGGCCCTCGCGGCGTTCGAGTTCAATCTCGACAGGCCCTGGTTCAAGGATGTCCGCGTGCGGCAGGCCTTCGCACATGCCATCGATCGCGGCTTCCTGCTCAGGAACATCTGGTACGGTTATGGCCAGGTGGCGGATTCGCCCATTCCCGCCACATTGGCGGATTTCCACGCCACGAATCTGCCCGCCTATCCATACGATCCCGCCAAGGCGTCGCAATTGCTGGATGCCGCCGGGTTCAAACGCGGCGCCAACGGTATCCGCTTTTCCTTCACACACGATCCGCTGCCGGTGGGCCAGGCCTACAAGCGCTCCGCCGAAGCCATCCGCGCTTCGCTGGCGAAGATCGGTGTCGGAATGGAGATCCGCAGCCAGGACTTCGCCACTTTTGTGCGGCGGGTCTATACCGCGCGCGATTTCGACACGGTGCAGTATGCGGCCAGCGCGGGTCCCGATCCTGCCGTCGGCACCCAGCGCTTCTACTGGTCGAAGAATTTCCAGCCCGGCGTCGCCTTCTCCAATGGCGCGCATTACAGCAATCCGGCAGTGGACCGGCTTCTGGTCGCCGCCCAATCCGAACGCAATGCCCTGAAGCGGCGCGCGCTTTATGCCCGCTTTCAGCAGATCGTTCAGACCGATCTGCCGAAGATTCCTCTGGTGTCGGTCAATTCTGTCGCTCTCGGCAAGGGCGTGCAGAATTATGCCGTAGATGCCTATGGCGTGATGGGCAACTTCGCAGATGCCTTCCTGGTGGCGGCATGACCTTGCACATCGGCAATGTTGAGAAAGTGCCCGCCGAGCGCCCTTTCACTGGCTTCGTGCGGCCCTTCATCCGCAGCCGCCGGCGGGGCTATCTCGGTTTCCTGTTCCGCCGCATCGCCCAGTCGGCGCTGCTGTTCTTCCTCACCATCCTCCTGACTTTTGCGCTGATCAATGTCGCGCCCGGCGACATGGTGGATGTGATGGCGGGGGATTCCGGCGGTGCCGATCCCGGCTATGTGCAGATGCTGCGCGGCAAGTACGGTCTCGACAGGCCGCTGCCCGTGCGTCTCTACAACTATGTGGACCAGCTCGCCCATCTGGACCTGGGATATTCCTTTCCGCAAAGCGCACCGGTGACCGATCTGATCGCCGACCGTGTCGGCCCGACGCTGTTGCTGATGGCCTCGTCGCTGGCGCTGTCGGTGGCGGGTGCGCTGGTCCTGGGGACCCTGGCGGCGCGCCATGTACACCGCGCCACCGATGGAATCGTCTCTGTCCTTACGCTGCTTGCCTATGCCACGCCGGTCTTCTGGGTCGGATTGATGCTGATCCTGGTCTTCTCCGTGAAGCTTGGCTGGTTTCCCTCCAGCGGCATGGAAACACTGTTTTCGGGCTATACCGGATGGACACGTGTCAAGGACGTCGCATGGCACCTGGTGTTGCCTGCGGCGACGCTCAGCCTGTTCCATCTGGCGCTTTTCACGCGCCTGCTGCGCGCCTCCCTGCTGGAGGTGCTGCGCCAGGACTTTGTGCGCACCGCCCGTGCCAAGGGCATCGGCGAATGGCGCGTTCTGGGGGTGCATGCGCTGGGCAATGCATTGTTGCCGCTGGTGACCATGGTCGGCATGCAGATCGGCGCATCGCTGGGTGGGGCGGTGGTCGTGGAATCGGTTTTCGCATGGCCCGGCCTGGGGCGCCTGGCTTTCGAGGCGTTGGGCGCGCGCGACACCAACCTACTCGTCGGGATCGTGCTGTTCAGCGGTCTTGTCGTCATCACCGTCAACCTGCTGGTGGACCTGCTCTATGGCTGGCTCGACCCGCGTATCGAGAACGTCTGAGATGAGAGCGGCCGGCGGATTCTGGACGCGCTATCGCCGCAACAGGCCCGCGGTGGCAGGACTCGCGATCGTATTGATGGTTGTCGCGCTGGGTCTCCTTGCCCCGCTTCTCTATCCGGGCGATCCCTGGTCGATCGTCGGCCAGCCCTTCCTGTGGCCCGGCGATCCCCATGCACCGTTGCTGGGCACCGACGTGCTTGGCCGCGACATCGCCAGCGGCGTCCTGCATGGCGCGCGCGTCTCGCTGCGCGTGGGCCTGTTCTCCGCTCTGTTCGCGGGCGTCATCGGTACCATTGTGGGTTCCGTCGCTGGCTATTATGCGGGTTGGGTGGACGATGTCCTGATGCGCATCACCGAGGCTTTCCAGACCGTGCCGTCATTCCTGACGGCCCTGATCATCGTGGCGCTTTTCAAGCCGTCGATACCCACCATCATCGCCGCGATCGCCATCGTCTCCTGGCCGGGAGTGGCCCGGCTGGTGCGGGCGGAGACCTTGCGTCTGCGCGGCAGCGACTTCGTCTCGGCCTGCGTCACCTTCGGCATGAGCGACATCCGCATCATCATCACTCAGATTCTGCCCAACTGCCTTGCGCCGCTGATCGTGATGGTTTCCGTCATGATCGCCAGCGCCATCCTGATCGAAGCGGGCCTGTCCTTCCTGGGCCTCAGCGATCCTTCGCAGCTTTCCTGGGGCACCATGATCGCCACCGGCCGCGATGCGCTGCGCAGCGCCTGGTACATGAGCGCCATTCCCGGCATCGCCATCCTGGTCACGGTCCTGGGCATCAACCTGGTGAGCGAAGGGTTGAACGACGCCTTCAATCCCGGCCTTCGCCAGAGGCAGGTGGCGCAAATACCGCGGCAGACATCGAGGCAGGCATGAATGCCATCACGGAAATCGCCGCCGCGCCTGTTCTGGATGTGCGGGGCCTGCACCTGGGGTTCGAGAGCAATGGACGCCGCCATAAGCTGGTGAACGACGTCAGTTTCGCCCTCGGGCCTGGCCGCATGCTCGCCCTGGTCGGGGAATCGGGCAGCGGCAAGACAATGACGGCGCTCTCCATCCTGCGCCTGTTGCCGGATCCGCCGGTTCGCATCCTGGAGGGTGCCGTGTGTTTCGACGGCACCGACCTGACACGTCTTGGACCGGATGCCCTGCGCGGTGTGCGCGGCGGCGGCGTGGCGATGATCTTCCAGGAACCGCAAAGCGCCCTCAATCCCGTCATGAGCATCGGCCGCCAGTTGCGTGAGGCGGTGTCGGCGCACGAGAAGCTGCCCCGCAAAGCGCTGGACGCGCGGGTGCGCGAGCTTCTGGAGTTGGTGCGCATGCCCGACCCCGACCGCATCGTTCATGAGTTTCCCCATCGCCTGTCGGGCGGGATGCGCCAGCGCGTGCTGATCGCCATCGCCATGGCCGGCCGTCCGCGCGTGCTGATCGCCGACGAGCCCACCACGGCGCTGGACGTGACGGTGCAGCGCGAGATCCTCGACATGCTGGCCGGCCTGCAGGACCTGTTCGGCGTTGCGATCCTGCTGATCACGCATGATCTGGGACTGGTGGCGGATTACGCGGACGATGTCGCGGTCATGTATGCTGGCCGCATCGTGGAACACGGCCCCGCGGCGGATGTGCTGGGCGATCCGCTGCATCCCTATACACGCGGCCTTCTGGGCGCCCGGCCGGGCCTTGTCCCCAGTGCCGGCGGCAGGCGGCCACGCCTGGTCGAGATCAAAGGCGCGGTGCCGTCCGACCTGGACGCCGTTGAGGGTTGCCCGTTCTCGCCGCGCTGCCCCCTTGCAGGCGAGCAGTGCCGCCTGCGCGCGCCCGAGCTTCTGGTGGCGCGCGACGGCCACCTGGTCTCATGCTTCAAGCAGGCGGCAGAGACATGAGTACCGCCCTCCTGGAAGTCCGCGATCTCAGCGTGGTGCATCACAAGAACGGCCATGCGTTCAGGGCCGTGGATGGCGTGTCGCTCACGCTCGCCCGCGGCGAAACACTGGGTCTGATCGGCGAATCCGGCTGCGGCAAATCCAGCCTTGCCCGCGCCATCATGGGGCTTCATCGCCCCGCGGCCGGACGAATCCTGTTCGACGGCGCCGACATCACTGCCCGCAAATGGCGCCGGCGCGGGCGCGCCGTCGCCCGGCGCCTGCAGATGATCTTCCAGGATCCGCAGCAGTCCCTCAACCCGCGCATCACGGTCGGCCGGATCGTGGAGGAACCTCTGCTGGTGCATGGCATGCGTGGCCGCGGGCAACGCCGTGCGCTGGTGAAGAGCCTGCTGGAAAAGGTGGGCCTTGCTCCCGATGCCGGCGAAAGGCTTCCGCACGAATTCTCCGGCGGCCAGCGCCAGCGCATCGGCATCGCCCGGGCGCTTGCGCTGACCCCCGACCTGGTGATCTGCGATGAGCCGGTCTCGGCGCTGGACCTGTCCGTGCAGGCGCAGGTGCTGAATCTGCTGGCGGACCTGCAGGATGAATTCAAGCTGTCCTATCTTTTCATCTCGCACGATCTGTCCGTGGTTCGGCACATGGCCGGCCGTGTGGTGGTGATGTATCTGGGCCGTATCGTGGAGACGGGACCGGCTGCGTTGCTGTGGGACGGCGGCCGTCATCCTTATACCCGGGCGCTGATTGCGGCGGTGCCGGGCGGGGCAGTCTCCACTTCGCGCGAAAGGCGGGCCGCGCTGGGCGACATTCCATCGCCGGTCGACCGGCCCAGGGGATGCGCCTTCCACACGCGCTGTCCTTTCAAGCAATCCATCTGCATGGAAGTCGAGCCGCCGCTGCGGGGCGTCGGCGACAGCCATGCCGTCGCCTGCCATTTCGCCTGACCGTCATCCGAGGAGGAACCGAACATGAGCAAGTCCATCCCTTCCGAAATCTGGTATACGCGCTGCCCGGTCCCCACCACCTCGGGCATCGCCCAGCATTTTCGCTGGCTGCACAAGGAATTCGATCGCCAGGGAATCGCGCTGGAATCCATCCGCGCAGCGGCCGACCGCGCGGTGCGCAATTCGCACTATGACCACACCCATCCCAACATGTTCCGCGAAGGCGGCAACGTGCCGCCTCTCTGGGCCCGTGCCAACGGCCGCGATACCGTGGTGGTGGGTATCACCTGGGTGGATGAAGAACAGGTGATCCTGGTGCGGGGCGACAGTGACATAGAGGATATATCGCAGCTTCGCGGCCGCCGCCTTGGCCTGCCCAAGCACGATTCCCGGATCGTGGACATCGGCCGGGCGCAGGATTTGCGTGGGCTGCTGACTGCGCTCGATCTCGCGGGACTTGGCCGCGATGAAGTCACCTTCGTGGATCTCGCCGGGGACGATTTCGACCTGCGCGAGCAGGGCGACCGGAATGAGCCCCAGCATCTGGGGGCCGCCGCGCTTCTGGCGGGCTCGGCCGACGCGATCTATGCCAAGGGCGCCGTCAGCGCTTCGCTGATCGCCGAACATGGCTTTCGCCCGCTGCTGGACATCAACGCCAATCCCGATCCCTTTGTGCGCGTGAACGCCGGAACGCCGCGTCCCATCACCGTGAACCGGACGCTGGCCACCGACCATCCCGACATCGTGGCCCGCTATCTCGCGGTACTGCTGCGCACCGCGCATTGGGCGTCGCAGAACCGCGACGATGTGGTGCGCGCCGTCGCTGCCGAGACGGGCAAGAGCGTCGAAGCGGTGATCCGCGGCTTCGGTTCCGGTCTGCACCTCAGCCTCAGGCCGAAACTGTCGGACCAGTATGTCAGGGGGCTCGAATTGCAGAAGGCATTCCTGCTGGAAGAAGGGTTCCTGCCGGCCGATTTCGATTATGCCTCCTGGATCCTGCGCGAGCCGCTGGCGCTGGCCGAGACGCTGGTGGCCGAGGTGCCTTATCCGCCGCTCCAGGCGGTACAGGCCGCCGAATAACGCATAGGCGGCATACGCGAGAAGACGCCCGCGGCAATTGTGTTCAGGCGCCTTCCATGCGCATATAAGTATAGTAATACAGTATAGATACTATTGTATAGCCGGAGTGCCGTCGTGAACGGTCGAATTGACAATCGAGGGGGTTCTTTTCATGTCTGACGCCAACACCCGCAGCCGCCTGCGTATCTCGCTGCTGACAGGCGGTGCGTTGCTGCTCGCATCCGCCGCCTGGGCGGATGACGCTCAACCGCTTCCCCAACTGGCTCCGGACGGCAGGCCGGTTCAACTCGCCCAGAACACGCAAGTCGCCGCCAATACCAGCAGCGCCGCTGCCGCGGACTACAGCGGCAGCGTCGAATCGGTGATCAGCACGGGCACGCGCGCCAAGGACCGCACGGTCGCCAACAGCCAAGTGCCGATCGATGTGCTCACCGCGAAGGATTTCGAGAACAGCGGCAAACTCAACCTGCGCGACGCGTTGCAGCAGACAATTCCGTCCTACAACAACGCGTCCGGCTGGACGGGCGGCACGGGCGAGGCGGTGAAATCCGCGTCCTTGCGCGGCCTCAATTCGGACCAGACACTGGTTCTCGTCAACGGCAAGCGCCGCCACGGCCATGCCGTGGTGTTCGTCACCGCGCGCGGCAACTTGGGATCATCCCCGGTGGACCTGGACCTTATCCCGGCCAGCGCCATCGACCATGTCGAGGTTCTGCGCGACGGCGCCTCCTCGCAATATGGTTCCGACGCCATCGCCGGCGTGCTGAACATCATCCTGAAGAAGGGCGCGGATTCCAACGAAGCATCCGTCACCTATGGCCAGTATGTGGACAATCCCGGCCACGATAACGGCTATGGCCAGAGCGGCACCATCACGGCAGCCCAGGGGTTCGACCTGCCCAATGGCGGCTCGATCCGCTTCAGCCTGGGCTATGACAACCACAACTACACCAATGCGTTGGGGCCGACCGCGCCGTGCACCGCGGCGACCCGCGCGCAGACCTGCCTTTATCCCGCGGGCGACCCCAGAGAGACCACGGCTTCGCGGTATGTTGGTAAGCAGGGCTTGCCCAAGGGCTATACCGCCAGCTTCGGGTATGACGCCGAGCTGCCCATCACATCCGACATAACATTTTATTCCTATGCCACGGCGGCGCATCAATATTCGCAGAACCACGGCATCTTCCGTCCCGCCGCATCGCTGCAGACCCTGATGCAGATCTATCCTGACGGGTACCTGCCGCAGTTCATTGTGTCCACGGACGATGGGCAGCTGGTGGCCGGCGTGCGCGGAACGGACTTCCACGGATGGGACTGGGACCTCAGCACGTCCATCTCTGACACCGTGGCCAAGCTCCACAACAACCACGACCTCAATCCCTCGCTCGGTCCCGCCAATGCCCAGCTCAATTTCCGCTTGGGCGACATCGTGGCGATCGAGAGCACAACCAACCTTGACGTGACCCGCACGGTCGATACCGGCCTGTTCGTCACTCCCCTCAATCTCGCGCTCGGCTTCGAATATCGCTACAACCAGTTCTTCCAGACGGCGGGCGATCCGGGCTCTTACGTCATCGGCAACTATGTCTTTCCCGCCAACCCCGCCGATCCCAATTACTCGGCGGCCAACGTGGGCAAGCGGCCCAGCGGCGGCGCATCGGGCCTGGGCGGGTTCGATCCGTCCGCGCTCGGCCGCGGAAACCGCAGCAACACGGCGGTTTATGTCGATCTCGACCAGAATGTAACCAGCAATGTCGATATCGGCCTGGCAGGGCGGTTCGAGCACTACACCGATGTCGGCGACACATGGAGCGGCAAGGTCTCGGCCCGCTATGAGTTCCTGCCCGGCTATGCGATCCGCGGCTCGCTGAGCAACGGTTTCCGGGCTCCGTCGTTGCAGCAGACAAGCTATTCATCTATCCTGCCGAACTATACCTCCAACCCGGCCAACCCGACCCAGCAGATCCTTTCGATCACCCGCTATGTGCCGGCCACCAGCCCCATCGCCAAGGCGCTGGGTGCGACACCGCTGAAGCCGGAAAAGTCGGTGGACGAAAGCGTGGGCATCACCGCCCAGCCCTGGGAGGGCGTGAACATCACGGTCGATGCGTACCAGATCGCGATCAAGGACCGCATCCTGGCGACCGGCTCGCTCAACAATTTCGTACCCGGGTCCAGTTTCCGCACGGCGGTCGCGGCTGCGGGCGGAAACCCGGACGATACGTTCTCATTCTTCACCAATGCAGCCGATACCCGCACCCGCGGCATCGACATCGTCGGCTCCTATGATGCGGACTATGGCGAATACGGCAGCGTGAAATACTCGCTGGCCAGCGCACTGACCTACCAGAAGATCACGCGGTTGGAGCCGACGCCCGCGGTGCTCGCCAATTCCAATCTTTCCCTGTTCGATCGTGGACGCATCGGCGACCTCACGCTTGCCTATCCCAAGAACAGGACCACGGTGGGCGTGGACTGGAGCCTGGGCGATTTTGGCGTCAACCTGCGCGAGACCTATTATTCGCGTACCGTCTCTGTGGACACGCTGGTGCCCGCTCGCGACAGCGTCAACGCCGATGCCGTGATCACGGATCTGAACCTGCGCTATGCATTGAACGAGCATGTGCAGTTCAACCTGGGCGCCAACAACCTGCTCAACAAGCGGCCCAGCCAGCTCAACGCCCTGGCCCAGCTCAACTATGGCTGGTGGGCACAGAATCCCGTCTACAACCTCACGTCACCATATGGATACAATGGCGGCTTCTATTACGCGCGTGTCAACTTCGCCTGGTGACGGGCATCCTTCCGAAAGGACAATGCGGAAGGCGGGCTGGCGTGCGCCGGCCTGCCTTCCGGCGCGGGCAGGCGGGCGGAATGAGCGATAACGTGATCATGTTGTCCGCAAACGAGAGCCGCCCGGCGCCGGAAGCCCGCCGCATCATCGAGGCATTGGGCTCCAGTGCCCTGCCGCACGACGCGGCGGAAGCGCGCGAACGCTATCGCCGCAGCCGCAAGCCCTTCCTGGCCGGCATGGCAGCGGTCAGCGACGTCATCCGCGTCTATCCCGCCGAACGGGGCGTGCCGCCGCTCGCGGTGATCCGTCCCCTTGGCTGGGCTGAGGCCGGCGCGATGCCCGCGCTTCTGTTCCTGCATGGCGGCGGCTGGACCGTAGGCGATTTCCCGACCTACGAGCCTTTTTGCCGTCAGCTCGCCAATGCCACCGGCTGCGCTATCGTATGGGTGGAATATCGCCTGGCTCCCGAACATCCATTTCCTGCGCCTTATGACGATACGCGCGCTGCACTGAACTGGATTCGCGCCCACCACCGCAGCTATGGCATCGACCGCAGCCGCATCGGCATTGCCGGCGACAGCGCTGGCGGCAACCTGGCCGCAGCGGTGAGCCTTGCGGAGCGCAATGAGGGCTGCGACGCGCCCTGGGTCCAGCTTCTGCTTTATCCCTGTCTGGACCTGGAAGCGACATTGCCGTCGCACCGGGAATTCGCGAACGGCTATCTGCTGACGGAAAGCCTTTATGCCTGGTATCGGCGGAATTACCTGGGCAATTTTTCCCAGGCTGGGCATTGGAAGCTTTCGCCGCTGCGCGCCGACGATCTGTCGGGGCTGCCGCCTGCCGTCGTCCTGTATGCCGGCTTCGACCCTTTGCGGGATGAAGCGGCTGAATATGCCGCCCGCCTGAAGGAGGCGGGTGTCCCCACGCAGACGCTGTATTTCCCCGACATGATCCACGGCTTCCTGACGATGGGCGGCGCGGTGCCGGCGGCACAGGTGGCAGTGAGTCGGATCGCGCAATCGCTCAAATTGCTGGTCCGCGGCGAGGTTCGGTCCGGCGGTCCGGTGCGGTAACCTTACTAACTCAATGTTTTTTCTGGAAAATAACGCCCCGCCGTGACATGGCGGCGGCAGGAGCAATTCGGCTGGAAATCCCGGCTCGTTTAGGCTTACAAGACGCCATGCTGTCACAGAAAGCCAAATACGCGATGAAGGCGCTGATTGCGCTTGCGCGCGCCGAGGGCCAGCTGCTTCAGGCTGCCGACATCTCGAAGCAGCACAATATTCCCAAGAAGTTTCTGGACCTGATTTTCTTCGAGCTGCGCGGCCACGGCATGGTGCACAGCACCCGCGGCCGCCAGGGCGGTTATGCGCTGGCATTACCGCCGGAGAAGATAACCATCGCGGCGATTGTACGGGCTGTGGATGGACCCCTGGCGCCTTTGCCCTGTGCCAGCGTTCGCTTCTACCGCCGCTGTTCGGATTGCCGGGACGAAAAGACCTGCGAGGTCCGCAAAGTGATGCGCGAGGTGCGCGATGCGGCATCCGCCATCCTCGACAACATGACGTTGGCCGAGGCCGCAGGCATGGGCGCGCACGGCAAGAAGCCCGCCAGGCGTGCCCGTCAGCGCGCCTAGCAATTCCGGTTCGGGCGATACCGGTTCAGATAATTCTCAGGGCGCGGCGGACAGTTGATCCGCTGCAGGCCGCGTTGCCTCGGCCTTTCCAAGGATGTCCAGTTGCTCGATCATGGTGGCCGCCAGGCGGCGCGCCTGCTGCGCGATTTCGGGCATCGCAGTGATTTCCCACCAGCGGCCGCGCGTTGGCGCACCGATGGCGAACAGCGAGCGCTGCGCTTCGCCTTCGCGGTTGATCACACGGCAGGCCTCATCCACATCCAGCCCGACGCCGGCAGCGGACGCCCGCGCGTAGCGTGAGGCGATGATATTCTCCGTCAGCCGGTCGTGTGTCTTTTCAGGATCGGAATTCGGGCCGGAACAGTTGATGATCCGGTCCACATCCAGCCGGCGTTGACCGTCCCGGCCGGCGATCTCCACTGCAAGGCTTCCATCTTCATTGCGCGCGATGGCGGCAATGCGCCCGCGCAGGATTGTGACGCGGTCACCGCGTGCGGCGTCGATCCGCGCGCCGGCGCCGGGCGCCAGGCGATGGCGATGAACATTCCAGATCGCGGCGCCGTGGCGCAGGAAGCGCCTTTTCTCCACGACCGCCAGGCCATTCCAGATCTCCGGCCAGAACGGCCGCATGGCATCCATGAATCCCTGCCAGTCTTCCGCGCGTGGGGTGCGCCCCAGCGCCAGGCGCATCGCGCGCAGAAGGCCGTGCGTCGTGCGCGGCCAGGGCGGCGTCAATGGCGCAACGACACTGGCCGGGACGTGGACGTGCGGCAGAAGTCCCCGCCGCGACAACAATGTGATGTGGCCGCGATGACCGTGAGCCATAAGCGTCAGCACCGCATCCACGGCCGTCAGCGCGGTGCCCAGGACCAGGATGTCGTCGCCGCGTCGCGTTTTCAGCGGCGCCCAGGGATTGTCCATGATCGAAACCGCGATCTCCGGCCCATGCCGGAGGCCGACCGGCGCGGGCATATCGTTCCCCGTGGCCAGCACGGCAAGGTCGGCATGGATCGCGCCGGTCCTGAACGATATGGTCCAGCCCGTCTGCCGCCGTACCAGCCCGATGATCTCGGACCGTATGATTTCAAGGTCCAGGTTGGGATTGGCGCAGATCGCCGCCGCCAGCGTGTCGCGCAGATATTGCCCATAGAGCTGGCGGGGCTGGAATTGGCTGTCCCAATCCTGCGGCACGATACCCCTGCGCGCCAGCCATTGCAGGAACTGGTCCGGTGCATCGGGTTCCACCGACATCCGCCCCGCAGGCACGTTCAACAGATGCCAGGAATGGCGTGTGGAATAGGCAATGCCTTCGCCCAGATGTCGGCCTTCGCCGATGACCGTGACGGTGGTCGGCTCCCTCAGGCTGCGCGCCAGGGCATGGATCAGCACAGCCGCGCTGGCGCCGTTGCCGCAAATGACGATCTGGCGCCTGGGGAGAGGGCGGATTGTGCGCATAATAATCTCTATTGACCTGATAGAGTATATATAGTCATGTGGCTGCCCGCAACGGTCTTTCAGGGAGCTTGAGGGTGGCCGCCAACAGGCCTGTGTTCCGGCGCACGGAAATGCGGGGCCCCGTGCCAGGATGGGCATCGCGAGCTGACGCCGTTTCGGAACGCGCCCGCGCGGCCATCCGCGCACTTGTGGTGCTCGCCCGCAGTGATCGGCAACTGTCGGCCGCGGAGATCGCCGAGCGCGCCGGTATGGCACGGGGAACGGCGGGAGCCATCTTGGGCGACCTGCATGAATGCGGCCTGGTTTATGAGACCGGAGCCGGCGCTTGCGGGCTGGCTTTCCCGCCCGCGGCCATCGCCATCGCGCAAATCATCCGTGCCGTGGACGGCCCGGCCACGTTCCTGTCCTGCGACAGCATGCTGGCGCCGGACCGCTGCGCGGACTGCAAGGGCGGCGAGCTGTGCGCCGTGCAGCAGATCGCGCGCCGCCTCAATGCCGGTGTTTCCGCAGTGCTGGACAATTATTCCCTGGCCGAGGCGATTGCCGAAGACGCCGGCTGACTGCGGCTTCAAAACGGCAAATTGCCGTCATCCTATTTACAATATCAAGTTACTATAGTATCAAATGCCGGCTGTACCTCTTGCAGCTCTTCCCTGGACTTGGCGGGCCGGTGTCCTCACCACCGGCCCGTTCTCTTTGGGATACGGGCCGGCGCTCCCGCCTCCGGGGCGGGAACCGCGGATGGGATGGTCCGATACTGGATGACCCGATATCAGGCGGCCTGGACCTTGCGCTTCTCGCGTTCGGCAATGCCCTGCTTCACCAGCGGCGCAACTTCGCGGCCATAGGTGACGGTATCCTCGGTGGGATAGAAGCCGCGCACCAGGAAATTGGAGATGCCTATATCGTAGTAGTCCAGGATCGCTTCGGCGACCTGTTCGGGCGTGCCGACAAGCGCCGTGGAGTTTCCGCCCGCGCCGCTGACGGCCGCCACCTCCGTCCAAAGGCGCTTGTCCAACACCTTGCCGCGCGCGGCCGCCTCTCGCAGGCGGACCGAGCCGACATTGGTGGGCAGCTTGTCGGTTGGGGCGATGCGCCCGCCGCTTCGGCTTGCCGAGGCTTTCACTTTCTCGAGGATTCTGGCGGCATTATCCCAGGCCTCGGCCTCCGTCCGGGCGACGACCGTGCGGAAGGCGAGGGTAAAGCGGATGTCGCTGGGATTGCGGCCATGGCGGGCGGCTTCGGCCCGTACGTGGTCCAGCGTCTCTTTCGCCTTGTCGAGAGGCTCTCCCCATAACGCATAAATGTCCGCATGCTTGCCCGCCACGCGCAACGCTGCATCGGATGAACCGCCGAAAGAAATGGGAACGCGCGGCTTCTGGAACGGCTTCACGGAAGAGAACGCGCCCTTGAACTTGTAGAAGCGGCCTTCATGATCGAAAGGCTCCTCGCTTTCCCAGACCTTCTTCACGACGGTGAGATATTCATCGGTGCGTTCATATCGTTCGTCGTGCGACAGGAAATCGCCGTCGCGGGCCTGATCGGTTTCGCTGCCGCCCGTGATGATGTGCACCCACAGCCGCCCATCGCCGAAATGATCCAGCGTGGCGAGCTGGCGCGCCGCCAGCGTGGGCGTGACGAAGCCGGTGCGATGCGCCAGCAGGGCGCCGATCTTCTGGAACCTGGACATCACGAAGGCAGCCAGCTGATTGTTGTCGGCCCAGGTAGAAAAGGCCCCGATCAGCAGGCGGTCGATTCCGGCGGCTTCCAGCGCCCCGACATGCCGCAGGATGTAATCCTTGTCCACGGCGGGCCCTGTGGGCGGAATGATGTCGGACCCCTCGCGATGGCCCGTATGGCCTATGAATTCCGACGTCATGCAAACCGCCTTCCGATGGATTCACCTTGCGCGCCGTCAACTTAATTGTTGACTAACACTATCAATTCAGTTGAGTATAGCCCCGATGCCGGCTTGCGGGCAAGTGCGGACTGAGAGGGCGAGGCGTGTTTCCCGAAGCCAATGCGAAATTCGATCCGGGCGCTGTCGGCACGCGAAGCGTTGCCGCCCCGGACAAAGCGGCGTTGCTGGCCCGGCTGCCCACGCTGGCGGCCGAAATCGCCAAAGACGCGCCTCGTCGTGATCGCGAACGGGAACTGCCGTTCGAGGGGTTCCGCCTGTTTCGCGAATCCGGGCTGGGCGCATTGCGCGTGCCGGTTCACCTGGGTGGTCCTGGCGGCAGCATTCCCGACTATGTGGAGATGATCGTCACCCTGGCCGCGGCCGATTCCAATGTCGCCCATGCGTTGCGGTCGCACTTCAATTTCTGCGAGTCCATCGTCCTGGCGCCGGGTACGGCCAAGGCGCGCACCTATCTTTCGAAAGTGCTGGATGGAAAACTGTTCGGCGGCGCGGCGGCCGAACTCGGCACTGCCCGTCCCGGCGATATCGAAAACACCAAGCTGGTGAAACAGGGTGAAACCTATCGCCTGAACGGCAAGAAATATTACGCCACCGGCACGGCTTTCGCCGATTACGCCAGCTTCGGCGCGCTGGATGAAAGCGGCAAGCTGGTTTCCGCATTGATTCCGGCGGACCGCGCCGGCGTCCACATCCTGGATGACTGGGATGGAATGGGTCAGCGCCTGACCGCCAGCGGCGGCGTGGACCTGGTGGACGTGGAGGTGTTCCCGCACGAGATCGGGGAACGCGGCCAATCAGCGATGACGGGGCTGATCGGCCGTCATACCTCTGCATTGCGCCAGCTGCATCTGATCGCTTGCGTGAACGGGATCGTGCGCAACATCTTCTCGGATGCGACAGAGTATGTCCGCAGGCATGCCCGCACCACCCGCCACGCCGAGGCGGCGAAGGCGGTGGACGATGTGTTCGTGCAGCAGGTGACCGGCGAGCTGGCGGCAATCGTATTTGCCGTGGATTCGATTATCGCGGAGGCGGCGCGCGTGATGGGCCGCGCCGCCGATGCGCTGGCAGCCGAGGCTCCCGATGCGGAACAGCATGTGCTAACCAGCGCGCTGGCGACGGCCCGGGCGCAACTTGTGGCGGGGCGGCTGGGGCTGAAGGCGGCCCAGGAGATGTTCGAGATCGGCGGCGGCTCCACGGCGTCGCGCAAATACAATTTCGACCGCCACTGGCGCAATATCCGCACCATCCTCAACCACAATCCGCTGAACCACAAAGCGCGCGTCGTGGGAGACTATTATCTCAACGGCACCGAAACGCACCTCAAGGAAGGCCGCGTATTCTAGCGTGGCCTGGAAAGGCTGCGATGCCTGCACGGTGCCGGGAACGTTTCGGCCTGTGAAGGTCGGCCAGGCAGGCGCTTCGTCCGGGAACGGACACCGCTAGAATTTCATCCTTATGGTCGCGCCGCCGCCGGGTGTCTCGGAAATGGAAACGCCGGCGCCGTGAATGGAAGCGATCTGCCGGACCAGGGTCAGCCCTACGCCGCTGCCCTGCCGCTTGGTGGTGAAGAAGGGAACGAATACCTTTTCGCGCTGGTCCGCCGGAATGCCGGGGCCGTTGTCGGAGACGGCGATGATCACGTGATCCGCCTCCTGGAACGCCGACAGGGTTATTTTCCGGATCGCATTGTCGCGCAGCGCCTCCATGGCATTGCGCAGAAGGTTGATCAGCGCCTGGTCCAGCAGGCCGGCATCCACCGCGATCTCAAGTGTTTCCGGGTCCACCTCGGTCCGGAGTTCGATGTCCCGCGCATGCAATTCGTCGGCCAGAAGCCGCTGCAGGCGGGAAAACACCCGTTGCACCGGCACGGTCTGGATCTGCGCCGTCATGCGGCGGGTCAGGCGGCGATGGTTTTGCACGAAGTGCAGCAACCCCTCGCTGCGGCGGGCGAGCGTATCGAGTGCCTCGCAGGCGTCCATCAATCCCGCGCGGGCCGGGTCGCCGGCGGGCATCTGCGCAAGGCTCTCTTCCATCCGGGCCCGCGCCGTCGCCGCGAGCGAGGAAATCGGAGTCAGGGAATTCATCACCTCGTGCGCCATGACCCGGATGACCGTCTGCCAGGCGGAAAGTTCCTGCGCCGTCAGCTCGTTTTCAATGTTCTGCAGCGATATCAACCGGTGTCGGTCGCCCCGCAGCGCCACCTCCGTGGCCGCCGCCTTGAGGAGAAGGGATCCCGAATCGCGTTCCATCCGCACGATCGCACCATCGCCCGGTTTCAGGCTTTCCAGCGCGGCGGCAAAGGCTTCTCCATGGCGCGAAAAGGCAGCGGTGTTGTCGCAAGAGCCGGTGAACAGCCGTCGCGCCGCCAGGTTCAGAAGCTGCACCGCTCCATTTTCGTCCACCGAAATCAGGGCCACCGGCACATGCGCCATCAGGTTTTGCAGATATTGCGACTGTTCCGCGCGCTCCGCCCGGCCGCTGCGCAACTGGTCAAGCACGCGCGTCATCGCGATTCCCAGTTTGCCGAAGCTCGTGTCCCGCAACAGGCCGGAAAAGCTCACCGACGCGTCATCGAAAGCAATCGCGTCCAGGAAGCGGGCCATCTCGCGCGCCGCGCGCGCTGCGTGGCGCATCAGCAGCGCGGTCTGCACGACGGCCGCCGCCGCGCAGAGCGCCATCGTGATGTACCAGTTCGTGTGAGACAGCATCCATGCCAGCAGCGTCAGCGTCGCGAGAAGTCCCGCCGTGCGCAGGGCGATGCCGCGCTGAAGACCGTTAAAGGTCATATTTCTCCATCCGCCGATAGAGGGACGCGCGCGTCAGGCCCAATTGCTCCGCAGCGCGACTCACATTGTTGCTGTTGCGCTCCAGCGCCTGGACGATAGCGGCCTTCTCGACCTCGTCCAGCCGGGACACATTGGTTCCGGTCCCCTGGGCCGGGCTGCGTCCGTTACCCTCCATGGGGAAATCCGCGATATCGAGGAGATCGCCTTCGCTCAGGATGACAGCCCGCTCCATGGCATGGCGAAGCGCCCGCACATTTCCTGGCCATGACCAGCCGCTCAACCGATCGATCAGGGCCGCGGACAGCCGTTTGGGCGACAGGTTGTATTTCTGGGAGTAGTGCGCGGCGTAATGCTCAAGCAGGAGCGGAATGTCTTCACGCCGCTCGCGCAGCGGCGGCAGCGTTATCTCGACCGTATTGATGCGATACAACAGGTCCTGGCGGAACAGGTTCTCGTCCGCGAGCCGTTCGCGGCTCATGTTGGTCGCACAGACCAGCCGCACATCGATGGGCTCCGGTTTCTCCGCGCCTACAGGCACGACTTCCCGGCGTTCCAGTGCGGTCAGCAGCTTGCTCTGCAGCGCAAGGGGCACGTTGCCGATCTCGTCTAGGAAGAGAGTGCCGCCCGTGGCGGCACGGAAATAGCCGGTACGGTCGTGCTTGGCGTCCGTGAAGGCGCCGCGCAGGTGGCCGAACAGCTCGCTTTCGAACAGCTGGGGCGACAGGGCGCCCATGTCTACCCGCAGGAATACTTCATTGGCCCGCGGCGACAGGCGGTGGATCTCGCGGGCCGCCAACTCCTTGCCGGTGCCGTTCTCGCCCAGGATCAGCACATTGGCCGCGGTCGGCGCGGTGCGCCGTATGGCGCCGAAGACGTGCAGCATGGCGGGGGCGGTGCCGATCATGCCGGAATCGGTGCGTGTCGCCGCCGCCAGGCCGCTGTTGCGTTGGCGCAATTCGGCGGTTTCCAGCCGCGAACGCCGCAGGTTCAGCGCCGCCATCAGCGTGGCCAGCAGCCTGTCATTCTCCCAGGGCTTGGTGACGAAGTCCGCAGCGCCGTTCTTCATCGCCTCTACCGCCACATCGACATCGCCATGCGCGGTGACCATCACGACGACGGCCTGGGGATCGATTTTCAGCACCTCGGCAAGCCGCGCCAGACCTTCCGCCCCGGTATCTGCGCCCGGCGCGAAATTCATGTCCAGCAGCAGGACGTCGAAGGCGCCCCGCCGCGTCAGCGTCGCCAAATGGGCGGGGTCGCTGAGTGTCTGGACCGTCGCGAAGTGACGCTTCAACAGCAGGCGGGCCGCATGAAGGATGTCTTCATTGTCGTCGACCACCAGAACGCGGGCGTCGATAAGGGGCATGGGTCCTGTCCGGAAACGGGCGTACGTCCGGATCTCTGTACGCCAGCGGACAGGGGAGAGCCAGTTCGAATATTATCCTATTGATTTCCAATGGAAAAAATCTGGCACTGGATTTGCTCAAGAAAAGCGCATGGACCGTCCGCTTGCCCAGTCCGACTTGAAAAAGCGCCTCCTGCGGCTGGTGAAAAGCACCGAGCCGTCCGGCAGCACGCCCATTGCGGGCAGCGATGGCCAGGATCGGGCAATCGCCAGGAAGCCTTTCTGGCGGCGTCACTGGAAAGTCGCGGCGGGGCTGGCGATCGGATGTGCGGGCGCGGCCTGGCTGCTCGCGGGCCAGGGTGGAAACGTCTATCGCGCCCAGCTTGATCAGGTGACGATCGGCACGGTGCAGGAAGGTCCGTTCGAGGACTATATCGCGGTGCGCGGCGCCGTGGCGCCCTTCATCACGGCGTATCTCACCACCGACCAGGGCGGCACGGTGAAACAGGTTCTGGTGGAAGACGGCGCCAAGGTGAAGGCCGGGCAGGCGCTGATTGTTCTGTCCAATCCGGCGTTGCAATTGCAGGTCGCCGCCCAGCAGCTGACCTTCGAGCAGACACGCTTCAAGTATCAGCAGGACCTTCTCAACATCGAGCACCAGATCAGCAAGCTGAAAGGCGACCTGGCGCGTGACAAGATCCTTCTGGATGGCAATGCCATTCCGCCCAGCACCTATCACCAGGAAGAAGAGGAATATAACTATTACGTGAAGCTGCGTGCCGCGACCATTGCCAGCCGGGCGGTGGAGCAGCGGGTGCGCGCGACCCAGCTCACCGGCGACACGTCGGGCAAGACCGACCTCGCGAACGCCGGCGTCGAGGCCCTGACCATCCGCGCACCGATGGATGGGCAGTTGACCGCCCTGGATGCCGAGGTGGGCCAGTCCAAGGCGCAAGGTGCGGTGCTGGGGCAGGTGAATTCGGCTGACCGCTTCAAGCTTACGGCACAGGTGGACGAGTTCTATCTGGGCCATGTCACGGCGGGACAGGAAACGCTGTTCAACATCGATGGCCGCGACTATCGCGCGCACGTTTCCAAGGTCTATCCCCAGGTGACCAGCGGCACCTTCAAGACGGATTTCTATTTCGACGGCCAGGCGCCCACGGGCATCCATGTCGGCCAGGCCATCGACCTGAAGGTGGAGCTGGGCGGGGCGACTCGGGCCGTGATGCTGCCCAACGGGCCCTTCTATCAGGACACGGGCGGCAACTGGGTCTTTGTGGTGACGCCGGACGGCAAGTCGGCGGTGCGCCGCAATGTCCGGCTGGGCCGCCGCAATCCGGATTTTGTCGAGGTGGTGGACGGATTGAAGCCGGGCGAGAAGGTGATCGTCTCCGGCTACGAGGCATATCAGAAGATGGACCGGGTCGAGTTCGAAACCGGTCGCACAAATCCCTAGGGGGGAGGACGCGATGATCTCATTCAAGCATCTTGCAAAGGTCTATCGAACCGATGAAGTGGAGACGACCGCGCTGCGCGACATCAACCTGGATGTCGGCAGGGGCGAGTTCGTCGCGGTGATGGGCCCTTCGGGCTGCGGCAAGTCCACCTTCCTGAACATCGTGGGCATGCTGGATGCACCCAGCGGCGGCGAATACTGGTTCGACGGACAGAATGTCGCCGGTTATCCGGAGCCGCGGCTGGCCGAATTGCGCAAGAACGCCATCGGCTTCGTCTTCCAGAGCTTCAACCTGATCGACGAACTGAACGTGCAGGAGAATGTGGAACTGGCGCTGCTTTACCACGCCGATGTGCCCGCGGCAGAGCGCAGGCGCCGTGCCGGCGAGGCGCTGGAGCGCATGAAGATCGCCCACCGCGCCCGCCACATGCCATCGCAGCTTTCGGGCGGCCAGCAGCAGCGCGTGGCAATAGCCCGCGCCGTGGTGGCGCGGCCCAAGCTGATCCTGGCCGACGAACCAACGGGCAATCTGGATACGGCCAATGGTGAAGAAGTGATGCAGCTTCTCACACAACTGAATGACGAAGGCACCACCATCGTGATGGTCACCCACAGCCACAGTCACGCCCAGTATGCCCACCGTGTCGTCAACCTGCTTGATGGCGCCATCGTCACCGAGAGCATCCGCCAGGTCCTCTGAAGGAGGTTCCGTGTTCGGCAATTATCTTACCGTCGCGCTGCGCAACATCGCCCGCCACAAGCTGTACAGCTTCATCAACATCGCCGGCCTGGCGATGGGGCTTGCCTGCATGGTCTTCATCGCCCTGTTCATCCGCGACGAGCTGTCGTTCGACCGGTGGGTGCCGGACAGCGACAACTTGTACCGGCTCGACGTGGGCACGCAGTTGCCGGGACGGCCGATGGACCGGTTCGCCCTGGCGCCGTTCCCGCTGCCGGTTTTCATGAAGGATCATTTGCCCGAAGTTGCGGCAGAGACCCATCTTTGGCCGGTGCGCATGACGGTGCAGGTGGGCGACCGGCAGTTTCTGGATCAGATAGACGAGGTCGATCCCAACTTCTTCGACGTCATCAAGCTGCCGCTGACGGCCGGTGATCCCGGCGAGGTGCTGCAGAAGCCGGAATCCATCGTGCTTTCGGAGGCGCTGGCGAAGAAATATTTCGGCGATACCAACGCGATCGGGCGTCAACTGGTGATGAACCGCTCCAATTGCGGCAAGGAACTGGTCGCCTGTCCGGATGCGGCGGTGACGCTACGCGTCACCGGCGTGATGCGCGACCTGCCGCACAATACCCAATTCAGGCTCGACGCCATAATCCCCCACACATCGCCGGTGGACCGCATCACCGACCGCGGCAAGCAGGCCTGGTTCATGTTCAACGGCTCTGGTTATGTCCGGCTGGCGCCTGGAACGGCCCCCGCCGCTGTCACCGCCAAGCTCAACGGTGTGATGGACCGGATGTTGGACTTTTCCTCTGACATCAACGTGCGCAAGCCCGCGAGCCAGGTGATGCAGGTCACGTTGGTCCCGTTCCGGGATGCGCATATGATCACGCTGGATGATGGTGGCGACGTGCCGCCGGGAAGCTGGACCACGATCTATGGTTTGGCTCTGGTCGGGGCCCTGACCCTGCTGGCGGCCTGTTTCAACTTTACCAATCTGGCTACCGCCCGCGCCATGATGCGGGCGCGGGAGATCGGTTTGCGCAAATGCGTGGGCGCCAGCCGTCGTCAGGTCGCGCTGCAGTTCCTGGGCGAATCCGTGCTGATGGCGGTCGTGGCACTGGTCATTGCGATGGCCATGGTGGAGATATTGCTGCCGGCTTACGACAGCTTCCTGCAGCGGCCAATCTCGCTGAATTATGTTTCCGACTGGCCGCTGCTGCTCGTCATTGTCGCCATAGCGTTGGCGGCCGGCCTTGTGAGCGGCATATATCCCGCCCTGGTTCTGTCGGGCTTCCGGCCGGTCGCGGCGTTGCGCAGCAATCAGTCGGGGCGGGCGGGGTCGGGCCGCCTGCGTACCGTGCTGGTGGTGTTGCAGTTCGCCGTTTCCATCGGACTGGGCATTGCGACGCTTGTGGTGTTCGCCCAGATCGACTTCGCCCGCAACCAGAAGCTTGGCTTCCGCCACGACAACACCGTCATCATAGACACCGGCCGGCGGATGACGGCGACGGCGCGCGAAAGCTTCGTGGCGGCATTGCGCGCCTATCCGGGGATTTCGGGAGCCGGCATGTCCAGCGATACGCCTTTCTCGTCCTTCGTCAACATCAGCAGCGTCAAATTGCCCGGCCAGGCAAGTACCGTGACGGCGGAGGAAATGCTGTTCACGCCGGAATTCCGGGACATGTACGGCATGAAACTGGTGGCGGGCCGCGCCCTGTCCGACAGGCGGGCCGACGACGTTGTCGACCGGTCCGATCCCGACGACAGTGTCCGCAATGTCCTCGTCAATGAAACCGCGGCCCGCACCTTCGGCTTCGGCGTTCAGGGCGCGCTGGACAGGACCATCCGCATGGACCGGCACGCGGTCAGGATAGTCGGTGTGTTGGCCGACATGCATTTCAAAGGCGCGCGGCGGGCAATACAGCCTACCATCTATCTCAATGACAAGGCCGATGCGAATTTCGTCTCGGTGCGCCTGACCGGCCAGGACATTCCAGCCGCAATCGCCTTCATCGACCGCACTTGGCACAGCGTCTCGCCATCGACGGCGATCTCCCGCCACTTTCTCGATGACAGCTTTGAGAAGCTTTACCAGTCCGACCGCAAGCAGGGCACGTTGTTCGGCATCTTTGTCAGCGTCGCCATCCTGATCGCGGCGCTGGGCCTGTTCGGCCTGGCCGCCTTTACGGTCGGTCGCCGAACGAAGGAGATCGGCATCCGCAAGGTGTTCGGTGCGCGCACCCGCGACGTGGCGATCCTGCTGCTGTGGCAGTTCTCCATTCCCGTGCTGATCGCCAATCTGATCGCCTGGCCGCTTGCCTGGTACTATCTTCGGGGCTGGCTGCAAGGCTTCGCCTCGCACATCGCGCTCAGCCCGCTCTATTTCGCCGCCGCCGGACTTGCCGCGCTGCTGATCGCCTGGCTCACCGTGCTCAGCCATGCCCTGCGCGTCGCCCGCGCCAACCCCGTTCACGCACTGCGCACCGAATAGGAGGAGGCTCATGTTCCGCAACTATCTCCTTGTCGCGCTACGCAACATCGCCCGGCACAAGCTGTATAGCTTCATCAATATCGCCGGCCTGGCGGTGGGGCTTGCCTGCGCCATACTCATCATCCTGTTCGTGCGCGATGAGCTGTCTTACGACAAGTGGATTGCGGGCAGCGAGAATCTCTGGCGGGTCGAAGTCACCTACCATGTGCCCGGCCGGTCCGACGCCATTGTCACGGCCCAGACCACAATGCCTTTGCCGCCGGCGATGAAGGACCAGATTCCAGAGGTGCGCAGTGCCACGCGCCTGGTGAAGGAAGGCATGACCTTGACCGCTGGCGACCGGCAGTTCCTGGAAAAGGTCGGAACGGTCGATCCGAATTTCCTGCAGGTGATTGCCCTGCCGCTGGTCGAAGGCGACCCCCGCTCTGCGCTGTCGCGGCCGGAAAACCTTGTGATCTCGCAAAGCGCGGCGCGCAAATATTTCGGCGATGCCGACCCCATCGGCAAGACCCTTACCACCGGCCGTGGCGGCTGTATCGACGATCCCGTCTGCGCCAATGCCATCGTCGTGCTCAAGGTCACGGGGGTGATGCGCGACCTGCCGCACAATACCCAGCTCGATTTCGACTTCCTCATGCCCAACACCTCGCTCGCCGATCGCATTTCGCAGGAGGAGAAGAAGAACTGGCTCAGCAACAGCAACACATTCGGCTATGTTACTCTGTCGCCGGGCGCCGATCCCGCCGCCGTGCTGGCCAAGCTTAAGCCGATCCTGGACCGCAACATCGACATTTCGGCCTTCACGAACGTGAAGGTGCCAGGCAGCCGCTTGCTGGAGCCGCGGCTGACGCCGTTCCAGGATGCCCACCTCACCACCGACCGTTTCGGCGGCATGAAGGCGCCCGGCAGCTGGACCATGCTGTACGGCATCTCCATGATCGGTCTGCTGATCCTGTTGGTCGCCTGCTTCAACTTCATGAACCTGGCGACGGCACGTGCCACCATGCGGGCGCGCGAGGTCTCGCTGCGCAAGACGCTTGGCGCGACGCGCCGGCAGTTGATGGTGCAGTTCCTGGGCGAATCCGTGCTGATGTCTCTGCTGGCGCTGGTCTTCGCACTCGCGCTGGTGGAGGTGGTGCTGCCGACCTATTGCAGCTTCCTGGGCGTGCCGCTGACGCTGCACTATCTCAAGGACTGGCCGATCAGCCTCTCCATCCTGGCCGTCGCCGTGGTCGCCGGGCTGGTCAGCGGTATCTACCCCGCGCTGGTGTTGTCCGGTTTCAGGCCTGCCTCGGTGCTGCGCGCCAACCAGTCCGGCAACCCCGGCTCAGGCACTTTGCGTTCGGTCCTGGTGGTCATGCAGTTTGCGGTTTCGATCGCGTTGGGCATCGCCGCGCTGGTGGTGTTCCGGCAGATCGACTTCGCGCGCCATACCGACCTGGGCTTCCGCCGCGACAACATCGTATTTACCGGCACCGCGGGCCGGCTGACCGAGGACGGAGTCAAGAGCTTCATGCAGGCACTGGAGCGCGGGCCGGGCATCCTGCAGGTGGTGCGCACCAGCTTCATGCCCTTCAATGGCAACAATTCGGTATTGCCCATCCAGCGGCCCGGCGACGCCCAGTTCCTTTCGCCCAATCACATTTCAGTGTCCCAGGATTATTTCCGGCTCTTCGACATCAAGATCCTGGCCGGCCGCGCTCTGGAGGACAATCGCGAGGAAGACAATTTCTACGAAGGACCGAACGGCGACCAGGGCAAGAACGAGGGCCACAATGTCATGGTCAATGCCTCGCTGGCGCGGGCACTGGGCTACAAGCCTGCCGATATCGTGGGCAAGATGTTCATCGCCGGCAGGTCCCATGTGCGCGTGGTGGGCGTTGCCGCCGACACCTTGTCGGAAGGGGTGCGCACGCCCGTCCTGCAGACGGCCTTTGTCCATACGGTTCCCAACCTGCAGAATGTCGTCATCCGCATCGCGCCGGGCCGGGCGCAGGAAGCGATGACGTATATCGAAAAGACCACCCGATCCTTCGTTCACAATGTCGCCATACAGCGCATCTTCCTGAACGACAGCTATGAGAAGCTCTACCAGGCCGACAAGCGCCAGGGCACGATTTTCGCCGCCTTCGTCGGCATCGCCATCTTCATCGCCTGCCTGGGCCTGTTCGGACTGGCTGCCTTCACCGCCGGCCGCCGCACCAAGGAGATCGGCATCCGCAAGGTCTTCGGCGCCCGCGACCGCGACGTGGTCTTCCTGCTGCTTTGGCAGTTCTCGATCCCCATCCTGGTCGCCAACCTGATCGCCTGGCCTATCGCCTGGTATTATCTGCGCGGCTGGCTGCAGGGCTTTGCCTATCGCATCGAACTCAGTCCCTTCTATTTCCTCGCAGCCGGGCTCGCGGCGCTGCTGATCGCCTGGGCGACGATTCTTGGCCACGCCCTGCGCGTCGCCCGCGCCAATCCTGTCCACGCGCTTCGCACCGAATAGGAGGAGGCCCATGTTCCGCAACTATCTCCTTGTCGCGCTGCGCAACATCGCCCGTCACAAGCTGTACAGCTTCATCAATATTGCCGGGCTGGCGGTGGGCCTGGCCTGCGTCGTGCTGATCACGCTGTTTGTGCGCGACGAGCTGTCCTACGACACATGGCTGCCCGGCAGCCGGAATCTCTACCGGATGGAATTGACGATCCTGGTGCCGGGCCGCGCGCCAATGCCGTTCGCCGTCATTCCCTATCCGATGCCGCCCGCACTGAAGGATGCAATACCCGAAATCACCAGCTCGGTCCGGCTTCAGCAGGAAGGCATGACCTTGACCATCGGCGACCGCCAGTTCATCGAGCAGGTGGATGTGGTCGATCCCCAGTTTTTCGATGTCATCAAGGTGCCGCTCGTGGCGGGCACCCCCGAAAGCGTCTTCCGCCAGCCGGAATCCGTCGTTCTGTCGCAATCCCTCGCGCGCAAATATTTCGGCGATGCCAATCCCGTCGGAAAGACCGTCACCACCGGCCGTGGCGGATGCGCTGACGACGATCAGGCCTGCAAGGCGCAGGTCATAAGCCTGAAGGTCACCGGAGTGGCGCGCGACATCCCGCACAATTCGCAGCTCGTTGGCGATGTCTTCCTGCCCACCACCTCGATAGCGGATCGCTATTCGCAGGACAACAAGCAGAACTGGCTCTCGAACAACGGGTACGGCTATCTCACGCTGGCGCCGGGCACCGATCCGGAGCAGGTGGTCTCAAAGGCTGCGGCGATATTCGACAAGGCGGTGACCGGCCCGCTTCATCTGTTCGGGGTTTCGTTGAAGGGCAGCCAGGTCTACAAGCTGCACCTCACGCCGTTCAGTGCTGTCCATCTCGATTCCGGCCAGTGGTCCTTCAATCTCACGCCTCCGGGAAGCTGGGCCACCGTCTATGGCGTCGGCGCCATCGGCCTTCTCATCCTGCTGGTCGCCTGCTTCAATTTCATGAATCTCGCCACGGCGCGTGCGATGTTGCGGGCGCGCGAGATCGCCCTGCGCAAGACACTCGGCGCCCGCCGCAGCCAGCTCATCCTGCAATTCCTGGGCGAAGCGGTTCTGATGTCGCTTCTGGCGCTGCTGCTCGCCCTGGCGCTGGTGGAAATCCTGCTGCCCGCGTTCAACAATTTCCTGCAACGTCCCATCGCCTTCCACTATCTCACCGACTGGCGGATGATATTGCTGTTCCTGGCCTTTGCCGTCGCGGCCGGCTTCGTCGGCGGCCTCTATCCGGCGCTCGTGCTGTCGGGTTTCCGTCCGGCGACCGTGCTGCACGCCAACAGTTCGGGCCAGGCGGGATCGGGCCGGCTGCGCAGCATCCTTGTGGTGCTGCAATTTTCGGTATCGATCGGCCTCGGCATTGCCGCGCTGGTCGTGTTCAGCCAGATCAGCCATGCGCGCAATATCGAACTCGGCTTCAATCGCGACAACATGCTCCTTGTCGGGGGCGGCGGGCGCGTGACCGCCGACGGCCAGCAGAGTTTCGTGCAGAAGCTGCGCGCCTATCCGGGAATTCTCGGGGTGGCGATGTCCGACCGGATGCCGTTCGACAACGGCCAGTCCAATGTGACCGTCCGGGTTCCGGGACAATCGACCAACGTCCTTATCAATACCATCGAGATCAGCCCGAATTTTCCCCAGATTCTGGGAATGCGCCTCGTCGCCGGGCGCTTCCTTTCCGAAGCGCGGGCCGACGACGCGATGGATTCCCGAAGCATCTTCGCCGGCGGCCATTTCAATCCCACACCGCAGAACGAAGGAAAGAATATCCTCATAAACGAATCCGCCGCTGCGCGGCTCGGCTTCAAGCCGCAGGAAGCCGTCGGCAAGACCGTCCTGATGTTCCAGAATCACGTTCATATCGTGGGCGTTCTGGCCGACGCCAAATTCCATGGCGCGCGCGAACTGGCCAGCCCGGTGATTTACGACTATGACCCGAAAGCAGTCCTCGGCCTCATACTTCAGCTGCGGCCGGGTACCGTCCCCGAAACACTGGCGTTCATAGACAAGAGCTGGCGCGCATTCTCACCTATCGTCGCCGTCCAACGGCATTTCCTCGACGAAAGTTTCGACAAGCTCTATCAGGCCGATCAAAGACAGGGCGCGATGTTCGGCATCTTTGTCGCCATCGCCATCGTCATCGCCTGCCTGGGCCTCTTCGGGTTGGCTGCGTTCACGGCCGGCCACCGCACCAGGGAGATCGGCATCCGCAAGGTATTCGGCGCGCGTGACCGCGACGTGGTTCTGCTGTTGTTGTGGCAATTCTCCATCCCGGTGCTGATCGCCAATCTGATCGCCTGGCCGCTGGCCTGGTATTACCTGCAGCACTGGCTGCAGGGTTTTGCCTATCGCATCACTCTCAGCCCGCTCTATTTCTTGGCCATGGGGCTTGCGGCGCTGCTGATCGCCTGGGCGACGATTCTGGGCCATGCCTTGCGCGTCGCCCGCGCCAATCCCATCCACGCGCTGCGCTATGAATAAGAAGGCCGCCGCACCTTTCCTCGCATTGATGCTGGCGGGCTGCTCCACGCCGGTCCCGCAGTCGCTGCCGCAGACGATGTTGCCCAAGGCCTTCACCGGTCCTCTGCCCGCCGCTGCGAAGGTGTGGCCGGAACCCGCCTGGTGGCAGGGATTCGGCGATCCGCAACTGACGGCACTGATCGGACAGGCCGGGCAGAACAACCGGGACATTGCCGTCGCGGCGGCGCGGGTCATGCAGGCCGAGGCCCAGTCCACCATCCAGCGTTCGGCCCTGTTCCCCCAGGTTGGCGCAAGCGCTGACAGCCAGCGCGGTCAATGCAGGGGAAGCGCCTGTCAGCAATTTCTCAACGGCAAACAGTTCGGTTTGACGTTGAACGCCAGCTATGAGCTGGATTTCTGGGGTCTGGCGCGGAACAATCTCCGCGCCGCCGATGAACAGCTCAAGGCTGCCCGGTTTGCCCAGCAATCGGTGGCGCTGACCGTCACCGCCAATGTCGCCAGCCAGTACCTCAACGTACTCGCGATCCGCCGCCGTATCGCCATCGCCAACGAAAATATCGCCGCCATCCGCGCGATCCTTGATGTGATCCAACTGCGGGTGAAGGCGGGCACGGTTTCCCATCTGGACCTGGCGCGCGAACAGGCGCAGGTCGAATCCGTCGAGGCACAGCTGCCGGCGCTTGAAACGCTGGAAAAGCAGGCTCTTTATTCCCTCGCGGTGCTGTTGGGGCGCCCACCGGAGGGCTTCGACGTTGCGCCGGCCGACCTGGAAAAAGTGCTGGCGCCGGCAATCGGTCCCGGCCTTCCTTCGGATCTGTTGCTGCGGCGGCCGGACGTCGCCCAGGCAGAGGCCAGCCTGGCAAGCGCGCATGCCAACCTCGATGCCGCCCGCGCCGCCTTTTTCCCGCAGATCTCGCTCACCGGCTCGGGCGGGTTCGTCAGCACCGCCATCGGCACATTGCTTCAGGGTTCCAGCTTCGGATACGGCTATGGCGCCGGCCTGCTGCAGACCGTCTTCGACGGCGGCAAGCTGGCCGGACAGAAAGACCTGGCAGAGGCCACACAGCAGGAATTCGTGGCCGCCTATCAGAGCGCCGCGTTCAATGCCTATGCCGATGTGGAATTTGCGTTGACGCAGGCAGCCAATACCAGCCGCGCGGAAAGCCATCTGCGCCGGCTGATCGCGGCGGCGCAGGAAGCCTTCCAGATATCGCAGCTTCAATACCGCCAGGGGGCCGGCGACCTGCTCGCCGTGCTGCAGGCGCAACAGACGCTGTTCTCGGCCCAGGACCAACTGGCCCAGACAGTGCTCGCCAACCGCCAGTCGGCGATTCATCTCTATGAAGCGCTGGGCGGCGGCTGGGTGGAAAGCAACGAAGACCGCACGCAGTTCCCGGAGCAAACAGCCGCACGCGAGTGAGCGGCTTGGGGTCTGCCCGATTATGCCTGCGAGATGCGGCGGCCTTCCAGCAGTTGCCAGATCAGCAGCACCGGAACGGCAACGACGATGTCGCGGGCGCGCCGCAACAGCGACAGCGCAAGCCCGACTTCCGGCGTGAAGCCGAATACCGGCGCCAATGCGGCATAGCCCGCCTCCTGGATGCCCACCGAAGCGGGAATGAAGACGGTGGCGCTGCGCAATCCCTCGACCAGGGCCTGAATGGCGATCGCCGCCCGAAAGCCGGGTGCGAGCCCCATGACCCGCATCATCACCCATAGCCACAGCCCGCTGGCCATCCAGCCCGCGAGCTGCAACAGGATGGACAGCGCCACGCGCCCCCGCTTGCGATAGATGGCATGGATGGCTTCGCGGAAAGGTCGCGCGTGATTGGCGGCGAACATGCGCAGGCTCACGCTTTCCGCCCAACGGCTGCCGCCAAGCTGCAGCAGCGCAAAGGCGATGCTTCCGGCCGACAGGAAGGCGGCACCCCCCAGCATGGCCCCGACGTAGGGGGACAGTGATGCGCTCGCGTACAGCAGCGACAGGCTGGCCACCACGCCCAGGAAGACGTAAAGCCCCTGCGCGAACACTTCGGCGGTCACGTCGGCGATCACGGCCGCAAAGGCCTGCGGCGTCCGCATGCCGGCAAGCACCAGTGCGCGCGCCGCGAAGGCGATCCCGCCCAACTGGGTGATCGGCAACACATCGGCCGTGGAATCGCGCAGTTGCCGCGCGGCGACGATGGCCACCAGGGACAGGCGGCAGGGAAGGAGAGGATAGATGCCCACGGCCAACACGACCTCGGCCGCAAGGCCCGCCATCACGATCAGCGCAAATCCGCCCACACCCGTGCGTTCCAGCGAGACGACCACCGCGCCCAGGTCGAAATGCAGCAGCACAGTCGCCAGGATGGCGGCGCCCAGAAGCAGCGGGAGCAGAAGCCGCATTGTCACGCCATGCCCTCACATGCTTTCGCCGGGCCTTCGGCATCGGACTCTGCGGCAAGAGGGCCGGCCGCCACAAGCATTGGCTTGGACCGGGAAGGGGCGGGGTTGAAGCCATCGCCGTCCGGTGGCAGGAAGGCGCTATGGCGTCGCCCGGAACCGAAAGCGCACAGCGCGAGAGGATGGACTATGACGTCGTCATCGTCGGTGGCGGCCCGGCAGGGCTTTCCGCGGCGATCCGGCTCAAGCAGCTGGCGGCGCGCGCCGGTCGCGAGGTCAGCGTCTGTGTGCTGGAGAAGGGGTCCGAGATCGGCGCCCACATCCTTTCCGGCGCGGTGTTCGATCCTGTCGCGCTGAATGAACTGATCCCGGACTGGAAGACAATGGGCGCGCCGCTGGACGTCGCCGTCACCGAGGACCGTTTTGTCTTCTTCACGCGGCGGCGCGCCTTGGCCATTCCACAAGTCCTGTTGCCGCCCCTGATGCACAATCGCGGCAACTATGTCGTCAGCCTTTCCAACCTCTGCAAGTGGCTCGCCACACAGGCTGAAGGGCTGGGCGTGGAAATCTATCCCGGCTTTCCGGCCCGCGAGCTGATTGTCGAGGATGGCGCGGTCCGGGGCGTTGTCACGGGCGAACTGGGTGTGGCGCGAGACGGCACGCATAAGGCCGATTACCAGCCGGGCATGGAACTGCGCGGCAGATATACGCTGTTCGCGGAAGGCGCGCGCGGTTCCCTGTCGAAACAGCTGATGGCCCGGTTCAAGCTGGAGGAGGGGCGCGAGCCGCAGAAGTTCGGCATCGGCCTCAAGGAACTGTGGGAGCTTCCGCGCGGCAGCCACCGCCCCGGCCTGGTGTTGCACGGCATGGGCTGGCCGCTCGACGACAAAAGCGGCGGCGGCCTTTTCATGTACCACTGGGGCGAGAATTTCTGTTCGATCGGTTTTGTGGTCCACCTGAACTATCGCAATCCCTGGCTGGATCCCTTCGGGGAATTCCAGCGGGCCAAGACCCATCCGGCGATCGCGAAAATGCTGGAAGGGGGACGGCGCATCGGCTATGGCGCGCGCGCCATCACCGAAGGCGGCTTTCAGTCTGTGCCGCGGCTGTCCTTTCCGGGCGGCGCGCTGGTGGGATGCGCCGCCGGTTTCGTCAACCTGCCGCGCATCAAGGGCAGCCACAATGCGATGAAGACGGGCATGCTGGCTGCCGAAGCCGTGTCCGCCGCACTGGCCGAAGGCCGCCAGGCCGACCGGCTTGAATCGTATGACGACGCCTATCGGGAAAGCTGGGTGGCCGGCGACCTCAGGATGGTCCGCAATGCCAAGCCGCTCTGGTCGAAACTGGGCACGCGGCTAGCGCTGCCGTTCATCGGCCTGGACCTGTGGCTCAACCAGCTTTTCGGCTTTTCCCCCTTCGGAACGCTTGCGCATGGCCAGGCCGATTTCGCCTGCCTGAACAAGGCCGCAGACAGCACGCCCATCGCCTATCCGAAGCCGGATGGAAAACTGACCTTCGACCGCCTCTCCAGCGTCTTTCTGTCAAATACCAATCACGAGGAAGACCAGCCCGTGCATCTGGTGCTGAAGGATCCGGCCGTTCCCATCGCCGTCAACTTGCCGGACTATGCCGAGCCGGCGCAGCGTTACTGCCCCGCTGGGGTCTATGAGGTTCTTGATGACGGCGCGGGTCCGCGTTTCCAGATCAACGCCCAGAACTGCGTGCACTGCAAAACGTGCGATATCAAGGACCCGGCGCAGAACATCACCTGGGTCACGCCGGAAGGCGGCGGCGGTCCACACTACGCGAACATGTAGCTGCTCGCGCGCCGGCATAGGAATACAATCGCATTTATATACTTGACGTACCGGACGGGGGTCCTATATAAGATGGGTCAAGGAGTTAGACCCCGTGAATCTCAACGCCCGCATCTACCAAGACCCCGAAGCCGCCCGTAAGCACCTCGAAAAGCTGCTTTGGCCGGAGGGTCCGGTTTGTCCCCACTGCGGCGTCGTGGGCGAGGCTACGAAGCTCAGGGGCAAGTCCACCCGTCCGGGCGTCTGCAAGTGCAAACCCTGCCAGAAGCCCTTCAGCGTGACCGTGGGGACCGTTTTCGAGGATTCCAAGGTGCCCCTGAACAAGTGGGTTCTGGCTACCGAACTGCTTACGGCTTCCAAGAAGGGCATGAGCGCCCATCAAATCCACCGCATGTTGGGCGTGACCTACAAAACCGCTTGGTTCATGTGCCATCGCATCCGCGAAGCCATGATCGACCCCAATCCCGGCCCCTAGGGCGGGGAAGGCCAGTCCGTGCAGGCCGATGAAACCTACTACGGCAACACTTCCAAGCGCGTGAAGGGCTGGAAGAAAGGCCACCGCCACAAGAAACAGATCGTCGCCCTAGTTGAGCCCGGCAAGAAGGCCCGCGCCTTCCATGTCAAAAAGGCCAAGGCCGAAAACGTCCGAGAAATCCTTGTCACGAACATTGACCGCAAGTCCGAATTACATACGGACGAAAGCCCGCTGTATCCGGTTGTTGGCCGCGAGTTTGCCGATCACAAGACCGTCAATCACGGCAACCATAGCCGCGGCCACCAGTATGTCGGCAAGGATGGCCAGACCACCAACCATGTCGAAAACTTCTTCGGCACATTCAAGCGCGGTATGGTGGGCGTCTACCACAAGTGTGAGCCCCAGCATCTACAGCGTTACGTCACCGAGTTTGAGTTTCGCTATAACAACCGCGCCAAGCTGGGCATTACCGACTCGATGCGCGCCGAGATCGCCCTCAAGGTATTGAGGGTAAGCGCTTGACTTATCGGCGGATTGGTGAAGCCTAAGACGGCTAAGCAGAAGGCGAGGGCGTTTATGATTTGGAAGAAGAAAAATCGGACCCCTTAGACCGGGTGTCCCGGACCATGCTGAATTGACGTTCCATCCATGGGTTTTCCGGGAGAATTCTTCAGAAATGTCTCGTAACGCGATTTTGCGTTGGCCGCTGACTGATACCAAACAATAGCAACAGCCATCGTGGCTAGGTATGGCAAGATGCCCAACCATCGGATAGGCGCGTCAAGCGATAGTGTCGGCAGGACCGTCGCCATGAAATGATATAGAAGCACCAAGCCGCCCGTTCCAACTGCAAGCCAGAGTTGGATGCGAAGGTGTGTAATCATAGCTCCAACGCGGCGATGTGCACCAAAATAGTAGTGAATGTCGTGTAGATCGCTCTGCCGTAAAAATTGCCTCTCTATGTTGGCAATAATTACCAAATTTCTATTATACCAATAAGACGCATCATACACGTGGGCGATAACCCATGCGCACACGATGATGATGAGTGTGATCCCAACATCAATGGGAATAATCTTCTTCTCGACTAACGAGAGCCCAGCAAGAGCGGCAAACAGAACGCCAACAGATTGCCACACCACAACAATGTGGCGGTTAATGTCATTCATAAGCTGGTTGTACATAGCGACTAAGAATGTCGCACGACCCTTGTCTTCTTCGGTCATAGATTCTGCCCTTTGAGGCGATAGTCGGACCATAGCGCGGTGATGTTCTTCACAGACGCCTTTAGGCAGGTCTTGTACCCGCCTCTGGGATGCGGCCTAAACGTCTCCCCGTCAAAATAGTCACCAAAAGACGCATCCAGTGTAAATCGATTTGCATCAATGCTGAAGACGGGCATTTTGCTGGCTAGCTGTCGTTGCACATCTGGCCGTCCACCCAACAAATGGACGGGGCGCGTAAAGGCTTCTGGCGCAATTACGGTGCCGCCATATCGGGTTGGAACGCTGTACCCGAGCAAGAAGTCGGCAGGGAAAGACCCAATTTTAGCCGCTAGTAGCGGGTCTTTTGGCACTAGAATTACATGCCGCGCAAATTCCTTCAGCTTATAAGCTTGGTCGATTATCCTGGTCAGCGCTCGGCGACATTCGATGTCCCTAGCAACAGTAACTAATGGCCGCGTCGCCTCTGCTGCCTCGATATGGCGCTGAAAATCATAGTTTTTCCAGTCAATATCGAGAAAGCCCAATCGCTTAAACAAGCGGACGTCGCGCAAATTTGTATAACGAGCGCCGGGGAGCCAGCCATGTGCCGCTGCGATCTTTTGGACCGTCGCGCTATGGTTCACAAAGATCAGTACAGGCCGCCCCTTCGCCATAGGTGAAGGATGGCCTAGAGTTCCCCGTCAGGAAAGCGGCTTGTTACCCTTGGGGGGCTTGCGGGGTTTGGGCTTTTCTTCAGCCGCCCGGCGGGGCTTGGGCGGCGTCTTTAGCATCCGCTTTAGGACTTCATCGCGCTTGGGGACTTCTTTCATGGGGCTTGGTTTCGACTTGCGAATCTTGTGGGCCACATTTTTCAGGCCGGACGATATCAAACGCCTATCTCGCGAATATACGCAAAGAATAGTCGGCGGGATAGCGATGGCGTGGGCGAGCCTAGAAACGGCGCTGGAGACCATCGCACTCGTTGCCTACCGCACCGGCGGCAATCACTTTTCCGAAACTATGCCGCGGTCACTCAGCAGAAAAATCGAGTTCCTGCGTCGATCCTTCCTAAGGCTGCCCAATCTTCAGCAATACCAAGAAAGGGCCGATGATCTTCTAACGAGGATTTCAAAGCTTTCAGATGACCGCCACTGGGCAATACATGGCGCAGTTATGCAAAACACTCGCGAAGGTGACTTCGAAAGCCTTGTTATTCAGAAGGCTAAGCGGTTTGACCACTATTTTGAGTGGGAGACCAAGGAGGTCACCTTGTCGTCACTTCTTGAGGTCTGGGAACAGTCTAACAATTTGGCTGTCGAGGTTGCGCAATTCGGAAGGCCCATATTCGAGCAGTTCCTCCAAGACGGAGAGGACAATTCTACGGGCGCCTGACAGGTCAGACTCGTTGGAATCTGACCAACCTTCTCGCATCTATACGCCAAGGGCTGCCCGGTTGAGGTATCGGCCTGTCTAGAACAAATCTAGAACACCAACCCGGTACGTCAAGTATATAAATGCGCGGATTTTCATGGATAGCGCCCGAAGGCCGGTTTGCCGCTCCCTATCTGGCAGGTTCCAACTCTGATACAGTCCGGCCCGATATAAGTGGCACATAGTTTGCTCCTCCCCGAGGGAGGAAGGCGGCATGTTTTAAGGCCGCGTGTGAAAGTCATATGCAGAACCGGATTGGGATTCTTCGGCGGGAAAAGGGCTGGTCGCTGACGGACCTCGCCAGGGCAGCGGGGACCACCAAGGCGCAGATCCAGAAGCTTGAGCGTGGGGAACGGCGCCTGTCGTTGGACTGGATGCGCCGCCTGGCCGCTGCGCTGGAGGTCAAGATGTCGGACCTGCTTCCCTCCGATGCGGTCGCCTGCCAGCACGGCCCCGAAGAGCAGAAAATTCTGGAAATCGTTTCCCAACTGCCCGCGGAGGACCGGCTTGTTCTTGTCCGCATCGCGACCGACCTTCTGGGGACGCTGCGCCGGGAGGGCCTGCGCGAACGGCCCAGTCTGGCCGACGAACTTCTGCTGGCGGCGTCGGACGTGCCCGCCCCCATTCCCCTTTCGGGGCGCCGCCGCCGCGAGGCCTGATCGGCCCGTGCGATTCCGCCGCATGCTCCACGCCGGTCCCGGATCAGGACAACTGCAAACCAAAATGTATCCTGTATGGATACGAAGTTAACTATGCTTGGTAGGGACTGGACCGGCATCACGATGCCGTTGGTCAATATTTTCCGTATATTTCAGCCCGCTACAGACCATCAAAAGTAAACGCCAGTTGATAAGTGTATCCAAATTGGATATGTAACACAGGCGTTGACTGTGTGCGGCACGGCCTTGGTTTCCAGAAAATCCACTTCTCGTTCCAGGCTGGCCGGGACAGACCGTCGCCCGGCGGCGTCTGCGATTTTCTCTTCCCATATCCGGCGGCGGGTTCGTTCCGCCAGGTCCGGCAGCAAGGCGTCCCTCGAACAACTGGCGCCGCGCATCTTCGTCCTGGAAATGAATGATGACGGCCTGCCGATATACCGCCTTGCCGGGCGTGCCGTCCGCAACCTTTTCGGCGCCGACCTGACCGGCAAGACCTTCTACAGTCACTGGTCGGACGATTCCCACAAGCTGCTGCAGGCCTATTTCGATGCGTCTGCGGCAAGCCACCGGCCATTCTGCCTGTTCTCGCAGCGGCTGAAGGGGACGTCCGCTCCCGATCAGCTCCAGACGCTGTTCTTTCCGATTCGGGCCGAAGACGGATACGGCAGCCAATTCATCGGCGTGAGCCTGGTGCCCGCACATCGCATTGTGCCGACCGGCCCGCCCGCCGATGTCCAGCAATTGCAGCACATCGCTTTCCTTCCGGATGACTGGCAGGAAAAGCAGGACGCGCCGGCAATGCGCGCGGAGAGCCGGCCGTGACGATGACCGACAAGCAGATATCGGTCCTGGACGACGATCAGGGTATCCGCGATTTCCTGTATACCCTGTTGAGCGGCGCCGGATTCACAGTTCGCACCTATCGGTCCGCCCGGCACTTCCTGGCCGACTGCATTCCACCGGAGGGGTGCCTGATCGCGGAAATCCGCATGCCCGAGATCGGCGGCATCGATCTTCTGAAGGAGATGAAGCTGCGCAGCATGTCCCTTCCGGTGATCTTCGTCGCCGGCCACGCGGATGTGCCCTTGGCGGTCAGGGCCATGAAGGCAGGCGCGGCGGACTTCATCGAAAAACCGATCGACGCCGAAACGATCGTCGCAAGCGTGGGCGAGGCGCTGGCGGCGGGGCTGCGCGCGCAGCGACAGGCCGTCGTCTCCAAGGTGGGACGCGATGCAATCGCCCTTCTGACGCCCCGCGAAAGGCATGTCCTGGACCAGATCGCCAAAGGCCGGTCCAACAAGATCACCGCGCACGAACTCGGCATTTCAATCAGGACCGTCGAATTCCACCGGGCGCGCATCATGGAAAAGCTCAAGGCGCATCATATGTCCGACCTGCTGCGTGTCGCGTTCGCCGTCGAACAGGCGATGAACGAGAATACGCCCCCCGCCGCAAGGCTGGCGGCCGCAGGACGGGCCTAGACCGGCGCCGACCATAGCGTATCAACCAGTGGCGTGATTGCGGGTCCCTCTCCCTGCGGCGAGGGGAAGGCCGCGCGCTCCCTTCGTGACAGATGCTTTGCGCCAGGTGCTTTGCGAGACGATGCCAGGACACCCCGTAGTTTTCCCAGTTCGCATACAGGCGAATCTACTTACGCGAAATCCACAGCTTTCGCTTTTTGTCGCAACGCGGAATGAATGGCGACGGGCAGGCGCGCAGGCGCGCGCCTTGGGCATCTTGGGGGGCTTCATGCAACGTATGCGCCGCTGCGCATGCCGTGCGGCTGCACGGCGCGAAATCCCGGTTCATGGCCGGCATTGGCAGGGCTACGATGCGGCGGCCCGTACCAGTGCATCCCGGACATGACCGCCATGGACATGCAGCTTCTCATGCTCGCCGCTGCGCGGCCCCTGCCGATGCCCCTGGTCATGGGAGCCATTCTTGCGGTGCTGACCTGTGCGCTTGCATTCATGCGGGTATGGACGACGGGCCGCGGTTTCGTGCGGACGGGAGCGGCGGGACTTCCGGGAGAGCATCACCGCTTCTACGAGGCGCTGATAAGCGGCAGCCGGCAGGCGCTGGTGATTCTGGGGCCGGACGCGAAATTTCCCGTCTCCTTTGGTCGCGGCGCCGCGCTCCTGCGCGACTGTCTAGCAGGCCCCGACGCGGCTGTGCTTGCGCCCGCGCTTGATGCCCTGCTGAAGACGGGCGCGTCCTTCGTGCATGCCGCCCATACGCCGGATGGACGGACCGTCGCCGTGCGCGGCATGCCGGTCGGCCGCCGGGCCGTGGTCTATTTCCGGGACCGGGGCGTGAAAATGCCCGGCCCCTCCTTTCGCGAGCTGGCGGATGCGCTGCCCATGCCGGTGTGGACGCGTAAACCCGACCTTTCGCTGGCCTGGGGCAACCGGGCTTTCATGGCCGCGGTCGGCGCCGGCGCGCTTGAGAACGACCCCGCTACCGACGTCGCGCGGTGGGAACAGGACCTTGCATCCGCCACACGGCGGGGCGGTCCTGCCGAAGCCGAACGGGATGTCCTGGTCGGCGGCCGGCCGCGGACGCTGAACATGACTCTGTTGCCTGCCGCGGGCGGAAGCATCGTCGGCATCGCCGCCGACGTCACCGGCCGCCGCGAAACCGAAACCCGGCTGCGGCTGGCGGGCGAGGCCCTTGCCGACGTGATCGAGATGCTGCCGCTGGGCGTTGCCGTGTTCGACGCGCAGCAGAAACTTGTGATCCACAACAGCCGCTACGCCCGGCTCTGGGGCCTTGCGAAGGACTGGCTGGATACGCACCCGTCTTACGGCGAGATCCTGGACAGGCTGCGCGCCTGCAGCCGGCTGCCGGAACAGAAGGACTATACCAGCTGGAAGCGCCGGCAACTGGCTTCGGCAGAGGCCGGACAGGAGCTCTGGCATCTGCGCGGCGGGCATTGCCTCAATGTGGTGACGCGGCCGCACCTCCAGGGGGGCAGGGTGGTCATGTTCGAGGATGTCAGCGAGCGTCTGGTCCTGGAAACCTCGCTCAATCTGCTGATCCAAGTCCAGAAAGCCACGCTGGACACGCTGGACGAAGGCACGGCGATCTTCGGGCCGAACGGGCGCCTTGTCCTCCACAACGATCATTTCGCGTCGCTGTGGGGCCTGACGGCGGCCCAGCTTTCCGAACAGCCGCACCTGACCGAGATCGCGCGGCTTTGCATGACGCGGTTCGGGGCGGACGAGATATGGGCGGTAATCGCCGAAGGCGTGACCTCCCTCGAGCCCAACCGCCGCTACAAGTGGCGCAAGGTCCGGCGCGCCGACGGGCGGACGATTTCGCTCTCGCTCGCCAGGCTGCCCAACGGCGCCACCATCGTGCTGTTCATCGATCTGACGGATCTGGAGCGCTTCGAGGCACTGCAGCGGGAAACGGCGCTGTCACAGCTCGGCGCGAAACCGGATGGAAAGCTCAGCCAGGCCTAGGTTTCATTGCGCGACGGCGGGCCGCTGCTGAACGGCCACGGCACGGAATACCAGCACCGGACGCGACGCGCCGACCAATGCCAGGTCGAGCAATGGCAGGACCGCCTGTCCCGGCTCGCCGAACATACCCTGCGCCAGGTCGTTGCGCAGGCGCCGCAGCCAGACAAGATCATTCAGAAGCCGCTGGCCCGCGCCAAGCCGGTCCGCGATGTCATGGAAGCGGCGGGCATGCTCCGGATGACGCACCAGGCGATAGGCGATGATGCGGGCAAGCTCGCCCGCGCCCATCGCACTGGTGGGAACGGTCTTCAGAAGCCGGTTCTGCAGGCCGTTCAGCGCCGAATGCAGCAGCTTCCATGCTTCGTCAGACACCTGCGCCGAAGGCGCGGCATTGCGCAGCGCAGGCTGGGCCGCGCGCAACTCTTCCACCAGGAGAACAACCGGGTCGATCATCATGCGATCCGTCAAATCGGCACGGCGGGAACATAGGGGCAAACTCCGCCGTCCGACATCGGAAAAACATGCGGTCCGCAATTAATCACAGACGAGTACATTTCACGTGCCGCTTTGAAACAGGACGGCAAGCCTGCACAACGCCTGCGGGCAACCGTTTCGCAAATGCGCGTGATTCAGCAGGCCCTCACGGTGCAGGCTCGCCCGTCGCTGCCACCAGCAGGCGCACGAACGCCTTCATCTTCGCGCTGTCGATCCAGCGCACCACGGCCACGATGTCATGCTGGTAGTCGACAAAGACGATATTGGCGCCGTCGCCGATGAAGGCCACGCTGTCGGCCCGTGCGTCGGGATACATTGTCTTCCCGGTATTGAGAAACCAGTTGCAGAAGCCATAGCCCGGATTGGGGCCGGTCGGCGTGGTGGCCATCGCCACCCATTTGTCCGACAGGATGGTCTTGCCGTCCCATTTACCCTTGTTGAGGCCCAGCAGCCCCAGCCGCGCCAGGTCGCGGGCCGAAATGAACATGCCGCCGCCCCAGTGCCCGCCGCCGCTCACCACCTGAATGCGCCGGCCCGCGAGCGTGATCCAGCTGTTGTCATAGCCTTCCCAGTGCCACCCGTCCGACATGCCGATGGGATCGGCGACATATTCTTTCAGCACCTCGGGCAGCGGCCGCTTCCACAGATGGGTCAGCGCCAGCGCCAGCGCGTTGACCCGCACATCATTGTATTTCCATTCCGTGCCCACCGGCGGCGGGCCTTTGGCCAGCTCGCTCCACGGCTTGCCGGGCTCGGGCCGGTCGGCCCACCAGGGCTTGCCCCACAGGGTGCCGATCCATCCCGAATCCTGGCGCAGCATGTTGTCCCAGGTGATGGGCTGGTTGTGCGGCAGCAGGAAATCCGCGGTCGGTTGCACATAGTCGATCACGCGGTCGTTGACGTTGCGGATCATGCCCTTGTCGAAGGCGACGCCCGCGACCGAGGACAGGAAGGTCTTGGTCACCGAAAAGGTCATGTCCATGTCGCGGGTGCGGCCCCACTCGGCCACGATATAGCCGTGGCGCAGGATGATGCCGTTGGCGGGGGCGTGGGGTTTGAGCGGCCCGATGGGGGTATTGAACGCTTCCTGGGCGTATTTGAGCGGCACCGAAACGCGCAGGTCGCGGATGTCGGCCGCTTTCGCCAGCTCGGGCGGCCAGGTCATCTCCGCCGAAATGGCGAAGTCCACCGCGGCCTTCAGCTTTGCGGGATCGAGCTTTTCCTGTGCCGGTGTATGGGTGGCCCAGCCATCGCCTTTCGGCGGGAAATAATCCGCGCCAAGCGCCGGCCTTGCCAGACAGATAAACAGCAGAACCGCGATCCGTCTCATCCCCGCCCCTTTGCGATCATGTTTTCAAAATCCTAGGAGCCGTCTTGCCCGGACACAATCTCCGGGGCTAGGCTTGTGATAGCGATAACAAGAATCCGGGATGGCGATGATGGGGACGTGGAAGGCTGGCCTACTGGCCCTGGTATTGGCCGCGCCGCTGGCGGCATCCGCGCAACAGAATGACCGGCCCTGGTTCGATCCCGGCCTGCCCGTCAGCCGGCGCGTCGATGCGCTGATCGCGCAGATGACGCTGGAGGAGAAAGCCTCGCAGATGGTCAACCAGTCGCGTGCCATTCCGCGGCTGGGCGTACCCGCCTACAACTGGTGGAGCGAGGCGCTGCATGGCGTCGCCTTCAATGGCTATGCCACCGTCTTTCCCGAACCGGTCGGGCTGGCCGCAACCTTCGACGCGCCGCTGATCCATGACATGGCGGTCGCCATCGGTACCGAGGCACGGGTCAAGTACAATATCGTCGGGCGCGAAACCGGATCGCATGCGGGCCTGGGCCAGGGGCTGGATTTCTGGTCGCCCAACATCAACATCTTCCGCGATCCGCGCTGGGGCCGCGGGCAGGAGACCTATGGCGAAGACCCCTTCCTGACGGGGAAGATGGGCACGGCCTTCGTCACCGGGATGCAGGGGGACGATCCGAAATACTATCGCGTCATCGCCACCGCCAAGCATTTCGCGGTCCATTCGGGGCCGGAGCCGACGCGTCACGCGGTGGATGTGAAGGTCAGTAAACATGACGAGATGGACACCTATCTGCCCGCCTTCCGCGAACTGGTGACGGCCGGCAAGGTGGCGTCGGTGATGTGCGCCTACAACCGCGTCAACGGCCAGCCCGCCTGCGCCAGCGATTTTCTCCTGGGCGATCAGCTCAAGGCCAAATGGGGCTTTCAGGGCTATGTGGTGTCGGATTGCGACGCCATCGCCGATATCCAGCGCGGGCATCACTACACGGCCACCTACGCCCAGGCCGCCGCCGTCTCGCTCAAGCTGGGCGTGGACAATGACTGCGCCGACTTCCGCATTCCCACCACGGACAGTTCCGATTACGACCGCTATGCCCAGGCGGTGAAGCAGGGGCTGGTGAGCGAAGCGGTGCTTGACGATTCGCTCCGCCGCCTGTTCGGCGCGCGCATGCGGCTGGGCCTGTTCGATCCGCCCGCCACCGTGCCCTATGCGCAGGTGCCCGACGGCGAATTGATGTCACCGGCTCACAGGGCGCTTGCGCTGCGCACAGCGCGCGAATCGATGGTGCTGCTCAAGAACGATGGCGTGCTGCCGCTCAGGGCGGGGGTGAAGCACATCGCCGTGGTGGGCCCGCTGGCCGATCAGGTCGATGTACTGCTCGGCAATTACAATGGCCAGCCCAGGAATCCGGTGACGGCGCTGGCGGGCATCCGCGACACCTTCCCGGCCGCCCAGGTGACTTTCGAGCCGGGTACCAATTTCCTGCGCAAGCTGGATACGGTTCCCGCCTCCGCGCTCACCACGCCGGACGGGCAGCCGGGCCTCAAAGGGGAATATTTCCGCGGCGCGGATTTCCCCGGCCAGCCCGCTTTGACCCGGACGGATGGCGCGGTGAGCTTCGACATCAACACCAGGCCTGTCCTGCCCGATGCGGGCGCGCTGTCGGTGCGCTGGACCGGCTTCGTCACCGCGCCGGAAGGCGGGACCTATAGCATCGGCCTCAACGCCACCAATGCCAGGCTGTGGCTCGACGGCAAGCTGGTGGTGGAGACGGACGAACAGCAGCGCGGGCCCAAGACGGCGGACGTCCCGCTGGAGAAGGGCCGCAAATACGCGGTGCGCATCGAGCAGACGCCCGCGCGCGGGCCTCTGGTCAAGTTCGTCTGGACGCGGCTGATCGACGGGCCGCTGGAACGCGCCGTGGCGGCGGCCCGCTCGGCCGACGTGGTGGTTGCCGTGGTCGGCATCACATCCGCGCTCGAGGGCGAGGAAATGGCGGTCAAGGTGCCGGGCTTCTCCGGCGGCGACCGCACCAGCCTGGACCTGCCCAGGGACGAAGAAGACGTGCTCAGGGCAGTGAAAGCCACCGGCAAGCCGCTGGTTGTCGTGCTGATGAACGGGTCGGCCCTGTCGGTGAACTGGGCGGCGGAAAATGCCTCCGCCATTCTCGATGCCTGGTATCCGGGCGAGGAAGGCGGCCACGCCATCGCCCAGACCCTGTCGGGCGCCAACAACCCCTCCGGCCATCTGCCTGTGACCTTCTATACGGGCGTGGACCAACTTCCGCCTTTCGAGGACTACAGCATGAAGGGCCGCACCTATCGCTATTTCACCGGCAAGCCGCTTTATCCCTTCGGCCATGGCCTCAGCTATACGCGCTTTGTCTATAGCGGGCTCAAGGTCTCGAAGCCGGCGATCAAGGCGGGCGATGCGCTGGGCGTGGACGTAACGGTAAAGAATGCGGGCGCCCGCTATGGCGAGGCGGTGCCGCAACTCTATCTGAGCTTCCCGGCCGCGCCGGGCATGCCGGTGCGGGCGCTGCGCGGCTTCGCCCGCGTCCCGCTCCAGGCAGGAGCGGCAACACACGTGCATTTCGACCTGGCTGCGCGCGATCTGTCCAGCGTGACCGGGGCGGGTGACCGCGTGGTGGCGCCGGGGGCCTATCGCATCAGCATCGGCGAAGGCCAGCCCGGCACCGGCGCGCCGGTGGCGGCGGGTACTTTCACGGTGGACGGCAGCACCACCTTGCCAGAATAGCCGGCTGGGCTAGGGTTTCCCCAAACAGGGGGACCAGCACGATGCTGTCATTCGAACGTTCCGCCGCGCTGATCGCGGAAAACGCGCAATATGTCGCGGGCGGCGTGAACAGTAATTTCCGCATCGGCATGGCGGGCGGGCCACTGGTCTTCCAGCGGGGCGACGGTCCTTTCCTGATCGATGCCGACGGCAACCGGCTGATCGACTATTACTGCGGCATGGGCGCGATGGTGCTGGGCCACACGCCACCCGCCGTGCAGCAGGCCGTGAAAGCGCAGGTCGAACGCGGCATCCTGTATGCCGGCCAGTCCGCGGCTGAGTTCGAGGCGGCGAGAATCCTCTGTGAACGCATCCCAAGCGCCCAGCGCGTCCGCTTCGGATCATCGGGGTCGGAAGTGGCGCAGGCGGCCATGCGGCTGGCGCGCGCCGCCACCGGGCGCCGCACGATCCTGAAGTTCGAGGGCCATTATCACGGCTGGTTCGACAACATCCTCTGGTCAACCGCACCGGGCGGGAACGCGGCGGGACCGGAAGAAGCGCCCGTGCCGGTTCCGGGCAGTGTGGGTCAGGATACGCACGATCCGGGCCTGGACGTGCTGGGCTGGAACGACCTGGCGCGGCTGGAAGCCCGGCTTGCCAGGGGCGATGTCGCGGGCGTCGTCATGGAACCGGCCATGTGCAACCAGGGCGCCATCGCGCCTTCGCCCGGTTATCTTGAAGGGGCGCTGGCGGCCTGCCGCAAGCATGGCAGCCTGCTGATCTTCGACGAGGTGATCACCGGCTTCCGGCTTGGGCGCGCAGGCGCACAGGCGCGCTTCGGCGTCACGCCCGACATTTCCATCTTCGCCAAGGCCATCGCGAACGGCTTTCCGGTGGCGGCCATCGTGGGCCGGGCCGATCTGCTGGACCTGTTCGTGACCGGCGGTGTGCTGCATGGCGGCACCTTCAATGCGCAATCCGTCGCGATGGCGGCAATGGTTGCGACGCAGCACGAATTGACGCCCGAACTGTATGAGGGCTGGTCGAAACGGGGTATCCGCCTGCGCGAAGGGCTGGCCGGCATCTTGAAGGACGCCGGCATCAAGGCACAGGTCACCGGTTTCGAGCTGATGTTTCACATCGGTTTCGGACTGGATGCGCCCGCACGCAACTATCGCGGCCTGCTGACATGCGACAAGGCCGGTTATGTGAAGTTCGCCCATGCCCTGCTCCGGCGCGGCGTGCGGGTTCTGGAGCGCGGCGCCTGGTTCGTCTCGGCCGTCCATGACGATGCGGTGATCGACGCCACACTGGAGGCCGCGCGCCAGGCCGCAAAGGAAATCGGCTGATTGCCCGCTTTTCGGGCTCGTGAAGGGGCTTGCGGCATCGCCGGAAAACCGCAACAGTTTTGAGAAGAAAAAGGGGGGAACGGCGTCGCATGACCAGGGTCTTCATCGCGGGCATCATGCACGAGACCCATTCCTTCACCACCGACATCACGGGTCTCGACAAATTCACCATCCACCGGGGCGCGCAGATTCCGGCACGCCGCGGCGACGCCTCGCTGGTGGACGGTTTCCTCAGCGTGGCGGAGCGCGAAGGCTGGGAGGTCGTGCCCGGCGCCACCTATGCCGGCGGGGCATCCGGCACAGTGGATCATGCCGTGTTCGAGAGCTTCTGGAGCGACGTGAAGCCGGCGCTGGAACGCGCGCTGGCGCAAGGCCTGGACGCGATCTATCTGACGCTGCACGGCGCCATGGTGACCAGCGCATGCGATGATCCCGAAGGCGAGCTGATGGCGCGCATCCGCGCTTTACCGGGCGCGGAGCGGTTGCCGGTCTATGCCGTGGGCGACCTGCACGGCACGCTCACCCCGCGCATGGGCGCGCTCAGCGACTGCATGATCTTCTACCGCGAATGTCCCCATACCGACATCTTCGACAGCGCCGTGCTGGCGGCAAATCTGTTGGCGCGGTGCCTGAAGGCCGGCGTCAGGCCGAAGCATCATGTGCTGGTGACGCCGATCGTCTGGCCGCCCACCGGCACCGGCACGCGCGACGGGCCGATGCGCGCGCTGGAAGACGCCGCGCGGCGGATGGAGCGCGAGATCCCGGGCGTTCTGGCGGTCAATATCGTGGGCGGCTATGCCTTTGCCGATGTGCCCTATGCGGGTGTGGCCTTTTCGGTCATCACCGAAGGAGCCGATGCGGACGCGCAGGAAGCCCTGCGCGAGTTGGCGCAGATCGCCTGGGACATGCGCGAGGGGGGCATTCCCCGGCAGCATGATCTGGATACGGTGGTGCGCGATTTCCGCCCCGGCGGCAGGGGGCCGGTGCTGCTGGTGGAACCTGCCGACAATATCGGCGGCGGCGCGCCGGGCGACGGCACCGACGTGATGCGCGCGCTGCTGAAATACGATGTGCAGGGCGCGGGCGTGGCCATTGCCGATCCCGAAGCCGTGGCGGCGCTGCAAAGGATCACGATCGGCCAGAAGATGACGCTGCCCATCGGCGGAAAGGGCAGCCCGCTCGATCCGGGGCCGGTCACGCTGGAGGTGGAGCTGATCTCGCGCAGCGACGGCGTGTTCGAGCTGGAGGACAAGAAGAGCCATCTAGTGGGGCAGGGCAAGATCATCCATATGGGCCCCTCGGCGGTAGTCCGCCATCGCGGCCTAACCATCCTGCTCACCAGCCGCAAGATCGCACCCTTCGACCTTGGGCAGTGGCGCAGCCAGGGCATCAATCCCGAAGAGTTCAGCATGATCGGCGTGAAGGCGGCGGTGGGCCATCGCGTCGCCTATGGCCGCATCGCTTCGGCCGAGTTCACGGTCAACACCAGCGGGCCCTGCACCTCCGACATCACGCGGCTGCCTTATCGCAGGCTGCGCCGTCCGGTCTTCCCGCTGGACCGGCTGTCCGCGGAAAGTGTGCCGCCGGCAGGCCAGGAGGCCTGATGCTGGGCCGCCGGGCCGTGCTGGGGGCGGCGGCAGCCATGCCGTTCGCCGCCGGCTGCACCCGGTCATCCGCAAGCGGGTCGGCGCGCGGGGGCGTGCTCAACGCCATGATGGCGGATGAGCCGGCGACGCTCTGCTATCCGCTGCTCAACACCCGCCTGACCCAGGAGATATGCGGCAATATCAATGAATCGCTCCTGCTGCTGGACTGGCAGTTCAAGCCGCAACCCAATCTGGCCCGGCGCTTCACCGTCTCGCCCGACGGGCTGACCTATAGCTTCCATCTTCAGCCGGGCGTGCGCTGGCATGACGGTGCGCCCTTCACCGCCCATGACGTGGTGTTCAGTTGCGATGTGATGCTCAGGCAGCTCAATCCGCGCAGCCGCAATGCGATGGCGCATTGCGAAACCATCCGTGCGCTCGATCCGCTCACAGTGGAATTCAGGCTCAGGGAACCGTTCAACGCCTTCCTGCTGTCGCTGATGGCGTCCTGCGCGCCCATGATGCCGGCGCACATCTATGAAGGCACCGACTTCCGCACCAATCCCTGCAACGTCAGGCCCATCGGCACCGGGCCGTACCGGTTCGCGCGCTGGGAGCGCGGGCAATATATCCACCTCACCCGCAACGATCATTACTGGCGAGCCAGCCAGCCCCGCCTCAACGACATCTATTTCCGGCTCTGCCCCACGCCCGAACAGCGCATGGTGGCGCTGGAGACCGGGGCGGTGGATGTGGCCTTCGCCGACGATATCGACACAGTTGTGACCTCGCGCCTCTTGGCCAATCCCGATCTCATCGCTTCCAGCCGCGGCTATGAGGGGGTGGGCGAGATCACGGTCCTGGAGATGAACCACCGCCGCTGGCCCTTCAGCGACCGCCGCTTCCGCGCCGCCTTCATGCATGCGCTGGACCGGGACTTCATGGTCAAGGCGATCAATTTCGGCCAGGGCAAGGTGGCGACCGGCCCCATCCCCTCCTCCGCGCCCTATTACGATCCCAAGGTGCTGACGCTCTATCCCCACGATCCGGTGCGTGCCCGGGCGTTGCTGGACGAGATGGGGCTGAAGCCGAAACGGGGCGGCGTGCGGCACCGTTTCGGTTTCCTGATAATCCCCAACGGCGGCGGCACCTGGACGCGGATGGCGCAATATATCCGCCAGGCGGTGGCCGAAGTGGGGCTGGACATGGTGCTGGAATCCTCCGACCTGCCCACCTTCAGCCGGCGCACCGGCAACTGGGATTTCGACATGGACTGCAATTCCTATGGCGAATATGGCGATCCCGCCATCGGCACGTCCCGCTTCTTCCTGTCATCCAACATCCGCAAGGGCGTCCCGCTCACCAACATCCAGGGCTATGTGAATCCGGACGTGGACCGGCTGTTCACGCAAGCGGCGGTGGCGACCGCGCCGGGCGAGGCGCAGGCCTGCTACAGCCGCCTGCAACAGATACTGACCCGCGACGTGGCCATGCTTTGGATGTACGAGCGCGCTCCGCTGCTGTTCCAGCACAGGCGGGTGCACGATCTGGTGAGCGGTCCCAACGGGCCTACTGACGGGCTGGGCCGGACCTATATCGCATGACCAGCACCCGATGAACCGGTTGATCTATATCGCGACGCGTCTGCTCAAGACCGGGCTTGTCGCCGTTGCGGTGGTGCTGCTGAGCTTCTTTCTGATCCGGCTGGCACCCGGCGACGCCGCGGTGGTGATGGCGGGCCAGTCGGGCTATGCCGACGAAACCTTCGTCAAAAGCCTGCGCGCCGAATACGGGCTGGATCAGCCCTTGCCGGTGCAATTGTGGAAGTATGTGACCGCCGTCGCGCATGGCGATCTGGGCACGTCCTATGAGCGGCGCGAGCCGGTGTTGAAGGTGATCCTGGAACGGCTGCCCAACACGCTGCTGCTGGATGCCTTCGCGCTGCTCCTGGCGATGAGCGGCGGCATCTGGCTGGGGGCCCTGGCGGCGCGGCGGCCTGGCTCGGCGGGCGATGCGGGGGTTACGGTCCTGTCCATGCTGTTCCATGCGGTGCCGCAATTCTGGCTCGGCATGATGATGGTGCTGGTCTTTTCGATCTGGCTGGCCTGGCTGCCGCCTTTCGGTATCGCGACCATGGGCGCGGACTATGCGGGCCTGGCGCGGCTGGCCGACATCGCCCGGCACATGATCCTGCCCGGCGTGACGCTGGCGCTTTACTATCTGGCGGGATATGCCCGGCTGACGCGTACTGCGATGATCGAGGTGGCCGAGCTCGATTTCGTCAAGACGGCGCGCGCCAAGGGTATTGGCGAACGCCAGGTGGCGCGGCGGCACATCCTGCGCAATGCGCTGATTCCGCTGGTGACCTATGCCGGCCTGCAGGCCTCGATCCTGGTTGGCGGCAGCGTGCTGGTGGAAAATGTGTTCAGCTGGCCGGGCATCGGCACCCTGGCCTATGAAGCCGTGAACGCGCGCGACAATCCGCTGCTGCTGGGGATATTCATGGTCACCGCCCTGCTTGTCAGCCTGTTCAACCTGATCACCGACATCTCCTATTCCATCGCCGATCCCAGGGTCGAGGTGGGGGGATGAAGGACTTCGCACGCGCTTTCCTGTCGCGCCCAGGGGCAATACTGGGGCTGTGTGTGTTCGCCGCGATCGTGGCGATCGCGCTGGCCGCACCCTTCATCTTCGCGCGCGGGCCGTTCATCATCGTTGGCATGCCGCTCCTGCCGCCGGGCGCGCCTGGGCTTCCGGCCGGCAGCGATGTTCTGGGTCGCGACATGATCGCGGGCCTGGCTTTCGGTGCGCGCGTCTCGCTGCTGGTGGGCGTCACCTCCACCCTGGTCGCGGCGGGGATCGGCGTGCTGCTGGGGGCGGCGGCCGGCTATTATGGCGGGCTGGTGGACGATCTTTTGATGCGCGTCACCGAATTCTTCCAGATCATTCCCAGCTTCGTGCTGCTGATGGTGCTGGTGGCCTTCCTTAAGCCCAGCCTGGCTTCGACCGTGATCGGCATCGCCCTGGTTTCCTGGCCGCAGGTGGCGCGGGTGGCGCGCGGCGAGTTCATGGCGCTGCGCGCGCGCGAATTCGTGGAGGCCGCGCGCACGCTCGGCGAAAGCGACGTTCACATCATCTTCGCGCAGATCCTGCCGAATGCGCTTCCTCCCATCGTGGTGGTCAGTTCCATGATGGTGGGCAGCGCCATCCTTACCGAATCGGCGCTGAGCTTCCTGGGCCTGGGCGATCCCAATCTGATGAGCTGGGGCAGCATGATCGGCGGTTCGCGCTCGGCCATGTGGGTGGCATGGTGGACCACCGTGCTGCCGGGCCTTGCCATCATGGTCACGGTGCTGGCGCTGAATTTCGTGGGCGACGGGCTCAACGCGGCGCTCCATCCGCGGAGGCACAGGTGAGCGGGCCTGACCGGAACGCGCAGGGCGTGCCGCTTTCCATCCGGGGGCTGCATGTCGCCCTGCCGCCGGGCGCGGATCGTGCTCTGGCGGTGGAAGATGTGAGCCTTGATGTCGGCCGCAACGAGATCGTCTGCATCGTGGGCGAATCCGGTTCGGGCAAGTCGGTAGCGGCCCATGCCGTGATGGGCCTTCTGCCGCGCGGGCTGCGCGCCGCAGGCGGCAATATCCTCTGGAACGGCGTGGACCTGCTGGCGCAGTCGCCGGAGGCGATGCGCCGCCTGCGGGGGCGCGAGATCGCGATGATCTTCCAGGACCCCATGGCGGCGCTCAACCCGGTGGTGCCGGTGGGCGCGCAGATCGCCGAGCAGATACGGGCGCATCGCGCGGTATCGGAACACGCGGCGCGCAACGAGGCGGGCGGCCTGCTGGAGCAGATGGGATTGTCCGCCGCCCTGCTGAAAGCTTTTCCGCACCAGCTTTCCGGCGGCCAGCGCCAGCGCGTGATGATCGCGATGGCGCTGTCGCTGTCGCCGCGGCTTCTGATCGCCGACGAACCCACTACCGCGCTGGATGTCACCACACAGGCGCAGATACTGGCGCTGATCCGCCGGCTGCAGGTCGAGCGCGCGATGAGCGTGTTGTTCATCACCCATGATTTCGGCGTGGTGGCCGATATCGCAGACCATGTGGTGGTGATGCGCCAGGGGCAGGTGGTGGAGAGCGGAACGGCGAAGGCTGTGCTGGGCGCGCCGGCACACCCCTATACCCGCGCGCTGCTGGCCGCCGTGCCCAGCGGCGAAAGTATGCCGCCGCCCGCCGGCGGGAAGACGCTGGTCGAGGTTTCGCGCCTGGCCAAGCGGTTCCACCGGGGCGGTCTGCTTGCCAGGTCCGCCGTCACCGCGCTCGATGACGTCTCGCTGACCCTCAGCCGCGGAGAGACGCTGGGCATCGTGGGCGAATCCGGTTCGGGAAAGTCCACGCTGGCGCGTTGCGTGATCCGCCTGCTCGATCCGGACGCCGGCGCGGTGCTGCTGGATGGCGCCGACATCGCGCAGATGCGCCCGCGCGCGCTGCGGCCCGTCCGCCGCCGCATCCAGATGGTGTTCCAGGACCCCTTTTCCGCGCTCAATCCGCGCCAGACCGTGGAAGAGATCGTCACCGCGGGGCCGCGCGCGCACGGCGAGGATATGCGCGAGGCCCGCGCCCGGGCCGCCGACATGCTGAGCCTTGTGGGCCTGGGGCCGCGGGCCTTGAAGCGGTTTCCGCATGAATTTTCCGGCGGCCAGCGCCAGCGTATCGGGCTGGCTCGCGCGCTGATGCTCAGGCCCGAAGTGCTGATCGCGGACGAGCCGGTTTCGGCGCTGGATGTCACGGTGCAGGCGCAGGTTCTGCGTTTGCTTGACGATGTGCGCCGCCAGATGAACCTGGCGATGCTGTTCATCACCCACGACATGCGGGTGGCGGCGCAGATCTGCCACCGCGTGATGGTGATGCGCCGCGGGCGCGTGATAGAAACCGGCCCGACCCGCGAGGTCTTCGCCGCGCCGGCAAGCGACTATACGCGCGCGCTGCTCGCGGCCATGCCCGGGCGGCGGGCGGTATAAGGGGGCGTCATGCGCATCGCCATCGGTGAACTGAAGCAGGAAACCAACAGCTTCGTGCCCTTCACCACCACGCTCGCGACTTTCGAGGAACAATATCTGCACCGCGGCAGGGATATGCTGACGGCCTTTGGGGACGCGCGATTGGAGATACCCGGCGCGCTGGATGCGATCGGCGAGGCGGGTGTGGAGGCTGTGCCGTTGCTGGCGGCTGCGGCGATGGCCTCCGGCCCCGTGGAACGCGCCAGCTTCGAAGTCCTGATGAACGAGATGACGGAGCGGCTGCGCGCGGCGGGGCCCGTGGATGGCGTGTTCCTGGCCCTGCATGGCGCGATGATCCTGGAGGACGAGCCCGATGCGGAGGCCGAGATCGTGCGCCGCGTCCGCGCCGTGTTGAAGCCCGGCACGCCCGTCACCGTGTCGCTGGACCTGCATGGCCACATCACCGCCGCCATGCTCCAGCCGGATGTGGCCTATATCGGCTATCGTGAATTTCCGCACATCGACATGTACGAGACGGGATATCGCGCCGCGCGGCTGCTGCTCGACTGGATCGGCGGACGGGTCAGGCCCGTGATGGCGCTGTCCAAGCGGCACATGGTGTTCAGCCCGGATTCGGCGCGCACGACCGCGCCGCCGCTCAGCGATATCGTGGCGGAAGCACGCGCGATGGAGGCGCGCGGCGAGGCGCTGCATGTCTCGCTGTTCCCGGTCCAGCCCTGGATCGATACACCCGACCTGGGCTTTGCCGCGCTGGTCTGCGGCGAAGACCGCGAAACCGCACAACGCTGCGCCGACCTGCTGGCAAAGATGACATGGGACCGGCGCGCGGAGTTCGAGCCGGATGTGGTGCCGCTGGACGAGACCATCCGCATCGGCCTGTCCTCCCCAGGCCTGACCGTGGTCAGCGATTCCGGCGATACGCCGTCCGGCGGCGCGGCTGCCGATTCAACCGCGGTGCTGGCCGCGCTCCTGCGCGCGGGCGCGGACCGCGCCGGGCGCATCAGCATCTGCACCATCTGCGATGCCGAAGCCGCGGCGCAAGCCGCGAAATCCGGTGTGGGCCGCTCGGTCACCCTGGCAGTGGGGCACAAACGGTCCGGTCTGGGCGAGCCCCTGACCGTGACTGGGCAGGTCAAGGTGATCAGTGACGGCCGTTATGTTCTCACCGGGCCTGGCGCACACGGCATGACGGGCGAGATGGGCCTGACTGTCGTGCTGGCTATCGGCGACATCCGGCTCAATCTGCGCTCGCTGCCGCATTTCGAATGGGACCTGGGCATCCACCATTCGGTGGGCCTCGACCCGGCGCGGGCGGCGCTGGTGTTCGTGCGCTCGCCGTCGCACTTCCGGGTCTCCTATACGCCGATCGCCACACGCATCCTCATTGCCGATACGCCGGGGCCGACCTGCGTGAACATGCGTCGAATCCCGTTCACGAAAGTGACGCGGCCCTTCTATCCGCTCGATCTGGCGAACGATTAGATGCGTTCAGCCCGCGCGCCGGGCGATGGCCGGGGCGTTGCGCGCAAAATCCTGCAGAATACGGCGCAGGCCCGGCTCGGCCACCCGCATGGCCGCCTGGTCGGGCGACAGCCACATGAGCTCGCGCGTGCCCTTTTCTGGCCAGTCTGTCTGCTGCCCGGTGGCGTGAAGGGAAAAGACATCGACGCTGCAGGCGACCACGCTGCCGTCCTTCTTCTCTTTCAGATAATAGAAGGTGCCAAGCGGTTCCTGGCTGATGTCGCCCGTGATTCCGGCTTCTTCCATCGCCTCGCGGGCGGCGCTTTCGGCGGGCCCCAAGTCCGCCATCAGCCAGCCCTTGGGCACGATCCAGCGCTTGCTGTTGCGCGAGGTGATAAGCAGGATTTCCAGGCCGGGGTTCAGACGCCAGCAAAGCGCCGCCGCCTGTGTGCCATGTTCACGAAAGAGTGGTTCGCCCCGCACCGCCGCCTCGCGTGATTCGCAAGGCTCAGTGTATGGCCAACCGTCCATTACCCAAATACGAAGCCGGCGGCTGTCGCGGCATTGTCACATTCGGAAGGCCGCGGCCAGCAAATAGAAGACGGCGCCGATCAGCCCGGCTGCCGGCATGGTCACGATCCAGGCCACCACGATGTCCTTGGCCACGTTCCATCGCACCGCCGACATGCGCCTTGCCGCGCCGACGCCCACGATGGCGCCGGTGATGGTGTGGGTGGTGGAAACGGGAATGCCCAGATAGGTCGCGCCGAACAGCGTCAGCGAGCCTGCCGTCTCGGCGCATACACCCTGGACCGGCGTGAGATGGGTGATACGCGAGCCCATGGTCCGCACGATCCGCCAGCCGCCGAACAGGGTGCCCAGCGCCATCGCCGCCTGGCAGGCCAGCACCACCCACAGCGGCACATGGAAAGTCCCGCCGCCGAAACCATGTGCGAACAACAGGGCTGCGATGATGCCCATGGTCTTTTGCGCGTCGTTGCCGCCGTGCCCCAGGCTGTAGGCGCTGGCCGACAGGAACTGGATGTGGCGGAACAGCTTGTCCGCCCGGAACGGCGTGATCTTCAGGAAGCTCCAGGACACGAACAGGATCAGGACCAGCGCAAGGAACAGGCCCATGGCGGGCGAAACCACGATGGCGCCGATCGTCTTGCCCAGGCCGCTCCATTCCACCGCGCCCCAGCCGGCGCGGCACACGCCCGCGCCCACCAGTCCGCCGATCAGTGCGTGCGATGATGAGGATGGGATGCCGGCCAGCCAGGTTACGATGTTCCAGACGATGGCGCCCATCAATGCGCCGAAGATCACTTGGTCCGAGATCACGCTGGGCGTCACGATGCCGGTGCCGATGGTGGCCGCGACATGCAGGCCGAAGACCAGGAAGGCGATGAAGTTGAAGAACGCGGCCCAGGCCACCGCATAGTGCGGCGGCAGCACGCGGGTCGAAACCACGGTGGCGATGGAATTGGCGGCGTCGTGCAGTCCGTTGAGGAAGTCGAAGACCAGCGCAACGGCGACCAGGATGACGATCAGCGCCATCTAGACCTGCTCTATGACAAGGCCGCTGACGCGATTGGCGACGTCCTCGAACCGGTCCACGACCTTTTCCAGATGGTCATAGATCTCGTTGCCGACGATGAAGGCCATCGCGTTGCCGTCGCGGTGTGAAAGGAACAGCGCCTTGATGCCCTGCGAGTTGAGCTCATCGGCCTGCTCCTCCAGCCGGGTGATCTCTTCGGCGATGGCATTGATGCGCGCCACATTCTCGCGCATCGAGCCAAGGAGCCCCACCGCCTCCACCGTCAGCTCGGCGCAGCGCAGGATGATGTCGGCCATCTGGCGCATCGGCAGCTCGAAGCTCGTCACCTCGAACAGGGTGATCGCCTTGGCGGTTTTCTGCATCTGGTCGATGGCGTCATCCAGCTGACCGATCAGTTCCTTGATGTCGCCGCGGTCGAAAGGCGTGATGAAGGTGCGGCGCACACCCAGCAGCACTTCGCGGGCGATGGCGTCGGCCTGGTTCTCGTGGTCGATCACGCGGCGGCAGGCTTCCGTCACGCCGGGGCCGCCCTCCAGCAGGTCGCGCAGGGCGATGGCGCCCTCCACGATGGTGCGGGCATGGTCATTGAACAGCGCGAAAAACTTTTCCTCGCGCGGCATCAAGGCCTGGAAAAAACGCAGCACGAGGCCCCCCTTCCGGGCAGATGACAGTTTTGTGCGGCCACTGCTTGCTATGGGCGCCCCCGCCGCGTCAAGCGGGCGGCAGCGGTGTATAATTACCTTTGTAGAACAAACGCTTAGGGGCGCCGGTCATCCGGCGCCCCTGTCACATTTCACCGCTTTTCACGCTTTTATTTATTTGGCGTCCGGCAGGCCGAACACGAACAGGGCATAGCCGTTTGGCGGACGGTGGACTTCGGTCAGCATCGTGCCGGGCTTCAGTTCGGGGCTGCCGCCGCCCAGCGCCGTGGTCACGGCGATATATTGCTTGCCGTCCACGCTGAAGCTGACCGGATAACCCTGAACCGTGGTCCCCAGCCGCGTCTTCCACAGGGTCTGGCCATTGCGGACGTCCACCGCGCGGAACACGCGGTCGAAGTCGCCGACAAAGGCCACGTTGCCCGCCGTGGACACCACGCTGGTCAGGAACGGCGCGCGCTGCTGGAATGACCAGAGCGGCTTGAGATCCGAGGTGCGATAGGCCGACAGCCGGCCCAGATTGCCGTCGCTGCCGGGCATCTCGAAATAGGTCTCCGAGCCGTTGCCCAGCATGAAGACGCAGCTCTGCGACAGTGGAATGATCAGCGTGTCGCTGGGCTGGTGATAGCTGGTCGCCTGCCAGTCATGGCCGCCTTCGGGACCGGGGCAGGACGACAGCCACTGGTCCACCTTCTGGCCGATGATGTCGGCGCGATAGGTGGGAATGCCCGTCTTCGGGTCGATCCTGGTGAAGACATTCTGGAACACCGTCTCGGCGTGGTCGAGATACTTGCCGGTCACGCGATCCAGCTTCCACAGGATACCCGCCTTGCCGATGGTCAGAAGCGTCTTCTGTGCACCATGGTCCACCAGCACGCGTTCGAACACCTCATCCAGGTCGAACGTCTCGCCCGGCGCATGGTTGTGCCACCATTTGAGCTTGCCGGTGTCGGGATCGAGCGCCAGCGTCGAGTTGGCATAGTCGGTTGCGCCGGTGCCGGTGCCGCGCAGGTCGCGCCGCCACGGCTTGGCCTGGGCGACGCCCCAGTAAGTGGTGTTGAGGACGGGGTCATAGGTGCCCGCGATCCAGGTTTCCGCCCCTTTGCGCTCGTTGTCGGGCAGGCCGTTCCAGCTGTTCCCGCCCGGCTGGCCCTTGAGCGCCGTGGTCACGAACCTCCAGTCGCGCTTGCCGGTCTTTGCGTCATAGGCGCTGATGTAGCAATGGTTGTCGTCGCCCTTGCGGCCGCAATTCGTCATCCCCACCAGCACCTTGCCGTTGATGATGATCAGGCCGCCGGTCGAGCCGCCGATGCCCGGCTTCTGGTCGGTGATGTGGGTCTTCCACACCTCTTCGCCGGTACGCGCGTCCAGCGCATAGACCCAGCCCTGGGGGGTGTTCACATAAAGATTGGTGCCATAGAGGCCCATGCTGCGGGTCTCTTCGGTGGACGGGCCCGGCCCGGGTGAACGCGGCGCGGGGCCCAGCCGGTTCTCCCACAACAGTTCGCCGGTCGCGGCGTTCAGGGCCTGGATGGTGTTGCTGGTGCCCCACATGTACATGATGCCGTCATGCACGATGGGCGTGTCCTCCATCGTGCCGTTCTCGGGCATGGACCACATCCATTTGAGCTGCAGCGTGCCCACGTTGGACGTGTTGATCTGCGAGAGCGGGCTGTAGCTCCAGCCGGCATAATTGCGGCGATACATCAGCCAGTCGCCGTCCGGCGGATTGCGCAGCATTTCGTCGGTGACGGGGCGATAGTTCTGGATGCTGCCCTTGAAGGTCAGGCCGAACTTGGTGGGCAGGGTGAAGCGGCCGGGATCGCCATAGCGGACCGCCTGGCCGGGCCGCGCAAAACCGGCCGAGGTCGCCACGTTCGCCGGCTGGCCTGCGGGCGCCGCGGCGGCGGCGGCCGGTGGCGGATTGGTCACGTCCGCCGCCAGCTTGCCGGTGGCGATGGCGCCGATCGGAACGGAGGCCGCGGGCGTGAAGGGCGTGGTGCCCGCCGCCGCGCCGTTGGCGTGCAGGATATAGGCGACGATGCTCGTGTAAGTCGCATCGTCCAGGCTGCCGCCGCGGCCAGCAGGCATGGTCTTGCTGATCTTGGTATAGAGCGCTTCGGTGGTGCGGCCCTTCCAGGCGCCGAAGAAGGCGCTCCCCGCCAGCGGCGGCGCGTCGGTCGCGCCCGAAAGGTCGGGCTGATGGCAGATGGCGCAGTTGTCGTTATAGGCCTGCCTGCCCGCATCGGCCTGTGCCTGGGTGAAGGGGCCAGGCTGCGCGCCCTGCGCGATGGCGCCCTGCGCTATGACGAACGCGCCGGCCGCGATGGCGATCGCCGAAACCGTGCCGGCAAGGATTTTCTTACGCATGTCTCTCGTCCTCGAAATCGTCAGCGCGACGGCGTGTCGAGCTGGGGGATGAACCAGTGGCCCTGCTGCGGCACGTCCTGGCCCACAGTCTCGTGCGCGGGGAAGAGCCAGCCCCAGAGTGTGCCGTTGGGGCCCCACGTATATCCGGGCGGAGCCTTCTCGCTGTTGATCTGGATGTAGAGCTTGCCGGTGCGAAGCGCCGCAGCCTGGGCGCCGGTCAGCGCATAGCTGCCGGACAGCGTGCCGCTGGTGGACCTGGTCACTTCCAGATCCAGGATTTTTTCGCCCGGCACGCCCATGTAGGGGCTCTGGAAGATGTGCGCCTCGGTGGCGCTCGAGGGCAGGCCATGAAAGCTGCCCTTCACCGTCAGTGTCTTGCCGTCATAGCTGGCGGTGGCGTCGCCCCGCCCGGCGATCACCGCCTTCGTCTCGTCGTCCAGCGGCATGGGGCCGAGATTTGTCTGGTAATCGGCGGCCGCGGCCGGCGCCGCAAGGGCCATGACCGCGAACAGCAGCGGCACGAAAGGTCGGAACGTCACAAGCAAACTCCTCGATGATGGAAATTCAGTTGCCGCCGGCGCCGGCCTGTTCGGGCTGGTACCAGTGCAGGTTGTCGGGCCGGGGGATGAAGGCAAGCCGCGTGGACGGTCCTTCGCCATAAGGCATGGCGCGATGCCAGCGCCCGGTGGGAGCGGCAACCAGGTCGCCGTCGCCCACGGTCAGCAGCTTTTCGCCCTCGACCAGGAACTGCTGCGTGCCTTCGATCACCAGCCAGAATTCGGGGAAGTTGGCATGGAAATGTCCCCAGACATTGTCCGGTGGCGTCGGCACGCCCTTCTGCGAGCGCAGGATGGTCACATAGGTATGATCGTCGCGGATCCACACGCCGATCTTCTCGCCGCCCTGCACGATCTGTTTCTCGAAGTCGATATAGGGCCGGTTGACCTTGTCGTAATCGCCATGCCCCGTATAGACGGCCTCGATATATTTGAAGCCCGGCACCGGCGTCGGCGTTTCGCTGACGGGATACTGGGGCGGCTCGCCGGAAGGGCGCACCTCGAAACGCAGCGAAGGCTCCTTGCCGACCGTTTCGATGCTGTACTGCAGCCGCTTGGGCACCTGCACCAGGAAATGCTTCGTGGCGATGAAGGGCTCCTGGCCTTCGATGGTGACCTTCATCGCGCCCGACTGGACCACCCAATAGACGCGGTCGTCGGCATAAAAGACGGTCTTGGTCTTGTGTCCGGGCCCCAGCGAAATCCATTGCGCGATGACATCGCGGTTGTTGACCACCGTCTGCGACCAGTCGGTCTGGCCCTTGTGCATGGCCAGTATGTCGGACAGCCGCCACACCAGGCGGTTGATGTCGTCATACGGCAGATCGGGATCGGGCTTCGACGCCCAGGCCAGGATGGGCTTCTGTGCGGGCGCGGGCCGGGTCGCCTGGGCCTGGGTCTGCGCGCCGGCCTGCGTGCCCGCGACCAGCGTACCCCCGGCAAGCGCCGCTACGGCGGCAGCCGTCAGCACCTTTGCGATGGATTTCATCCTGTCCCTCCCCCGGGTCTTCCTTCACGCCCCTTCTGCGGGAGCCCCGGCAGGACACTAGCAGCGCAGCGGGCAGGGGGCCAGCGGCGCGTTCACGCGCCCGCGGGCGGATGGATCGCGGCCAGCAGCTCGTAGGATTTCACCCGCGCCGCATGATCGTGAATCTGGGCGGTGACCATGATCTCGTCGGGGCGGTGGCGCGCGATGAAGGCCGAAAGCTCTTCCCGCACCGTGACGGGGCCGCCCACGATGGCGCAGCGCAGCACATTGTCCAGCATGTCGGCGTGACGCGGGTCCAAGCCGTCGGCATAGCCGGGCCTGGGCGGCGGCAGCGGACCGGGCTGGCCCGTGCGCAGGTTGACGACGGCCTGCTGCAGCGAAGTGAACAGCAGTCGCGCTTCCGCGTCCGTGTCGGCGACGACCACGTTGAGCCCCAGCATCACATATGGCCTGTCCAGAGCGTACGGTCTGTCCGGCCCGGGCGAAGGCCTGAACTGCCGGCGATAGAGGTCGATGGCGATCTCCAGGTCGGCGGGCGCGAAATGCGAGGCGAAGGCATAAGGAAGGCCCAGCGCAGCCGCCAGTTGCGCGCCGAAATGGCTGGAGCCCAGGATCCAGACCGGCACATGGGTGTTTTCGCCGGGGATGGCGCGCACCGGCTGGCCGGGCGCGGCCGCGCGGAAATAAGCCAGCAGCTCCTGGACGTCCTGCGGAAAACTGTCGAGCGAGCCGTCAAGCCGCCGGCGCAACGCCAGCGCGGTGCGTGGATCGGTGCCCGGCGCGCGGCCTATGCCCAGGTCTATGCGCCCCGGATAAAGCGTCGCCAGCGTTCCGAACTGCTCGGCGATCACCAGCGGCGCATGGTTGGGCAGCATGATGCCGCCCGCGCCGACGCGGATGGTGCGGGTCGCGCCCGCCACATGCGCAATGGCGACCGCCGTGGCGGCGCTGGCGATGCCGGGCATGTTGTGATGCTCGGCCAGCCAATAGCGCCGGTAGCCCAGGGCTTCCGCGTGCCGCGCCAGGTCGGCGCTTTCGGCCAGCGCGCGGGCGGCGTCGCCGCCCTGTTTGATGGGCGACAGGTCGAGAACGGAAAGCGGTACCATGAATGGGAAGTTCGGTGCCGCGGCCGTCCTGTTCAAGAGCCCGGGCATGGATTTGTGGAACTTTGTGCCGCGACGCGGACGCACTGGCGCCGGTTGGAAGGGCGGTTAATATCCCTGCGCGATCTCCCGGGAGCGGGCATGAAAAACCAGCTTTATTGTGCCGGCGCGTTGCTTTGCGCGTCCGTGGCCGCCGCGCCTGCCCATGCCGCCAATCCTTTCGCGGCGCCGTCCAGCCTGCCCTATCAGGCGCCGCGCTTCGACGTCATCAGGGACGGCGACTATCAGCCGGCCTTCGAAGAGGGCATGCGCCAGCAGATGGCCGAGATCGCGGGGATCGCGAACAATCCCGCCCCGCCCACCTTCGACAATACCATCGTGGCGATGGAGCGGTCCGGCCGGATGCTGGACCGGGTCAACAACACCTTCTTCGGCGTCGTGCAGGCCAACACCGATCCCGCGCTCGACAAGGTGCAGACCGCCGAGGCCCCCAAGCTGGCGGCGCACCAGGACGCGATCTTCCTGAACGGCAAGCTGTTCGCGCGCGTCAAATCGCTTTACGACCGGCGCGCGTCGCTCAAGCTGGATGCGGAAGCCGAACAGGTCCTGACGCTCTATTATCGCCAGTTCGTCCATGCGGGCGCCAATCTTTCGTCACGGGACCAGACGCGGCTGAAAGAGATCAACAAGGAAGACGCCACGCTCCAGGCCGCGTTCCAACAGAAGCTGGTGGCGGCCGCCAAGGCGGGCGGGCTGGTGGTGGACGACAAGGCGCAGCTTGCGGGTCTGACTGACGCCGAGATCGCGGCCGCGGCCGGCGCCGCGAAGGCGCGCGGCCTCAAGGGCAAATTCGTCATCCCGCTGCAGAATACCACCCAGCAACCGCTTCTGACCGACCTGGCCGACCGGGCGCTGCGCCAGAAGCTCTTCGACAGCAGCTGGACGCGCGCCGAGAAGGGCGACGCGAACGACACCCGCGCCATCATCCGCCGGCTGGCGGTGATCCGCGCCGAAAAGGCGAAACTGTTGGGCTATCCCAACTATGCCGCCTATGTGCTCTACGACCAGATGGCCCAGACGCCGCAGGCGGTGGAGAAATTCATCGGCCAGCTTGTGCCGCCCACCCGCGCCAAGGCGGCCGAGGAAGCCGGGCTGATCCAGGCCGCGATCGACAAGGACGGCAAGCATTTCGATCTGAAGCCCTGGGACTGGCAGCGCTATGCCGAAAAGGTGCGCAAGGCGCGCTACGACCTGGACGAGTCCGCGCTCAAGCCCTATTTCGAATTGAATAAGGTTCTGAACGATGGCGTCTTCTTTGCCGCGAACCGCCTGTATGGCCTGACCTTCAAGCGGCGCACCGATATCCCGGTCTATCAGCCCGATGTGATGGTATACGAGGTCTTCGACCGTGACGGCTCGAAGCTGGGCCTGATGTATTTCGATTACTTCAAGCGTGACAACAAGAGCGGCGGCGCCTGGATGAGCAACTTCGTGGGCCAGTCCAGGCTGCTGGGTACCAAGCCCGTGATCTACAATGTCGCCAACTTCACCAAACCCGCGCCGGGCCAGCCCGCGCTGATCAGCTTCGACGACGTCACCACCATGTTCCACGAATTCGGCCACGCGCTGCACGGCCTGTTCGCCAACCAGACCTATCCGCTGGTGTCGGGAACCAATGTGGCGCGCGATTTCGTGGAGTTTCCTTCCCAGTTCAACGAGCGCTGGGCGCTATATCCCGAGGTGCTGAAGCATTACGCCGTGCACTATAAGACGGGTGTGCCGATCCCGGATGCGCTGGTGGAGCGGATCAGGAAATCCGAGACCTGGGGCCAGGGCTATCAGCTGGGCGAGTTGCTGGCGGCCTCCCAGCTCGACATGCGCTGGCACATGCTGCCTGCGGGCACGCCGCCGCAGAATGTCGATGAGTTCGAGACGAAGGCGCTCAAGGAAACCGGCACCGATTTTCCCAATGTGCCGCCGCGCTACCGTTCCAGCTATTTCCTGCACATCTGGGCCAACGGTTACGCCAGCGGCTACTACGCCTATCAGTGGACCGTGATGCTGGCCGACGATTCCTACGCCTGGTTCACCGCGCATGGCGGGCTCACGCGCGCCAACGGCCAGCGTTTCCGCGATCTTGTCCTGTCCCGCGGCCATACGCTGGATTACGGGCCCATGTTCCGCGCCTTCTACGGCAAGGACCCCGATATCGGGCCCATGCTGGTGCACCGCGGCCTGGTACCCACGAACCAGACGCCCAAGAACCAGACGCCCAAGAACCAGGCGCTCAAGAACCAGGCGCCGTCCAACTAGCGCGACCGCTTCCTCTTCGCGGTTTTCCGTTTGGCGGTTTTCTTCCGCGAAGTCTTCTTCTTCGCGGTCTTCCGTGCTGGGACTTTCTTGCCTGCCTTGCGGGCTTCCGACAGGCCGATGGCGATGGCCTGCTTGCGGCTTTTCACCTTGCCGCCCTTGCCGCCCCGCCCGCTGCGCAGCGTGCCCTTCTTGCGCTCGTGCATCGCGCGCCCCACTTTCTTCGATGCGCCTCTGGAATACTTTCTGGCCATTGCGTTTCCTTTTTTTGTTCCCGGAACGTAACCGGCGAAATGAAATTCCGTTCCGGAATGGAACGGCATCGGTTCTTCCGCATTGGCAAGGCATGACCGCGACCCGCAAGAGGAAATGGTCCGCCAGGGTGACGCATGAGAGCGATGCTCTGGACCTGAAGAAAGGCATCTTCACCGGCTCGGACCCGAAGAAGATCGCCGCGTCGCTTAAGCGTTCCGCCGAACACAGCCGCCGCCGCAAGTCGAGTCCCTATCGCTCCGCCATGTCGATGTTGACTTTCTATATCAATCGCGGCGGGCGGGATTTGCCCGCGCGGCAGAAGCGCGTGCTCGAACGCGCCAAGGACGAGTTGCGCGCCCTGTTCGACAAGGCCTGACCGGGTTCGACAAGACTTGGCCGGCTGTATAGAACCCTCGTCATGGGCAAGGCGGTCTTTATCGCCGGCGACTGGGGCACCAGCCGTCTGCGGCTTTATCTGTGCGATGCGGCAGGTGGCGTGTTGGCGCGGGCCGAGGGCGCGGGTGCCTCTGTGCCGGGCTGTCCAGACCGGTTCGCCGCCGCCGTCGCGCCATGGGACGCGGCGCATGGTGTGCTGCCCGCGGTGCTGGGCGGGATGGTGGGTTCGACCATCGGCTGGCGCGAGGTGCCTTATCTGCCATGCCCGGCCAGGCCAGAGGCGATCGCGAAGGCGGCGCTGCGGTTCGCGCACCAGGGACGTTCCATCGCCATCGTGCCGGGGCTTTCGTGCACCGGCCCCACCGGTGCGCCCGACGTGATGCGCGGCGAGGAGGTGCAGATCCTGGGCGCGCTGCGGCTCAGGCCGGAACTGGCGCGCGGCCGCCATGTCTTCTGCCTGCCCGGCACCCACGCCAAATGGGTGCTGGTGGAAGACGGCGCGGTGACCCGCTTCCAGACGGCCCTGTCGGGCGAGCTTTTTGAATTGTTGCGGCGGCACAGCGTGCTGGCGCGCGACGGCGGCGAAGTGCGGCCCGACAGCGAGATCTGCGCGCAAGGATTGTCCTATGTGCGCGAGAACCCGAAGGTCGACCTGCTGCATCTTCTGTTCAGCGCCCGCAGCCGCGTCGTCACGGGCGCGATGGCGAAAGAGGACGCGGTTTCCTATCTCTCCGGCCTGATCGTGGGCGCGGATGTGCGCGCGGCCGTTTCGCTGTTCGATCTTTCCGGCACGGTGCATCTGGTCTGCACGCCCGCGCTGGCGGCGCTTTATGGCCGGGCGCTGGCGCAGTATGGTCTGACTGCCGCCGTGGCCGACGGCGACGGCTGCGCGCTTGCCGGGCTCGTGCTTCTCCACGCGGAAATCTTCTCATGAGCGATTTGCTGGCCGAAATGCCCATCGTGGCGATACTGCGGGGGGTGACACCCCAACGCGTCAAAGGCGTGGCGGAGGCGCTGTTTGATGCCGGCATTCGCGCCATCGAAGTGCCGCTCAACTCACCCGATCCGTTCCGCAGCATCGATATCCTGGCCACGATCTATGCAGACCGCTGCCTGACCGGCGCGGGCACGGTGCTGACGCCGGCCGATGTGGACCGCGTGGCGGATGCGGGCGGAAGGCTGCTGGTCACGCCCAACACGGATGCGGGTGTGATCGCGCGCGGCGTGGCAAAGGGGCTCACCGTGATGCCCGGCTTCTATACGCCCAGCGAGGGTTTCGCCGCCGTCGCCGCGGGCGCGCGGTACCTCAAGCTGTTTCCCGCTTCGACCGGCGGCGTCGATCACCTGAAAGCCATGCTGGCGGTGCTGCCGAAAGACGTGCCGGTCTATGCCGTCGGCGGGGTGGGCGCGGCCAACATGGCGCAATGGCGCAAGGCGGGCGCGGCGGGTTTCGGCCTGGGCAGCGAACTGTTCAGGCCGGATTTCACCGACGCCGAGATCGCCCAACGCGCCGCCAGGTGCGTGGAAGCTTTTAAAGCCGCAAGCTGAAGGCGCGCCTCACCAGTTGGTATAGGAACCATCCGGCCGGTGGTTAAGCTGGATCGGCGCATAATGCTCGCTCCAGTCGCCCACCATCTGCAGCTTCGAGGTGTCCAGCGTCACCCCCAGACCCGGCCGGTCGTTAGGCCACAGCTTGCCGTCATGGAAGTCGTAGCATTCCGGCAGATAGGGCCAGGGTTTCCTGCCGGCACCTGTCATCTCCATAAGCGCCACTACCGAGGTCGCGGTCAGGCAGTGGACCAGCGCGGTCTCGCCGATCGGGCCTGTGAAATGCGGAATCAGGCCGCAATAGTGGGTTTCGGCCAGTGCCGCGATCTTCATGTATTCGGTGATGCCGCCCACATTGGGCACGGTGCAGCGGGCGAAGTCGATCAGGTTCTGCTCGATCAGCGGCGCGATTTCCCACTTCACGCCATAGATCTCGCCCACCGCGACCGGCACACGCAGGCGTGGGCGCATCACCTTGTAGATGTCGATATTCTCGCCGCGGATCAGGTCTTCGCAGAAGAAGGGGCGCAGGGGCTCCAGCGCGGTCGCCAGGGTGATGGCGTCCTCGGGGTCCATGGTGCCGTGGAAATCAATGGCCCAGGCGCCGTCCTTGCCCACGCCCTTGCGGATCAGCTGGCATTCCTCGATGGTCTTCTCCACCGCGCGGAAGCGATCGAATTCGACCGACTCCGCGACCCCCGTACGATAGGCGCGGAAGCCATCGGCAATGCACTGGCGCGCTGCGTCCTCGACGGTGCCGCCCTTGGGCGTGGGATAGCCGGTGGCGTAGCATTCGACATGGTCACGGCTCCTGCCGCCCAGGAGCTGCCACACCGGCACGCCGAGCGCCTTGCCCTTGAGATCCCACAGCGCCACGTCCAGCGCGCCCAGGGAATGCGTCTTTTCCCGCCCCGCCGGATAGAAATAGCCCCGCTCCATCGTCTGCCACAGATGCTCGATGCGGAACGGGTCCTCCCCGATCAGCATGCCCGCGCACTGTTCCATGGTGCTGGGCTCGCCGCCCTCGCCGACGCCGATCAGGCCGCCTTCGGTCTCCACGGTGACGATGTTGGTGGACTGGTTGAAGGTGGGCTGGTGCACATTGGGCCGGCCCGCCGCGTCGGTGGGTGTCCTGTAATAGCGGATGCGCTTGATCCGGTCCTTCGGCAGACCCAGCGCGAAGGCTGAAGGCGGTGTCCAGATGACGGTCGCGGCAGTGCCCGCAAGGGACTTCATCAACAAGCGGCGATCCATTTCCCTTCCCCTTTTCTTTCGTGCGGCGCCATACCATGGGAGGACGGACGCGATGTCCAGTGCCGGTGTCCCCGCGGGCGGTTGCTGGCGCAAACACGCTGCGCAAGCTTCGCGCTGCGATGCAATACATCCATCCGCGTACGTCGGACCATTTGTTTTTGCGCGCGGCTTGTCATATCGTTTTCACAAGCGGCCTGCGCGAAACGGTGTCGCAGTGAAAAAGGTGGCAGCGGCCACTGCAGGGATCGAAGCGGAGCTCCGGGGAAACCACGCACCGAATCAACACGTTATCGGCAGCAGCCGAATGGACGCGAATGCGCGGCAGCGTTTCGCGCCTGTTGGAGGGATAAAACACAAGGCGGGATCAACCCGCGACATTGGTGCCGCCTTCCTGCCGGAAGGCGGCATTTTTTTTTGCGCGCCGCGTGTGCCGCTTCACCGCACGGGCCATGCCGCAATGCAGCGTAACACTCGCGCTTTTTTTTCCCGCCCGCGTGCCGTAAGAAACCACCGGTCATCGCTCACGCGATCTTGCGGGCTGCCGGCGGCGGTCGATCCGGCAGCGGCGCGCGAAACATGTGTGGAAGTTCAGGGGAGTTCTGGAAGAAATGCGTAATCTGAAATTCGGCGCCGCCGCGGCCGCGCTGCTTGCTGCCGCCTTCTCGACCGTGCCCGCCGCCGCCGAAACCACCGTGCTGAAGAACGTCACGGTGATCGATGGCGTGTCCGACGCCGCCAAGGCCAATGAGGCCATCGTGATGACGGACGGCAAGATCGCCTGGGTGGGCCCGGTGGCCCAGCTCAAGGCCCCCGCCGGCGCGAAGGTCGAGGACCTGTCCGGCAAGTTCGTGATGCCGGGCATCATCGACGGCCATGTCCATATCGGCATGATGCACGATGTCACCCAGGACGAGAAATACGAGACGCCCGAGAATGTCACGGCCGACCTGAAAACCTATGCCGCCTATGGCGTCACCACGGTTCAGGTGCTGGGCACCGACAAGGACTTTGTCCTTCAGATGCGCAACCAGCAGCGCAAGAGCCGGCCCACCGTGGCGCGGATCTTCTCCGCCGGTCAGGGCGCGGTGTTCAAGGGCGGTTACGGCGGGCTTCTGGGCGTGACCACTCCCATCTCCACCCCGGAAGAGGCGCGCAAGCTGGTCGACGAGCAGGCCGCCAAGGGTGTCGATTTCATCAAGCTCTGGATGGATGACGAGCGCAAGACCATCCCGGTGAAGATGCCCTACAATGTCTCGGCCGCCATCATTGACGAGGCGCACAAGAAGCATCTGCGCGCCGTGGCGCATATCTTCTATCTCGACGATGCCAAGGAATTGCTCAGGCAGGGCATCGACGGCTTCGCCCACATGGTGCGCGACAAGCCGGTGGACAAGGAATTCCTGGACCTGATGAAGCAGAAGGGCGCCTGGCAGGTCGGCGCCACGCTGAGCCGCGAAATGGCCTACAGCCTGGCCGTCATGCCCTGGTTGCAGGATCCCTTCTTCACCCGCGGCGTCACGCCGGGCACGCTGACCGCGCTCAAGAGCATGGACCGCGAGAAGAACACCATCCTGGGCTTCACCCGCTTCCCGGGCCTTCCCTACGAGAAGAAGGTCTTCGCCGACATGGACCGGACCCTGTTCCAGACGATGGAAAACTACCAGGCGCTGATCAAGGCCGGGGTCAACACCGGCATGGGCACCGATTCCGGCCCCAATGGCCGGTTCCCCGGCTTTAATGCGCATGAGGAAATGCAGATGGAGGTGCTGGCCGGACGCACGCCCATGCAGGCCATCAAATCGGCCACCAGCGACAATGCCCGCTGGCTTCAGGACAAGACCATCGGCTCGATCGAGACGGGCAAGTGGGCCGACCTGGTGGTGCTGGAGAAGAATCCGCTGGACGACATCCGCAACACCCAGATGATCCACGAGGTCTTTATCGCGGGCAATTCGGTGCCGACCATCTGGCAGACCTGCCGCGACCGGGCCGCTTCGGAATGCACGGGCAAGTCGACCGACGCGCCCCACATGCCGTACTAGCAGCGTCACGGAAAGACCGTTTTCGTGCTCTTGACTGAGTGCTCCGGCGCGGGCGGCCAATGTGCCCCCGCGCGGAGCCGTTAGAGGAAAGTGCCATGTCCACTGCCCGACCCACGCGCGTGCGCCACAAGATACTGGGCCTGGTCGTACTGGCCTATTTCATCACCTATCTGGACCGCGTTCTGCTGTCGAACGCCATGCCGGTGATCCAGAAGGAGTTCGGCTTCGACATCGGCACCGCGGGCGTGATCATGTCCGCTTACGCCTGGGCCTATGCCATCTTCCAGATTCCCGGCGGCTGGTTCGGCGACCGGATGGGCCCGCGCATCGCGATGGCCTGCGTGGTGACCTGGTGGTCGGCCTTCACCTTCCTGGCCGGCTTCTCGTCTTCGGTGACGATGCTGGCGGTCTGCCTGTTCCTGGTCGGCCTGGGCGAGGCGGGCGCATTCCCCATTGCCAACCGCGCGCTGTCACGCTGGATGCTGCCGTCCGAGCGCGGCATCGCCCAGGGCACCACCCATGCCGGTTCGCGCCTGGCCGCCGCGGCGACGCCGGTGCTGGTCGCCACCCTGATCGGCGCCTATAGCTGGCATGTGCCCTTCTGGCTGTTCGGCGCCGTCGGCATCCTGTGGGCGGTGGTGTGGTACGGCTATTACCGCGACCTGCCGCGCGAGCATCGCGGCATCAACGACGGCGAGCGCACGCGCATCGAGGCGGCGCTGGGCACCGCGCCCAAAAAGCGCCAGCCCATTCCGTGGAAGCTGATCCTGTCCAGCCGCCAGATGTGGACCGTGGCGGCGATGTATTTCTGTTATGGCTACAGCCTGAACATGTTCCTGGCCTGGTATCCCAAATATCTGAACGCCGAGCGCGGATACTCGCTGGCGGAAATGGGCCTTTTCACCAGCCTGACCCTGGCCGCCGCGGTGGTGGGCGACATCCTGGGCGGTGTGCTCTCGGACCTCATCATCCACAGGACCGGCCGTATCAAGTTCGCCCGCCAGAGCGTGGCAATCGCCGGCTTCCTGATCGGCGCAATCTTCATCCCGCTGGGCGTCCACATGGACGGCCCATACATGACCGCGGCGATGTTCGGCCTGGGCGTGTTCGGCCTGGAACTGGTGGTGGGCAATGCCTGGGCCGTGACGCTGGACATTGGCGGCAGCTTTGCCGGTTCCTGCTCGGCAGTGATGAACACGCTGGGCAATATCGGCGGGGCTATCGTGACCACCGTGACCGGCTTCATCGTCGCCAGCTATGGCTGGAGCGCGGCCTTCTATGTGGTGACCGCCTTCTGCGTCGCGGGGGCGCTGCTGTTCACCCGGATCGACGCCGGCCGCAAGCTGGCGCCCGACACCACCAGTCCCGTGGTCTGATTTTTCGCCGCAGTTTCGGGGGCGGGGTTCACTTTTCCGCTGGAAAGGCTATGGTCCGCCGCGCCATGGAACCCTTCAAAACGCTCGAGGGCGTCGCCGCCCCCCTTCCGATGATCAATGTCGATACGGACATGATCATCCCCAAACAATATCTGAAAACCATCCAGCGCACCGGCCTCGGCAAGGCGCTGTTCGATGAGCTGCGTCACAATCCTGACGGCAGCGAGAAGCCGGACTTCGTGCTCAACAAGCCCGCCTATCGCAAGGCCAAGATCCTGGTGGCGGGCGACAATTTCGGCTGCGGTTCCTCCCGCGAGCATGCCCCCTGGGCGCTGCTCGACTTCGGCATCCGCTGCGTGATCGCGCCCAGCTTCGCCGACATCTTCTATGGCAACTGCTTCAAGAACGGCATCCTGCCCATCAAGCTGCCGCAGGAGATCGTGGACAAGCTGATGGACGATGCCGAACGCGGCGCCAACGCCATCATCTCCATCGACCTGGAAAAGCAGGAGATCAGGGGCCCCGACGGCGGCGTGGTGCATTTCGACGTCGATCCCTTCCGTAAGCAATGCCTGCTTAACGGCTGGGACGATATCGGGCTGACGATGCGCACCGAGGACAAGATTGCGTCCTACGAAAAGCTGCACCAGGTCCAGGCGCCCTGGCTCTGAAAGCCCTCCGAGGAAGACATGAACGAATACAAGCTGCTCCTGCTGCCGGGTGACGGCATCGGTCCCGAGGTTCTGGACGCCACCATGCGTGTGGTGGGCTGGTACGGGCAGAAGGGCCTTCCCTACAAGACCGAAGAGGCGCTGCTGGGCGGCGCCGCGATCGACGCGACGGGGCGGCCCGATCCGGATGAGACGTTCGAAAAAGCCATTGCCGCCGACGCGGTGCTGATGGGTTCGGTGGGCGGCCCCAAATGGGATAATCTGCCCTTCGAGAAGCGGGCCGAGCGCGGGCTCCTGCGCGTGCGCAAGGACATGGGCGTTTACGCCAACCTGCGCCCCGCGCTGTGCTTCGATGCGCTCAAAGACGCCTCCACCCTCAAGCCGGAAATCGTTTCGGGCCTCGACATCCTGATCGTGCGCGAGCTGATGGGCGGGGTTTATTTCGGCACGCCCAAGGAGACCACGGTCCTGCCCGACGGGCAGAAGCGGGCCGTGGACACCGGCACCTACACCACCGGCGAGATTGAGCGGGTGGCGCGGGTGGCTTTCGACATGGCGCGGCTGCGCGGGAACAAGGTCCACAGCGCCGAGAAATCCAATGTGATGGTCACGGGCGTGCTGTGGAAGGAAGTGGTCACGGCCCTCCACGCGCGCGAATATGCCGATGTGGAATTGCATCACATCCTGGCCGACAATGCCGCCATGCAGCTGGTGCGCAACCCCAAGCAGTTCGACGTGCTGGTGACCGACAATCTGTTCGGCGACGTGCTGTCGGACGAAGCCGCCCAGCTGACCGGCTCCATCGGCATGCTGCCGTCCGCCTCGCTGGGCGACCGCAAGGCCAACGGGCTTCCCGCGGCGCTGTACGAGCCGATCCACGGCTCGGCCCCCGACATCGCGGGCCAGGGCCTGGCCAACCCCATCGCCTCCATCCTCTCCTTCGCCATGTGCCTGCGCTATTCCTTCGGCCTCAAGGACGAGGCGGCGCGGCTGGAAAAGGCGGTGGACGCGGTGCTGTCGGAAGGCTATCGCACCGGCGACATCATGCAGCCAGGCATGACCAAGGTGGGCACCACGGCGATGACCGACGCGATCCTGAAGGCACTGGACGCTTCATAACATGTCATGGCCGGGCAGCGCGGCCGTCAGGCCGAAGCGCGTTATTCGCCCTTCAAATCCCTTCTTGCCGCATGCAGCAGCGGTTCGGTGTAACCGCTGGGCTGTTCCTTGCCCTTGAACACCAGGTCGCAGGCCGCCCTGAAGGCGATGCCGTCATAGCCGGGCGCCATGGGCGTATAGAACGGATCGCCCGCATTCTGCCTGTCCACCACCAGCGCCATGCGTTTGAAGGTCTCCGCTACCTGCGCCTCGGTGGCGATGCCGTGCAGCAGCCAGTTGGCGATGTGCTGGCTGGAGATGCGCAACGTGGCGCGATCTTCCATCAAGCCCACATTGTGGATGTCCGGCACCTTGGAGCAGCCCACGCCCTGGTCCACCCAGCGCACCACATAGCCCAGGATGCCTTGCGCGTTGTTGTCCAGTTCCTGCTGCACTTCCTCGGGCGACCAGTTGGGGCGGTCGGCCAGCGGAATGGTCAGAATGTCGGCCAGCTTCGCGCGCGGGCGTGCCTTCAATTCGTCCTGCCGCGCCCTCACGCTGACCTGGTGGTAATGCAAGGCGTGCAGCGTCGCCGCAGTGGGTGAAGGCACCCAGGCGCAGTTGGCGCCCGCCATCGGATGGCCGATCTTGGCCTTCAGCATGTCGGCCATCCTGTCGGGCATCGCCCACATGCCCTTGCCGATCTGAGCCCTGCCCTGAAAGCCGCAGAGAAGGCCGATATCCACATTCTGGTCCTCATAGGCAGCCAGCCACTTCGACGACTTCATGTCGCCCTTGCGCACCATCGCGCCCGCCTGCATGGACGTGTGGATCTCGTCGCCCGTACGATCCAGGAAGCCGGTGTTGATGAAGACGATCCGGTTGCTGGCGGCGCGGATGCATTCCTTCAGGTTCACCGTCGTGCGGCGTTCCTCGTCCATCACGCCCATCTTGATGGTATTGCGCGCCAGCCCAAGGATGTCCTCCACGCCGTCGAACAGCTTGCTCGCGAAGGCCACTTCGGCGGGGCCGTGCATCTTGGGCTTGACGATATAGATGCTGCCCTTGCGGCTGTTGCGGCGCCGGCCCCGTATGTCGTGCAGCGACACCAGGCTGGTCACCACGCCGTCCAGTATGCCTTCGCCGATCTCGCTGCCATCGGGCAGCAGCACCGCATCGCTGGTCATCAGGTGGCCGACATTGCGGATGAAGAGCAGGCTGCGGCCGGGCAGTGTGACAGGCTTGCCATCCGGGCCGGCATATTCGCGGTCGGGATTGGCGCGGCGCTCCACCGTCCGGCCACCCTTTTCGAACGTCGCCGTCAGCGTGCCGGTCAGAAGTCCCAGCCAGTTGCGATAGGCGTCCACCTTGTCCGCCGCGTCCACCGCCGCGATGGAATCCTCGCAGTCCATGATGGTGGTGATGGCCGATTCCAGCACCACATCGCTGATGCCCGCCTTGTCGGTCCTGCCGATGGGATGGCCGCGATCGACGTGGATTTCGAGGTGCAGTCCGTTATGCGCCAATAGCACGACCGCGGGTGCGGCGGCGTCGCCGGCATAACCCTTGAACTGCGACGGGTCCCTGAGGGCAGGCACCAGCGCACCGTTGTGCACCGACAGGCCGGTTATGTCCTTCCACGAACCTTCCGCCAGGGGAGCGGCCTGGTCCAGCGCCTCGCGCGCGAAGGCGATCACTGCCGCCCCGCGCTTTTCGTTATAGCCCTTGCCGGATGCAAGCTCGCCCTCCTGTGCGATGGCGTCGGTGCCATAGAGCGCGTCATACAGGCTGCCCCAGCGCGCGTTCAGTGCATTGAGCGCGAAGCGCGCATTGGTCAGTGGCACCACTAGCTGCGGGCCGGCGACCTCGGCGATCTCCGGATCCACATTCCCGGTGCCGATCTGGAAGTCCGGCCCCTCCGGCAGCAGATAACCGATCTCCTTCAGGAAGGCTGCGTAAGCTGCCGCGTCCACCGGCCTCTGAGGGTGCGCCTTGTGCCAGGTGTCTATCGCCGTCTGCAGCCGGTCGCGCTCGGCCAGCAGGGCCCGGTTCTCCGGCATCAGCCGCGTGGCCAGCGCGGCGAAGCCGGCCCAGAATTTTTCCGGATCCACGCCGCTGCCGGGCAGGGCTTCTTTCACGATGAAGTCGTGGAGCGCAGGCGCCACCTGAAGGCCGTGAACCGAAATCCTGTCCGCCATGACGCCACACTTTCCGTTGGATGCGGCGGAATCCTAATGACCTGTCCCCGCAGGGTCAAAACGAAAAGGCCGGGCTGTCGCCAGCCCGGCCCCCAAAGCCCCGCGATGCCGGCGGTTCAATGCGGGGGAATCATCCATGTCCAGACATGCTGCTGCAGGAATACCAGGATACCCAGCGCCACCGTCAGCAGCACGCTGTGGATGAAGGTCCGCGAGAATATGGTGCCTTCATGGCCCTTCAGGTCGCTGATGGCAACGCCGGTGGCGATATTCTGGGGCGAGATCATCTTGGCGAAGGTGCCGCCCGACGAGTTGGTGGCCGCCATCAGCACCGGGTCGAAATTCAGCTTGTTGGCTGCCACCACCTGCAGGTTGCCGAACAGCGCATTGCCGCTGGAATCGCTGCCCGACAGGAACACCGCAAGCCAGCCCAGGAAGGCCGACAGCAGCGGGAAGAATACCCCGGCCGAGGCGACGCCCAAGCCCAGCGTATAGTTCATGCCGGAATAGTTCATCAGGAAGGCAAGGCCCACGATGGCCGTCACCGTCAGCGTCGGCAGCAGGATCTGCCGCCATGCCGATGCCACCGCCTTGATGAAGCCCTGGGCTCCTAGGCCCACCGCAAAGGCCGTGATGATCGCCGTCACCAGCACCGCGGTGCCCGTGGCCAGCGGCTGGAAGCTCCAGATCGCGGCATAGGGCTTTTCATAGAGGGTGATGAAGACCTGGTTGTGCAGGCCCGGCCACTGGATGTTCATCTGGCCCATGCCCGCCACCTTGAAGATGGTCCACAGGATCACGACCGCGCACATGATCAGCCAGGGCAGCCAGCCCTGCCACGGCGGCACGCTGTCGTGGGCCGCGTTGTTGCTGCCCGCATGGCTGGCGGCGACGGCGAATTCCGGATCGGGCGCGGGCTTCCACACCCGAAGGAACAGGACCGTTGCCAGCAGCGAACTCAGCGCCGCCAGCACGTCGGTCAGCACATAGCTCACCAGGTTCGAGGTCACGAACTGCACGATGGCGAAGGCGCCGCCGGCGACCAGCAGGACGGGGAACAGCGCCCTGACCGACCGGAAGCCGCCGTACATCGCCGTGACATAGAAGGGCAGCAGGAAGGCGAAGAAGGGAAGCTGGCGGCCCACCATGGCGCCCAGCGAATCCGCGGGCAGGGCCGTCACGCCCGCCAGCGTGGTGATGGGGATGCCCAGCGAGCCGAAGGCGACCGGCGCCGTATTGAACAGAAGCGCGTAGACGACCGCATCTACCGCCTTGAAGCCCAGCATGATCAGCAGCGAGGCGCTGATCGCCACCGGCGCGCCGAAGCCGGTCACCCCTTCCAGCAGCGAGCCGAAGCCGTAACCGATCACGACCAGGATGATGCGGCGGTCATTGGGCAGGTGCTCCAGCACCCAGCGGCGGAACGCATCGAAGCGCCCGGACTGCACCGCCACGTTGTAGAGGATCAGGGCGGCGAACACGATCCACATGATCGGCCACAGCGCGAAGACCACGCCGTCGGCCACGCTGGATACTGCCAGGCCGAGCGGGAACTGCCAGATCCAGATAGCGATCACCAGCGCCGCCGCAAGACCGGCCAGCGAGGATTGCCAGGCCGGCCGCTTGAGGATGCCCAGCATCAGCAGCACCACCGCGATCGGAACCGCCGCGACCATGAAAGACAGGACAAGGCTGCCGCTCACGGGCGTCAGTAGCTGGTGAAACATCTTTCCCCTCCGCGTCGGGGCGCTGCGGCCCCCGTTTCCCACATGCACATCGTCCGGCTGGGTCCCAGGGACGCGGCGCGCCTGTGCCGGCATTCCCTGGTGGCCTGCCAAATTCGACGGGTGTCAGGTTGTCCGCTGCAGGGTGGAAAGCCGGATCATGGTGCCGATCGGCGGTTCCGGATCGTCCCCGCGGTTTTCCTCGAAATCCCCGCTTTTGACTCGTTAGAGCAAAAAAAAGACGCCCGGCCAAGGCCATTAAGACGGTGCAACGCACCATTTGGTGCTGTCACAAAGCTGCGCGGGTTGCCTTTACTTGTTCCAGGTACTGGCGATGTGCTCGGGGTCTTCCTGCGAGCGGCGCTCGGCCATCAGGAAGGCGTAATAGCCACAGTTGCCGCCCGGATATTCGCGGCAGATGGTGGGCCGGGCCGTATAGATGGTGCAGCGGCGCTTTTCGGTATCGAAGAACTGGCAGATCTTGCCGAAATGCGGATCGGCCTTGCGGCGCATCGCATACTTCGCCTCAGGGTCCACCTTGGTGAATTTCTTGCGGGCTTCCTCGAAGGTCAGGCCGAAGTGCTTGGCCAGCCGTTCCACGTCGCGCTTGGTCAGCTGGATCAGCGGATAGGAGCAGCAATAGCCGGGACACTTCGCACAGTTGTAGGACGCCACGTGTTTACCGCCAGAATCAATACCGGCCCTGACTAGCACCGAACGCGCCTGCTTGGCAGACGATCCCCGCGGGGTGGCGACGCGATGACGCGGGATACATTGCTGGGCCGCGCGACCGGTTGTATCTAGCGCCAATGGCGAACAAGCCGATCTTCTTCGACGCATCGGGACGGCGTGCCGCCCGCATTCGGGCCATCGCCTGGGTGGTGGGCATCGCCACCCTGGCCATCCTGGCAGGTTTCGGCGCAAGCCTGATGCTGGCGCCGCCCGTCGCGGGCCTGGATCTGCCCGGCCGGGCCGTGGTTGCCGTCAATCGCAGCAACCTGGTCACGCGCGCGCAGAAACCGGGGCTTCTGGCCCGGGCCGAGCGGCTGGCCGCGGCCGCACGCAAGCGCCGTCTGGCCGAGATCGCGGCCCTGCACCGCTCGCAGGGGGAACTTCCCAGCCGGGTTCTTCCCGCCATCCTCAAACCCCAGGCGGACCGGCCGCTGGCGATCGGCTTCTATACCAATTGGGGCGGCAAGGACGATCCAAGCTGGCCGTCCCTCAAACGCTCCCTCAAGGGCCTGGATTGGGTCGTGCCGCTGTGGCTGACCCTGGATGGGCCCGACCTGACGCTGCGAAGCTGGCTTGAACGGCGCTCGCTGGATTTCATCCACGCCACCAAGCCCTCGGTGGCGATCCTGCCCATGATCCAGAATTTCAGCGGCGGCAAGTGGGACGGCGCGGGCCTGGCGAAGCTGCTGGCCGACCCTGCGCGCTCCGGCAAGCTGCTGGACGACATCGTGGCGTTCATTGCCGCCAACAAATTCCAGGGCCTGACCGTCGACTTCGAGGAAGTGCCGCCGTCCGCGCACAAGAACCTGGAGGATTTCCTCACCCGCATGTCGGCGGCTTTCGCGCCGCGCGGCTGGATCATCGCCCAGGCCGCGCCCTTCGACGACGACACCTGGCCCTATCAGGCCTATGCCAACATCGTCGATTACACGATCCTGATGGCCTATGACGAAACCGACGAGAACGGCGCGCCGGGCGCCATCGCAGGCGAGGACTGGTACGAAAAGACGCTGGACCGGCGCATGCGCCAGTTGCCTGCCGATTCCACCATCGTTGCCATCGGCTCATACGCCTATGACTGGGTGAAGGGCGGGCGCACCCTGGTCAACAGCTTCGAAGGCGCCATGACCGCGGCGCGCGACAATAGCGCCACCGTGCTGTTCGATCCCGCCACCAACAATCCCCATTTCAGCTATACCGACGACGACGGCGAACACCAGGTCTGGTTCCTGGACGGCGTCACCGCCTACAACCAGATGCATGCCGCCGACCCCTATCGTCCCGCGGGTTATGCGCTGTGGAAGCTGGGCTTCGAGGATCCCTCGATCCTGCCCCTGATGGGCCGGCCCTATGACTCGCCGGCGCCCGAAAGCCTCAGACATATCGCCAACAATCTCGAGGATGTGGATTTCGACGGCCAGGGCGAGATCCTGCGCGTGGAAGCCGATCCGTCGCTGGGCCGGCGCAGCCTGACCATCGAAAAGGCGACCGGCGACATCGTGGACGAACACTATGACAGCCTGCCCACCAGCTATGTGATCCGCAAGGTGGGCGGTTCCAACCCCAGGAAGCTGGCGCTGACCTTCGACGATGGTCCCGATCCGGACTGGACGCCCGCCATCCTCGACATCCTGAAGGAAAAGAAAGTCCCCGCCACCTTCTTCATGATCGGCGCGAACATGGAGGCCCATCCCGGCCTGGTGCAGCGCGTGCTGGCCGATGGCCATGAGGTCGGCAACCACACCTATACCCACCCCAATCTTGCGGACACCCCGCCCGCCGCGGTGCTGCTGGAACTCAACGCGACCCAGCGGCTGTTCCAGGCGCTGACCGGCCATTCCATGCGCTTCTTCCGCTCGCCCTATCTCAGCGATGCGAGCCCGTCCGACGCAGACGAGATCGAGCCGATCAAGCAGGCCCAGGCTTTGGGCTATATCGAAGTCACCGCCAACCTCGATACGCTGGACTGGGAGAATCTGACGGTGCCCGAAATGCGGGCGCTGGTGTTCAAGGCGCTGAACAATCCCAATCCCGACCTGCGCGGCAATGTGCTGCTGATGCACGATTCCGGCGGCGACCGCAGCCGCACGCTGGTCCTCCTGCCCCGGCTGATCGATGAACTGCGCGCCAGGGGCTATACTTTCGTGCCGCTGTCGGAACTGGCGGGGTTCAAGCGCGACGATGTGATGCCGCCGCTGCCCTTCACCATGTCGCTCTATGCCGACCGGCTGGTGTTCCTGACCATCAGCTATGTCTCGCAATTTCTCTATTACTGTTTCCTGGGCGCCATCGTGCTGGGCGTGGCGCGGCTCCTGATCCTGGCGGGGCTGGCGCTGTGGAAGCGGCTCAGGGGCGAGGCCGCGCCGCAGCCGCAAGCCGGCGGCACGCCGGTGACGGTATTGATCCCGGCCTTCAACGAGGAAAAGGTGATCGTCGCTACCGTGGAGCGGATCCTGGCCAGCGATTATTCCAGCCTGGACGTTCTGGTGATCGACGACGGCTCGAAAGACCATACCGCCTATATCACCCGCGCGCACTTCAAGGACGAGCCGCGCGTGAAGCTGATTTCCATTCCCAACGGCGGCAAGGCCAATGCGCTGAATGTGGGTCTTGCGCATGCCGAAGGCGAGGTGATCGTCGCGCTGGACGCGGACACCCAGTTCGAGCCCACCACCATCCCGCGGCTGGTGCGCTGGTTCGCCGATCCCTCCGTCGGCGCGGTGGCGGGCAACGCCAAGGTCGGAAACCGCATCAACATGATCACGCGCTGGCAGGCGCTGGAATACATCGTGGCGCAGAATCTGGAACGCCGTGCGCTGTCGGCGCTGGACACGCTGACCGTGGTGCCGGGCGCGGTGGGCGCCTGGCGGCGGGACGTATTGCGCGAACTCGGCGGCTATCCGGCCGAAACGCTTGCCGAAGACCAGGACCTTACCATCGCGGTTCAGACGCGCGGCTATCGCGTTCAGTTCGATCCCACCGCCATTGCCTGGACCGAAGCGCCCGCCACGGTGCGGGGTCTGGCCAAGCAGCGCTTCCGCTGGTCCTATGGCACGCTGCAATGCCTGTGGAAGTACCGGCGCGTCACCTTCAACGCCGCCTATGGCGAACTGGGTCTGGTGGCGCTGCCGCAGGTCTGGCTGTTTCAGATCGTGCTGACCACGCTGGCGCCTGTCGCCGATCTGCTGCTGGTGTGGCAGCTCGTCACTCAATGGATCGCCTACAGCCAGCATGGCGGCGAATTCAACAGCAGCAGCCTCACTATCATGCTGGTTTATTATGTGGTCTTCGTGGTGGTGGATCTGCTGGCCGCAGTGGTGGGCTTCGCGCTGGAAAAAAGCGAAGACTGGAATCTTCTGTGGTGGCTGGTGCTGCAACGCTTCGGCTACCGTCAGATCATGTATTACGTTGTGGTCCGCTCGCTGTGGACGGCGCTCAAGGGGCCGTTCGTGGGCTGGGGCAAGCTGGAGCGCGCCGGTACAGTCAGGGCGCGGGCGTAAGGAAGAACCCGTTGTCGTCGGCATGGTGAAGGCGATAGCGGCGCACGATTGCCGCCCGCGCCTGGGGTCCCAGCGCGTCGCGATCTTCCAGTTGCAGCACGGAAAAGTGGCCCTTCTCCAGCAACCGCGTCAGCGGCGCGGGATCGCGCGCGCCGCTTCTGATCGCTTCGCCCATATTGAATACGTCCACATCCGCCCCCTTGCCCGCCCACAGGCACAGCGAAAGCTGGTCGCACAGAGCCGGCCCGGGACGGGATTGCAGAAAAGCGATATCGCGCGCGGACTGGGCCGCGAAATCGCGGGTGAAGAAGTAGTTGTTATCGGAAAAGGTGAGGACCAGGGCCATCAGCGGCGGCGCGGCGGACAACGCCGCAAGGACCGGCCGTGCTTCGACGGCCTGCCCCAGCATCAGCGACAGCGCGATGGCCAGGTCGAAGAAGGCGTTGGCGTCCACTCCGTCGCCGGTTGAGAAAAACAGCCCCAGCACCAGTCCCACGGCGGCGTAAAGCGGACCGAACCATGCGTGCCGCCGCCCGAAGAAGGCGATCAGCGGCAATGGCGCCCACCACAGATGCGCCACCGCGCCTTGAAGATTGGCAAGACTCGACAGCCGCGGCGAGGCCAGTTCGGTCCATAGCCAAACGCCATAGGCAAAGCGGAAAGCGATGAGCCCCGCCAGACCCAGGCCCAGCCCGGCGGCGGCGAAGCGCACACCCGCGCGGCGGTCCCGCGCCGCAAGCCAGATCACGGCGGCCAGCGGCATGGCCAGCAGGTTGTGCTTGACGAACAGGCTCGCCGCGAACAGCGCCGCCGCCAGCACGATCCGCCCACGCAGCATTGCAAGCAGAGCGGCAAGCTGAACGGCGTGACCCAGCAGTTGCGGGTCGTCCATGCCCACATAGTCGCTGCCGACCAGCAGGACGGCGGCGAAGAAAAGGGTGGCGAACAGGGCCCCGCGCGGGCTTACGCCCCAGTTGCGCGAGACGGCTGCGATGCCCGCGCACACCGCCAGAAAGGCCAGCAGCGACAGAATGCGGCCCGCCACGATCATGTCGCCGGTCACCCGGCCGAGCGCGCCCACGATATAGAAGGACAGCGGCGGATAGTTGTTGACCATCAGCGCGCCGGGCGGCGGATAGAGCGCGTGCCCCGCCATCGCGGCCAATGCGTGGGCGGCGTTCCAGCCTTCGTTGGGATCGAGCGGCACATGGGCCGGTATCATGGCGGCATTGCGCGCCAGCAGCGGCAGCACGATCAGCGCCAGGGCCGCGATCGCGCACCAGGGAAGGATGCGTCTGGTCATCGCCCGGCACAGGCCTGGTCAGGCCTGATGTCATAGAGCGAGAAGGCCCGGCCCGCATATCGCAGCCGAAGTACGGACGGCACGGGCGAGCGTTTGCCGTCCAGATGCACCACCACGGCAATGTCGAAGTGGCATTGAAAATAGAGCAGATAGGGAAAGATCTCCTGGATGTCCTCGTCCTGGTCGGCCTGTCCGCGGGCGAGGAAATCCAGATCATCCAAGTCGGGCGGGGAGCCCTGCGCGGCGGTGGCGGCGGCAAAATGCCGATAGGGCGGTTTCAACTGCACCACATGCTGGCCCACGGTGGTGAACATCAGCGGCGTGAAGGCGCCGCGCGCCGGCACCGCGAACTCGGCCATGTGCCAGTAAGGCTGGTCGGATCGCTCGCCGATGGCGTTGCCGTCCAGCACGGTCAGAAGCCGCGATCCGCGCGGAATCTGCGCCATGACGGCATTGAATTCGCGGTACTGCGCGTCATAGCCACGCCAGTTCCGGGCCAGCGCGGTGGCGGTCCATCCGGCGGTGACCAGGGCGACAGCCATCACCGCCGCGCGCAAAGGCCGCGACATCCGCAGTTCGGCGCTGGCGAACAGCATCGCGCCAAAGACGGCCGGCAGGCGCATGTGCACGCCCCAGCCGCCCATCGCCCATTCGGGCGCGCACAGCGCACCCGCCAGCAGCAGCGCCAGCACGCCCCACATGGCCGGATGCAGCCGCGCCCTGCGCAGCGCCAGCGCCAGCATCAGGCCGCCGAACAGGATGGCGGGCAAGGTGTAAGCGGGTTCGTCAAAGGCGTGCTGGATCAGGCTTTCGAACCGGTCGATCATCGTGTCGGCCAGGTTGAAGGCGATGCCTGCCTCGTCCGCGCCGTGCGGCTTGAGGAACAGGAAGGCCAGCGCGGCAGGCATGTAGAGCGCCAGAATACGCGCGGCCCGCCGCGCCAGCGCCGCCGGATCGTGTCGTTCCAGGCGGACATTCTGTGCCGCCTCGAACCCCGCAAGCATCAACGCCAGCGTCGCCGCCGCGAAGATGTGGCAGAAGTAAAGCGCGGTGACGGCGGCCGCGAATCCGGCCAGCCGGACGGGGCCGTTCCGGTCTTCGGTGGCGATCCAGGCGGCGAAGATCGCAAAGGCAAGGCCTGTGGCGAAGTCATAGTTGAAGAAGCCCCAGATGAAATTGGCGTTGTAGGCGAAGAAGGCGCCCAGCAGCGGCGCGATGCCGGTGCGCCCATACAGCGCCCGGTGAACGGCGCCCGGGCCCAGCACCCACAGAAAGACCGACGCGGTGAGGAAGAGTTTGGCGGCGGCCGCCAGCCCGGTAAGCCTGGCCAGCAGCGGCACCAGGATCTCCGACGCCAGGTTGGGCACGAAGCTCCATGCCACCCGATAGAAGGCGCCGCCGTCGCCGCCGCCGATCAGCCAGAAGCTTGCCAGGTGGGCGGGATAGTCCGGCATGGCAGGCGACGTCACGCACCACAGCGGTGCGGCGAGCATGACCGCCGCGGCCACCAGCGCGAGCCCGGTCCAGTGGCGCTCCAGCCGCTGCAATGTGAAGCCTGCCGGGTTCAGGGCCCGTTTCCCCTCTCGATGCGTCATCCGCGCGAGCGGGATAATAGGGGAAAGGCATTGCGCCTGTCGCCGCGACTCTTTCAGTGGAAATCGCGGGAAGGCGGCAGGATCCGCACATTGCGCGGATGGCGGTGCGCGGGCGGCGGCAGCGGCGTTTCGTCTTCGTACAGGCGGCGCAGGTCGGCGCTGCGATCCGTCAGATTCTCCACCATCAGGTGCAGAACGCCTTCGGGGCTTTTCTGCACCCGTCCCTCGGCCAGAAGCAGGCGCGCGCCCATCACCTCCTTGCGAAGGCCGGGGAACAGGCTTTCCCACAGCACCAGGTTGGCGACGCCCGTTTCATCGCTCAGGGTGATGAAGATCGCCTTGCCTTCTCCGGGGCGCTGGCGCACCAGGACCACGCCCGCCACCCGCGCGCGCGCGCCGTCCGGCAGCGCGGCAAGGTCCGCGCAGGAAAGGATGCCGTCCGCCTCGAACAACCTGCGCAGGAACTGGGTGGGATAGCCTTTCAGCGACAGCCGCAGCGTCTGGTAGTCGGCCACCACGTCCTGGCTTGGCGTCAAGCGCGGCAAAGGCGCGATATTCTCCCTGCCCAGTTCGGGCACCGCCCGCGGCGCGAACAGCGGCAGGGGCTCGTCATCGGGCAGGCGCCGCACCGCCCACAGGCCTTCGCGCCGGTCAAGGCCGAAGCCGCGGAAGGCGTCGGCCTCCGCCAGCGTCACCAACGCCCGCCGGGGCAGCGCCGTGCGGCGCGCGAAATCGGCGAAACCGCGATAGCCATAGCCGCGCTCTTCCATCACGATGCGGGCATGGGCCTCGGACAGGCCGTCGATCTGGCGCAGCCCCAGCCTGAGGCACAGATCGCCCTTTTCGTTGCGTTCCAGCGTGCAGTCCCAGTCGCTGAAGGCCGCGTCGGGCGCCAGCACCGTCACGCCGTGATCGCGGGCGCAGCGCACGATCTCGGCGGGCGCATAGAAGCCCATGGGCTGGGAGTTGAGCAGCGCGGCGGCGAAGGCGGCCGGATGGCGGCATTTGATCCAGGCCGAGACATAGACCAGCAGCGCGAAGCTGGCGGCGTGGCTTTCGGGAAAGCCGTAGGAGCCGAAACCCTTGATCTGATTGAAACAGGCTTCGGCGAACGACCTGTCATAGCCGCGCGCCGCCATGCGCTCGACGAACATGCGCTCGAAATTGCCGATGGTGCCGATATTGCGGAAGGTCGCCATGGCGCGGCGCAGGCCATTGGCTTCCTCGGACGTGAACTGCGCCGCCACGATGGCCAGCCGCATGGCCTGTTCCTGGAACAGCGGGATGCCCAGCGTCTTGTCCAGCACCCTGTGCAGCTCGTCCGGCCGGCCGTGCTGCGGATCGGGACGCGGAAAGGAGAAGCGGGCATGCGGATTGCGGCGCAGCGCCTCGCGCCGCTTGAGATAGGGATGCACCATGCCGCCCTGGATGGGACCGGGACGCACGATGGCGACCTCCACCGTCAGGTCGTACATGCAGCGCGGCTGAAGCCGCGGCAGCATGTTCATCTGGGCGCGGCTTTCCACCTGGAACACGCCGATGGCGTCGGCGCGGCACAGCATGTCGTAGACGGCGGGGTCGTTCGGCGGCACGGTGGCGAGCAGGAGCTTCTTTTCCCGGCCGCTTTCCGTATGGGCATGGATCAGGTCGAACGCCTTGCGGATGCAGGTCAGCATGCCCAGCGCCAGCACATCCACCTTCATGATCCTGAGGGTGTCGAGGTCGTCCTTGTCCCATTCGATGAAGAAGCGATCGTCCATCGCGGCGGGGCCGATGGGCACGGTCCAGTCCAGCTTGTCGCGGGTCAGCACGAAACCGCCCACATGCTGGGAAAGGTGGCGGGGAAAACCCATCAGCCGGTTGGCGAAATCCACGGCGCGCTTCACCGCGCTGTTGTGGGGATCGGCCCCGCCCTGGCGCACCTGATGCTCCTGCATCTCATCGCCGTGCGAGCCCCATACCGTGTCGGCCAGCCGGCCCGTCACATCCTCGGTCAGGCCGAATACCTTGCCCACCTCGCGGATGGCGCTGCGCGGGCGGTAATGGATCACGGTGGCGGTCAGCGCGGCGCGCCGGTGGCCATAGCGACGATAGATGTACTGGATCACCTCCTCGCGCCGCTCATGCTCGAAGTCCACGTCTATGTCGGGCGGCTCGCGGCGGTTGGTGTTGAGAAATCGCTCGAACAGCACGTCGATATCGGCGGGATCGACGCTGGTGACGCCCAGTGCATAACAGACGACGGAATTGGCGGCCGAACCGCGCCCCTGACAGAGGATGCCGCGTGTGCGCGCGAATTTCACGATGTCGTGCACGGTCAGGAAGTAATGCGCGATCCGGCCTTCCCTGATGAAGCACAGTTCCCGCTCCGCCAGTTCGGCGACATGCGGCGGCACGCCGGCAGGATAGCGCCATTTCAGCCCCGCCTCGGTCAGTGCGCGCAGGTGCCCGTCCGGCGTCTTGCCGCGCGGCACGGGCTCGCGCGGATAGCGCTGGCCCAGCTCGGCCAGGGTGAAAATGATTTTCCCCGCAAAGCGCAGGGTTTCCGCGACGGCTTCCGGCGCGTCGCGGAACAGCCGCGCCATTTCCGCATGGTGTTTCAGGTGCCGCTCGGCATTGGCTTCCAAACGCTTTCCCGCCTGCTCCAATGTCACATGCTCGCGGATGCAGGTGACCACGTCTTGCAAATCGCGCCGTTCGGGATCGTGATACAGCACGTCATTGACCGCGATCAGGGGCACGCGGGCCTCCCGCGCCAGCCGCTTCAGGTCGCGCAGGCGGCGGCGGTCCTCGCCGGTATAGAGCATGGATGCGGCCAGCCAGGTATCGGGACCAAGGGCTTGCAATGTCCGGGTCAGGTTTTCACCGGCTTCCTCCCCCTGCGCGGCGAGGCCGCTGGCGGGTGGCGCAGCGAGGTGTTTGCGGTACGCAAACCCGAGCTGTGACGGAGGGGGAACCACAATCAAAAGAAGTCCCCGGCGATATTCCTGCAAATCCGCCAGGTCCAGCAGGCATTCGCCTTTTTCCGCCCGCAGCTTGCCGACCGAGATCAGGCGCGACAGCCGCGCATAGGCCTTGCGGTCCTTCGGATAGGCCAGGATGTCGGGCGTGCCGTCGCGGAAGACCAGCCGGGCCCCGATCAGAAGGCGCGGCCGCGTGTCTTCGTCCAGTCCCTGCCATTCCTCATAAGCGCGCACCACGCCCGCCAGCGTGTTGCGGTCGGCGATGCCGATGGCGGCATGGCCCAGCGCGTGCGCCCGGGTCACGAACTCGCCCGGATGCGAGGCCCCGCGCAGGAACGAGAAATTGGTGGTGACGGCCAGTTCGGCGTAACTCACGCGAACACCCCTTGCAGATACCAGCGCGGCGATGCAGGGCCGGATCCGGGATAGAGCCCGTCGCGGTAAAGCCAGAAGCGCAGGCCTTCACGGGTTTCGACGCGGAAATAATCGCGCGTCATGCCGTTCGGACTCCGCCACCATTCCATTGCGATACGCTCGGGACCCTCGGCGCGGGCGACTTCGAACGGACGCCGCCGCCAGCGAAAGCGCATCGGCGGCCCATCGGGCACCAGGGCGACGGCGCTGACTTCCTCGGGCCGGCCGAACAGCCGCAGGGGCCGGCGCGGCGGATCGCCCGGCCGGCGCTTTGCCATCCATAGTTCCTCGCCGCAATCGCGTTCCTGCGCCGGCACGGCCACGCCCGCCGCTTCGGGGATGTGCGTATCCTGCGGCACGAACCGTTGCACCCGGTCCGGCCCCAGCCGCGCCGTCAGGCGGTCGATCAGGAAGGCCACCTGCCATCGGGCATTCTCTGCGGAATCGAAACTCAGCGTGGCGGGCCTTGTCTCTTCCGCCAGCAGGGCCTCCAGCCGGATCAGGTCGAAGCCGAAACCGGGGTCCAGCGGATCGGCCAGCGCCTCCAGCCGCTGCTGCAACAGCCGCATCATCGCCCGGGCATCGCGCAGGGGCGCGCCGGTGCGCACGGCGATGCGCTCCACCTTGCCGTCGGCGCGGAAGAAGACCGCTTCCAGCAGGCGCACGCCGCGCCCTTCGCGTTCCAGGATGCCGCCCAGCGATTCCGCCAGCGACAGCAGGGCCGCGGCGATGGCCTCCTCCGTCACGATGGGGTCGGCGAAATTCCGCTCGGCCATCAGGTCGGGCAGGGGACGGCGCGGCTGCAGCGGTTTTTCTTCCGCGCCCAGCATCACCTTCAGGCGTGTCACGAAGGCCGCCCCCAGCCGCTCCGCCAGTTCGCTGGAAAGGCGCGTGGCCACCTGTCCCACCGTCTTGAGCCCGGCATGGCGCAGGGCGCGCAAAATCTTTTCGTCGCAATCGAAGGCGGCGATGGGCAGCGGCGCGATGCTGTGCGCCTCATGGCCGGGCGGGACGACGGTTCCGGGCGCATGGCGCGCCAGGGCGCGGGCCGCCAGCGAGGTGCCCGCGATGGCGCCCTGCGCGGCGAAACCCTGTGCCGCCAGCTTGCGCGTCACCAGCGCCAGCATCGCCGTCTCGCCGCCGAACAGATGCGCCACACCGGTGATGTCGAGGAACAGTCCGTCCGGCGGCTCCGGCGTCACCAGGGGCGTGAAACGGTCGCACCAGCCGGCGATGCCTTCCAGCAGGGCCGCATCGTCCCTCTCGTCGGCGGACACGATGTGCAACGGCTGCACCATGGCGCGCGCGGTGGCCAGCGCCTGGCCCTTGTAAAGGCCCATCTGCTCGGCCCGCGCGTCCAGCGCATGGACCGTCAGCGCATTGCCGGTCTTGATGCTGACGACAAGCGGCGCGTCAAACGGCATTCCGCGCCGGCGGATCAGCCGGTCGGCCGGCAGGCGCGGCAGCCATATCGCCATGATCCGCCGTTGCCGCATGATTCAGGCCGCCTCTTCCCGATGCGGAATTTCGACATGCGAAGGCGGCCGGAGAGGATCGGCGAAGACGCCCTTTTCACAATCCCATCGCATCCGGAACCGTCCCAGCCCGCCCAGCCTGTGCCGGGTAAGGGCCGCCTCGAAAACCGGATTGCCCCAGTCATCGTCGAAGGGAGGGGAGGGCGCACTTCCAACCTCCCAGCGGGTGAGCGCGGCGCTGGGTGCGGCATCGGCGTCTTCCCGCAGCAGGATGATGGTCACGCCGCTTTCGGCCGCCGCCAGCGTCAGCCTGCGGCTGGCCACCAGGTCCAGGCATTTGGGCTCTCCGCCGATCTCCAGCAGCAGCGCCCCCACATGCGGACAGGCCAGGATGTCGTTGGCCGCCGCCAGCGCCTCGCGCGCGTGCGGTGCGCGCACCAGCAGAAGGTGGCGGGGATCGCCGCCCAGTTCCGCAAGGCCCTGCGGCGAAACCGCGCCGTGCTCCAGCGCCTCGTAATCCGGCCGCACCCAGAAAAGCGGCCTGCCGGACGCGGCCAGCAGGGCCAGCAGCAGGGCGAAACCGCCCGCACCCCAGTCCTGCGCGAACACTTCATGCAAGGCGCCGGGCCGCAGGCCCCCGCCCAGACAGCCATCGGCCCGGGCATGGCCCAGCGGCGCCGGAGAACGGTCTGGCGGCAGGCCGTAGCGGGCGATAACATGGCGTAATTCGGCGATTTTCTCTCTTTTGTTCATGTTATGTTCCATCATGCCCCGCCCCGCAGGACGGAGTCAAGCCGGCCTCGGGCTGCGGCGGGAGGGGACGGAGAGAGGCGCGGGAATTGAATCTGGACTTTCCCGCGCCCCACATTGTAGTTAGCGCGTATCTGTCATGTTGCGCCGCAGCTGGTCGCGTGGTCTGATGACGGGTAATTCTAAGAAGAATGGGTGGTTTCCGGCTTTCCCGCGTTGCCTGAGGGCGGGGAACCGCGCCTGAACGACCGGCTGCGGTCCGGTCAGCTGTCTGGGGTTAGAGGAATGGGTTTGCCGCCGAAACAGGGTCTTTATGACCCGCGCAACGAGCACGACGCCTGCGGCGTCGGCTTTGTCGCGAACATCAAGGGCGCCAAGTCGCACGAGATCATCGGGCTGGGCCTCCAGCTCCTGATAAACCTCGACCATCGCGGCGCGGTGGGCGCCGATCCGCTGGTGGGCGACGGCGCGGGCATCCTGATCCAGATTCCCGACCCGCTGTTCCGCGAATGGGCCGGCGAAACCGGCGTGACCCTGCCGCCGCCCGGAAAATATGCCGTGGCCATGTGCTTCCTGCCGCGCGAAGCCAAGGCGCGCGAGGCCGTCATCAAGCAGTTCGAACATTTCATCAAGGTCGAGGGCCAGACCCTTCTGGGCTGGCGCGACGTGCCCACCGATCCGGCGGGACTGGGCAAGACCGTGCTGGAAGGCATGCCGCTGATCCGCCAGGCGATCATCGCCGCGGGTCCGCACATCAAGGACCAGGACCAGTTCGAGCGCAAGCTGCTGACCATCCGCAAGCAGACACAGAACCCGCTGGCCGATCTTGCCAGGAAGCACAAGCTGCCCGCGATCAACCAGTTCTACATCCCCAGCCTTTCCACCCGTACGGTGGTCTACAAGGGGCTGCTGCTCGCGCACGATGTGGGCCGCTTCTACCGCGACCTGCAGAACCCGCTCACCGTCTCGGCGGTGGCGCTGGTGCATCAGCGGTTCTCCACCAACACCTTCCCCAGCTGGAAGCTCGCGCACCCCTACCGCTACATCGCCCACAATGGCGAGATCAACACCGTGCGCGGCAACGTCAACTGGATCAACGCCCGCCGCCGCAGCATGGAATCCGAACTGCTGGGGCCCGATCTCGACAAGATGTGGCCGATCATCCCGCACGGCCAGTCCGACACCGCCTGCCTCGACAATGCGCTGGAGCTGCTGGTCGCCGGCGGCTATCCGATGGCCCATGCGGTGATGATGCTGATCCCGGAAGCCTGGGCCGGCAACAAGAGCATGGATGCCCAGCGCCGCGCCTTCTATGAATACCATGCCGCGCTGATGGAGCCGTGGGACGGCCCCGCCGCCATCGCCTTCACCGACGGGCGCCAGATCGGCGCCACGCTGGACCGCAACGGCCTGCGCCCCGCGCGCTACATCGTCACCGATGACGACCTCGTCATCCTCGCCTCGGAATCCGGCGTCATTCCGGTGCCGGAGGAGAAGATCGTCAAGAAGTGGCGCCTGCAGCCGGGCAAGATGCTGCTGATCGACTTCGAGGAAGGCCGCATCGTCGAGGACGAAGAGATCAAGCAGAAATTCTCCGCCGCCGAGCCCTATGAAGAGTGGCTGAAGGCGGCCCAGTTCAAGCTGGAGGAATTGCCCGACCTGCCGGAGGACCGCCGGCCCGCCGCCAACGATCCCACCTTGCTGCTCGATCAGCAGCAGGCCTTCGGCTACACCCAGGAGGACCTTTCCTTCTTCCTGGAGCCGATGGCGAAGAGCGCCGACGATCCGGTGGGCTCGATGGGCACCGACACGCCGCTGGCGGTGCTGTCGAAGAAGCCCAAGCTGCTCTACAACTATTTCAAGCAGAACTTCGCCCAGGTCACCAACCCGCCGATCGACCCGATCCGCGAGGAACTGGTGATGAGCCTGGTGTCGATGATCGGGCCGCGCCCCAACCTCCTGGGCCGCGAAGCCGGCGCGCACAAGCGGCTGGAGGTCAGCCAGCCGGTGCTGACCAATGCCGATGTGGAGAAGATCCGCTCCATCAGCGAACTGGTGGACGGCGCCTTCCGCACCGCCACCATCGACTGCACCTGGCCGGCCGCGGAAGGGCCGGAAGGGCTTTCCAACGCCCTGCTGCGCATCTGCCAC
>DASZVO010000021.1:0-33704 GCA_035547015.1 Rhizomicrobium sp. | reverse complement strand
GGCCTCCTCCACCCCACACTCCAGTGTCGAAGAGCCAAAGCGGCGCGACAAGCGTCATGCACCGAATGTCAGCCATGCGGATGGAATGGTGCCCCAGGCCCCGCCCGCCCGCAACGAGCGAGCGCCAGCCGCCCTCGCCGCTGCGCGGCTCGAAGCGGTCCCAGTTTTTGTAAGCTCGCAAGTTCGCCAACCAAAGCTAGGGACGAGATTTGGTGCCCCAGGCCGGACTTGAACCAGCACGCCCGTGAAGGCGGTAGATTTTGAGTCTACTGCGTCTACCATTCCGCCACTGGGGCAGCGATTTTCTGAATGGAGGCGGGACTATAGCGGCGGAAAGCCGGGGGTCAATGCGCCACTTGCATGGGCCGCGCATCAGGCTTTAATGGCCCGATGAACGCGCCCTTGCCCCTTGATTCCACCCCGCGCAATGACTGGACGCGGGAGGAGATCGCCCAGTTCTTCGCCCTGCCCTTCCCTGAACTCATGCATCGCGCCATGGCCGCGCATCGCCGTCACTTCGCCCCCACAGAAGTGCAGATTTCCACTTTGCTCTCGATCAAGACCGGCGGCTGCCCGGAGGATTGCGCCTATTGCCCCCAGGCCGCGCAATATGACACCGGCGTCAAGGCCGGAAAACTGATGGCGCTTGACGCCGTGCTGGCCGACGCCAGGCGGGCGAAGGAGGCCGGCGCCTCGCGCTTCTGCATGGGCGCGGCCTGGCGCTCGCCCAAGGACAAGGACCTCGATCAGGTCTGCGCCATGGTGGAAGGCGTGAAGGCGCTGGGCATGGAAACCTGCGTCACGCTGGGCATGCTGACCGCGCCGCAGGCCACGCGGCTGAAGGAGGCGGGTCTCGATTACTACAATCACAATCTCGACACGTCGCCCGAATACTATCGGCACATCATCAGTACACGGACATATCAGGACCGCCTCGACACGCTGGAGGCCGTGCGTGCCGCCGGCATCCATGTGTGTTGCGGCGGCATCGTGGGCATGGGCGAGAGCGCGGAAGACCGCGTGGGACTGATCCATGCGCTGGCCACCTTGCCCGTCCATCCCGAAAGCGTGCCGGTCAATGCGCTGATGCGGATCGAGGGCACGCCCCAGGGCCGCAGCGCGCCCCTGGAGCCGCTGGACTTCGTGCGCATGATCGCGGTGGCGCGCATCACCATGCCGCGGTCGATGGTGCGGCTGTCGGCCGGGCGCGAAGCGATGAGCGCGGAAACCCAGGCCCTGTGCTTCCTGGCCGGCGCGAACTCGATCTTCTATGGTCCCAGGCTGCTCACCACCGCCAACCCTGCGGCCGATGCCGATCGCGCCCTGTTTGCCCGGCTGGGCCTGACCGCGATGAACCCGGCGCCGGAAGACCATGCGTAGGCTGCTTGTCCTGCTGGCGATCCTGCTTGCCGGCGCGGCCATCCTCAGCCCCATCATCATGGCCTTCGAGCCCGATCCGCTGCCCGGCGATTTCACCCTGGGCTGGGAGAACCACCATGTCACGGTTCCGGTAGCATGGTCGCTGTGCGCAAGTGCCTTTCTCACCCTTTTATATTCATTTTACAGGCGCTAAGAGCGGCAGGCACCCAGCCCGGATTCCGCCATGCCCGACAACAGCAACAGCATCCGCAAAGTTTCCCGCGCCCTGCTTTCGGTTTCCGACAAGACGGGACTGACCGACTTCGCCAGGGGGCTGGCGGCGCATGGCGTGACGCTGATCTCGACCGGCGGCACCGCCCGGTCGCTGCGCGAGGCAGGCCTGGCGGTGACTGATATTTCCGAAGTCACGCATTTCCCCGAGATGATGGATGGGCGGGTGAAGACCCTGCATCCGATGGTGCATGGCGGCCTTCTGGCGCTGCGCGACAAGGACGATCATGCCGCCGCCATGCGCGAGCACGGCATCGCGGGCATCGACCTTCTGGTGTGCAATCTCTATCCCTTCGAGGCCACGGTGGCGCGCGGGGCGGATTTCGACGAGACAATCGAGAATATCGACATCGGCGGTCCCGCCATGACGCGCTCGGCCGCCAAGAACCACGACTGGGTGACGGTGGTGGTGGATGTCGAAGACTATCAGGCCGTGCTGGACGAGATGGCGGCCAATGGTGGTGGAACCACGGCGGCGTTGCGGCGCAAGCTGGCCCAGCGCGCCTTCGCCCGCACCGCGGCCTATGACGCCGCGGTGTCCAACTGGTTCGCGGGCGAGCTGGCGAAGGACGGCGACCGCGAGCCGCCCCGCCGCCGCGCCTTTGGCGGGTTGCTGCGCCAGGACCTGCGTTATGGCGAGAATCCGCACCAGGAAGCGGCTTTCTATGTGGACGGATCGGTGCGGCCGGGCGTGGCGACCGCCATACAGCTCCAGGGCAAGGAGCTCAGCTACAACAACATCAACGACACCGATGCGGCTTATGAACTGGTGGCGGAGTTCGATCCGAAACTCTCACCCGCCTGCGCCATCATCAAGCACGCCAATCCCTGCGGCGTGGCCCTGGGCAGGACGCTGAAGGAGGCCTATCTGGCGGCGCTGGCCTGCGACAGTGTCTCGGCTTTCGGAGGCGTGCTGGCATTCAACACCGCGCTGGACGGCGAGACGGCGGAGGAGATCGCGAAGATCTTCACCGAGGTGATTATCGCGCCCGACGCCGACGCGGATGCGCGGCGCATCCTGTCGGCCAGGAAGAACCTGCGCCTGCTGACGGCTGGCGGCCTGCCAGACCCGCTGGCACCCACGCTCACCTATCGCAGCGTCGCGGGTGGCTTCCTGGTGCAGACCCGCGACAATGGCCGGGTGACGCGCGACCACCTCAAGGTCGTCACCAAGCGTGCGCCCACCGACAACGAGATCGCCGACATGCTGCTGGCCTTCACCATCGGCAAGCATGTGAAGTCCAACGCCATCGTCTATGTGAAGGACGGCTCCACCGCCGCCATCGGTGCGGGCCAGATGAGCCGTGTGGATTCCGCGCGGATCGCCGCCCTCAAGGCCAAGGACGCCGCCCGCATCGCGGGCTGGCCCGAACCGCGCACGGTGGGTTCTGCGGCCGCCTCCGAAGCCTTCTTCCCCTTCCCCGACGGCCTGCTGACGGTGGCCGAAGCCGGCGCCACCGCGGTGATCCAGCCCGGCGGCTCGGTCAACGACCAGAAGGTGATCGACGCGGCGAACGAGGCGGGACTGGCGATGGTGTTCACCGGCATGCGCCATTTCCGGCACTGACGCGCAGTCTTTTTTACCCCCTGAGTTCACCGCGTCCGAGAGTCCGGACTCGAAGATTCGCGTTTGGGGCATGGATGGCCGGCTCGGAGGCCGGCCATGACAGGGATGGTTTTGGTTTTTATTGACCACGCGCCTAGCGGAGTTTGTCAAACACCTCGTCCGCGCCCACCCCCCATATGCGGGATTTGGGAATCCAGCCATCCACATTCTCGCCGCGAATGCGGCAGGCCTTCGGCGCGCAGGCCCTGAGGCCCGCGATGGCGCCCGGATCGGCCAGCGCCACCACCTTGCCGCCCTGCGGTTCCGCATGGATCTGCGCCCGCCCCTTGCCTGTCACCAGCACGGTGCGCTGGTCTGACAACATGGTGGCGCTCATCCAGCCGATGGTGCCGTCCGCCGCCTGTACCCGCCGCCAGACGTCGAACTGGGCAAGCACGGCGAACGGATAGCCTTTGTGGCGGTAGACCCACAGGACGCGATGCGCATAGGTCGGCCCTTCGCGCATATAGGCCGTGTCGGCGCGCTGGCTGACATAGCGCAGGACCTTCGTGGCCGGCGCTGGCTGTGCGATCGCCTGGTCTGTTTGCAGCGCGGCAAACGTCAGGGCGGCAATCGTTAAAAGTGTTGCAATGCGTGTCATCGAAGCATGACGTTGAACGGCATCGGAGATTTAGCGCAGCGCCCGGCTTCCGTCATCGGGGCGCATGGGCTTAAATGCCGCAAAACCACAGGACCAGCATATGGCCCCCGCCAGGAAACCACTCGTCATCGTCACCCGCAAGCTGCCCGAGGCCATCGAGACCCGCATGCGCGAACTGTTTGACGCGCGGCTGAACCTGGACGATGCGCCGATGAGCCCTGCCCAGCTGGCCGAAGCCGTGGCCAGCGCGGATGTCCTGGTTCCCACCATCACCGACCGCATCGACGCGGGCCTGATCGCCAAGGCCGGCCCGAAGCTCAAGCTGATCGCCAATTTCGGAGCCGGCGTGGACAATATCGACGTGGCGGCGGCCACCGAGAAGGGCATCGCCGTCACCAACACGCCCGGCGTGCTGACCGAGGATACCGCCGACATGACCATGGCACTGATCCTGGCGGTGCCGCGGCGGCTGGTGGAGGGCGTGACGGCGCTGGAAGAGGAGAAATTCGCGGGCTGGGCGCCGAACTGGATGCTGGGCCACCGGCTTCAGGGCAAGCGGCTTGGCATCGTGGGCATGGGCCGCATCGGGCAGGCGGTGGCGCGGCGCGCGCGGGCCTTCGGCCTGCAGATCCATTATCACAACCGCAAGCCCGTGCATCCCGACATCGAACAGGAGCTGGAGGCAACCTATTGGGACAGCCTGGACCAGATGCTGGCGCGGATGGACATCGTGTCGATCAACTGCCCGCACACGCCCGCCACCTATCATCTCCTTTCGGCGCGGCGGCTCAGGTTGATGAAGCCCTCGGCCTATATCGTCAACACCGCGCGCGGCGAGGTGATCGACGAGAACTGCATGGCGCAGATGCTGGAGAAAGGCGAACTGTCCGGCGCGGGCCTGGACGTGTTCGAGAACGAACCGGCGGTGAATCCCAAGCTGCTCAAGGCCAGGAACGCCGTATTGCTGCCGCACATGGGCTCGGCCACCATCGAAGGCCGCATCGACATGGGCGAAAAGGTGATCGTGAACATCAGGTCGTTCGTGGACGGCCACAAGCCGCCGGACCGCGTGATACCGGCGATGCTGTAACCCCGGTCATTTCAGGGTTGCATCGAGCAGTTCGACCAGCTTCTCGAACGCCCTTTCGGCCTGAAACTCGTTGTAGACGGGCCGCCCCGGCACGGTCCAGCCGTGGAGTGCCCCTTCATAGGTTTCGCTCTGGAAGGCGCCGTGCCAGTCGCGCAGCGCGGCCTCCAGTGTGGCGATCTGATCTGCCGTCATCGACTGATCCTCCACCGCATGGCCGAAATAGAGCCGCGCCCTGATGCGCGGCAGCAGCCGGTGCGGACTGTCGGGAGCATCGGTGACCAGCCGGCCGCCATGGAACGAGGCTGCCGCCGCGATCTTGTCCGGCATTGCGGCCGCGACGCGGACAGCCATCGCGCCGCTGAAGCAATAGCCCACGACGCCCGCCTTTCCGGGCTGCACGCCTTTCTGTGTCAGCAGGAAATTCACATAGATCGCGCCGTCGCTTTCCATCTGCTGCGCGGTCAGCGACTGGAACAGCGCGCCAAGGCGCTTCTGGCGCTCTTTCTCGTCGTCCGCGTCGAAGCCCTCCGGCGCGATCCGTGAATAACGATGGAAGAGATTGGGGACCAGGACCGCGAAACCCTTGTCGGCCAGCCGCTTCGCCATGCCCTGATTGGCGGGACGGACGCCCCAGATGTCGGTCAGGAAAAGTACGCCGGGAAAATCCGCGACGGCATCCGGCCGATAGAGAAAGGCCTCCACGCGCGCGCTGCCCAGCGGTATTTCCAGCTTGTCTTCGATCATCGCGGAGCTTCCTCGTAGATCACGGTGTTCCAGTAACGTGCCCGATGCGTTCCGGTACGCCGGAATCCGCGGCGCCGCAATTGCCGTCCGATCATCCAATTGAAGTAGCCATGAGCAACAAGTGCTGCAGCGCCATCGCTGCGCGCGCGCGCGATCAGTATGGCCGCTGCTTGGGCCGCCCGGGCGCGCGCCTTGCGCGGATTCTCGATCTCGGGGTGATAGCCTGCATGCCACAGGATGCGCGACACCACCGCCCATTTGGGAACCCGCATGGCCAGAAGAGGAATGGGCGGCGCGGCCAGCGGCGCTTCCACGAACAGCGGATCGGCGATTAGTTCTGCATGGGGCGCGAGCGCTTTGGCGCTTTCATGGGCACGGGGGCTTCCGCTGGTGAACACCGCATTCAGTTCCGCCAGAAGGTCACGCAGTTCTTCCGGCGGCAGGCTTTGGGGCGACAGCCCCGCTGCTTCATAGGCGTCGATATAGTCGGCGAATCCGCCATGCGATGTTCGCGGGTTCGGCGGAATATGAGGCTGGCCGTGACGCACCAGGATGATGCGCGCGCCGAATGGTTTCACGGCGCGGAACCTTCCCTGCATCGGGTATCTTCAGGCGCACAGCGCACCCGGGAATCGGCCAATTTCGTGGATTTCCACAGAATCTGCATCGTATTTTATATCCGGGCGTCCCTTGCTCAGAAAAACGGCCGACAGGACAAAAATTGTGCAAGTGTGTGTTGCATTGCAACAACTCCTGTACAAATCACGCATCGACCGGGCCAAAAGCGTCCGAAAAGGCTGAATGTCGTATTGAAGATAGAAGGCCGACGCAGAAATGTCATCGCGACCCGGGCGGTGCCTGGAGGGAAGCGCTCGATGAGGCGCGTGTTAAAGCGAGAGGACTTTTGAAAATGAGGAATTTCACAAAGCTGCTTTTGGGCGCGGTGGGCCTGACGGGGGTTTTCACCACGACGGCAGCCCTTGCGGATGACGCGCCAGATTTCCAGGCCACGGCGGCCGTCGCGATGCAGAGCGACTATCGCTTCCGCGGTGTCAGCCAGAACAGCCGTGAATTCGCCCCCCAGGGCACGGTGAACATCACCGCGCCGGAAGGCTTCTATGTCGGCACCTGGGCGTCGAAGATCAACTGGGGCGGCAACAATCCGTCCTATGAGCTCGACATCTATGGCGGCAAGCATTTCGACCTGGACGGCACCGACCTGAACGTCGAAGCCTATTACTACAGCTATCCGGACTATAACGCTCACGGCGGTCCGGCGGCGAGCTATTACGAGACCATTGTCCAGCTCACCCATGCCTTCGGCCCGCTGACCCTGACCGCGACCGGCACCAACTCGCCGGAATGGTCGCTGCACGGCGGCACCGGCTGGTACGCATCGGGCCTGGCCTCTTATGCCCTCACCGACTGGCTGTCGGTCAGCGGCACTATCGGCCACCAGTGGGTTGAAGCGGCGCCGTCCGACTACACCCACTTCGATATCGGCCTCACCGCCACCTGGCACAACTTCGTCCTGGACGTGCGGTATGCCGGCACCGACATCGGCGCCGCCAATTGCGGTTTCTGGATCGGCACCGGCGCGCCTTCGTGCGGCGGCGGCCCGGTCGCGACGCTCACCTACAACATCACCGACCTGTTCCACTGGTAAGACGGGCCGGTCTGAAACAAGAAACCCGCGGGGCGCAAGCCTCGCGGGTTTTTCTTTGCCGGCATGGGCCCCGCCTTCGCGGGGGCACCAGCTTTTCTAACTCGCCTCGCTCACAAGAAAAGCTGGGTGGCTGGGGCGGAAGGGATCGAACCTTCGAATGCTGGAATCAAAATCCAGTGCCTTACCACTTGGCGACGCCCCATCGCGCCGTCCGGACGGCCCGCAAGGGCGGACCGGTAGCCCGAAGCGGCCTCGTATAACGGCAAGCACCCGCCACGGCAAACAGCCAAAAGCGCCCGCCGGGCGGATATTTGCGGGAATGTTCCTGGCCGGTTGCGGGGGCGGAGGGCCGCCGTTATAAGGGCGCCTCCCGACGCGAAAGGCACCCCCTTTTTGCGCGCTGGTTCGGAGAGTAGCTCAGCCTGGTAGAGCACTACGTTCGGGACGTAGGGGCCGGAGGTTCGAATCCTCTCTCTCCGACCAATCACTTCTGCCGATACCAGTTTAGAGGTTCGACAAAGGCCTGGCAGGGCCTTTGGGGCGGGCTGCCGCATGGAACCCGACCGTCGGACGGGGCCGCCGAACCTCTCCTCTCAATGCAGCTTCAGCCTTGGCCGGATGATATGGTTGACATGGCCCACCGCGATCATCGCCAGGCCCTTGAACCAGCCATGAATGGCGATCAGGTGCATGCGGTAGAGCGAGACATAGACCAGCCGCGCCAGCCGCCCCTCGATCGCCATGCGCCCGCCGATCAGGTTGCCCATCAGTGAGCCCACCGTCGAGAAGTGGCTGAGCGACACCAGCGAGCCGTGATCGTGGTAGCGGAACGGCTTTAACGGCTTTCCCCGGATCAGGGCGCGGATGTTATGGAACGCAGCGGACGCCATCTGGTGCGCCGCCTGGGCGCGCGGCGGCACGGGCCGTGTCTGGCCTTCGGGCACGAACCAGGCACAGTCGCCGATGGCGAAAATGCGGTCGTCGCGCGTGGTCTGCAGCGTGGGCCTGACGACAAGCTGGTTGCTGCGCGTGGTCTCCAGCCCGCCGATATCCTTCAGGATGTCGGGCCCCTTCACGCCCGCCGCCCAGACCCTGAGGTCGGCCGCGATGAATTCACCGGAGCTGGTGGTCATGCCCTGGGCCGTGGCCTCGACCACCTGTTCGCCGGTCAGCACCCGCACGCCCAGCGCCTCCAGCTCCTTGCGCGCGGCCTCGGCCAGCTTTTCCGGCAGCGCAGGCAGGATGCGCGGCCCCGCCTCGATCAGCGTGACCTTGAGGCGGCTTTCGTCGAACACCTCCAGCCCGTAATGGCGCAGCGCCGCGGCGGCATTGTAAAGCTCCGCCGCCAGTTCCACGCCGGTTGCGCCTCCGCCCACAATGGCCACCGTCACCGTGGCGCCATCGGCACCCGGATCGGTCTGCAGGGTGCGCGAGACGCGCAGGCAGTGATTCAACAGCTTGGTGCGGAAACGGTCGGCCTGCAGCCGGCTGTCCAGGAAGATGCAGTGCTGCGCCACGCCCCTGGTGCCGAAATCGTTGGTCACCGATCCCACCGCCAGCACCAGATAGTCATAGCGGATGCGATGGCGGCCCATGATCTCGCCGCCGTCCTCGTCGCGGATCGGAGCGATCAGCACATGGCGGCTTTCGCGGTCGATCCCCTCCATCGCGCCATAGAAGAAGCGGTAGCCCCAGCCGTGCCCGTGGCTGCGATAGCCCACCTCGTCCAGGTTGGCGTCCAGCGAGCCCGCCGCCACCTCGTGCAGCAACGGCTTCCAGATATGGGTGCGGTTCTTTTCGACCAGGATGATGTCGAAGCGTTCGCGCCCAAAGGCCGCCCCCAGCCTTGTGGCGAGTTCCAGCCCCGCCGCGCCGCCGCCCACCACCACGATCTGGGTCTTGCGGCTTCCCATGCCCGCCGTCCGCGTCATGCAGCCAGAGATAACATGCGCGCTTCTTCTCACCGCAATCTTTTTGGTTCAGGCTGTATACGAAAACCACAACCGGGACCGGACCATGAGCGATTTCCGCATCAACCTCGCCAAAGCCAACGCCATTATCGCAGGCGTCTTCGCCAAGGGCGCGGCGGACGGGATGAAGCCCCTGTCCTGCGTGGTGACGGATGCAGGCGGGCATGTGATCGCCTTCCAGCGGCAGGACGGCACGTCCTATTTGCGGCTCGACATCGCGCTGGGCAAGGCCTCGGGCGCGCTGGCGCTGGGGGTCAATTCGCGGCGCATCGGCGAGATGGCGGCGGAACGGCCGCATTTCGTGAGCGCGCTGGCCCATCTGGCGCCGGACGGGCTGCTGCCGGTGGCGGGCGGGGTGATCGTCAAGGGACCGGACGGCCTTCTGATCGGCGCGGTGGGCGTCACCGGCGACACGTCGGACAATGACGAAGTCGCGGCGCTGGCGGGAATCGCGGCGGCGGGCCTGACGCCGCTGTAACAGGGGGCGAGGATTTTTGTGGCCTGAGCAGGAGCGCGCGGAGCGTGCTCTACGCACGTGAGCACGCGCGACGAACGCAGGACGCAAAAAGCCCCCCGCCTCAGGCCATCACTTCTTCCTGCTCGATGGAATGCAGCCGCCTGTCGGGATTCACGAAGAACCAGGTGAACAGGCAGACGAAGCAGATTCCGGCGGCGACATAGAAGGCCGTCTCCCAGCCGTAATGGGCGGCGAACCAGGGCGTGGCCGAGGCCGTCACCGCGCCCGCGATCTGACCGGCCATGTTGACCAGGCCCGAGATCACGCCGGTATGCGGCCCGCCATAGTCGGCCGCCACCGCCCAATAGGTCGCCTGACCCAGGTAGAGCACACCCGCCCCGCCGGCCAGCACCAGAACGGCAAGCGTCGTGTCCTGCGCATGGCTGCCGATGATCAGGAATATCCCCGCCAATGCCAGCGTGCCCGCACCGAACAGGCTGCGGCCCACATACTGGCCCTTGTGCTTGACCAGCCAGTCGCTGATGACCCCGCCCAGCAGGCTGCAGGTGGTCATGGCGATGAAGGGCAGCATGCCCAGCAGGGCGCTGCTCTTGAGGTCCAGCCCGCGCCCGTCCTTGAGATAGATGAAGAACCAGGTGTGGAAGATGAAGGCGACATAGCAGAAGGCGATATAGGCCAGCGCCACGCCCCACACATCGGTGCTGGTGAAGATGCGCAGCCATGGCACGGGCGGCATCGCGCCTTCCATCTTGATGGGCTGGCCGGCCTTGATGTGGGCCGTTTCCTCGGCCGACACGCGCGGATGCTCGGCAGGGGTGTCGCGCGCGGACTTGTACCAGACCGCGGCCATGATGAGGCCCAGCACCGCCGAGACATAGAAGACCTCGTGCCAGCCGAAGGCATAGATGATCGCGGCGACCAGGGGCGGGGCCAGGCCCGAGCCCATGCCCACGCCGCCGAACACCCAGCCATTGGCCTTGCCGCGTTCCTGGGTGGGGAACCAGGCGGCGATGAACTGGTTGGAGGACGGGTATGCGACCGCCTCGCCCAGACCCAGGATGAAGCGCACCGCGATCAGCACCCACAGCGCGCCCGCCATTTTCGGCGGCACCAGGGCGGTCGCGACCGAAAGCACGCTCCACCAGATCAGGCCGAAGGTCAGCGTCCTGCGCGGGCCCAGCTTGCCCACCACCCAGCCCGCCGGAATCTGGAAGGCCGCGTAACCCAGCAGGAAGGCGCTGAACACCCAGCCCAGCTGGATCTTTGAAATGCCGTAGTCGGCGGCCAGATAGGTGCCGGCGATGGAGATGTTGCTGCGGTCTATGTAGACCACGGCGCTGACCACGAAGATCAGCATGATCAGCAGGTACCGGATCCTGTTCTTCATCTGGCGTTTTCCGCTCGCTTGCCGGACGCTTCTCTGCCGAACGTTGGCGGCGCCCCCCTGTCGAGCGGCAACAAAGCGCAGTTTGAGGATTTCGTCAAAGCCGGGGATTTCCCTATAGTGCGCCGCCCGAACGGCGCCTTCGCCACTGCAGCAACGGAAAACACGACATGACCACCAGGAAACTCGACGGCAAGATCGCGCTCATCACCGGAGCGGCCGCAGGCATAGGCCGCGCCGCGGCCGAGCTTTTCGCCGCGCACGGCGCGAAGGTGATCGCCACCGACCGCGACCTCAAGGGGCTGGACGGGCTCGATGCCGCCAAGCGCCAGCTTGATGTGACCGACGCCGCGGCCATCGCGGCGCTGGCAAAGGATGTGGGTCGGCTGGACGTGCTGTTCAACTGCGCGGGCTTCGTGGAGAACGGCACCATCCTGGACAATGACGACGCCCAGTGGGTGAAGTCGTTCGACATCAACGTGTTCGCGATGGCGCGGCTGATCCGCGCCTTCCTGCCCGCCATGATAGAAGGCGGCGGCGGCTCGATCATCAACGTGGCCTCGGTCGCATCCTCGCTCAAGGGCGTGCCCAGCCGCTGCATCTATGGCGCCAGCAAGGCGGCGGTGATCGGCCTGACCAAATCCGTCGCCGCCGATTTCGTGACCAAGGGCATCCGCTGCAACACGGTGTGCCCCGGCACGGTGGATTCGCCCTCGCTTCAGCAGCGGCTGCGCGACACCGGCGATTACGAGACCGCGCGCAAGGCCTTTACCGCCCGCCAGCCGATGGGCCGGCTGGGAACCGCCGAGGAGATCGCCAGCATCGTGCTGTGGCTGGCCAGCGACGACAGCCGGTTTGCGACGGGGCAGAACTTCGTCGTGGACGGCGGCATTACGATCTGACCCGTCAATCCGGATCGCACGGCGGGCGGCCTGGCCTTGCCCGCCTGCGCACGGCTTACCGGCATATGCTTGTGCAACGGCCCCGCGGCCTGAAAACCGCGGAAGGCGCGGGCTTTTCCGCATCAAATTCCGACCCCCTCCCCCTTTACCCAACAACATTCTGTCCACACCGCTCCTCCTTGCGCCGGCAATTGTACCACCGGCAAAAGGCGTGTTGATAAGGAACTGCGACACTGGCGAGTTTGACTCCTGGGCTTGCCGGCCGCAGAAACAAAACATGCAGGGGGTTCTGCACATCGCACGGCACTTGGCGATCGTCGCGCTGATCGTCCGCGCCCTGCTGCCGGCAGGCTGGATGCCCGACGCCCATGCCGGTCTCGCCATCTGCAGCCTCGACATCCAGACATCCGATACGCAGGCCGGCGTTCATTTGGGCATCATCCATCACGATGGCGGCACATCCGGGGATGGCCATTCCGGAAAGACCGCCCATGAGGAATGCCCCTTCGCCGCCGCGCCGCACCTGGCCGCAACGCCGGATGTGCCGCACCTGACCGCGCCCGTCCTTCATGCCTTCGCCGCCGCCACCGACCGCGCCTATGCGGCGGTCATCGCCGCGCGCTTCGCGCCACAATCTCCGCGCGCCCCGCCTTCGAAAGCCTGAGCCTTTCGTCTGACCGCGCGGAAGCGCGGCCGCTCATGCTTTTTCGGGGATTCCCATGTCCAGTATCACGCGCCTTCGCGCATCCGTTTCCGCTTTCGCGGTTCTTTCTGCCGCGGTTCTTTCCGCCGCTCCGGCAATCGCTCAGCCGCTCAATTCCAGTCTTCAGCCCGAATATGTGATCGTCTCCGCCGAACGCGCGGGCGCCGACCAGACGGCCGCCGACACCACGGTGACCGCCGCCCGGGCTGAAGAACAGGTCAACACCGTCAACACCGAGGACATGCTGAAATACGCGCCCTCGCTCCTGGTGCGCAAACGCCACTACGGCGACACGCAGGACCCGGTGGCCACCCGCACATCGGGCGTGGGCGCATCGGCCCGCAACCTGATCTTCGTGGACGGGATCATGATCTCTTCGCCCATCGGCAACAACAACACCTCGGCCTCGCCGCATTTCGGCGTGGCCGCGCCGCAGGACATCAGCCGCATCGACGTGCTGTATGGCCCCTTCGCCGCGCGCTATGCCGGCAATTCCATCGGCGCGACCATCAACATCACCACGCGCATGCCCGATCGGTTCGAACTGTATGGCGATGCCACCGGCGCGGTGCAGACCTTCAGCCAGTACGGCACGGACGAGACCGTGGGCACATGGCAGCTTGCAGGCGGCGTGGGCGACCGGATGGGCGCCTTCAGCTGGCGGCTGTCGGCCAACCACCTGGATTCGAACAGCCAGCCGCTGGGCTATGCCACGCTGACGCGTCCCGCATCGCAAAGCGCGGCGGGCACGCCCGTCACCGGCGCCTATGCCGACCGCAACCGCACGGGCCAGCCCATCGCCGTGATCGGCGCGACCGGCATGGAGCACCAGGTGCAGGACACCGACACGCTGAAGCTGGCCTATGACTTCGCCAACGCCTGGCGGCTTTCCTATACGGTCAGCCTGTTCCGCCAGGATGACGATGCGGGCGTGGCCAGCTATCTGCGCGGCGGCACGGGGGCGCCCGCCTATGCCGGAAACGTCCATATCGCCGGCTATGCCTACACCATTCCCGCCAGCACATTCTCGAACAACCTGTACAACTGGCAGCAGACGCAACTGGCCCAGGGCCTGTCGCTGGCGTCCGCGCCGGACGGCGATTTTGCCTGGGAGATCATCGCCAGCGACTATGCCTATCTGAACGACAAGCAGCGCGTGCCGACCGCCGCACTGCCCGGCGCCTTCACGGGCGGCGCCGGAACGGTCAACCGCATGAACGGCACCGGCTGGTACACGCTGGATGCGAACGGGGTGTGGCGCGGCTGGCAGGACCATGAACTGTCCTTCGGCGCGCACCGCGACGCCGAAACCTTTGCGCAGCTCCGCAATGCCCTCACCGACTGGATCGCGGGCGGCGCGGGCGCGATGGTCAACGCCGCCGGCGGCCGCACCGCCACCAACGCGCTGTGGGCGCAGGACATATGGACCGTGCGGCCCGATCTGCGGATCTCCGTCGGCGGGCGCTATGAGGACTGGCGCGCCTACAGCGGATCGAATGTTTCCGCCTCGCCCGCGCTGAACGTGAAACAGCCGCGCATGTCAGCCAGCACCTTTTCGCCCAAGGCCACGCTGGCCTGGGCCGTCAGCGATCCCTGGACGCTGACGGCGTCATGGGGGCGGGCCTACCGGATGCCCACGGTGACGGAACTGTACCAGGCCGTCACCACCGGCACGGTGCTGACGGTGCCCAATCCCAACCTCAGGCCGGAACGCGCCAACAGCTATGAACTGGCGGCGGAGCGGCGGAGCCAGGACGGCCTGCTGCGCCTGTCGCTGTTCCAGGAGGATGTCGCCGATGCGCTGCTGTCGCAGTCGGCGCCGCTGGTGCCCGGCTCGGCCACGCTCTACAGCTATGTGCAGAATGTGGAGCGCACGCGCGTGCGCGGCTTCGAGCTGGCGGCCGACCGGAATGACGCCTTCATCGAGGGGCTGGAGCTGACGGGAAGCCTGACCTTCGCCGACGGGCATATCCTGCGCGACGTGGCCTTTCCGGCGGCGGTGAACAAGTTCATCCCGCAGCTCCCGCGCTGGCGCGCCAATGCGGTGGCGACCTGGCGCATCGACGACTGGTCCTTCACGCTGGGCGCGCGCTACAGCGACCGCAGTTATGGCACCATCGACAACAGCGATCCGGTTTCACAGACCTTCCAGGGTTTCGGCGGCTATCTGGTGGCCGATGCGCGCGTGCGCTACCGGCTGGACCGGAACTGGACGCTGTCGGCGGGCGTGGACAACCTCAATGACGACCGCTATTTCCTCTATCATCCCTTTCCCCAGCGCACTTTCGTGATGGAGGTGCATTACAGCCAGTGACCTTGCATGAATGTCCTGCCGGTTCTGTTCCTCGCCCTCAGCATGTCGTGCGACGCCTTCGCCGCGGCGCTGGGCAAGGGGGCGGCACTGGACCGGCCGAAATTCACCGAGGCGCTGCGGACGGGAGCGATCTTCGGTGCGGTCGAGGCGATCACGCCGGTGATCGGATGGGGACTGGGGCGCGCGGCGAGCCGCTACATCGCCGCATTCGATCACTGGGTGGCCTTTGTGCTGCTGGCGGGCATCGGCGGCAAGATGGTGCGGGACAGTTTCCGGCGCGATGAAGCCGCCGCGAAACCGCAGCGTCATTCCTTCCTGGCGCTGGCGCTGACCGCCGTCGGCACCAGCATCGACGCGCTGGCGGTGGGGGTGACGCTGGCGCTGATCGGGGCCAGCATCCTGGTCAACGCGCTGGCCATCGGAGCGGCGACCTTCACCATGACCACCATCGGGGTGATGTGCGGGCGATACCTGGGGGCGCGGTTCGGCCGATATGCGGAAGGCTTCGGCGGCGCGGTGCTAATCGCCATCGGCGCGCACATCCTGATGACGCACCTTTCGGCCTGACGCGTCTCAGGGTGCGCGGAAGCGTCCGTCGAGGCGGGCGATCATCTCTTCCGGCGTGAAGCCCAGCGCGGCCAGCCGGCCTGAGCGCGCCAGCAGCGCCAGGCCCGCCAGCGAGGCGGCCACCAGCACCACGTCGCACTGGCTCTCACGGCTGTCGGCGGGAAGGCCGGCCGCGTCCGAAAGCGCCTTGAGCGCGGCGATCAGCCGGCCGTTGAACAGCCGCTCGGCATCGCCGGTGTTTCTGTCGCCGGACCCCTTTGAATCGGCCAGCGCCGCCGAGGCCGCCGCCATCGTCTCGGCGCCGCGCAGCAGGTCGAGCGCCGCGGCGCCCGCGCCCGCAAGGCCGCTGGCGGCGGAGCCGCGCGAATCGCGCATGGCGCGGGCCAGCATGCTGAGATCGTCGGCGGCCAGCGCCAGCAGCAGTTCGTCTTTATTACGGAAATAGCCATAGAGCGCCGCGGGCGCGAAACCGGCTTCGGCGGCCACGCCGCGCAGGCTGAGATCGCGTGCGCCGTCCCGCGCCGCCACCCGGCGCGCCGCATCCAGGATCGCAGCGCGCGAAGCCGCCCTGGAGGCATCGCGGACACGCCGTTCCCTGCGGACGAGAACCTCACCCATGTGCGCGATGATAGGTGATTCGCCGAATCAAGCCGAGCGCGGCAAAAGGAATCAGGCGCCGGTCGGCGGGGCATCCTTCGACAGGATGAGCCCGAACCCTAGTTCGTGTGCGTCTGCTTGTAGGTGGTCACGGCGGTGCTGATGTCCGCGCTCACCTTGTCCTTGGCCTTCTGGCTGGCCGCGATGCTGGCCTTGGCGTCGGCGTCTATGGCCGGGTCGAAGGGCCTGCCGTCGGCGGCGGCCTGGGTCCTGGCGGCATCCACTTCATTCGTCAGGCAGGCCTGGTAGATGTCGGACTGGGCGATGAAATTGCGCGCATCGGCCATCGCGGCGCGCAACTGGTCCGCCGTCACGGCACTGCCGTCCACCGGCATGGGCGGCACCGGCTCGGTGCAGGGACCCTGGGCCCGCGCGACAGGCGCGAAAACACAGACGGCCAGAACCGCAAACAGCCCGGCAAGCAGATTGGCAGAACGCACGCTGAGGTCCTTTCGACGGCCCAAGTGTCGCACATCGGAAGGAACCTGCGCCAGTATTGACAGCGTCCGGATTCGATTCAAACAAATCCGGTGCAGAAATGCTGGCCGGGTTACCTTGGATTTGCCCCGGTTTTAACGGTGAAAAGCTGAAAATTTTAAGGTGCCGGGAATTTCAGGACGCCATCCCTGCGGCCCCGCCGGTCCTGGACCAGCCAATGGTCGGCATAGCGCAGCAGCAGCCCCGCCACCATCAGGCAGAGGCTGAAGCCGTACCAGATATCCGGGCGGTGGGGTCCGGAAATGCGGGCCAGCGCCATCACCGAATAGCAGAGCCAGAAGTAAATGGCGCCGCCCGTCAGCACCGCGCGCCGGATCCGGCTTGTTATCGTCAGCCAGAGGCCTGAACATTTCAGCGGTACCGCCGCGATGGCCATCGCCAGCGCGATACCCCCACCCATCACGATCATCAGGAAGGCGCCCCGCGACAGGGCGATCACGCCCGGCCCGAAGACCGAGAGAAGATAGACGCCATAGCTGGCCGCGAAGCCCCAGACCATCGCCCGGCTCACCCCTTCCGGCACGGGCAGGACGGGAAAAAGCCGCGCCGCGATCCGGCACAGGGGCCCGGCCGCGAGGACGGCAAAGAAAATCACCGCCGCATAGCGCCAGGCGGCCCGGCTGCCCGCGCGGAAACCGTTCTCCCCGAAGCCGTGCAGCAGCATCGCCGCCAGCACCAGCAGCGCCGCGCCCAGCAGGATGCCGCCCGCCAGCGTGACGGACCGCATCTTCAGGTGCGGAACATCGAGAGCGGCGGAAGTATCGAGAGCGACCATCTTGCCCAGCCCCGGCGAAACCCATGAACGGTTCTTGCCGGTGAAAACGCCCGAGGCGGCGGAAGGATGCCGTTCAGTCCTTCGCCAGCGCCACGGCAAAGCCATCGACAGGCTGATCCGCTTCCCGCCGTGGCGCGGCGGCAACAAGGCCCGCCACCGAAAAGCCCGCGGCCTGTGCGGCGGCGCGCAAATAGGCGTCGCTGTGGCGCCAGCGGCGCTTGGGTCCCAGTTCGTATCCCGCGCCTTGCGCCTTCTCCACGGTAAACAGGAAATAACCATCGGGCTTGAGCCGGGCATGCGCGCCCGCGAACACCGCACCCAGGTCGCCCAGATAGACCAGCGTGTCGGCGGCCAGGATCAGGTCGTACTGCACCGCCGAGGGGGCGGTTTCCGCAAGCGCGGTCTCGAGGTCGGCAACCGCCAGCCTGTCGTAGATCTGTCGCGCGCGTGCCTTTTCGATCATCGCGGGCGACAGGTCCACGCCGTCCAGCCGCGCGGCGCGGGCGCGGAAAGCCAGTCCCGCCAGCCCCGTGCCGCAGCCCAGGTCGAGGATGTCGAGCCCTTCGCGGCCGGGCATCACCATGCCCGCCAGATCGGACAGGATCTGCGGCGCGGCATAGGCCAGCTGGCCGATCATGCGGGCGTCATAATCGGCGGAGAACTGGTCGAACAGGTGACGGACATAGCCGGGATCGGAGCGCGGCGCGGCCTGGATGCGTCTTGCCGCTTCGGTCATGGCGGCGGCTTGCTCCGAAGGTTCCAGCGTGGACAGGATTTCGAGCGCCCGGCCGGCCTCACCCGCCTTCAGCCAGGCGGCGGCGATCCGTTCGCGCACGCCAGCAAGGTCCGGATCGAGGCGCAGCGCGCGTTGCAATTCGGCAATGGCCGCGGGCAGCGCCCCGCTGTTCGCATCCGAAGCCGCCAGCAGCGCTTCGCCCAGCGCCAGCACCGCGGGCGCGACATTGGCGTTCAGCGCCGCCGCCTCGCGCGCCTCGTCCAGCGCGCCCGCCGTGTCGCCCGCCGCCAGCAGCGCCTTGACCAGCGTCAGCCGCGCCAGCAGCCCGCCGCGCCCGGCGGCAAGCCGCGCGCGCAAACCGCGCGCCGCTTCGCCCGCCCGCCCCGCGGCGATCAGCGCCTCGGCGGCCTCGATGGGATCGCCGTCAGCAAAGGACATGCTCAATCCAGCAGGCAAAGGCCGTTGTTGAGGACCACGGTGCCGGGCCGTTCCTTCACGCCCGCGCGATAGGAGACCGCATTGCCGTCCTGCCACATCTCCACCGCCAGCGTCTCGCCCGGAAAGACCGGCTTGGAAAAGCGCACATCGAACTGCCGGATGCGTTCGGGCCGGTATTGCGCGATCGCCGCAAGCACCGCGCGGCAGGCGATGCCGTAGGAACAGAGCCCGTGCAGGATGGGGCGCGGGAATCCCGCCATGCGCGCGACGGCGGGATCGCGGTGCAGCGGGTTGCGGTCGCCCGACAAGGCATACAGCAGCGCCTGGTCGGGCCGCGTGGTGCATTCCGTCACCAGGTCGGGCGCGCGCGCCGGAATCTCGTGCAGTTCCGGCCCGCCATGCGGCTTGCCCCCGAAGCCGCCGTCGCCGCGCGCGAAGATGGACGAGACGATGGTGAAGAGCTTTTCGCCGCTTGCCGCCTCGCGCGCCACGCGCTCATGGATCAGCACCGCGCCCTTGCCCGCGCCCTTGTCGAGGATGTCGAGATACCGCTCGTCGGCGGTGATGGCGCAGCGGGAGGGCAGCGGCTTGTGGACGGTGATGCGGCGCTCGCCATCCACCACCATCATGAAGTTGATGCTGGACGTCTGCGGCATGCGCTGGCGCTCGGGCGGGGCCTCGCCGCGCGCAATCACGCTGGCGAAGGTGGGCACGACCTTGAGGCCGTTGTTCTCATAGACGAAGGGCAGTTCGTTTGCGTCCAGCGGATCCCGGCCGAAGCCCACCCCCAGGGCATAGAGCATCACGTCCCTTTCGTCATAGGACGCCGCAAGCCCGGACGCGCCGGACTGCATCATGTCGTCATAGTCTATCGGCATCGCTCACCGGCGCGGTCTCTACCTCTGGCATCAATCTAGGCATTGTGGTGTGGTAACGCCATGACAATGGCAGCCCCCTCGTCCGCGCCGCCGCCCCACTATCCGCCGCGGCGGAGCAACGGCTGTCTGTGGGGCTGCCTGATCGTGCTGCTGCTGGTGTCGCTGCCGGTGATGCTGGCGGCCGGTTACGGGGCCTGGTTCTTCTGGGCGGGCTACCGGCACGATCCGGTGCTGCGGCTGGCGGGTGAGCTGGTGCGCGAGGACGGCATGGCGCAGCAGGTGCTGGGCCACGGCATCACGATCACTGGCGTGGAGGGCAATTACTTTTCCTGGGTGCCGGGCCAGACCAGCAATTCCTATGACGTGACGCTGGAAGGCCCCAGGGGCGAAGGCCATCTTGCGATCATGTCGCATGCGGGCGCGGGCGGCCCCAGGCTCGACACCGCCATCCTGACCGGCCCCGACGGGCGGCGCTATGACCTGTTGCGGCATCAGATGCTGCCGGCAGACGGCAGCCTACCCGGAGACGGTTCGATCTGACCGCCAGCCGCATTGCGCGCGTCAAATCGCGACGATGGCGCGGGGCAACGGCATGCCCGGCCCCTCGCTCATCACCTGGGTGAGTGGCACGCCGTCGCGTTCGATGCAGGCGCGCGCGGTTTCATAGCCCTGGCGGATGGCGGCGTCGAACTTCTTCCAGTCGCGCAGGCCGATGTCGGGCATGGGCGGCTCGATCAGATAGTCGCACTGTTCGCGCACCACGCGGCGCTGCGCCTCGGAGCCCACGGTGCCAGAGCGCATCAGGATGGACAGGATGCTGGGCTGGCCGCGCATGCGCTGGCTCAGCAGCCGCCACCAGGGCCGCTCGCCATAGCGTTCATCCTGCACCTGGAGGTTGATCTCGCCGGTGATGTCACAGGCGACGATGGGACCGGCATCCAGCGTCTGCTCGCGCATCACATCCACCGGCAGGTTGTTCATCACCCCGCCATCGACCAGCAGGTGGCCGTGATGGGTGACCGGCGGCAGGATGCCCGGCAGCGCCACCGAGGCGCGCAGCGCCCGCCACAGCGGGCCGTCGCGATGGACATGGATGCGCCCCGTGGTGAGATCGGAGGAGACGGCGAAGAAGGGCAGCGGCAGCTCCTCGATGCTCACTTCCTCGAAATGCTGGCGCAGGCGCGCGCTCACTTTACGCCCGCGCACCAGCGCGATCAGCGGCAGCGTGAAATCGGAAAGCGGATTGTCGTCCACGAACACCGCGCGCATCCGCTCGCGCATCTCCTCAAGGCCCCATTCGCGCGCCAGCCCGGCCGCGATGATCGCGCCCATCGAGGTGCCGCCCAACTGGTCGAAAGGCACGCCCGCTTCCCGAAGCGCCTGGATGATGCCGATATGGGCGAAGCCGCGCGCGCCGCCGCCCGCCAGCACCAGTCCCACCGCGCGGCCCGCGATGAAGCGCGCCACCCGCGCGATGTCGCCCGCGTGGCCCGCGCGCAGGTGATGGTGGTTCGAGAATAGGCCGCTGCGGGTGGAGAAGCGGTCGGGCAGCACCGCGCTCGCCCCGTCGGGATGCAGCAGCAGAAGCTCGGGCAGGCCCGAGGCGCGTTCCTTGAAGGCCGGAAGGTCGAGCGGGGCCAGCGGCAGCGGCCGGTTGGCGCGCGCCAGAAGAAGGATCCGGTCGGCCTGGCGCAGGCAGAGGTTGGTCCAGGGGCTGTTGGGCGCATCGCCGCGATAGAACACCACGTCGTGCGCCGCCTCGAAGGTGTTGAACCATTCCGCGGTCTGTTCGGCCGCCGATGCATCCAGCACCGCCGCGCGGCTTCCCATGTCGGCCAGGGCGCGCGCCAGCCGGTGGGCGATGGGCGCATCGTCCAGCCCTTCCTGCAGCGGCACGATGGCGAAGGTCTTGGGCCTGAGGCGGTCGTCGCGGCCGCGGTTGGCGTCCTTCAGCCGCCGCACCAGGATCTGCATCAGGTTCATCATCACGCGCGGATGGCGGCCGATCAGCGTCTCGAAGCCTTCGGGGCTGATGCGCAGAAGCTCGCTGTCGCGCAGCGCCACAAGCTGGGCATTGTGGTTGCTCGAAGGAGCGATCAGCGACATCTCGCCCACCGTTTCGCCCGCGGGAACATGGGCGATCATGCGGCGCTGGCCCTGTTCGCCATCGACGAAGACGCCCAGGCTGCCCGTGACGACCAGGAACAGCGCGGCGCGGTTGTCGCCCTCGCGGTCCAGCAGCATGCCGCCGGGCAGCGCGAACCAGTTGGCTTCGGACAGCAGGTTGCGCAGCGCCGCGTCGCCGACGCTTTCCAGAAGCGGGAAGCTTTTCAGCCGCTCCAGCAATTCCTCGGGATAGACGGTCTGCTGGCCGGCCCGGAATGAGGACAGGAACGCCATGTTCCCAACCTTTACCCCAAGCCCCTCCAACTCACCATGCCGTCCAGCCGCCGTCCACGTTCAGCGCCGCGCCGGTCACATAGCTGGATGCGGGCGAGGCCAGGAACAGCAGGGGACCGGCGATTTCCGCGGACTTTCCCACCCGCCCCAGCATGGTGCGCGCCGCCAGCCGCGCGCCGAATTCGGGTGCGGCGGCGGCCGGGAAAGGCCCCGGCACCAGCGCATTCACCCGGATATGGCGCGGACCCAGCTCGGCGGCCAGGTGGCGGGTCAGTTGCAGGAGGCCCGCCTTTGCGGGGCCGTAATGGAAAGGGCTCTGCTGGCGCGGATCGTCATAGATCCGCGCATCGGGCGAGACCTGCGCATACATGCTGGCGATGTTGATCACGCTGGCCTCGCCCAAGGCTTGCGCGGCGGCCTCCAGCGCGGGCAGCGCGGCGCGCACCGTTTCGAATGTGGCGGTGACGCAGCTTGCATAGGTCGCGGCGAAATCCTCGGGCGCGAGATCCGCGAAGGCGCGCACGCGCATCGCCACCGCGTTGTTGACCAGGATGTCGAGCCTGCCGAGGCCGCCGAAGAACCGGCGCAGGGCGGTGGGGTCAAAGGCGTCGAAGGCGGCGGGTTCGGCCGAAAGGCCCTCGCGCACCAGCCCGTCAACGAAACCGGAAAGTGCGGCAGTGTCGCGGCCGTTGACGATCACATGCGCGCCCGCGGCCCCCAGCGCGCGGGCCATGACGGAACCCAGATGGCCCCTGGCGCCCGAAACAAAGGCGATCCTGCCATCCAGACGGAAAAGTGATTGCGCCATGTGCAAGCTGCCGGAAAACCGTCTTTCAACCTGACAGTGCTTGGTAAACAACCCTTTATGGCGCGGCGGACACGCATTCCGCAACGCGCGGCGGGCACGGCCAGTGATGCATCGATGCAAGCCGCTGTGGACCTTCGGCCACAGCGGAGATTTTGCGGCGCAGCAAAATAAACTTTGTGAAATCCGGCCTTATTGGAAACAGCTCTCCGCCACAGTAAGGTTGCAAACCTGCTCACAATGAGACACGCAAGAGGCCTCGCACGCGGCCGCATCGCTGCTTCACAGAAGGACGTTCTTCATGACCACCACCTTTCTCCGCGCCGCCCTGACGGCGGGCTTCCTTGCCGGGGCCGCCTCCGGCGCGGCCTATGCCGCCGACAAGCCGGCCGCGCCCAAGCTGACCCCCGGCGTCGCCAAGGCCCTGAGCGACGCGCAGACCGCGAACAACAAGAAGGACTTCGATGCCGCCAAGGCCGCGCTGGACAAGGCCAAGCAGGTCAGCGACCGCACGCCGGTGGACGATCTTTACATCAACCGCTTCACGATGGCCGTGGCCATCGGCCAGAACGACTATAACGCCGCCGACACGGCCGCCGAGGCGGCTGCGGATTCCGATCCCAGCGTGGTGCCCGATGCCGACAAGCAGGCGGTGTACAAGCCCGCGCTGCAGCTGGCGCTGAACGCCAAGCATTACGACAAGGCCGCCAAGTACGCGAAGCTCTATCTGGCCACCAATCCGCCCCCCGCCGACCAGGCGCTGATCGCCCAGGCCATGTATCTGGGCGGCGACTATGCGGGGGCGACGGCGCTGGCGCAGAAGAACCTGGACGCCGCCAAGGCCGCCGGCCAGAAGCCGCAGCGCAACGACCTCGACATCATCATGAGCTCGCAGGTCAAGCAGAAGGATGAAGCCGGCGCCGAAGCCACGCTGGAACAGCTGGTGCAGTATTACAACCAGCCCGAGGACTGGGGCCAGCTTCTGGGCGTGAGCCTCAGCGCAAAGGGCATGCGCGAGATCGACTATGTCTATGTCGGCCGCCTGGCCCAGGCCCTCGGCCTCAAGCTCAGCGCCACCGACGCCCAGCTGATCGGCGGCGTTGCCAACAGCAACAGCCTGGCCCTTTACGGCGATGCCGAGGCCCTGCAGAAGATGGGCGGTCCCGCCCCCGACGCGCGCATCGCCGCCGACCGGAAGTCGCTGCCCGACCAGATCAAGGTGGGCCAGGGCCCCAAGGGCACGGGCGAGTTCAACGCCAAGCTGGCCGAAGCGCTTTACGGCTATGGCATGTATCCCGAAGCCGAGGCCGCGGCGCGCCTGGCCCAGCAGAAGGGCGGCGCCAAGGATCCCAGCGAACCCAACATGGTGCTGGGCATGGCCGAGGCCGCGCAGGGCAAATATGCCGACGCCGCCACCGCCTTCGGCAGCGTGAACGCATCCGCCCCCGCTTCGCAGCGCGTCGCGCGCCTGTGGAGCTATTACGCCAAGTCCAAGGCGCAGCCGGCCACTGCCGCACAGCCGGCCACCGCGCAGCAGCAGTGACGATCAGATGACGCCAGGGCGCATGGCCCGCGCCCTGGCGGCTTCGTCCGGAATGTGAGCGGCATGAACCTGGCGGTCGGCTTCGCGCCGTTCATCCTGTTCGCCCTGTTGTCGCGCCTGTCGGCCGACCTGGCCCTGTGGGCCGCCTTTGCCGCGGCCTTCGTGGTCACCATCCGCGATTTCGTCGAAAGCCCGTCGCTGCGGCTGCTGGATGCGGGCAGCCTGGTTCTTTTCGCGCTGCTGTCGCTGTGGCGCGGCTTCGTCGATCCCAACCTGCCGCTGGCGGGCGTGCGCTTCATCGCGGAACTGGCGCTGTTCGTGCTGCTGGCCGCGGCGCTGGCCGTGCGGCGCCCCTTCTCGATCGACTATGCGCGGCTCGATCCGCGCGAGAGCGGCTGGCCCGAAGACCTGTTCCGCAGGGTCAACTATCTGGTGTCCGGCGTGTGGGTGACGGCTTTCGCGGTGATGACGGCAGCCGATGCCGCCGTCCTGTTCGGGCCGCGGTTGCCGCTGTGGAGCAGCATCGCCGTCAGCATCATGGCGCTGGCCGCCGCTGTGACCTTCACGCTGCGCTATCCGGCTCTGGCCGCGCGGCGGCTGAACGGTTAGGGTCGCGCGGATGAAACAGGCTGTCATCGTCTCGACCGCGCGCACGGGCCTGGCCAAGTCCGTGCGCGGCGGCTTCAACCAGACCCACGGCGCGGTGCTGGGCGGCCATGCCGTCAAGCATACGATCGCGCGCGCGGGCCTCGATCCGGCCGAAGTGGAAGACGTCTATATGGGCTGCGGCTTTCCGGAAGGGGCCACCGGCAACAACATCGCGCGCGAAAGCGCGATCTGGGCCGGCTGTCCGGCCTCGACTGCGGGCGCCACCGTCAACCGCTATTGCGCCAGCGGGCTCAACGCGATCGCCGCCGCCGCGCAGCAGATCATGACCGGCGGCGCCGAGATCATGGTCGGCGCGGGCGTCGAATCCATTTCGCTGGTGCAGATGGGCGGCATCAACCTCAGCCATTTCACCGAGGAGCATCTGCTCTCCGTCAAGCCGGCGCTGTGGATGACCATGATCGAAACCGCCGAGATCGTGGCCGAACGCTATGGCATCAGCCGCGAGCGCCAGGACGCCTATGCGCTGGCAAGCCAGCAGCGCACTGCCGCGGCCCAGGCGGCGGGCCGCTACAAGGACGAGATTGTGCCCCTCGTCACCCATATGAAAAGAATCGACAAGGCCACCGGCGCGGAAAGCATGGCCGAGGTGACGGTGGACCATGATGAATGCAACCGCCCCGACACGACCCTCGACGGTCTTGCCGCGCTCAAGCCCGTGCATCACGGCGGCCAGCAGGTCGCCGAAGGCAAATATGTCACCGCGGGCAACGCCTCGCAGTTCGCCGACGGCGCCAGCGCCTGCGTGGTGATGAGCGAGGAAACGGCCGCGAAAAAGAACCTGAAGCCGATGGGCATCTTCCGCGGCTTCGCGGTGGCAGGCGTGGAGCCCGACGAGATGGGGATCGGCCCGGTGCTGGCGGTGCCGCGTCTTCTGTCGCGCCACGGCCTGACGGTGGACGACATCGACCTGTGGGAGCTCAACGAAGCCTTCGCCAGCCAGACCGTCTATTGCATGGACAGGCTGGGCCTCGATCCCGCCAGGACCAACGTGAACGGCGGGGCGATCTCGATCGGCCACCCCTATGGCATGACGGGCGCGCGCCTTGCCGGGCACATCCTGATCGAAGGACGGCGGCGCGGCGCGAAACTGGGCGTGGTCACCATGTGCGTTGGCGGCGGCATGGGCGCGGCCGGGCTGTTCGAGATCCTGCCCGCGTGATGAAGCGACTCGTCTTTCCCGCTCCGGCGTCGATTCCCGGGACGATTCTGGCCCTGCTCGTCCTTGCGGGATGCGCCTGGAACAATCCGCCGGCGAAGACTGTGCCGCCCAATCCCGCGTCCCAGATGCCCGCGCTGGAAATGCGCATCGCGGTGCTGGTGGAGGAACAGCGCCACAAGCTCGACACCAAGGCCAAGCCGCTGGCCATCGATCCCGAACTGTCGAAGGTCGCGCGCGAGCGGGCGGCCGACATGGCGGCAAAGAACTATCTGGCCCATGCCGCGCCCGACGGCGAGACATCCGCCTCGCTGCTGATGCGCGATGACGCCAAGTGGCAAGGCCTGCTGGGCGAGAACCTGGCGGCGCAGCACTACACCAAGGAGTCCGGCGTCGCGGTGGACGAATTCGCGCGCCGCTTCCTGGACGAATGGATGAAAAGCCCGCCGCACCGGGACAACATGGCCTTTCCCGGTTACGACCATGCGGGCGTGGGCGCCGCGGTGAACGGCGATACCGTCTATGTCGCCCTGCTCTTTTCCACCGACCTCGGCCTTCCGCCGCCGAAGCCCGAAGGCCCGGCCAGCGCCGTCACCCGTTTCGATAGCCCGGCGCAGGCCAGCGCGCCGCCGCCCCCGTCCGCGCCCTTGCGCCTGCGCGGCGCGGAAGGTGTGCAGTAACGGCGGATTAACCCTGCGGTGCAAGTATCTGTGCATGAACCAGCACAGGCTCGCCCGTCTGACCTTTTGCGAAGATGACGTTCCCTTTACACCATATCTAGCCCCCGGTACTTTGGGTAGCGGGTGCGTGGTGCGGGCGAATCGAGATGCGCGCGGAGCTTCCCTGGAATGTTGCAGGCATCCCGCTGGAAGCGCGGGAAGCCGCCCGCGCGGCTGCGCGCCGCGAGGGCCTGTCGGTGGGCGAATGGCTGACCCGGCGCATCCTGCGCGGCCTGTCGGGAATGGAGGGCTTGTCCATGCCGCTTGAACAGGGCGCAGCACAGCTGGATGCCTGGGGCCTGCCCCAGACCGCGGATGCCGGGGCCGAGGACATGCTGGCCCATGCGGGTCACGGCGAGGCCGATTCGGCGCAGGCCTGGCGGCGGATCGAGGAACAGCTGCGGGGCCTGAGCCACCGGCTGGATTCGACCGAGCGCAGCCATTCCGAAAGCAATCGCGTCATCTCCCGCACCGCGCAGGAAATGAACACCAGCGCGCGCGAGCAGAACCAGGCGTTCGAGCAGCTGGGCCAGCAGGTGACGGCGCTGACCGAGCGGCTGGAGAGGCTGGAGCGCGGCGGCAGCGGCGGCAACATGCGCGAAGCGGTCAAGGCGCTGCACATGGGCCTGTCGCGGCTGGCCGAGCAGGTCGGCGCCACCGCCACGCATTCGGCCGTCCAGGTCGATCAGCTTGCCGGCAGCCTGGAACAGCTGGCCGGGCGCTTCGAGGAAGCGCAGGCCGAAGCCGGAAACACGCGCGGCATGCTGGACGGCATGGCGCAAAGGCTTGCCGCCAGCGAGCTGGCCGTGGAGGCCAACAGCAACACGCTGACCCAGGCCATCGAGAAGATCGAGGCCGATGCCGGCCGGCGCGCCGCCGAGCAGGCCGAGAGCCAGCGCCGCGCCGCCCAGCATGAGCAGGGCCTGGGCCGGCTGGAGGAATCCCTGGCCCGGCTGGAAAGCCGCCTGCCCGACGCCGGGTTCGAACGCCGGCTGGACGGCATTGAACGCTCGGTCAGCAGCGTGGCCGAGAAACTCGACAGCTACGATCCCAAGGCGATGTTCGACGCCTCGATGCATGCGCTGTCGCACCGGCTTGAGTCCCTCGAGAAGGGTCACGGCGACCTGGTCGAAGAACTGCGCGCCAAGGTGCTGCGGCCCATCGAGCCGCCGCCTTCGGAGGCGATCCGCGAAGAAACGCAGGCCGGACTTGCCGGGCCGCAGCCGGGCGAGCCCGTGCCGGATACCCATGCCGAGCCGCCCCTGGTGGAGGCGTTCGCCGATCCGGGCGTGAATCCGGACATGGATTCCGGCATGCCGCCCGCGGCGGATTTCGACATTCCCCCGCCCGCCGAAGAAGCCGATCCCTTCGCCGCCGGACAGGTTGCCGATACCGGCTTTGTTGCCGATACCGGCTTTGTTGCCGACACCGGTTTCGAACCCAATTTCGAAGAGGTTTTCGTCCAGCCCGAAGAGGCCGCGCAACCGTCCGCGCAGCCGGAGGAGAGCTTCCTGGCCCTGGCGCGGCGGTCCGCCCGCGCGGCCGCCGAAAAGACCGGACATGAAAGCCGCGGCGGTTTCGTGGGTCTTGGCTGGGGCCGGAGCATCGAAGCCGAAGAGGAAGAAGGCGCCAGGCCGCGCTATCTCATTCCCGTGATCGTCGCGGTCATCGTGGTGGCGATCGCGGCCACCGCGCTGATGCTGAGCCGCCGCGCCAGGCTCACCGTGCCGCAGCCTGCAGCCGCTTCGGTCGCGAAAGTCACGCACAAGACCGCGCCCCAGCTGGCGCACAAGATCGTGCACAGCGCCACACCGGCCACGGCGCCCGTCCGGAACGAGACGCAGTTCGTGGTCGCGCCGCACCTGCCGCAGCCTTCCGCACAGCCTTCCGCAAAGGCCGATGCGCCGCTGCCCGCCACGCCGGCGCAGACCGCGCCCGCCAAGCCGGCGCCGGCTCCCGCTGCGCTGAAGGGCGCACAAACCGCGCGCAATCCGGCCGCAGGCGATCCGGTGGAACGGGCGGTCCGCCTGGCCAATGCCGGCAATCCGGTCGCCCTGACCGTCCTGGGCCTCCGGGCGCTGGACGGCAAGCCGGCCAACCTGGCCGACGCGGCGCGTTACCTGACCCAGGCCGCCGAAAAGGGCCAGGCCGTGGCGCAGTATCGCCTGGGCACGCTCTATGAGCGCGGACAGGGACTGCCGGCCGACGGCGCCAAGGCGATGCACTGGTATGAGATGGCCGCCGGCCAGGGCAATCGCAAGGCGATGCACAATCTGGCCGTCGCCTATGCCGGCGCCCCGGCAGGTAAGAAGAACATGGCCGAGGCGGCCCGCTGGTTCGCCAAGGCCGCTTCGCTGGGCCTGTCCGACTCGCAGTTCAATCTCGCCGTGCTGTACGAGCGCGGCGACGGCGTGCCGCAGAGTCTTGCCGATGCCTATAAATGGTACTCGATCGCCGCCGCCGCGGGCGACGCGGAGTCCCGCACGCGCGCCGGCGTTCTCGAAACCCAGTTGAGCGCCGCCGACAAGGCTGCCGCGTCGCGCGCCGCCGCCGCCTTCCATGCCGCGCCGCTGAACCGCGCCGCCAATGTGCCGCCGGAGCTTGCGGACCTGGGCACCTGACAGCAGCGGCCGTGTCGTGCGATGAGGCCCGCATGGGTTGACCCCATGCGGCGGCGCGCGCAAGGTCGCCGGCAATGGAAATCTACCTGCCCATCGCCGAAATGTCGGTCAACTGGCCGGTCATGATCGGACTGGGCGCGCTGGTGGGTTTCCTTTCCGGCATGTTCGGCGTGGGCGGCGGCTTCCTGATGACGCCGCTGCTGGTGTTCAGCGGCATCCCTTCGACCGTCGCGGTCGCCACCACACTCAGCCATGTCACCGCTTCCTCGATGTCGGGCGCGCTGGCCCAGTGGCGCAAGCGCGCCATCGATTTCACCATGGCGGGCGTGATGATGGCGGGCGGCATCGCCGGCACGCTGTCCGGCGTCTGGCTGTTCGCGCTGATGCGCCGCCAGGGGCAGATGGACTTGATCGTCTCGCTCACCTATGTGGTGCTGCTGGGCGCGGTGGGCACGATCATGCTGCGCGAGAGCCTGGCCACGCTGCGCGCCTGGCGCAGCGGCACCCAGGTGAGCGCGCGGCCGGTCAACCATGTCTGGATCCATGGCCTGCCGTTCAAGATGCGCTTCCGCCATTCGCGCCTTTACATCAGCGTGATCCCGCCGGCGGCGATCGGCTTCGCCGTGGGCGCGCTGAGCGCGATCATGGGCATCGGCGGCGGCTTCATCATCGTGCCCGCCATGATCTACCTGCTGCGCATGCCGACCAATGTGGTGATGGGCACGTCGCTAGTGCAGATCATCTGCGTGGCCTCGGTCACGACCGTGTTGCAGGCGACCAGCAACTATGCCGTGGACATCGTGCTGGCGGGATTGCTGGTGGTGGGCGGCGTGGTGGGCGCGCAGCTGGGCGTGCAGGCGGGCGCCAGGCTGCGCGGCGAGCAGTTGCGCCTGCTGCTGGCCCTGGTTGTCCTGACGGTTTGCGCCGGACTGTTGTGGGGGCTGATCGCCCGTCCGGCCGATGTCTATTCGCTTGCGCTGGGGCTGCCATGAGGCGCGCGCTGCTGGCGATGCTTCTTCTTATGGTTCTTATGGCCGCACCGGCGCGCGCGGAAGACCTGGTCTCCGGCATCAGCCAGGACGTGATCCAGATCACGTCCAATTATACCGGCACCGCGATCGTGGTGTTCGGCGCGGTGGAACGGCCGGCGAACGCGGCGGGCCGCGACATCGTGGTGGTGGTGCGCGGGCCGGGCGAGCCGATGACCGTGCGCCGCCGGGACCGCATCGCGGGCATATGGGTCAACAACGATGCGGCGCACTTCGAGGGCCTGCCGGGCTATTACTATCTCGCCAGCACCAGGCCGATCGACGTGATCGCGCCCCCGCGCGCGCTGGCGCGGTATGGCGTGGGCATCAACTATCTCTATCCCACCGCGATCGGCAGCCATCATGACGCGCGGCCCTTCCGCGAGGCCGCGCTCCGCCACCTGGAAAAATCGGGCCTCTATGCCGAGGCGCCCGGCAGCATCGATTTCCTGAGCGAGACGCTGTTCCGCACCCGCGTGCCGGTGCCCGCAGGCGTGGTGCGCGGCCAGTACAATGTCGAGGTCTATCTGTTCCGCGACGGCCAGGTGGTGAGCGCCCAGTCCACGCCGCTGTTCATCGACCAGACGGGGCTGGAGCGGCGGCTGTTCAACCTGGCGCATGATGCGCCGCTGACCTATGGGCTGGCCTGCGTGCTGATGGCGGTGCTTCTGGGATGGATCTCGTCGGTGCTGTTCAGGAGACCGGCATAGCCGCCGCCTGTCGCGCGATGGCATAGACCCGCGTCTGCCCCAGCATGTAGGCGTGGAACGGGCCCGCGAACAGCGAGGCGAGCGCCATGTCGCCCACGTCCAGCCCGCCCGCATAGGCGCCGAAGGCGGGCAGCACCAGCCTGAGGCCGTTGCCGGCGAAGCAGCGCCGCCGCACGCGGCGGCCCCATTTGACGACGCTTGCGCAAGGATGCAGGTGGCCGGCGACCTCGCCCGGCTCGAAGTCCGCGCGCGGCTCGTGCCGGAACACCAGGCCGCCCATGCGCCAGGACGCGGCCACCTCGCCGCCCAGCCAGGCGGGCGGATGGGGATCATGATTGCCCGCGATCCAGACAAAGGCGGCTGCGCGCCCCATCGCGTCCAGCAGGGCGCGCTCCTCCGCGCCCAGCCGGTCGGCGGCGCCCGCATCGTGGAAGGAATCGCCCAGCGCGATCACCCGCGCGGGCTTGTGACGGGCCACCGCCCGGTACATGCGCGCCAGCGTGGCGCGCGTGTCGTAGGGCGGCAGGAACTGGCGGCCGGGCGCATAGGAACTGCCCTTTTCCAGGTGCAGGTCCGAGAAGATCAGGGTGGAATGGGCCGGGCTGAACGCCGCGCCACAGGCATCCAGCAGCAGCGTTTCGCCGTTCACCGCGATCAGAAGGTCGTTCATGTCCGAATCAGGGTCCCCGGGTCAGTCCACGCGCATCGCATCGCGCACCAGCGCATCCTCGCTCTCGCGCAAGATAGCTTCATCCACCTCGCCCGCAACCATTTCGCGCGAGATCTCCAGCAGCGCGGGAACCGCAAGCGGGGAAACGCGGTCCAGCCGGCGGGTGACGATCCGCCGCCGCACGCGCGCCAGCATGTCGCCCAGCCGCGCGATGTCCAGAAGCCCCGTTCCCGCATCGGCATAGGTGGCGCGCAGAAGCACATGGTCGGGCTCATGCGCCCGCAGCACGTCATAGATCAGGTCGGAGGAAAAGGTCACCTGGCGCCCCGTCTTTTCCTTGCCCGGAAAGCGGCGCTGGATCAGCCCCGCGATGATCGCGCAGTTGCGGAAGGTGCGCTTGTAGAGGTTGGATTCGGCCAGCCAGCTGTCGAGGTCGTCGCCCAGCATGTCCGCATCGAATAGGGCGTCCATCGCGGCGCCCCCCATGTCCCTGGCGGCCCAGACGGCCAGGGCATATTCATTGGCGACGAACCCTATGGGATGGAATCCGGCGCGTTCCAGCCGCCGCGTCAGGAGCATGCCCAGCGTCTGGTGCGCGAGCCGCCCTTCGAAAGGATAGCAGACAAGGTAATGGCGGTTGCCGCGCGGAAAAGTCTCGACCAGCAACTGGCCGGGCTTGGGGATCACGCTGCGCCATTCCTGGATCCTGAGCCATTCCTGCACCGGCCCCGGCAGCGCGTGCCAGGCTTCCGGCGCGCCGACCATCTCGCGCACGCGCCGGGCCAGGAAGGTGGAGAGCGGGAACTTGCCGCCGTTATAGGACGGAATCTCGGCCTCGGGGTCGTTCGCGCGCGTCACATAGGCCGCATCCTCGCGCAGGCCCTCGAAGCGCACCACATCGCCGGCGAAGACGAACGTGTCGCCCACCGCGAGCTGCTCGATGAAATATTCCTCCAGCTGGCCCAGGCGCCGTCCCCCTGCCCCGGCCGGACGCCCGCGCGACATCAGCCGCACATCCACCATCGGATCTTCCACGATCACGCCCGCATTCAGCCGGTATTCCTGGGCCAGCCGCGGATGCGCCAGCCGGTATTTGCCGTCTTCCGTGCGGCGCAGCCGGGCATAGCGATCATAGCTGCGCAGCGCATAGCCGCCGGTCGCCACGAAATCCACCGCCGCATCGAAATCCGCGCGGGTGAGCCCGGCATAGGGGGAGGCCGAGCGCACCTCGGCGAACAGCGCATCCGCATCAAACGGCGCGGCGCAGGCCGTGCCCAGGATGTGCTGCGCCAGCACGTCCAGCCCGCCCGCCTTCAGCCGCTCGCCATCCAGTTCGCCCGCCAGCACCGCATCGCGGGCGGCGGTGCATTCCAGCACCTCGAAGCGGTTGGCGGGCACCAGCAGCGCGGCGCTGGGCTCGTCCAGCCGGTGGTTGGCGCGGCCGATGCGCTGGATCAGGCGCGACGATCCCTTCGGCGCGGCGAGCTGCACCACGAGGTCGACCGCGCCCCAGTCGATGCCGAGGTCGAGGGTCGAGGTGCAGACCACGGCGCGCAGCTCGCCCCGCGCCATCGCCGCCTCCACCTTGCGCCGCTGCTCGGCGGCGAGGCTGCCGTGGTGCAACGCGATCGGCAGGCTGTCCTCGTTCAGCTCCCACAGCTTGGCGAAGGCCATCTCCGCCTGGAAGCGGGTGTTGACGAAGATCAGCGTCGTGCGGTTGGCGGCC
>DASZVO010000020.1:0-36230 GCA_035547015.1 Rhizomicrobium sp. | reverse complement strand
GGCGCCGCCGCAGGCGTTGCCGGCGCAGCAGGCGCGGCGGCGGCAACCGCGCCGCGGCTGACGCGGATGCGCGCGCCGTCATGTTCGATCTCGATCTCGGTCAGCCCAGTTTCGCCCAGAAGCTTCGCCAGCTCGCGCACGGCATCGGCATTCACGCCCGGCCGGCCGCCGCTTCTGGCGGCGGGCGCAGTCTTGGCTTTGGTCTTTTTCTTTGTCTTGCTCATTTCGCTACCTTGAGGATTTCGGCGATTGCGTCCACGGCGCGCAGGTAGCCCTGTGCCCCCAGGCCCATCACGATGCCGGTTGCCCCCTTCGACACATAGGAGAGATGGCGATAGGGCTCGCGCCTGTGGATGTTGGAGAGATGCACTTCGATCACCGGGATCGTCAGCGCGAGGATGGTGTCGAGGATCGCGATGGAGGTATGGCCATAACCCGCCGGATTGATGATGACGGCGCTGGCGGAGGTGCGCGCCTCCTGCAGATGGTCCACGATCTCGCCCTCGCGGTTGCTCTGGCGGAAGACGATGGAAAGGCCGTGGCTTTTCGCCTGGGCGGCGCACATCTTCTCGATCTCGGCCAGGGTCGTGCGGCCATAGACCTCCGGCTCACGCGTCCCCAGCAGATTGAGGTTGGGCCCGTTCAGGATGTATATCGGTAAGGTCTTGGATTGGTTAGGCTTTTTTGCCATAGACTTTCCGTGAGTGGAAGCGATTCAAGCCTTATAATCGGATCGCACCAATACGGAAATGCTTAAAGGTACGGTTCTTATGGCAGTCGAAGTCACCTTGAACGGCGAACCGCGCCGGTTCGATGCGGGTCTCAGCATACGCAGCCTGCTGGAAAGCCTGGGGCTCGATCCCGGCAAGATCGCGGTGGAACGCAACCTCGAGATCGTGCCGCGTTCGACCTATGGCGAGGTGGCGGTGGCCGATGGCGACCGGCTGGAGATCGTGCATTTCATCGGCGGCGGCAACGCGCCGGTAGAGGTGCCGCGCCCCAAGGCGGATGCCGCCGAACCTCAGGACATTCGTCCTGAAGACAGGCCGTTCACGGTGGCGGGCCGCACCTTCCGGTCGCGCCTGATCATCGGCACGGGCAAGTACAAGGACTATGCGATGAACGCCGCCGCGCTGGAGGCAAGCGGAGCGGAGATCGTCACCGTCGCGGTCCGCCGCGTGAATCTGACCGATCCCGGCCAGCCCATGCTGGTGGATTACATCGATCCGAAGAAAGTGACTTACCTGCCCAACACGGCGGGCTGCTTCACCGGCGAGGAGGCGGTGCGCACGCTGCGTCTTGCGCGCGAGGCCGGCGGCTGGACCCTGGTGAAGCTTGAGGTGCTGGGCGAAAAGAAGCTGCTTTATCCCGACATGATCGAGACGCTGCGCGCCACCGAGATGCTGTCGAACGACGGCTTCCAGGTGATGGTCTATTGCAGCGACGATCCGCTGATGGCCAAGCGGCTGGAGGATGCCGGCGCGGTGGCGATCATGCCGCTGGCCGCGCCCATCGGCTCGGGCATGGGGCTGCAGTCGAGCGTGAACATCCGCATGATCATCGAGGATGCCAGGGTGCCGGTGATCGTGGACGCCGGCATCGGCACGGCGTCGGATGCGGCGGTGGCGATGGAACTGGGCTGCGATGCAGTCCTGACCAATACCGCCATCGCCCATGCGAGGGATCCGGTTCGCATGGCGCGCGCCATGAAGCTGGCGGTCGAGGCCGGCCGCGAGGCCTGGCTGGCGGGGCGGATGCCCAAAAAAGCGTATGCCGATCCGTCGAGCCCCCTCAGCGGAATGATCTGAGGCGCTTGTCTTTCGCCCGCCGGGGCGTCGCGCGTGCTCACGCAGGTGAAGTACGCTTCGCGCGCTCCTGCCCATCGGGCAAAATGCGGCGCGCTTGGGTTCAGCTTTTCATCTCATCGGCCAGGGCGTCGTCGTCCAGCGCGCCGGGGCGCATGCGGCCGTTGAGGATGAAGGTCGGCGTGCCGTCGATGCCGGTCTTGTGGGCCAGCGCGATGCCCGCATCCAGCGTCTTCTGGATCGCGGGATCGGCCATGTCGGTCTTGAGCCGCGCCACGTCCAGCCCCGCCTTGGCGGCATGGTCGAAGATCATGTCCTCGGTGATCGAATCCTCCTCGCCCAGGAGTCCGAAGTGGAAGTCGATGTAATGCGCAGGCTGCCGGCGCGCCGCCAGCGAGGCGCGGGCCGCAAGCAGCGCGCTGGGCCCGTGCAGCGCCGCGATGGGGAATTCGATGAAGGAGAAGCGCGTATCGTTCCTGTGCGCTTCGTAGAATTTCTTCACCGCGGGCAGCGAGGCGCGGCAATAGGGGCAGTCATAGTCATAGAATTCCACGAAGGTCTTCTTCGCGTCCGCCGGGCCGGTGACGAAAGCCACCGCGGGATCGAAGAAGGCGGCCTGGCCGACTTTCTTCAATGCCGCGTCCCGTTCGGCCTGTTGCCTGAGGTCGTCGATCTGCTGTGCGCGGTTCATCATCGCCACCGCCAGCTGCGGATGCGTCATCAGATAGGCCTGCATCTGACGGTCGTTGACAGGCAGCAAACCCTGCTGCGCCATCACGAGGACAGCCGCCACCGCCAGGGCCGCGCCGCCGATGGCGCCCGCCAGAACGATCACACCTGCACGCATGTCTATCCCCGCTGCTGGCGCGCCTGGGGACCGGCCGCGCCGATGATGTCCTGGGCGCGCTGCCAGTCCGGCCCGCCCTGGGGCAGCTTGCCGCGTGCGCGCGTGGCGAAGACGATGGCCTTCTGCATGTCGCCGGCATTGTACCAGAGCTCGGCGGTGGACAGGTTGGCCATCGGCTCGTTCTTCAACATGCTGTAGGCCTGCGCCGTCTGGTACCAGGTGAAGACGTCGTCATTCTCTACCAGCACCGCCGCCTTGAGATTGGCGAGCGCCTTGTCGGCGACCGCCGGATTGTCGGTGGCCAGCAGCGCGGTTGCCAGCGCCAGGCGCAGCTGCGGCGCGCCCGGCCGCAGCGCCACGGACTTCTCATAGTCGGGAATCGCCTGCGCCGGCTTTGCCATGCTCATGTAGAGCTGGCCGCGCACCTCGTAGAAATAGGGATTGTTCGGCTCGTCCTGCAGCAGGCTGTTGATGGTGGACAGCGCCTTCTGGAAGTTGGGCTGCCGCATATAGACCATCGCGCGGGCATAGCGCGCGGGCTCGGACGTGTCGGTTTCGGGAAAGCGGTTGAGCGCATCCTTCACCGGCAGCACATAGCCCGCCAGCTTGGCCTGCACCATCTGGAAGGTGTGCAGCGCCTGGGGGCTGTCCTGCACCTCGCGATAGGGCGAGGATTCCACCATGTCGTTGAGGTCGAAGACGCGGTCCTGGCCCGACGGATGATCGACCGCGAACTTGTCCGGCTGATACATCTTGTCGCTCATCGCCTCTTCATTCGCGAAGCGCTGGAACGTGTGGTACATGCCCATCGGCGACTGGTGCGTGGCCAGCAGCAGCTTGGCCGCGATTTGGTCGGCCGTGGATTCCTGTACCCGCGTGAAGGCCGCCATCTGGCCCATGGCATAGGCTTGGCCCACGCCCATGATGGCCATTCCGGCTTCGCCCGCGCCCGCGATCATGGCGGCAACGCCCGCCGCCATCGACAGCAGCATGGGGATCATCGCCTTCTGCATGCCGTAGCTGCCGCGCGACAGATGTCCCGCCGAGATGTGGCCGGTCTCGTGCGCCATCACGCCGATCAGCTCGTTGGGGCTGTGCAGCCAGAGCAGGATGCCGGAAAAGACGAAAATGTTCTCGCCGCCGTCGCCGTACGAGGCGAAGGCGTTGATCGAGGGATCGCCCACCAGCCAGACGCGCGGCACGGGATCGAGCCCGGCTGCGCGCGCAAGCGGCGTCTCGTAGCTGCGCAGCATCTCTTCGGTTTCGGTGTCGCGCAGGATGCTGATGCCCTGGGCCTGCGCGGGCAGGGCATAGGCGAGAAACGCGGCCGCGAAACCGGCCGCGAAGGCCAGTTTGCGCAAACGGGGCCGGGGGAAGTCCTTCATGTGCAACGAACCGGACATCTGCAACAACCGGAAATCTCCTGCGGACCTTCCGGCCCGCCTCGCATTCGCCCCCGAACTCGCCGGGACGGTAGGAGGGCGCGGCCCGAAAAGCAAACGCCGGTTTCGGCGCGTGTGGAACGGGCGAAAAGCCCGCCTTTCTTAACCGGGGCGGCTGGGGCATAAAGGCCCGGAACAAGTCTGCCCAGGATTAAACCCGCTTCATGCTGCCCCCGCGTCTTCTTGCCCTGTTTGCCGCGCCGGCCCTGTTTCTGGGCGGATGCCAAACTATTTCCGCGCTTGGCGATCACACGGCCGCCACGCTTGGCCTGGCGGACGATGTACCGGCCACCTACACCGCAAGCGAGGAATCCAGGCCCGTGCGCAGCGGCATCGCCGTCAGTGACGAGCCTCTGGCGGCCCGCGCGGGCGCTGCGGCGCTGGCGGCGCAAGGCGACGCCGTGGACGCGGTGACCACCATGTTCTTTGCCATGACCGCGACCTATCCGGTGGCGGCGGGGCTGGGCGGGGGCGGCATCTGCCTGGTGCGCGATGCGTCAGGGCAGGTGACGGAATTCGATTTCCTCGCGCGCAGCCCGCGCGGCGGCGGCGCCTATGCCGTGCCGGGCGTGGTGCGCGGTTTTGCCGACATGCAGAAGGCTTTCGGCGCGCTGCCCTGGCAGCGCGTTGTGGCGCCGGGCGAGGCCTATGCCGCCACGGGCTTTCCCATCTCGCAGGCGCTGTCGGTGCGCCTGGGCGAGGCGCAGAACGTGATCCGGCTGGATGCGTCCCTGGCGGCGGAGTTCCTGGATGAATCCGGCCAGCCGCGCGCGGCCGGGGGCGAAGCGCGCAATGCGGCGCTGGGCCAGACGCTCAGCCAGATCCGCCTGAACGGCGCGGACGGTTTCTACAAGGGCGCGGTCGCCCAGCGCATCGCCGCCTATACGGCCGCGCAAGGCGGCGCGGTCAGCGCCGAAGACATGGCGGCAACCGTATCGCGCCGGAGCGCCGCGCGGGTTCGCAATGCGGGCGGGCTCACCACCTATATTCCGGGCGCGGGCACCGGCGCGGGGTTGTTCGCCGGAACGCTGCTCGACAACCTGATGCGCCAGCGCAATGTCGCGGCGGCAGCCGGCCAGGCGCTGGGCACCTTCGGCGTGACCAGCCTGCCAAGAGACATGGGTTCCACCGGCTTCGCGGCGGTGGACGCGAACGGGCAGGCGGCGTCCTGCGCCGTTACGCTCAACGGGCCATTCGGATCGGGCCGCACGGCGGGCGATACCGGCGTGCAGCTTGCGGCAAACCCGGCGGCTGGTCAGGCCGGTCTTGCCGCCGCCTTCCTGGTGCCCGTCATCGCGATCAACGGAAATGACGTGGCGCTGGCGGGAGCCGGCGCGGGTGGGCCCAATGGCGCGGCAGCCGCGCTCAATGCCGTGGTGCAGACGGCCGGCGGGCGCCAACCGGGCAGGCGCGGCGACGTGGCGGGCACGGGCGCGGCGCCCTTCGACACGGTCAACATGATCTCCTGCAATTCCGAAAGCTGCGTGGCGCTGACCGATCCGGGCGCGCACGGCATGGGTGCGGTGGCAGAAGCGGCGACCAACTAACGTCTGCACGCTGCCGTCTGGATGGCCCGGTCATCCTTCGACAGGCTCAGGATGAGGCCGGGCCTGCTGTTGACGGCGGCGACGATTATTCCCCGCCGGAGAATGTCCGCTGCCACCACCCCTTTTTCTTGGGCCGGTCTTGGCTTTGAACGGAGGCCTCGTCCTGGGGCGTGGTGTCGGGCTCTTCGTCCCGCAGCGTCCAGACCGGCGTGGAAGACGCGCCGGGCGTGTGCGGCGTATCGGTGGGCGTGGTGTCGACCTCGTCAGGCGCCGTGCCGAAACGATCGGCTTCACTGACAAATCCGGACTGATGATGTTCCATGCCTTCCGGCTCGGCCTGCACGGTGCCGCGGTCGCGTCCGCCGCGCCGTCCGCGGCGGCGGCGGCGCCTGCGGCGCGGTTCGCCATTCTCGCCCAGTTGCACAGTCGCCTGATCCTGGTCGCCGGCAGCCGGCGCGGCGTCTTCTCCGCCTTCCTCTTCTGTTGCGGCGGGCTCGGCAGCCTCCGGATGCGGCGCGGTTTCGGCACGCTCTCCGCGGTCCCGGTCGCGGCCCCGTCCGCGCCCGCCGCGGCGCCTGCGGCGGCGTCCGCCTTCGCGGCCCTCGCGCGAGGGTTCACTGCGATCGAAGGATTGAGTCCGGGTTTCCTCATCGCCTTGCGCTTCGGCGGCGATCTCCTCGTCCTCCTCGGCCTCTTCCTCATATTCAGGCTCGGGCTCGTCGGAGGGCACGAAGCCCGCTTCGATGCTCACCGCGTGGCTGCGCGGACGTTCTGACGGATCGCGCTGCTTGGTGCGCTCCAGCTCGAACGCGCCCGCGGCAAGGCCTTCCCTGGGCTCGAAGGCGATGCTCATGCCGTGCTCGGTCTCGATGCGGTCGAGTTCGTGACGCTTCTGGTTGAGGATGTAGATCGCGACTTCGTTGTCGATCCTGACGGTGACGGCGGCCGCGCGGTTCTTCTCGCCTTCATCCTCGAGCGCGCGCAGCACGCGCAGCGCGGTGGATTCGGTGGAGCGCACCAGGCCGGTGCCCGCGCAGTGCGGGCAGGTTATGGTCGAGCCCGCGATGACGCCCGCGCGCAGGCGCTGGCGCGACATCTCCAGAAGCCCGAACTGGCTGATCTTGCCGATCTGGACCCGCGCGCGGTCGTTCTTGACCGCGTCCCGCAGGCGTTTTTCCACCTCGCGGTCGTTGCGGGTTTCCTCCATGTCGATGAAATCGATCACGATCAGGCCGGCCAGGTCGCGCAGCCTGAGCTGCCGGGCGATTTCGCTGGCGGCTTCCAGGTTGGTCTTGCGCGCCGTCTCCTCGATCGAATGCTCGCGCGTGGCGCGGCCCGAATTCACGTCGATCGAGACCAGCGCCTCGGTCTGGTTGATGACGATATAGCCGCCCGACTTCAGCGTGACGGTGGGCGAGAACATCGAATCCAGCTGGGCCTCGATGTGCATGCGCTGGAACAGCGGCACCGTGTCCTTGTACTGATGCACATGCTTGGCATGGCTGGGCATCAGCATCCGCATGAATTCCTTGGCGTTGCGGAAGCCCTGTTCGCCTTCCACCACCACGTCCTGCACGTCCTTGGTGTACAGATCGCGGATCACCCGCTTGATCAGGTCGCCTTCCTCATAGACGCAGGCCGGGGCGTTGGACGACAGTGTCTTTTCGCGGATCGTGTCCCACAATCTGAGCAGGTAGTCATAGTCGCGCCGGATCTCCAGCTTGGTGCGGTTCTCGCCCGCGGTGCGGATGATCAGGCCCATGCCATCGGGCAGGTCCAGCCCCTGGGCCGCGCTCTTGAGACGCTTCCTGTCGGCGGCGTTGGTGATCTTCCGGCTGATGCCGCCGCCGCGCGGCGTGTTGGGCATCAGCACGCAATAGCGGCCCGCCAGCGACAGATAGGTGGTCAATGCGGCGCCCTTGTTGCCGCGTTCCTCCTTGACCACCTGCACCAGGATGATCTGGCGGCGCTTGATGACTTCCTGGATCTTGTAGTGCTTGCGGCGTACCCATTTCTGCGGCGGACGCGGGGCATGCAGGGCCTGGGCGGGCTCGCCGCCTTCCGCCGCCGCTTCGGCGGCGCCTTCATTTTCCCCGGCGGGTTCCGGTGCGGGCGTGCCGACCGGCTCGATTTCACTTTCATCCTCCTGGGCGGCTTCGGCAGCGGCGACTTCGGCGTCGCCCTGATAGTCGGCCAGGTGCGCCTCGGCGGCTTCCGGCTTGGTCAGCGGATGGTCATCTTCGTCATGGCGATGGCTGTCGTCATCCTGATCCTGAGGACGGACTGGTGCGCCGCCATGATTGACGAAGACTTCTTCATGGTCGTCTTCGCCCGACAGGTCTTCGGACGCGGTTTCGCCATCGGCGTCAGGAGCCGCATCCAGCGGCACCAGCGGCGCCATCTCGGCCGTTTCCTCGCCGGTATCGGCTTCCTCGTCTTCCTCTTCGTCCTCGCCGTCTTCCGGCTTGGTGCCGGTGATCTCGAAGGATTCGATGTCGTCTTCCTGGCGGCGGCGGGCCTCGGCTTCCTGCTCGGCCAGCAGGGCCTGACGGTCGGCTACGGGGATCTGGTAGTAGTCGGGATGGATTTCGGCGAAAGCCAGGAAGCCCTGGCGGTTGCCGCCATATTCGACAAAGGCGGCCTGCAGCGACGGCTCCACGCGCGTCACCTTGGCCAGATAGATGTTGCCCTTGAGCGGCCGCTTGGATGCGGCCTCGAAGTCAAACTCCTCGACGCGGGAACCGTCCACGATGACCACCCTGGTTTCTTCCGGGTGGCTGGCGTCGATGAGCATGCGTTTGGTCATGGAAATCTCCGGTGCGCGCGCGATCGGGGCCGGTCACATGATGTGCGGCGCGGCGGCGGCGCGAATTGTAGGTTGGAAAAGGGCACGCAGACCCATCCGTCGAAACGGCGGACTGCCTCAACAGGTCCTGGACCGGATGAGCGTCGGAAGGGTGCGCAAATTTGACAGTCATTGTCACTTACCGGCCATCGGTCAGGAGACTGACCGGCGGCCAACGGGATTACCTGAAGGGCGCGGGGCTCGCGTTTGTCGCGGGACGTGCCGGGCCTGGCCAGGGGTGGCGCGGCAGCCGCGAGAATCGCAAGGCGCTGCCGGACGGGTGTTTTGTAGGGTGCCAGCCCGGTTTCAACAAGCGATTAATGAACCCAATTCCCGTGGAACCCGGTCGGCCCGCGATATTATCGTTCAATTACAATAACTTGACTAAGACCTGGCCCATAACCGCAGGAGGTTGTTCCGCACCGCGTCCAGCCGCACGCGATTTTCCCAACGCATGTTGAGCCCTTCCAGCGCCGCCACTTCCGACAGGTCATAGAGCTGGGTCCGGTGGAACTCGTCCGGAATCATGCTCTCGATGAAGGTGATGGAAACCAGCCGCTGGCCCCGGCGCACCGGCGTCACCTCGTGCAGCTGGGTCGAGGGATAGACCACGGCGCTGCCGGCTTCACCTTTGATGATGGCCGGGCAGGTCCCCAGATGCACCACCAGTTCGCCGCCGTCATAGCTGCCGGGCGGATGGAGCCATACCGTCGCCGACAGGTCCGAACGATGCATCTCGTTGCCGAAGCGCATATAGGCCGTGTCGGCATGGGGGCCGTACTGCATGCCCACTTCATAACGCGCGAGCAGGGGCGGGGCGATATGGCGGGGATAGGCGAAATTGCGGAAGGCTTCGCTGCGGGAGAAGGCTTGGGCCACGATGCGGGAGGATTCCGCATAGCCGGGATCGCCCTGCGAGGCCTGCAGATTGTTCTTGGTCTGCATCGCGGGATTGGATATCCGGCCATCCACGAAAGCCGTGGAAGCCGCGATGGCGGTCAGGCGCGCAACTTCCTGCTGCGTTAGAAAATCTTTTATTTCCAGAAACATATTCTCGCCCCGAACATCGGCACTTTAGCAAAGCCATGCGGGTGAAACAAACCGCCATGCTAGGCTGGCCCATCGCGATTCGGAAAAGTCATTCGTGCGCCTTTTCGCAACTCTCCTTCTTGTGGCCGCCGCCCTGTCGCTTGCCGTGCCGGCCGCGACCGGCGCCGATGATGCCATCGGCCGGCTGATGCAGTCGCAGGACGCCAGCAAGCTGCCTTCCGCGCCGCCCAGGCCGCTGCCGCCGCAGGTTCCGGGCCCCGGCGTCGGGGCCAGGCCGCAGGGGCCGCTGCCCGTCGTGATGAGCGCGCGCATCGGCGAGCACGAAGACCGCACGCGGCTGGTGATCGAATTGTCCGATCCGGTGAACCTGCGCGCCTTCGCGCTGGCGAACCCGGATCGCGTGGTGATCGATATGCCCGAAGTGGTATGGCGGCTGGGCGCGCCGCCCCGGCCCAGCGGGTTCGGCGCGGTGAAATCCTATCGCTATGGCCAGTTCCGCGCTGGCAACTCGCGCATGGTGATCGATCTCAACCGGCCGGTCAGCGTGTCCGACGCGCTGGTGATTCCGCCGGCCTCCGGCTTCGGCTACCGCGTGGTGATCGACCTGTTCCCTACCAGCCGCGCGAAATTCGATTCCGGGGCCGGCTGGCCGGAAGACCTGAAAAAGCGCGAAAGCGATGCGGAAAGGCTTGCGGCCATGATCGCCGCCCAGCAGGCCCCCGCCGCGCATGCCGGCCGCAAGGTGATCGTGATAGACCCCGGCCACGGCGGCCTGGATTCCGGCACCATCGGCGTCAACGGCCTGATGGAAAAAGACCTCGCGCTGGCGGAGGGGCTCAGGCTGGCGGCGGTGCTGCGCGCGCGCGGCTACAGCGTGTTCATGACCCGTGATAACGACAGTTTCATCCCGTTGCGCCAGCGCGTCTCCATCGGCCGTTCCCACAAGGCCGACCTTTTCATCGCGCTGCATGCCGATTCCAATCCCGATCCCCTGGTGACCGGAACTTCGATCTATACGCTCAACGACGGCCGCTCGGATCGCGAGGCGGCGGCGCTGGCCCGGCGCGAGAACCAGTCCGACATCATCGCGGGCGTGGATCTGTCGGGCGAGAACAATCCCGTGGCGCCGATCCTGATCAACCTGGCCCAGCGCGACACCATCAACAAATCCTCGCAATTCGCCACAAACGCGCTGTCGGAACTCGGACAGGTGACCGACATACTGGCCCGCAGCCCGCACCGCAGCGCCAGCCTTGCGGTGCTGGTGGCCCCCGATGTCCCCGCCGTGCTGATCGAACTGGGATATCTCTCGAACGATTCCGACGCCCGGCAGATGAACACGGATGCCTGGCGCGCCAGGGTTGCGGGCGCCATCGCGGACGCCGTGGATGCCCAGTTTGCGCGGCAATGATGCGGAAAGGCGTGACTTTCCGGCAACCCTGAGCCCGTTCTTGGGTCTGGCAAAGCCCCTGCATTGGCTTTATGAATTGCCCACTCCATGCAGAACCTGATTTCCCGCATCCTCAAATGGCTGGGCCTGACAGCCGCCGCCGTCATCGTGGTGGCGATCGGCGCCGTGGCCGTATATCTGTTTTCCATCACGCGCGACCTGCCCAGCGTCGAGGCGTTGCAGAACTATTCGCCGCCCATCACCACGCGCGTCTATGCGGGCAACGGCACGGTGCTGGGCGAATATGCGCGCGAGCGGCGTATCTTCATTCCCGCGGCCTTCATCCCCAAGCTGGTGAAGGAGGCCTTCACCAGCGCCGAGGACCGCAATTTCTACAACCATCCGGGCATCGATCCGTCGGGCATCCTGCGCGCCGCGGTCAAGGATGTTGGCCTGGTGCTGCAGGACCGGCGGCCGCAGGGCGCCTCGACCATCACCCAGCAGGTGGCGCGCAACTTCCTGCTCAATTCCGACGTCAAGTTCAGTCGCAAGATCCGCGAAGCGATCCTGGCCGTGCGCATCGACGCCACATACCCCAAGGAGAAGGTCCTCGAGCTTTATCTCAACGAGATCTACCTGGGCGAGAACTGCTATGGCATCGGGGCCGCGACGCTGAACTATTTCGGCAAGTCGCTGGACGAACTCGACATCGCCGAGGTCGCCTTCCTGGCGGCGCTGCCCAAGGGCCCCGCCAACTACGATCCGCGCTACCATCACGAGGCGGCGCTGGCCCGGCGGAACTGGGTGATCTCGCAGATGGCCGACAATGGCTACATCACCGACGAGCAGGCCGCCGCCGCCAAGGCCGAGCCGCTGGCGACCCAGACCCGCGCCCTGGGCAGCCAGGCGGCGGACGTGGATTATTACGTGGAGGAAGTGCGCCGGCAGCTGATCGGCAAATACAAGGCCAAGGGTCTTTACGACAGTGGCCTGCAGGTGCGCGCTTCGCTCGATACCCGGCTTCAGAACTTCGCCGTCAGCGCGCTGCGGTCCGGCCTTGTGCGCTACGACCGCCGCCACGGCTGGCGCGGCGCCAAGAAGCATATCGACATCGCCAACTGGCGGCAGGACCTGGCGGCGGTGCCTGATGAATCGGGCATCGACACCTGGAAGCTGGCGGTGGCGCTGGCCTATGACGGCAAGTCGATCCGCATAGGTTTCCAGGACGGCACGACCGGCCTGATCACGCCGGAAGGCTATCGCTGGGCGCGGCGCGAACTGCCGGGCGCCGCCGTGGGGGCTGCGCCCGCGGCGCCCCAGCAGGTGGTCAAGCCCGGCGACGTTTTCTATGTCGAACCGCTGCCGCGTCCGGCAAAGGCGGGCGAATATGGCCTGCGCCAGATTCCCGAGGTCAACGGCGCCATCGTGGCGATGGACCCGCATACAGGACGGGTGCTGGCGCTGTCGGGCGGATTCTCCTACGCCTCTTCGCAGTTCGACCGCGCCATGCAGGCGATGCGCCAGCCCGGTTCGTCCTTCAAGCCCTTCGTCTATGCCACGGCGCTCGACAGCGGCTATACGCCCGCCAGCAAGGTGCTGGATGCGCCTTTCGAGCTTGACCAGGGACCCGGCCTTGGCGTCTGGCGGCCGGAGAATTTCGAGAAGGGCGAGTTCCTGGGGGACACGACGCTCCGGCGCGGCATAGAGCTGTCGCGCAACGTGATGACGGTGCGGCTGGCCCATGACCTGGGCATGAACAATGTGGTGAAGCTTCCCATCCGCTTCGGCGTCTATGACAAGCTGCCGCCCCTGCTGGCCAACTCCCTGGGCGCCTATGAGACAACGCTGCTCAGGATGGTCACCGGCTATTCGGAATTCGTGAATGGCGGCAAGAAGATTTCGCCCTCGCTGATCGACCGCATCCAGGACCGGAACGGCCTGACCATCTGGCGGCACGACACCCGCAAGTGCGACGGTTGCAACGATCCCGACTGGCATGGGCAGGAAGAGCCGCTGTTGGCCGACACGCGCGAACAGATACTGGACCCGCGCACCGCCTACCAGATCGTCTCGATGCTGCAGGGCGTGGTCCAGCGCGGCACGGCGGCCTATTCGGTGGGCGCCCAGATCGACAAGCCCGTGGCCGGCAAGACCGGAACCTCGTCGGATGCGCGCGACACCTGGTTCATCGGCTTCTCGCCCGACCTGGCGTGCGGTGTGTTCGTGGGCTTCGACAATCCGCGCACCCTGGGCGCCAAGGAGCAGGGGGCCACGGTCGCCGCCCCCATCTTCCGCGATTTCATGAAGCAGGCGCTGGCTGACGCGCCGCCCACGCCCTTCCGCATCGCGCCCGGTATCGAGGAAGTGCCCATCGACTGGAAGACCGGCAATCCCGTGCCGCCCGGCACCCCTGGCGCCATCATGGAAGCCTTCAAGTCCGGCACCGCGCCGGGCGAGGCCAACGCGCCGGTCGGCGGACCGGACGAGAATGCGCCCACGACCGCCGCCGCGCCGGGCAACAACCCGCCATCGTCGGTGGGCGAGGGCACCGGCGGCCTTTATTGATGGACATCGCGGGCAGCTTCCCTTAAGCAGCCGCCATGCGACCCGAAATTGCCCGCACCGCCGAAGAGATCGAGCAGGCCATCGCCCTGCTGAGGAGGCATCTTTGACTGGGATGCCGCGAACCGCCGCCTCGACGAACTGAACGCCCGGGCCGAAGACCCCAGCCTCTGGAACGACGCCCAGGCCGCGCAGAAGCTGATGCGCGAGCGCCAGAAGCTCGACAGCGCCATCGGTTCCGTCACCCGCATCACCAACGAGCTTTCCGACGCCCGCGAACTGATCGGGATGGCGGAAGCCGAAGGCGACGCCGCGATGGTGGCGGATGCGGAGAACGCGCTGCTGGCGCTGGGCAAGCAAGCCGAGCAGATGCGGCTGGAATCCATGCTCTCCGGCGAAGCGGACGGCAACGACACCTATCTGGAAATCCATGCGGGCGCGGGCGGTACCGAAAGCCAGGACTGGGCGGCCATGCTGCTGCGCATGTACACCCGCTGGGCCGAGCGTCACGGCTACAAGCTGCAGCTGATCGAAGAAAGCGAAGGCGAGGCGGCGGGCATCAAATCCACCACCCTGCTGGTGAAGGGCGAGAAGGCCTATGGCTGGCTCAAGACCGAGGCGGGCGTGCACCGGCTGGTGCGCATCTCGCCCTTCGATTCCAATGCGCGCCGGCACACTTCCTTCTCGTCCGTCACCGTCTATCCGGTGATCGACCAGTCGATCGAGATCGACATTCCCGAAAAGGACGTGCGCATCGACGTCTATCGCGCCAGCGGCGCGGGCGGCCAGCACGTCAACAAGACCGAAAGCGCGGTGCGCATCACCCACCTGCCGACCGGAATCGTCGTGGCCAGCCAATCCGAGCGCAGCCAGCACCAGAACCGCGCCATCTGCTGGGAGATGCTGCGCTCCAAGCTCTATGAGATCGAGCTGGAAAAGAAGAAGGCCGAAACCGGTGCCTTCGTGGGCGAGAAATCCGACATCGGCTGGGGCCACCAGATCCGTTCCTATGTGCTGCAGCCCTACCAACTGGTGAAGGACCTGCGGACCGGCGTGGAAAGCCGCACGCCGTCCGACGTGCTGGACGGCGACCTCGATGCCTTCATGGCCGCTGCGCTGGCCCAGGAGGTCGGCGGAAAACCGCGCGAGACGGTTGAAGACCTGGAATAATGGCGACGCCGAAACCGCGGCAGGCCGGGCGCGCCATCCTGCGGGATGCCCGCGGCCGCGTGCTGCTGATCCGGTTTGTCCTGCCCAACATGACCTTCTGGGCGACGCCGGGGGGCGGCGTTGAACCGGGCGAGACGGTGCTTGCGGCGGCGCGCCGCGAACTGCATGAGGAATTGGGCATCGAAGTGCCGCTGGAAGGCCCGGTCCATCAGGCGGTGGGCATCTTCGAATTCGAAGGCATACTCATCGAAAATGCCGACACTTTCTATGCGGGCCGCTATGACGGCGATCCGCGGCTTACGGGCGCCACCGCGAATGAAAGCGCGGCATTGCAGGAAGTGCGCTGGTGGACGGTGGAGGAACTCGCCTCCACGGACGAGGACGTCTTCCCGCGCGATCTGGTTTCGGTGCTGCGGCGTCTGGGCTAGGCGGCCTCGCCGCCCAATAGTTCGTCCGCCGTCACCACGCGGCAATATTCCCCGTCCAGGTTCGCCAGCGACATGGCGTGAACTTCTTCCGCGCTGCGCATGACGCCGTTCCAGTCGCGCATGCCGAAGGTGAAGCAGGCATCGGCCACCAGCCGCACATTGAAGCCCAGATTGCCGGCCATGCGCACGGTCGCCTCAACGGAGTTGTTGGTGATGACGCCGGCAATCACCAGCGCCGCATGGCCGCAATCGCGCAGCCGCTTTTCAAGATCGGTGCCGATGAAGGCGCTGTTGGTCTGTTTGACGATGACGGGCTCGCTCGCCAGCGGCAGGGCTTCCGGCTTGAAGGCGTTGCCGGGCTGGCCTGGCCGGTAATGCGAGCCGGGTTCACGCGAGTCATGCCGTATGTGCCAGACCGGCCAGCCGTGTTTTCGCCAATGCGCCAGGAGGCGGCTTACCTGCCCTTCGGCGCACGGATTATTGCGGATGCCCCAGTCAGGATGGTCGATCGCCTTCTGCAGGTCGATCAGCAGCAGGACCGCGTCTTCAGCCACTGACCAGCGGCGCAAACGTCGCCTGGCCGGGCATCGGTGCCTGCACCAGCGGCGGCGCCACGTTCACCACCGTCTGCTGTTGCGGCAGGGTGGCGGGCGGCGCATCTCCCAGCGGATTGTCGCTGTGCCGGCAGTTGCCTTCGAAGAAGGCGCCCGCTTCCACCGCGAAGGCTTCGTGCAGAATGTCGCCTTCGACATGGCTGGACGCGGCCAGCAGGACCTTGCGCGCGCGGATGCGGCCCACGACCTTGCCGCGCACGGTGACGTCTTCGGCCAGGACCTCGCCGTGGATTTCGGCGGTGTCGCCCACGACCAGACCCACGCTGCGCACATCGCCTTCAACGCGGCCGTCCACCTGGATGTCGCCGGCGGAGGTGAGCGTGCCGTTGACCACCAGATCGGCGCTGATGATGGACGGCGCGGATAGCTGGCGGGGCCGCTTCGACGCGGCAGGCGCGGGCGCCGCCGCCGGCTGCGGAGCGGGATCCTTGTCCTTGTTTCTGCTAGAGAACATGACGGCCAGCCTCGATGAAATTATTGGGGTCTTTCACGGCGTTGTCGTACCAGACTTCGTAATGGACATGGGCGCCGGTACTGCGGCCGGTGGACCCGACGCGGCCGATCCCGGCACCCATGTCGACATGGGCGCCCAGGCGCACCGATATCGCCGAAAGATGGCCGTAGCGCGTGTGGATGCCATAACCGTGGTCTATCTCGACCATGTTGCCATAGCCGCCGCGGAAACCTGCGAACACCACCGTGCCGGGCGCGGTGGCGTGCACCACGCTGCCCCACGGGCCCGCGAAGTCGATGCCGGAATGAAAGGCATAGCGGTGGGTGAAGGGGTCGACGCGCGCGCCGAAGCCGCTGCTTTCGTCGAACCCTGCGGCGGCCACGGGCGGCGCCAATGGCACATGGTCCATCGCCGCCGACAGGCTGTTGAGCTGGTCCAGCACGGCCGCCGCGCTGAGATAAGCGCGCGTGAAGCCCGGATCGGAAATGCCGGCGATGTGCACGCGGTCGAGCGGTATCTCCGGCCCGCCCACGCCTTCGCCGTCGGCGATCCGCTGCGCGAACTGGTCGGGATCGATGCCGGCATGACGCATCCGGCTGCGCAGATGTCCGATGCCCTGATCCAGCGCGGTCTCCGTCCGCGCCATCAGGCGCGTCTCATCCTGTCCGATGCGGGCAAGGCGTTCGGTCTGGGCGTCCAGTCCGCGCAGCGCCGGATGCCTGGCATAGAGGACCGGCGCATCGACGGCACGCCTGTGACCGCGAAAGGGGGCGGCAATGGTCTGGAACAGCGCCGCGACATGCTTCACCGCGCCGTCCAGGAAGCTCGATTTCCGGGGCCGGGCCGTGCGCGGCTGCGCGGCGGCGGGGCCGGGCATCATGGTCAACTGCGATGCATCGCCCGCCGAGCCGTCGGTGGTATAGGACAACGACGTTCCCGGCGGCAGCGCATGGGCCGGGGCGCCGGGCGCCGGCTGCGGCGCCGGATTGCCGCCCGCCAGCGCGTCCACCTGCTGCGCGCGGTTGAGGAAGCCGGTGATGGCATTCTGCTTGGCCTGCAGCGCGTCGGCGGTGGCCTTGAAGCGGTCGCCCGCGGCGACCAGCGCGCCGTTCAGTTCGTCATAGGAGATCTGCAGGTCCGCCACGCGGTTCTCATAGGCCGCCTGCATCTGCTGATAGCGATGATCCTTGGCGGCTATGATGCGGTCTTTGAACACCACATTGACGGTCGCGAACGCGACCCATCCCAGGAAGATCAGCGTCAGCCCGGCCAGCGTCGCCTGCAGCGAAGGGCTGAAGGTGAAGAACTGCACCCGCCCGTCACTGCGGATGTAGATCTGGCGTTCCGGGAAGGTTCGATGCACCCACGCCCAGACGCGTTCCAGGAACGTCGCCGTCATTTCCGGACTCTGCTGCGTGGCGCTGGGCCCCTCCCTGTCGCCACGGGCCGGCATCTCAGCTTCTTTTTTCTGGTCGATCAAGCCCTTGCGCTCCCTGTCGGGCGCGACGCCAGGCACGGCCCCGCTTTCCACGGGGTTTTTCCGGACGATCCCCTCATATTGCCTTGGCCGCCTCCAGCACGGCTTCTGCGTGGCCCGGCACCTTAACCTTGTGCCATGCCTGTTCGATGACGCCCTTGGCGTTCACCAGGAAGGTCGCACGCTCCATGCCCATGTATTTGCGGCCGTAAAGGCTCTTCTCGACCCATACGCCCCAGTCCTGGGCCATGCGGGTTTCGGGGTCCGAGCCCAGCGTGATCCTGAGCTTGTGCTTCTTGCGGAACCGGGCGTGGGACTCCAGGCTGTCTTTCGACACACCGATCACCGGAATGCCCAGTTTTTCGAACTTCCCGGCGGTTCCGGAAAAGGCGATGGCCTCCTTGGTGCAGCCCGACGTGTCGTCCTTCGGATAGAAGTAGACGACATAGGGCCTGCCCTTGAGGCTGGCCGAGGAAATCGTTTCGCCGCCGTCGGTGGCGATCTTGAAGCTGGGGGCTTTGTCGCCCGCCGCCAAACCCATGGAAGTTCCCGAACCCTTCTGACAGTCCATTTCTGCGAGGGCCGGATTTAACCCTATCCGGCGGGGCTGACGCAATCGCAGCATGACTTGCGACAGGACTGGCAAGAGGCTGGGACATTTGCCCTTTTTAAGCCTAACACTTGCACTAGTGGACGCGGTCCCCGCCGGGCTGCGCCTTGGGATGCCGCCCTGAGAAGCCGAAATTGAAGCTGCCTTTTGCCCGTTATGTGAAGGCCCATCACGTCAGCCATGCGGCGCTTTGCGCCGGAGCGGTGCTGGCGGCCATTGTCTTTTTCGCTGCGGGCGCGGGCCTGCGTCTGCTCTGGGGGCCCGTGTCGCTCGGCCCGCTGCGCGGTACCCTTGCCGGGGCAATCCATGATGCGCTGCCGGGCATTGTGCTCGACTATGACCGCGCGGCGCTGGAATGGACCCGCGACCAGAACCGGGTCAACCTGGTGGTGCTGGGCACCCGCCTCTATGACAGCCAGGGACGCGTTGTCGCAACCGCCCCGAAGGCGGCCATCGACCTTGCCGCCGCGCCCTTCCTTCACGGGGAATTCGCCGTCCGGCGCATCACGCTCGTGGGGGTTGCATTTACGCTGGTCCACACGAAGTCCGGCCGCGTCCGGCTTGGGACCGAGAAGGACACGGGCGAGGACATCATCGGCCGCATCAGCGACGTGATAAACACGCACGGAAGCCGCAGCGGCGCCCTGGAAAGTTTCGCCGTGCGCAATGCCACGCTTGGCCTTGTGGACGAGGTGACCGGGCTTCATGTCACGGCGCGTAATGCCGGACTGATGCTGCTGTCGAAAGGCGAAGCCACCGGCGCCAGCTTCAACGCCGATGTGGACATGTCGGGCCATGTGAGCCATGTCGCGGCCGATGTGACCCTGCCGCGCGCTGCGGGCGACGTCACGGGCCGCGCCGACATCACCGGGCTGGACCTGCGTGCGCTGGGCGCGAACGCGAAGATGTTCGACGTGGTGAAAGGCGTGCCGCTGACCGCGGGCGTGTCCGCCAATTTCCGTCTTGCGCCCGATGGCCGGCTTGCTGCGGCCGATTTCGACGTCGCCGCGAAGGGTGAGATTCCCTGGGCTGCGATGAACGCCAGGGCGCTGCATGTCTGGATGCTGCGGCTGGTGGGGCGCTATGACGGTGCCGCGCACAGGCTGGTCCTCACCACCGCCGATCTCAAGGCGCGCGAGGCGCGCGCCAGCCTGAAGGGGACGGGCGATTTCATCTATGGCGCCGGCGGCGCGCTGGAGCGCGTGCACGCCGACCTTGCGGGCCGCAACATCGCGCTGGACATGCCGGGCGTGTACGCGCAGCAGGTGGGCTACCAGTCTGTGGCGCTGACGGCCGATTACCTGACCGGCCCACGCCAGTTCAACGTCGCCCGCCTTTCCGTCAGGGCAGCCGGGTTTGCGCTGGACGGCAGCGGCACCATCACGCTCAACGACAATGGCGCGCCGGGGCTGGTGGCGAAGGCCGCGATACCGGCGCTGCCCGTGCGCACCTTGCTGCACTACTGGCCGCTTCCGGTGGCGCACGGCGCGCGCGCCTGGATCGACGAAAACATCTTCGCCGGCACCATCGGGCCGCTGACGGCCGAGACCAACTTCGCGCCGGGCATGCTGGACCAGGACATCCTGCCTGAAGATTCCCTCAAGATGACCTTCGCGATGAAGGACGTGGAGGGCAACTATGTGACCGGCCTGACCCATGTGACGGGTGTGGCCGGCGACGCCACTCTGACCGGCGACACCTTCCGGGCCGATCTCAGCGGCGGCCATATCGGGCCGCTGGCCGCCAGCCGCGGGACCGCGCTGATCCCCAATCTCCATCTGCCCGGCACGGTGGGCGCGTTCGGCGTGCACATCGACGGCGCCATGACCGACGTCATGACGCTGATCGACATGAAGCCGCTGAACTATCCCACAAAATTCGGCATTGATCCCAAGCAGACGGGCGGCACGGTCAGCGCGGACCTGGCCTTCAAGGTGCCGATGCTGGCCAACCTGCCGGTGGACGATGTGGGTATTTCCGTGAAGGCGGCGGTCAGCGATTTCGCGGTGACGCTGGGGGCAAAGACCCGCATCACCCAAGGGGCCGTGACGTTCGACATCGACAATGACCGGCTGCACCAGGTGGGTGCGGTCAACCTGGCGGACTCGCGCCTGGCCGTGGACTGGACCGAGGATTTCAAGACGAAAGACCCCATCACCACACGCCTTGCGGTGAAAGGCACGATGACTGATGCGGGGCGCGCCGCGCTCAACATCAACCTGGAGCGCTATTTCCGGGGGGCAGTGCCCGTCACCGCTGACATCACCGGCCATCGCGGCAGCCTGACGCGCGCCGATGTGGCGGTGGATTTCACCCCCGCGACGTTGAGCGTGCCCATCGTCAATCTGGAGAAATTGCCCGGCCAGGCAGCCACGGGCCGGATCGTGGCGAATTTCGGTCCCGCCAACACGCTGTCGGATGAAACCATCCATATCGGCGGGCCGGTGCTGACTGCCAATGGGACCGCCAATTTCGACCGCGACGGCCACCTGACGGCGTTGAATTTCCCGTCCGTGCGCATGGGCGCGCTCAACGACCTGTCGTTTCAGCTCACGCGCGGGCCGGGCGGCAACGATTATGTGCTGCGCGGCCATTCGCTCGACGGTTCGAAGGTGGGGCGGAACGGCAGCAATGAAGCGCCGGCCGGCAGCGCGCCCGCCGAGGACGACACGCCGGAAGGCCGCTTCCACATCAGCGCCCGGCTGGACCGGCTGGCGATGCGCGACGGCGTGGCGATCGCGCCGTTCAGCATGGAACTGGCGGGCAACGGCAACCGGCCGGCGGCGCTGCAACTGAACGGCAACCTGTCGATGGGCGGCAAAAGCGCGCCCATCGCCGCGGCGCTGGAGGCATCCGGCACCGGCCGCAAGGCCACGCTGACCAGCGGCGATGCGGGACTCCTGGCGCGCGGGCTGTTCGCTTTCGAGAGCATGCGGGGCGGAGCGCTGGCCGCGACCGTGAATCTGCCGGGACAGGCCACCGATCCGCCCGGCCCCACCGGCACCGCGCCGGATTTCACCGGCGTGCTGACGGTGAAGAATTTCCAGATGGTCAATCAGCCGCTGCTGGCGCGGCTGTTCTCCGCCGGATCGCTGACGGGCATCGGCGACCTGATGGGCGGGGAGGGCATGACCATGGAAGAATTGAACATGCCTTTCACCTCCAAGAACAACGTCATCAGCGTGAACGGCGCGCGCGCGGTGGGCCGCGCCATCGGCGCCAGCGCCGACGGCTATATCGACCGGCCCAAGGGCATGATCGCGCTGAAAGGCTCGCTGGTGCCCGCCTATGGACTCAATTCTCTCATCAGCAATGTGCCGCTGATCGGCGACATCCTGGCGTCGAAGAAGGGCGAGGGCGTGTTCGGCGTGACCTATTCACTGACGGGCAATGCCGAGCATCCCGATCTTTCGACCAACCCGCTTTCCATGCTGACGCCGGGAATCCTGCGGCGCATTTTCGAAGGGCACATCCCCACGGCCGCCAACGCACCCTCGAACGCGCCGCCGGCCAGGGCGCCGGCATCGCCTTAGGCGGGCTTTATCAAAACGTGTTTCTTCTTTCCGCTCGACAGCTTCAGCACGCCATCGCTGTTCAGCGCGGATACATCGACCGTCAGGCGCGGGTCTGACACGGCAGCGTCGTTGAGCCTGAGGCCGTTGTTGGCGATCAGCTTGCGTGCTTCGGAATTGGATGCCACCAGCCCCGCCGCCACGGCCAGGTTGAGGATGCCGTCGGGCAGTTTAGCGGTGACGGTGGGAAGTCCCTCGGCGGCGGCGCCTTCCTCGAAAGCGCGCCGCGCCGTGTCGGCGGATTTCTCCGCCGCCGCCCGGCCGTGCAGGATGGCGGTGGCTTCGGTCGCCAGCACTTTCTTGGCCTCGTTCAGTTCCGCGCCCTCCAGCTTTTCGAGCCGCGCGATTTCATCCAGCGGCAGGTCGGTGAACAGGCGCAGGAAGCGGCCCACGTCGCCGTCTTCGGTGTTGCGCCAGAACTGCCAATAGTCATAAGGGCTGACGCGGTCGGCATTGAGCCACACCGCGCCCGCGGCGGTCTTGCCCATCTTGGCCCCAGATGCCGTGGTGATCAGCGGCGTGGTCAGGCCGAACAGCTGCACATTCGCCATCCGCCGCCCCAGTTCAATGCCGGAAACGACATTGCCCCATTGGTCCGAACCGGAGCTTTGCAGGCGGCAGCCATAGCGCTTGTGCAGTTCCACGAAGTCATAGGCCTGCATGATGGAATAGTTGAATTCCAGGAAAGAGAGCGGCTGCTCCCGGTCCAGCCTGAGCTTCACCGATTCCAGGGTCAGCATGCGGTTGACCGAGAAATGCCGCCCTACCTCGCGCAGGAAGGGGATGTATTCCAGCCGGTCCAGCCATTCGGCATTGTCCACCAGGATGGCGTCCGACGGCCCGTCGCCGAATTTCAGCAGGTGGCGGATCCCCGACAGGATGCCCTGCTTGTTGGCTTCGATCTGTTCGCTGGAAAGAAGCTGGCGGGTCTCGTCCTTGCCGCTGGGATCGCCCGCCTTGGTGGTGCCCCCGCCCATCAACAGGATGGGCTTGTGGCCGGCCTGCTGCAGCCGGCGCAGCGTCATCAGCTGCACCAGGCTTCCGACATGCAGGGAATTGGCGGTGCAGTCGAAGCCGATATAGGCGGTGACGCGCTCCTTCGCGAACAGCGCATCCAGGTCGGCCGAAGGCTCGGAGCAGGCATAGAAGGCGCCGCGCGCGACAAAGGTGCGGAGGAAGTCGGACCGGAATTGCGGCGCGGATTGCATTGAAAGGCTCTTGCTCCTCATGCTTCGACAAGCCCAGCATCAGGATGTTAAAGCTTCCTCCTCACCCCGAGCCTGTCGAAGGGTGGCGACGCGGGAATAGCATAGATGTCCAAAATTGTGAAAGTCATCGGCCTGATGAGCGGGACATCGCTCGATGGCGTGGATGCCGCGCTGGTCGAAACCGACGGCGGGGATTTCGTTCGCCCGGGCGCGGCCCTGACGCAGCCCTATGATTCTGAAACCCGGGGGCTGCTGCGCGGCGCGCTCGGCGATGCCCGCAATGTCGCCGAAGGTGCGCCCGTGCCGCATGCGATCCGCGAGGCCGAGCGGCATCTGACCGAAGCCCATGCCGCCGCCGTCGCGGCGCTGCTGGAAAAGGCCGGGCTGAGGGCAGCCGATGTGGCGCTGATCGGCTTCCACGGTCAGACGATCCTGCACCGGCCTCAGGCGCGCTGGACCTGGCAGATCGGCGACGGCGCCCTGCTGGCCCGGCTGACGGGCATCGATGTGGTCAACGATTTCCGCAGCGCGGACGTGAAGGCGGGCGGACAGGGCGCACCGCTGGTGCCGCTCTATCACGCGGTCCTGGCGCGCGAGGCAGGGCTGGAACAGCCGGTCGCGGTCGTGAATATCGGGGGCGTGGCCAACGTCACCTATATAAGCGGCGATCTGGTGCTGGCCTTCGACACCGGCCCCGGCAACGCGCCCATCGACGACTGGATGCACCGCCATGCCGGCATACCGGTGGATGAAAACGGCGCCTTCGCGCGCGGCGGAAGGATCGACGCGGCCGCGCTGCGCCGGATGCTGGACAATCCCTTTTTCGACCGCCCGCCGCCCAAGTCGCTGGACCGGATGGATTTCGGCATGGATGCCGTGGAAGACCTGCCGCCGCGCGACGGCGCGGCGACACTGACCGCCTTCACCGCCGCGTCCATCGCCCGGGCGCGAGAGCATTTTCCGGAAGGCCCGGCCACATGGATCGTCTGCGGCGGCGGGCGGCACAACGGGTTCCTGATGGACCAGTTGCGCGCGCTGGTGAATGTGCCGGTCCTGAGGGCGGAAGATGCCGGATGGGACGGCGATGCACTGGAAGCCCAGGCCTTCGCCTATCTGGCGGTGCGCGCGGTCGGCGGACTGCCGCTGTCCCTGCCGTCCACGACCGGCGTCGCGCAGCCGATGACGGGCGGCAGGCTTCACCGCCACTGAGGAGGGGAAATGGACACGCGGGATATCCTGACGAGCATTGGTCTGTTCCTGGCGTTCGTCGGCGGATGTGTCGCGCTGTTCAATGCACGCCAGGCGGTTCTGTGGAAACGCGCGGAATTGGCGAACAATTATCTGAAGGAACTGACCAGCGACGATGTGCTGGTCTTTGCCTGCCGCGCGCTGGATTGGGACGTGGGCCGGCTGGCGGTGCCGCGCGCCTTGATCCCCCTGTTGCCCGACAAGGCGGATTACATCATTCACGACGAAGAGGTACTGAAATCCGCGATGCCGGCCCAGATGGATCTGGACGATCTGATGCGCGATCCGCGCCTTCAGCTTTACCGCACGGCGATGGACAGCCTGCTGTCCTGGATGAGCATCGTCTCGAATGCGCTGAAGCGCAATCTGTGCGGGCCGGGCGACATCCGGGAGATCGCCTATTGGGTGGATGTGATCGAGGATGCCGGCTTCCTGGAACCCTTCATCGACGAATATGGCTACCGGGAATCCCAGACGCGCCTGCGCCAGGCTTTCGCGCGCTAGTCAGCGTCCCTCGCGCGGCTTACTCATCATGTTGGAGACGTAATCCTTCACCGTCTCCACCACGTCGGCCTCATGCTTGTCGAAGAAGTGGTTGGCGCCGTCGATCTTCTGATAGGTGATCTTGATGCCTTTCTGCGCGGTCAGCCGGTCCACCAGCTTCTGCACATCGGGCTCGGGCACCACATTGTCGCGCGTGCCGTGCACGATCAGGCCGCTGGCGGGGCAGGGCGCCAGGAAGGCGAAGTCGTACATGCTGGCGGGCGGGGCGATCGAAACGAAGCCCGTGATCTCGGGCCGGCGCATCAGAAGCTGCATGCCGATCCATGCGCCGAAGCTGATGCCGCACACCCACACATGTGACGGGTTGGGATAGAGCGTGTTCATCCAGTCCAGCACGGCGGCGGCGTCGGAAAGCTCGCCCGCGCCGTTGTCGAAGCTGCCCTGGCTGCGGCCCACGCCGCGGAAATTGAAGCGCACCGCGGTGCAGCCCAGGCCATGGAACATGTGGAAGAGGTCATAGACCAGCGGGTTGTTCATGGTGCCGCCGAACTGGGGGTGCGGATGCAGCACCAGCGCCATCGGGGCCCCGGGGGTTTTCTGGCGCTGATAGCGCGCTTCGATACGCCCCGCCGAGCCGGGCAGAATGATGTCAGGCATGGATTCTTGTTTACCCCACCCGGGCTATGTGCAAGCAGGAAAGTCAGGTTTTTGGCAGCGCCAAGGCCACCGAAACCCTTGAACTCTCAATTGCTTGCAGGGCAGCCCACCTATGCGCCGTGAATACTTGACCAGTCTACTCAGGAACTCTATACGCTAGCCGCATCAGGCGATCCTGACGCTCGCGGCCCCCTCTCTACACCGGGAGGGGGGTCGAAAAGCAAGGAAAAACGCCTGTTTGTGCCCCGGTCCGCCGGGATTGACAGCGAGGAACCGCGATGCGGCTGAGCACCAAGGGACGATATGCGGTAATGGCCATGGCCGACCTGGCCGGCAATGCGGCGGACGGGGAATCCGAATCCCGCCCGGTCGCCCTGGCCGACATTGCGGCCCGCCAGGATATTTCCCTGTCCTATCTGGAACAATTGTTCGCCAAGCTCCGGCGCGGCGGGCTGGTGACGTCGGTGCGCGGGCCGGGCGGCGGCTATCGCCTGAGCCGGCCTTCGGACGAGCTGCGCATCGCCGACATCATCATGGCGGTGGACGAGCCTATCGCCGCCACCCGCTGCAAGCCCGGCAGCACCAAGGGCTGCACCAAATCGGGGGCGCGTTGCGTGACCCATGACCTGTGGGAAGAACTGGGCCAGCAGATCCATGTCTTCCTGTCGTCGGTGTCGCTTGCCGATGTGGTGGAGCGGCGCGTATTGGGCCGCGCCAGGCCCTGCAACGATGTCGAGGCGTCCGGCAGCGCGAACAGCGCCGGGGCGGACGCGAAGACGGATTCTGTTCTGGACAGCGAGACCGCGGCAGCCTGACATGCATTATTGCGATCACAATGCCACATCGCCCCTGCGCCCCGAATGTCTTTCGGCGATGACGCACGCCCTGGGCATTGGCGGCAATCCGTCGTCCATCCATGCCAGGGGCCGGGCGGCACGGGCCATCGTGGAAGACGCACGCGAGAAAGTGGCGGCGCTGGCGCAGGCGCCCGCTGATGCGGTGATCTTCACCAGCGGCGCCACCGAGTCCAACAATCTGGCGCTGTTCGGCGCGGCAGAAGGCTCGCTGGAAGGCGAGGAAGGGCGCATAACGCGCCTGTTCGTCAGCGCCATCGAACACAGCTCCATCCTGGCGACCGCCAGTCGCCTGGCCGAACGGTTCCCCTGGATCCGGCTTGCGCCGCTGCCCGTCACCACGGACGGCGTGATAGGCCTTGAGGCGCTGCGTGTGGCGCTGCGCGAAGGCAAGGGGCGCGCACTGGTCGCGGTGATGGCCGCCAACAACGAAACCGGCGTGATCCAGCCGATCGCGGACGTATCGCGGCTGGTGCGCGAGGCCGGCGCCCTGCTGCTGGTGGATGCCGTTCCGGCCGCGGGCAAGATCGGCCTGGATTTCGCGCTTTGCGACTACATGACCCTGTCGGCCCACAAGATCGGCGGGCCGCAGGGCGCGGGTGCGCTTCTGGCGGCGGCTCATGCGCCGCTTGCGCCCCAGCTGGTGGGCGGCGGCCAGCAGAAGGGTCTGCGCGCGGGCACCGAGAACCTGTCGGGAATCGCCGGCTTCGGCGCGGCGGCCCATGCGCTGTGCGATGCGGAAGGCGAGCGTGCGCGCATTGCCCATTGCCGCGACCGTTTCGAGGCGGCCCTGAAACAGTTCGTGCCGGAAACCGTTTTCTTCGGCGCCGGCCAGCCGCGGCTGTGCAGCACCTCGTGCTTCGCGCTGCCCGGCGTAGCGGCCGAAACCGCGCTGATCGCGCTGGACCTGGATGGCGTCAGCATGAGTTCCGGCGCGACCTGCTCCAGCGGCAAGGTGTCCGTCAGCCATGTGCTGACGGCAATGGGCGTTGAGGAAGCCGTCGCGGCCTGTGCGCTGCGCGCCAGCTTCGGATGGAATTCGACCATGGATGACGTCAACTCGGCGGTTGAATCGCTGCTCAAGCTGTGGGAGCGCACGCGCTCCCCGAAGGCTGCCTGATCATGGCAATAGCGGCAGAAACCCGTCAGCAGGTTGCCGAGATCGGCGAGAAGTACAAGTATGGCTTCGTCACCGACATCGAGACGGAACGCGCGCCCAAGGGCCTCTCCGAGGAGACGGTGCGCTTCATCTCGCGCAAGAAGGGCGAGCCGGACTGGATGCTGGAATGGCGCCTGGGCGCATTCCGCCGCTGGCAGGCGATGACCGAGCCGAAATGGGCGCGGGTGCATTATCCCAAGATCGACTATCAGGATGCCTATTACTATGCCGCGCCCAAGAGCGCGCCGAAGAAGCAGAGCCTGGACGAGGTCGATCCCAAGCTGCTGGAGACCTACAACAAGCTGGGCATTCCGCTGTCGGAGCAGATGGCGCTGGCCGGCGTGGCGGTGGATGCGGTGTTCGACAGCGTTTCGGTCGCCACCACCTTCAAGGAAAAGCTCAACGAGGCGGGCGTGATCTTCTGCCCGATCAGCGAGGCGATCCGCGACTATCCCGACCTGGTGCGGAAATATCTGGGCAGCGTGGTGCCGGTGACCGACAATTTCTTCGCCACGCTGAATTCGGCGGTCTTTTCCGACGGCACATTCGTCTATGTGCCCAAGGGCGTGCGCTGCCCGATGGAGCTTTCCACCTATTTCCGCATCAATGCCAGCGAGACCGGCCAGTTCGAGCGTACGCTGATCGTGGCCGACGAGGGCAGCTATGTGAGCTATCTGGAGGGCTGCACCGCTCCCCGGCGCGACGAGAACCAGCTTCATGCCGCGGTGGTCGAGCTGGTGGCGCTGGACGATGCCGAGATCAAATATTCCACGGTGCAGAACTGGTATCCGGGCGACGAAAACGGGGTCGGCGGCATCTATAATTTCGTCACCAAGCGTGGCGATTGCCGCGGCCGTCGGTCGAAGATCTCCTGGACCCAGGTCGAAACCGGCTCGGCGATCACCTGGAAATATCCGTCCTGCATCCTGCGCGGCGACGACAGCGTGGGCGAATTCTATTCGATCGCCATCGCCAACCATTTCCAGCAGGCCGATACCGGCACCAAGATGATCCATCTGGGCAGGAATACCCGCTCGCGCATCATCTCCAAGGGCATCTCGGCCGGAAAGGCGCAGAACACCTATCGCGGGCTGGTCAGCGTCTATGGCAAGGCCAGGAATGCCCGCAACTATACCCAGTGCGACTCGCTGCTGATCGGCGGCGAATGCGGCGCCCATACCGTGCCCTATATCGAAAGCCGCAATCCGACCGCGCGCATCGAGCATGAGGCGACGACATCGAAGATCGCCGAGGACCAGCTGTTCTACTGCCGGGCGCGCGGCATTCCGCAGGACGAGGCGGTGTCGCTGATCGTCAACGGCTTCTGCCGCGAGGTGCTGCAGCAGCTTCCGATGGAATTCGCGGTCGAGGCGCAGAAGCTGGTCGGCATCAGCCTGGAAGGAAGCGTGGGATGAGCCGCGTCAAAACGGTCGAGAAACCCGTTCTCAACATCGCCGATGCGCCGCTGCAGGAATTCGGCGACGGCAGGAATTTCGTCGCCCGCAAGGCGGTGATGGGCAAGACGCTTGGGCTGGAAGGCATGGGCTGTTCCTTCCATGTCGTGCCGCCGGGCAAGCGCGCCTATCCCTTCCATCGCCACCATGTGCTGGACGAGTTCTTCTTCATCGTGTCGGGCAGCGGTGAATACCGGGTGGGCGAACGACGCTTGCCGTTGCGGATGGGCGACTGCATCGGTGCTCCTGCCGGCGGCGAGGCCCACCAGATCATCAACAATGGCGACGAAGAGCTGCGCTATCTGGCGCTCTCCACCATGGGAAGCGCCGACATCCTGGAATATCCCGACAGCGGCAAGATCGCGCTGGGTGGCGGCATCCAGAATGCCGACTTCTCCACGAACACCATCTTCAAGGTGGGGCGGCTGACGCCGGCCGGCTATTACGAGGGCGAAGACTGATGCTTGAGATCAAGAACCTCCACGTTGCCGCCGACGGCAAGGAAATCCTCAAGGGCCTGACGCTTTCGATCCGGGCGGGCGAAGTGCATGCGATCATGGGCCCCAACGGCTCGGGCAAGTCCACGCTCTCCTACGTTCTGGCGGGCCGCGACGGGTACGAGATCACCGAAGGCGGCATCCTTTACAATGGCGAAGACCTTGCGGCGCTCGCGCCCGAAGAGCGCGCGGCCAGGGGCGTGTTCCTGGCGATGCAGTATCCGGTGGAGATTCCCGGCGTCACCACCATGACCTTCCTCAAGACCGCGCTCAACGCCCAGCGCCGCCAGCGCGGCGAGGCCGATCTCGACGCGGTCGGCGTGCTGAAGCTGGTGCGGGCCAAGGCGAAAGCCCTGAACGTGTCGGAGGAAATGCTCAAGCGCGCCCTGAACGTGGGTTTCTCCGGCGGAGAGAAGAAGCGGCTGGAGATCCTGCAGATGGCGCTGTTTGAGCCGAAGCTGGCGATCCTGGACGAAACGGACTCCGGCCTCGACATCGACGCGCTGCGGCTGGTGGCGGAAGGCGTCAATGCCTTGCGCACGCCCGAACGCGCCATGCTGGTGATCACCCATTATCAGCGCCTGCTGGACTATATCGTGCCCGACCGCATCCATGTCCTCGCCGGCGGGCGCATTGTGGCGGAAGGCGGCAAGGAACTGGCGCTGGAACTGGAAGCCAGGGGCTACGAACATATCGTGGGCAAGGCGGCATGAACGCACCGGCCACAGAGCTTGTGGAACGTCGCGCGATGGCGCGGGAGCGCCTGCGCACCCAGGGCGTGCCGCACCGCCGCATCGAGGAATGGAAATATTCCGACCTCAAGTCGGTACTGGGCGAGGCGGGCCTGGGCGCGGTCGTGGCGGAATGGCTGGTCCCGAACAGGCCGTCCGGCATCGAGATGTTCGATCTGGCGCAGAAGAATCCGCCGCAATGGGTGACGGCGCATTTCGCGCGCACCGGCGCGGCCGGCAATGTGATGGGCGCCGCGTCGCTGGCGCTTTCGGCGGGCGGAATCGCCTTCCGGGTGCCGAAGGGCGTGGTCATCGCCGATCCGCTGAAGCTCGATTTCACCGGTGCGGGCCATGTGCGCGGGCTGCTGGTGCTGGAGGACGGCGCATCGCTGACACTGGTGGAGAGGGCCGCCGCGGCTGACTTCCGCAACGTGGGGCTCGAGATCGTGCTGGGTGAAAGCGCGTCGCTCGAGCATGTGCGCGTTTCCCCTGCCGACGAAACCTCGGTGCTGGTGGAAGAAGTGTTCCTGCGCCTTGGCAAGGGGGCGGCCTATCGCGGCCATTACGCTGCCTTCGGCAGCAGGCTTTCGCGGCTGGAACTGGAGATCGCGCTGGAAGGCGAGGGGGCCGAGGCGCATCTTTCCGGCGTCGCGGTGCTGGACGGCAAGCGCCACAGCGACGTCACCACCCGCATCGTCCACGCCGTCGGTGCGACTGCGAGCACGCAGCTGTTCAAGCATGTGGCGGCGGGGCAGGCGCGCGCGGTGTATCAGGGCAAGGTCACGGTGGCCAAGGGCGCGAACGGCAGCGACAGCAACCAGGGCGCCCGGGCGCTGCTGCTGGGCGAGGCGGCGGAGGCCGATCTCAAGCCGGAGCTGGAGATCTTCGCCGATGACGTGAAATGCGCCCATGGCGCGGCGGTGGGCGACCTGGATGCGGATTCGCTGTTCTATCTGCGCGCGCGCGGCATTCCGGAAGCCGAGGCGCGCGGCCTACTGCTGCAGGCGTTCCTGGAAGATGCGGTGGCCGAAATCGCCAATGCCGACCAGCGCGAACTGGTGCGCGCCGCGCTTCTGTCGGCGCTGAAGGAGCTCGCATGAACGCGCCCGCGAACATACAGGCGTTCGATGCCGCTGCGGCCCGGGCCGATTTCCCCATCCTGTCGCGCACCGTGTATGGAAAGCCGCTTGTCTATCTGGACAGCGGCGCGTCGGCGCAGAAGCCACGCGTGGTTCTGGATGCGATGCGCGATTTCGCCGAGAGCGAGTATGCCAATGTGCATCGCGGGGTGCATTTCCTCTCCGCCGCCGCCACCGACCGTTACGAGGCCGCCCGGCGCACCGTGCAGAAATTCCTGAACGCCGCGCGCGAGGACGAGATCATCTTCACCAAGGGCGGGACCGAGGCGATAAACCTTGTCTCCTACAGCTGGCTCGCGCCCCGCATCCAGCCGGGCGACGAGATCGTGCTGACGGTGATGGAACATCATTCCAACATCGTGCCCTGGCACTTCCTGCGCGAGCGCATGGGCGCGGTGCTGCGCTGGGTGGATGTGCGCGACGACGGCAGCCTCGATATCGAGGCGCTGGACGCGGCGATCACCGGCAGGACGAAACTGGTCGCGCTCACCCACATGTCCAACGTGCTGGGAACGGTGACGCCGCTGGCCGAGATCGTGGCGCGCGCCCATGCCAGGGGCGTGCCGGTGCTGGCTGACGGATGCCAGGGCGCGGTCCATCAGGCGGTGGATGTGCAGGCGCTGGACATCGATTTCTATGCGATCACCGGCCACAAGCTTTACGGGCCCACCGGCATCGGCGCGCTCTATGCCAAGCGCGCGCATCTGAAGGCCATGCGGCCCTTCAACGGCGGCGGCGAGATGATCCGCGAGGTGGCGCAGGATCGGATCACCTATGCCGATCCGCCCGCCCGGTTCGAGGCGGGAACCCCGCCCATCATCGAAAGCGTGGGGCTGGCCGTGGCGCTGGATTACATGATGGGGCTCGACCGCGCGGCCGTGCTGGCCCACGAACACGACCTGCTGGCCTATGCCCGGCGGCAGGTGGGACGGTTCAACTGGCTGAAGGTCATCGGGGACGCTCCCGGAAAGGGCGCGATCCTGTCATTCGAGGCCGAGGGGATGCATGCGCACGACCTCGCCACCATATTGGACAGGGAAGGCGTGGCGGTCCGCGCCGGGCATCATTGCGCCCAGCCGCTGATGGAACGGTTCGGTGTGACAAGCACGACCCGGGCCAGCTTCGCCCTGTACAACACGCGCGCCGACGTGGACGCGCTGATTGCGGGCCTGGAAAAGGCCCGCGGGATATTTGCTCATGGATGACGCGCTGAAGGAACTTTATCAGGAGATCATCCTCGACCATTCGCGCCATCCGCGGCGGTACGGGGCGCTGGACCACGCCAGCCACAAGGCGGAAGGCTACAATCCGCTGTGCGGCGACCGCGTCACGGTCTATCTGAAGCTGGATGATGAGGGCCGCGTCGCGGACATCGGCTTTGAAGGCAAGGGCTGCGCCATCAGTCAGGCCAGCGCCTCGATAATGGCCGAGATGCTCAAGGGCCGCTCGCGCGAGGATGCGGAACGCTTGATGGAAGGCTTCCTGCGCCTTGTGAAGGGTGAGACGGCCGAAGGCCTGTCGGAAGACGATCGCGAGATACTGGATGTGATGGCGGGCATCAGCGAGTTCCCCATGCGGGTGAAGTGCGCGACCCTGGCCTGGCATACTTACAGGAACGCCGCGGAGGAAGGCAGCATCGCCGTGGAGGGCGCCGCATGAGCGACACCACCACCACGGCCCTGAGCCAGCAGGAGTTGGATGCGTTCACCTCGAAGCTCGTGACGGCGCTCAAGACCGTTTACGATCCCGAGATCCCGGTTGATATCTACGAGCTCGGCCTTATCTACAAGGTGGATGTCTCGGACAACAAGGACGTCACGGTGGATATGACGCTCACGGCGCCCAATTGCCCGGTGGCGGGCGAGATGCCCGGCAACGTCAAGGCGGCGCTATCGAATGTGGAAGGCATCGGTGAGGTGACGGTCAACATGACCTTCGATCCGCCCTGGACGCCCGACCGCATGAGCGAGGAAGCCAGGCTCGAGCTGAACATGTATTGAGATGGAACCGCACAGCCCCGCACCCCGCCCCAGACGCGCCGCCTCCAGGCCGAAGCCGGTCAAGCTGACCGAAGCCGCGGCCGCCCGCCTGCGCGAGATCATGGCCAATGCGGATGGCCGGTATCTGGGCGTGCGCGTGGGCGTCACCAACGGCGGCTGCGCTGGCATGAGCTACACGATGGAATATGCCTCCGAAGCCAGGCCCTTCGAAGAGGTGATGGAAGACCGGGGCGTGAAGGTCTTCATCGACCCCAAGGCGATCCTGTTCCTGATCGGAACGGAACTCGATTTCGTGCAGGAAAAATTGGGCGCGCGGTTCGTGTTCAACAATCCCAACCAGACAAGCGCGTGCGGCTGCGGCGAAAGCGTCGCCATAACCCCCGCCAAGGCCTGATCACGCGGCGCTGGTTTCCAGCGCGGCCATGCGCGGATCGTCCTGGCTCACCACCAGATTGCGGCCGTGGTGCTTGGCGCCATACAGGCAGGCATCCGCCCGCCGGATCACGGCGTCGGCCGATTCACCCGGCGCGAACTGGGCCACGCCGATGGAGATGGTGATCTTGCCCAGGATCTCGCCGGTCGATCGCTTGACCAGCTTCTTGCCCTCCACCGATTGACGGATCTGGTTGGCGACGCGGGCGCCCGCCGACAGCGGCGTGCCGCGCAACAGGACGACGAATTCCTCGCCGCCAAATCGCGCGGCCATATCGCGCCCCTTGACGTTCTCCGACAGGCACGACGCCACCAGACGCAGCACCTGATCGCCGGTCTGGTGGCCCCAGGTGTCGTTGAACCGCTTGAAATGATCGATGTCGCAGATCAGCAGCGTCAGGTCTTCCGGCGCGCGCGCCATCTGTTCCTGGGCCAGCTTCATCGCGTCGTCGAATGCCTTGCGGTTGGAGATGCCCGTCAGCGGATCGGTCAGGCTTTCCTTGCGCACATCGTCCAGCTTGTCGCGCAACTCGCTGACCTGCTGCGAGGAAGCCTGCAGCTCGCCTTCCAGGATCTTCGCGCGCTGTTCCATCGCGCGGGTGGCGGCGATCAGCCCGTCCACCAGCCGGCGCAGGTCGGCGGGGCTGCGTTCGCCGCCGCCCAGCTCGCCGGTGACCGCATTCAGCCGGTTCTTGTAGTCCACCGTTTCGCGCGCCGAGGCCTCCAGCTTGTTCAACACATCGCTGATGACGGCGCTCATGTCGTCGCCCAGCGAGTCCACGGCTCTTGCGGCGCGTGCGCCCGAAAGGCAGCGCAGGCGCAACTCTTCCAGCAGTCCGGGCGTGAACGGCTTGCCCGAAGCGATCTGTGTGCCCATTGCCTGGGTGAGGGCCGGATTCTCGCCCGAGGCATAGCAGTAGAACAGCTCGAAATTCCCAGGCGTGGCGACGATGTCCCGCTCGGCCATCAGGCCAAGCGCAGTGTTGGCAAAGGCCCGCTCGCGATCCTGTTTGAGCACTATGGTCCCCGTCACCCCATCAGGGCGGCCCGCCCGGATGCGGCGCCAGTCTGCGGGCCCGGCCCGTAAAAAAGCGTTAAACGGCCGCCTTTCCGGAAGCCGGAATCGGCGGAAATCCTCAGCCTTTCCGCGGATGATAATGCTGAAAACACCGCCCGCTGCCGCGCGGGCGACGACGGCCTGGCGCTAGTTCTGCGGCACCGGTTTGCGCACGGGGCGGAACAGGAAGGCCGGCAGTTCGCTGTGGTCCACCGGTTCCGGCCTGGCTGCGCGCTCATTGTGCTGGCGCTGGCTGGCGCGTTCGCGCTTCTGCCTGGGTTCGGCGGGCTGGGCCGGCTCTTCGTTGCGAGGCGCAGGCTTCCGGCTCTCCGCTGCGGGCGCCGCCGCTTCCGCCGGCTCCATGCTGGCGACATGATCGTGGAATTTGCCGTCGCGCGGGCGGCGGTGGCGTTCCCGGCCGCCGCGCGCGCCGCGGCGTTGCTCATCCCGCCGCGGGCGGCTTTCCTCGCGCACTTCGATGTCGGTCATCTGGCGGCGCGCGAGCGGCTTGCCGGTCAGCTTCTCGATCACGTCCACATATTTCTGGTCGCGCGGCGTGGCCAGCATATAGGCATGGCCGCTTCTGCCGGCGCGGCCGGTGCGGCCGATGCGGTGGACATAGTCGTCGGCATGGATCGGCACGTCGAAGTTGAACACATGGCTCACGCTGGGCACGTCCAGCCCGCGGGCGGCGACGTCGGACGCCACCAGTATCTTCAGCGCGCCCGCGCGGAACCGCTCCAGCGTCTTCATCCGCTGGGACTGGTCCAGGTCGCCATGGATCGGGGCGGCATCGAAGCCGTGCTTGACCAGCGACTTGGCCACCACGTCCACGTCGCGCTTCCTGTTGCAGAATACGATGGCGTTCTGCAGCGTGGCTTCATTCTCGCGGATCAGGCGGCGCAGCGCCTCGCGCTTGGCCCAGTCACTGGCCGGAATCTCCACAAGCTCCTGGGTGATGGTGCTGGCGGTGGTGGCGGGGCGCGCCACTTCGATCTTGGCCGGATTGTGCAGGAACTGATCCGTCAGGCGCTGGATCTCGGGCGGCATGGTCGCCGAATAGAACAGCGTCTGCCGCGTGAAGGGCAGCTTGCGGCAGATCTCCTCCACGTCGGGGATGAAGCCCATGTCCAGCATGCGGTCGGCTTCGTCGATCACCAGGATATTGACCTGGGACAGCAGTAGGCGGCCGCGCTCGAAATGGTCCATCAGCCGGCCCGGGGTGGCGATCAGCACATCGACGCCGCGGTCCAGCTTCCTGATCTGCTCGTCCATGGCGGTGCCGCCGATCAGCAGGGCATGGGTCAGCTTGGTGTATTTGGCGTATTTGTCGAAGCTCTCCGACACCTGGTCGGCCAGTTCGCGGGTCGGCTCCAGCACCAGGGCGCGGGGCATGCGCGCCTTGGCGCGGCCGCGGGAAAGCATCTCGATCATCGGCAGGGTGAAGCTCGCGGTCTTGCCGGTTCCGGTCTGGGCG
>DASZVO010000019.1:0-124103 GCA_035547015.1 Rhizomicrobium sp. | reverse complement strand
CAGATCATTTTCGAATTCAGCCAGGCGGCGGTGTTGCGCGCCGGGCCGGCGGGTGAGCGCAATCTGCGCCGCCTGTCGGAAATCGGCTTTGCCCTTTCCATGGACCATGTCGAAACCCTGGCCCTGGATTTCCCCCGCCTGAAAGGGTTGGGCTTTGCCCATATCAAAGTGCGCGCCTTCACCCTGACGGAAGGCATGCAGGGCGCCCAGGCGGCGGTGGCGGCGGAAGATTTCAAGAAGCTTCTCTCCCGCCATGGCCTCAACCTGATCGCCGAGCGGGTGGAGGACGAAAAAACCGTGGTCCAGCTCCTGGATTACAGCCTGGACTATGCCCAGGGCTTCCTGTTCGGCGAGCCGCGCGCGGTGCGCGACGATGCCCTGAAAACCCAGGATGGCGTCCATGCCGCGGCAGCAGTGGTGCCACTCCGGAAAGCTGGTTGACCGCAAGTTGGCGGCATGTCATCGGCATGCGCGCCCATGACCCAACCCGCCACGCCCCGCCTGATCACCGGCCTGTCCGAAATCGCCTCCTCCTATGACGCGCTGATCTGCGATGTCTGGGGCGTGATCCACGATGGCCAGCGTCATCATCCGGCCGCGGCCGAGGCGCTGTTCCGCTTCAAGGAGCTGCATGGGCCGGTGGTGCTGCTGACCAATGCCCCGCGCGTGCCGGCCGAGGTGGCCGCCCAGTGCGCCAGCTATGGTTTGCCGCCGGGCTGCTATGACGCCATTGTGAGTTCAGGCGGGGCGGCGCGCGACGAGCTGGTTCGGCGCAGCGCGGGCCGCACCCTTCCGCTTTACTATATCGGGCCGGATCGCGACCTGCCGATGATCCAGGGCCTCGATATCGTCCGTACCGGGATCGACGAGGCGGAGGTGGCGCTCTGCATCGGGCTGGTGGACGACTGGAACGAGACGCCAGCCGATTATGCGGACAGGCTGGCTGCGATGCGGGCGCGGGGTCTTGTCATGCTGTGCGCCAATCCCGATCTGGTCGTGCACCGCGGGCCCCGGCTGCTTTATTGCGCGGGTTCGCTGGCCCAGGCCTATGAGGCGCTGGGCGGAGAGGTGATCTATTACGGCAAGCCGCACCTGCCGGTTTACCGGGCCGCGCTGGTGGCGGCGGCAGAGGCGGCGCAAACCGCCCGCAAGCCCGCGCCGGCGCGCCCTCTAGCGGTGGGAGACGGTCTTCTGACCGACATAAGGGGCGCCAATGCCGCGGGGCTGGACGCACTTTTCATCGCCGACGGGGTTCATGGCGAGGAGATCGAACCCTATAGTCCCGCGCATCTTGAGGCCCTGTTCGCACGCTTCGGAGCAAGCGCGGACGCCGCCGCGCGTGTTCTGAAATGGTGAGAGCCGAGCCATGACCAGCATCTATCTCGACGAGATCCGGCCCGGCATGACGGCTCAGATCTCGCGCACCGTCACCGAGCGCGATATCCAGCTTTTCGGCGAGGCGACCGGCGACATGAACCCGGTCCATTTCGACGAGAATTACGCGCGCAAGACCATCTTCCGGGGCAGGGTGGCGCACGGGGCGCTGAGCATCGGGTTCATCTCGGCCCTGCTGGGCACCCAGCTTCCGGGCGACGGTTCGATCTTCGTGTCGGCCAGCATCGTATTCAAGACGCCGGTCAGGATCGGCGACACCGTGGTGACCACCGCCACGGTGCGCGAAGTGTCAGGCCGCGAGGCGGTGCTGGACTGCGCCTGCAAGGTGGGCGACCGGCTGGTGCTGGAATCGGAAGTGCGTGTGCTGCCGCCCAAGCGCCCCGCTGCGAAAGCCTGATGAAGATCCTGCGCCACTTCGAGGATGTGCCGCCGCCGCTCAGGGGAGCGGTGGTGGCGATCGGCAATTTCGACGGCGTGCATCGCGGTCATCAGGCGTTGATCGCCCAGGCCAGGGCCCTGGCCGAGCAGCGCCGCAGCCCGCTGGCTGTCCTGGCCTTCGAGCCGCATCCGCAGGAATATTTCCATCCTTCCGCGGAAAGCTTCCGTCTGACGCCGCTGCGCACCAAGGCGCGGCTGCTGTCGGAGCTGGGTGTGGATGCGCTGTTCGCGCTGCCGTTCGACGGCGAGATGGCGCGGCGCACGCCGCAGGATTTCGTCCATGCCGTGCTGATGGACGGGCTGGGCATTAGCGGCGTGGTTGTGGGCCATGATTTCGAGTTCGGCAAAGGGCGCGCTGGCGACCTTGCCGCGCTGTCCTACATGGGCGAGATGGAGGGCTTTTCCGTCACCGCCTTCGACACGGTGACGGTGGATCGCGAGAAGATATCCTCCACCCTGATCCGCCAGTTGCTGAAGGAGGCCAGGCCCGCGGAAGCCGCGCGGCTCCTGGGCCGCTGGTGGGCGGTGGAGGCGCGGGTCGAGCATGGCGACGCCCGCGGCCGCACGATGGGCTTCCCCACCGCCAACATGCATCTGGGCCATTGCCTGGCGCCTGCCTTCGGCGTCTATGCCTCGCGCGTGAACATCCTTGATAATGAGCGGGTGGTGGCGCGCCATGACGGGGTGACCAATTTCGGCATCCGGCCCATGTACCGTACCGAAGTGCCGCTGATGGAAACCCATCTGTTTGATTTCGACGGCGACCTCTATGGCAAGTATCTGTCGGTGGAACTGATCGCCTGGCTGCGGCCGGAGGCGAAATTCGCCGGGCTTTCCGAACTGATCGCCCAGATCGCCGCCGATGCCGCCCGGGCGCGGGAAATCCTGGCAAAAACGCCCTGACGGCCGCCCTGGCGGACCCCTGCTGGACGGGTCTGGCACCCCCTGTTAGAAGCACAGCCCCATGTCCCAAGCGCCCGAAAAAGACCGCGAATCCCCCGATTACCGGGCGACCCTGTTCCTGCCCGCCACGGATTTCCCCATGAAGGCCGGCCTGCCCGAGGCCGAGCCCAGATGGCTGGCGCGCTGGGCGGAGATGGACCTCTACGGGCAGATGCGGGCGCGGGCCAGGGGGCGGCCCCTGTTCATCCTGCATGACGGCCCGATCTATGCGAACGGCGACATCCATTCCGGCACCGGCCTCAACCACATCCTGAAGGACTTTGTGGTGCGCTCGCAGGGCATGCTGGGCAAGGACGCGCCCTATGTCCCGGGCTGGGACTGTCATGGCCTTCCCATTGAATGGAAGGTCGAGGAGAAGTTCCGCGCGGAAGGGCGCACCAAGGAAGAGATTCCGAAGGATGTGCTGCGCCGCGAATGCCGCGCCTTCGCCGCCCACTGGCTGGGCGTCCAGCGTGAGCAGATAAGGCGCCTGGGCCAGATCGGCGACTTCGAGCATCCCTATACCACCATGAACTTCAAGGCCGAGGCGGTGATCGCGCGCGAGGCGATGAAGTTCGTGGAGAACGGGCTGCTTTATCGCGGCTTCCGCCCGGTGATGTGGTCGCCGGTGGAAAAGACCGCGCTGGCCGATGCCGAGGTCGAATATCACGAGAAGACCAGCCCCACCATCTATGTGAAGTTTCCGCTGACGAAGGCCGCTGACCTTCCGGCGCACAGCTTCATCGTGATCTGGACCACCACGCCCTGGACCATTCCGGGCAATCGCGCCATCGCCTTTTCGCCCGACATCTCCTATGGCCTTTACCAGGTCGCTGACGCCACCGACGAATCCCTGGCGCGGACGGGCGAGAACCTGCTGCTGGCCGACACGCTGGCCGAACAGGTGGCCAAGCACGCCAAGGCCGTGCTGAGCCGCGTGCGCGATGTCCCTGCGGACGAGCTGAAGGGGGTGGTCGCTGCGCATCCGCTGCGCAGCCTGGGCTATGGCTTCGACGTGCCGCTGCTGGCGGGCGCCCATGTAACCGCCGATACCGGCACCGGCTTCGTGCACACCGCGCCGGGGCATGGCGAGGACGATTTCGAGCTGATGGTAAGCCTCGACCGTGATTATCCGAGGAAGAATCCGGATGCCTTCTCGCTGGTGCTGCCGGATGGCAGCTATGCGCCGGAGGTGCCGGCATTCGCGGGCAAGCGCATCCTCACGCCAGAAGGCAAGGACGGCGACGCCAATGGCGCGGTCATCAAGGAACTGATCGCGCATGGCAAGCTGCTGGCCAAGGGCACGTTGCGCCATTCCTATCCGCATTCGTGGCGGTCCAAGGCGCCGGTGATCTTCCGGGCCACGCCGCAATGGTTCGTGGCGATCGACAAGCCCTTCTTGAACGGCAGAACGCTGCGCGAGCTTGCGCTGGCCGCGCTCCAGGAAACGAAATGGTATCCTCCGCGGGGGCAGAACCGCATCGGTTCGATGGTGGAAAGCCGGCCGGACTGGGTGCTGTCGCGCCAGCGCGCCGGGGGCGTGCCGCTGGCGATCTTTGTCGAAAAGCGCACCGGCGAGGTACTGAACGATCCGGCTGTCTTCCGCCGCATCGAGGCGGCCTTCGAGGCCGAGGGCGCGGATGCCTGGTTCACCTCGCCGCCCGCGCGTTTCCTGGGTGAGGGCCGCAACCCGGACGACTACGAACAGGTGACCGACATTCTCGATGTGTGGTTCGACTCCGGCTCGACCCATGCGTTCGTGGTGGAAAATCCCATCGACGCCGGCTGGCCGAAAGCCGCGCGGGCCGATCTGTATCTGGAAGGCTCGGACCAGCATCGCGGCTGGTTCCAGTCCTCGCTGCTGGAAAGCGTGGGCACGCGGGGCGTTGCCCCCTATCGCGGCGTGCTGACCCACGGCTTCGTGCTGGACGAGCAGGGCCGCAAGATGTCCAAGAGCCTGGGCAACACGCTGGCGCCCCAGGTGATCGCGGAGAAGCACGGCGCGGAGATATTGCGCCTGTGGGCGGCCTCGTCGGATTTCACCGAGGATCTGCGCATCGGGCAGGAGATCATCAAGGCCAATGTCGAGGCCTATCGCCGCCTGCGCAACACCATCCGCTTCATGCTGGCGAATCTTGCGGGTTTCGACGAGAATGAGCGCGTGACCGACGTCGCGCAGATGCCGGAGCTGGAGCGCTTCATGCTGGCGCGGCTGGCCGAACTGGATGCATCGGTGCGCAAGGCCTATGGGAATTTCGATTTCGGGCTGGTCAATTCCACCCTGTTCAACTTCTGCACCAACGACCTGTCGGCCTTTTACTTCGATATCCGCAAGGACGCGCTCTATTGCGACCCCAGGGACGGTATGCGCCGCCGCAGCGCCCGCACGGTGATCGACGAGATCTTCCGCCGCGTGGTGACGTGGTTCGCGCCTATCCTTTGCTTCACCATGGAGGAGGCCTGGACCACGCGTTTCGGTCTGGATACGAGCGTGCATCTCAATGACTTCTTTCCGGTGCCCGCGGGGTGGGCGAATCCGGACCTGATCCGCAAATGGGCGCGCATCCGCGAGTTGCGCCGCGTGGTGACGGGTGCGCTGGAAATCGCGCGCGCCGACAAGGCCATCGGGTCGAGCCTGGAGGCCGCCCCCGTGCTGGCCGTGACAGACGCGGCCGACAAGGCGCTGTTTGATACGGTCAGCCTGGCCGAGATCGCCATCACCTCGGGCGCGGCGGTCGCGTGCGCGCCTGATCTTGCCGGGCTTTACACCCTGCAGGAAGTCCAGGGTGCGGCTGCGAAATTCGTCAAGGCGTCCGGCGACAAGTGCGCCCGCTGCTGGATGGTGCTGGAGGAGGTTTCTGCCCACCCCGAGACCCATCTGTGCAACCGCTGCACTGAAGCGGTGGGCGCGATGGTGCCCGCATGAGCAGGCTCCAGCCGCGCGAAATCGGACTGATCACCGCTGTCCTGTCGCTGGCGGCCGATCAGGGCTTCAAGCTGTTCATGCTCTATGGCGCGGGTTTCGTGCGCATGCCCCCCGGGCAGGCGATTCCGGTCTTGCCGTTTTTTAATCTCGTGATGGTCTGGAATCCGGGCATCTCCTATGGGCTTTTCCCGGCATCCAGCCGGCTGGGCACGGGCCTTCTGGTGGCCGTCAGCCTGATCGCCGTGGCAGGGCTGACCTGGTGGCTGTGGCGATCGGCCAGCAAGGTGCTGGCGACCGGGTTCGGCTTGGTGATCGGCGGGGCGCTGGGGAACCTGATCGACCGGCTTCTCTATGGCAAGGTCGCGGACTTTTTCCACTTTTACGGCTTCGGCTACGACTGGTATGTCTTCAATATAGCCGATCTGGCGATCACGCTGGGGGCGGTGGCCATCATGTATGATGTGCTGAAACCCGAGCATCCGGCGGAACATTCGCCGGACATGCCGCCGGGGCCATGAGGTTCGAGATGAGACTGTTGAAGGGTTCGCTGATCGTTCTCCTGTGCGCGACCGCGCTGGCCGGGTGCGAGAGCCTGCGCAACGCGGCCGGGCTAACCAAGAAGTCGCCCGACGAGTTCGCAGTCACCACCAAGGCGCCGCTGGTGATCCCGCCCGATTTCAACCTGCGCCCGCCCATGCCCGGCGCGCCGCCCACCAATCAGCTTGATCCGTCGGGGAACGCCCAGCAGGCACTGTTTAGCAGCAGCAATGCCGATCCGCAGGCCGTCGCGAACGCCATGCGCGGCAGCTATTCGCCTGCGGAAAAGCTGCTGCTCGCCAATGCGGGCGCGCAGAACGCCGATCCGGGCATCCGCGCGCGCCTGACTGCCGACCAGCGCGCCGCCATGCAAAATGCCGACCCCAGTTTCACCGCCCGCCTTCTCGGGGCGGCGCCTACCCCCGATACCGGCAAGCCGGTCAATGGCGATGTCGAGGTGAACCGGCGCAATGGCGGCAACCGCGCCGCGCCCAAGAAAGAGAGCGGCGGCTGGTTTGACTGGTTCTAGATATCCTGCCGGGCCGGGATGGAGCACCGGGGCCGCCGTCCTTGTCGCTGCCTGTCTGCTCGTGGCCGCGCCTGCGTCCGCGCAGCGCGATCCCACGGCCGCGCAGCGCAGCAGACTGGCCCAGCCTGCGCCCGCCAACGCCCGGCAGCAGGGCAACAATACCTTCCAGTTTGCGCTTCAGAACGGCATGCAGGTGCTGGTGATTCCCGATCACCGTGCGCCGGTCGTGACCCAGATGCTCTGGTTCCGGGTGGGGGCGGTGGACGATCCGCCCGGCATTTCGGGTCTTGCCCACTTCTTCGAGCATATGATGTTCCGCGGCACCAAAGCCAATCCGGACGACACTTTCGCCCAAACCGTCTCGCGCAACGGCGGCGAGAACAACGCCTTCACCGACCACGACTACACCGCCTTCTATGAGCAGATCGCCAAAGAGCGGCTGCCGTTGATGATGCGGCTGGAAGCCGACCGGCTGGCCAATCTCGATCTTTCCGATTCCCATGTCGCACCGGAACGCGACGTGGTGCTGGAGGAGCGGCGGATGCGGGTGGACAACAACCCCCAGGCGCTGATGAACGAGCAGATGGAAGCGGCACTGCACCTGTCGCATCCCTATGGCCGCCCGGTCATCGGCTGGGCCGACGAAGTGCGCCGCATAGACCGCGTGTCGGCGCAGGACTTCTATGACCATCACTATGCGCCCAACAATGCCATCCTGGTGATAGCGGGCGACGTGACGCCGGATGAGATCCGCAAAATGGCGCAAGACAATTACGGCAAGGTGCCGGCGCGCAGGCTCGAACCCCGCGCGGAATTCAGCGAACCGCCGCGCCTGGCCGAGACCCGCATGACGATCCGCCGGGCCGATGCGCCGGTGCCCATCTTCAACCGCATCTACCGCGTAGTCTCCTATGCCACGGCGCGGCCGGGCCGGGCCGAAGCGTTGGAAACCTATGCCCAGCTTCTGGGCGGCGACCAGACATCGGTGCTCTATCGCGTGCTGGTGGAACAGAAGAGGCTGGCCAGCGATGCCGGCGCGAATTACGACGGCTACAGCCGCGATGCGGGGGAATTCAGCGTTTACGCCGTGCCCCGTCCGGGCGTTCCGCTGGAAGTGCTGGAAAGGGCGGTTGACCAGGTGCTGGCGGCAAGCGCGCATGCGGCACCCCAGGCCGCCGACCTCAAGCGCGCCCAGACCGGACTTGTCGCCAGTGTCACCTATCGCCGCGACAGCCAGTTCGCGCTGGCTTCGGCCTATGGCCAGGCGCTGGCGATCGGGCTGACGGTGGACGACGTGAATGAGTGGCCCGACCGCATCCGTGCCGTGAATGGCGAGGACGTGCGCCGCGCCGCGGCCGGCCTGTCGCGGAAGGAAGCGGTGACGGCTTATCTCGTTCCGGAGGGCGCGAAGGAATGAGGCGTTTCGTCTTCGCCCTTGCCGTACTGTTCTGTGTCGCCGCGCCCACGCTGGCGCAGGCTGCCAACATACAGAATATCGACCTTGGCAGGAACGCCCAGGTGTGGTTCGCCGAGGACCACACCGTTCCCATCATCGCCTTCAACATCTCGCTGCCCGCGGGATCGGCCTATGATCCGCCGGGCAAGGCAGGGCTTGCCGCCTTTGCCGGCGCCATGATCGACGAGGGGGCGGGCGGGCTCGACTCCAAGGCCTTCCACGAGGCGCTAGCCAGCCGCGCCATCGGATTCAGCGCCCGCGCGGAACGCGACTATCTGGTGATCTCCATCACCACGCTCGCCGAAAACGCTCCTGACGCCATGCGACTGCTGCAGCTGGCGCTGACGCGGCCGCGTTTCGAGGCCGATGCGCTGGCGCGCGTGCGCACCCAGATCATCCAGTCGCTCCAGCAGGACCAGACCAGGCCGCCGCGGCTGGCCAGCCGCGCCTTCATGCGCGCCTTCTTCCGCGAGCATGCCTATGCCCATCCCGTGACGGGCGAGATCGCCAGCATCGGCAGCGTCACGGCGGCGGACCTGCGCAATTTCGCGCGCAGCCACTGGGTGAAGCACGGGCTCAAGGTCGCGGTCGCGGGCGACATCACGGCGCCTGCGCTGGCGAAGCTGCTGGGCAATACCTTCCTTCCCGTGTCGGGCGCGGTTCCACCGCCGCTGCCCGATGTCGGGCGGCTTGGGACGCCCGGCGTGCATGTGGTGCCGCTGGCCGTGCCCCAGCCGACCATCGCTTTCGGCCTGCCGGGCATCATGCGGCACGACCCCGATTTCATTCCGGGCTATGTGGCCAACCACATTCTGGGCGGCGGCGATTTTTCCTCGCGGCTGATGAATGAGGTGCGCGAGAAGCGCGGCCTGACCTATGGAATCTCCACCGCGCTGACGTCCTACAACAAGGCCAGCGTGATGGTGGGCACGGTGGCGACGCGCGCGGATGCCGTGCGCCAGACCATCCAGGTGGTGCGCGACACGCTGGCCGGATTTGCGAAGGACGGTCCCACCCAGCAGGAGCTGGATGACGCCAAGACCTATCTGACCGGCAGCTTCCCGCTGGCGTTTGCTTCCAACAGTGGGACGGCCGCCCAGCTGGGTACATTCCAACGGCAGAACCTGGACATCGGCTATGTCGCCAGGCGCAACGCGCTGATCCAGGCCGTGACACTGGATGACGTGCGGCGGGTCGCGAAGCGGCTTTTCGATCCGGCCCGGTTGACAGTGGTGATCGCGGGCACGCCGGGCGAGGGGCGCGTGCCCCAGGTGCCGCGTCCGCCCGTGCGGCCAGCGCCCGCGGCAGGAACCCAGCCCCAGGTGCGTGACAAAGTCGTGACCAAACCGGCCGCCAAACCTGCACCCGGACCCGCGGCGGGCGCGGCTGCGCCGCAGGGCACCGCCAAAAAGCCTTGAACTTCTGTTGATGGGTGGGAAGCTGGCGGGCGGTATTCGCAGCCCCTGCTAGAGTGATCCCATGTCAGAATCAGCGCCTTTCACGACTTCCCTCCATCTCGCCCTCTCGGGCAGCGGTGCTCCGCCATCCGCCGGCTACGAAAAGGCGCTGGCCGCCACGGCGTCCGCGCTCGACTGGCTCCGTCGGCAACATGCGGAAGGCGGCCTCGAACTACTGGGCATTCCGGCGCGGACCGACGATCTGCGCGCGGCGTCGCGCCATGCCGCGGCGCTGAAAGGATTCGCGACCGTCGCGGTGCTGGGTATCGGCGGGTCGAGCCTGGGCGGGCAGGCGCTGACCGCGCTGCGCAAGACGGCGAAGCCTTATGTCGAATTTCACGATAATCCCGATCCCTTTTCCTGGGCGAAGGCGCTGAAGCGGTTCGATCTGCGCCGCACCCATTTCATCGCCATCTCGAAATCGGGCGGCACGGCCGAGACGCTGATGCAGGTGTTGACGGCGGCGGACGCGCTGGAAAAGGCGGGCGTGCGCAACCTCAAGAAGCATTTCACCGTCGTCACCGAACCGCACAAAAGCGCGCTGGCCGATTTCGCCGACGGCATCGGTGCGGCAAAGCTGGATCACCCGCTGGGCGTGGGCGGGCGCTATTCGGTGCTGACGATGGTGGGAATCCTGCCGGCCATCCTGATGGGGCTGAACGTCAGGCAGCTTCGCGCGGGCGCGCAGGCCGCGCTCGCGCAGGTGCTGAATGCCGGCACGCCCGCCGATGCGCCCGCCGCGACCGGGGCTGCGCTGCATCATGCACTGGGCGAGGCCGGCAGGCTCGCCACCACCATCCTCTGGCCCTATGCGGATGATCTGGCGGTGTTCGGCGGCTGGTGGCGGCAGCTCTGGGCCGAGAGCCTGGGCAAGGACGGCAAGGGTTCCACGCCGGTTTCCGTGCTGGGGCCGGTGGACCAGCACAGCCAGCTTCAGCTTTTCCGCGACGGGCCGGGCAATGCGCTGTTCACGCTGATGACGGTGGACACGAAGGGCAAGGGGCCGACCGCGCCGCGCGGCCGCGCCAACGCATTGGGACTCAAGTATCTGGCAGGCAAGAAGCTGGGCGATCTGGTCGATGCCGAGGCGCGCGCCACGGCACAGACCCTGTTCAAGAACGGGCGTCCCGTGCGGCAGATCCATCTGGCGAAGGTGGATGAATTTCACATGGGCGCGCTGATGATGCACTTCATGCTGGAGACGATCATCATGGGCAGGCTGATGGGCGTCGATCCCTTCGACCAGCCGGGCGTCGAGGAAGGCAAGGTACTGGCACGGCAGTATCTGGCCGAAAAGGCATAGCATGACGATCCGCCGCCTGTCGGAAGGCACGGTCAACCGCATCGCCGCGGGCGAGGTGGTGGAGCGTCCCGCCGCGGCGGTCAAGGAACTGGTCGAGAACGCGATCGATGCGGGCGCCACCCGCATCGATATCGCCGCTTCGAACGGCGGGGCGGACCTGCTGCTGGTCGAGGATGACGGCATCGGCATGGACGCGGGCGAATTGGGCCTGGCCATCGAACGGCACGCCACCTCGAAGCTGCCGGTGCAGGATGGCGAGGACGACCTTTCACACATCGTCACCATGGGCTTTCGCGGCGAGGCGCTGCCTTCGATCGGCGCCGTGGCGCGGCTGTCGCTGACGAGCCGCACGGCCGGCGGCGAGCCCATGGAAATCCGTGTCGATGGCGGGCAGGTGACGGGGCCGATGCCCGCGGCCTTCCTGGCTGCGGGACAGCACGGCACCCGCGCCGAGGTGCGCGAACTGTTCTATGCCACGCCCGCTCGGCTGAAATTCCTCAAGTCGGCGCGGTCCGAGGAACTTGCGATCCTCGACACCGTCAAGCGACTGGCGATGGCGCGGCCCGACATAGGCTTCACATTGACGCTGGATGGGCGGCGTGTGCTGGACCTTCCCGCGGAAGCCGATCTGATGGATGGACGGTTGCCGCGCCTGGCCCGCATCATGGGCCGCGAGTTCGGCGACAATGCCGCGCCGGTGGATACGATGCGCGAGGGTTTGCGGTTGTCGGGCCATGCAGGGCTTCCCACCTATAATCGCGCCAATGCGGCGATGCAGTTCCTGTTCGTCAACGGCCGTCCCGTGCGCGACCGGTTGCTGGCGGGGGCGGTGCGCGGAGCCTATGCCGATTTCCTGGCGCGCGACCGTCATCCGGCCCTGGCGCTGTTCGTGGATTGCGATCCCGCCTTCGTGGACGTGAACGTGCATCCCGCCAAGACCGAGGTGCGCTTTCGCGATGCGGGCCTTGTGCGCGGGCTGATCGTGGGCGCGCTCAAGCGGGCGCTAGCCGAAGCCGGACATCGCGCCTCGACCACGGTCGCGGGCACGGCGCTGGCGGCGCTCGGCAAGCATGTGCCGCAGGTCTATCAGCCGGCCAACGGTTTTGCTGCGGCCGGCGTGCGCGAATCCGCGCCGCTCTTCGCACAGGCGCCGCTTTCGGCGCGGATGGACGCACCGCCCGCCGCCGCCGCGCAGGACGCGCAACCGCAGCAGCATCCGCTTGGCGTGGCGCGCGCGCAGCTGCACGAAACCTATGTGGTGGCTCAGACGGCGGATGGAATCGTGATCGTGGACCAGCACGCCGCTCATGAGCGGCTTGTCTATGAGCGGATGAAGAAGGCGCTAGCCGATGGTGGAATCGCGCGTCAGCCGCTGCTGATCCCCGAAGTGGTGGACATGGATCCATCCGAGGTCACGCGCCTTTCGGCCCGCACCGCCGAACTGGCCGAACTGGGGCTGGTGATCGAGGAATTCGGGCCCGACGCCGTGGTGGTGCGCGAAGTGCCCGCCATGCTGGGCGGGCTGGACGTGAAGGGACTGGTGCGCGACCTGGCCGACGACATCGCGGAAACCGGCAATGCGCTGGCGCTGAAGGAACGGCTGGAAGAGGTGTCCGGCACGCTGGCCTGCCACATGAGCGTGCGTGCGGGCCGCAGGCTGAGCGCGGAGGAGATGAACGCGCTGCTGCGCGAGATGGAAGCCACACCCCATTCCGGCCAGTGCAATCACGGCCGGCCCACCTATGTCGAACTCAAGCTGGCCGACATCGAAAAACTGTTCGGACGGCGGTAGGCAACCTGCCACGGGGCGGCGGCAGGACGGATTTCGTGTTCACGGAATCCCCGGAATGCTGACGATCAGGCCTCGGGTGTGAAAAAACGCACCCGCGTCTCGCCATAGTCGCGTTCGTCGAGCAGCGCGAAGCCCGGCGCGTCGATCTCTTCCTTTGCGTCCGTCTCCGCGACGATCAGCGCGCGGGGCGCGAGCCAGCCGCCGTCCTTCAGGCTTTTGAGCGCGGACGGGATCAGGTTCTTGCGATAGGGCGGATCGAGGAATACCAGGTTGAACGGCCCGCCCGCGCTGGGGCCAAGGGGCCCCAGGTTGGTGGCGTCGCGCCGCCAGATGCGGGTGGCCCCGGTCAGGCCCAGCGCCTCCACATTTTCGCGCTGGATGGCGCGGCTGTCGGCGCTGTCGTCCACCAGCAGGCACCAGCGCGCGCCATGGCTGATCGCCTCGATCCCCAACGCCCCGGTGCCCGCGAAGAGGTCGGCCACGGCGGCCCCTTCCAGGGTGAAGCCGATGCCGAAATCCTTGTGGCGCAGCATGTTGAAGATGGCCTGGCGGGTGCGGTCGCTGGTCGGGCGGACCCGGACATCATCCGGCGCGACAAGCCGCCGCCCGCCCAATTTTCCGCCCGTGATCCGCATCTGTGTTCCGTAACCGGTTACCGAAGCTGGCGAATAGCATGGGATTCGGTTACAGGGCAGAGCTATGAGACGGCTTCTTTTCCTGCTGGCGCTGCTGCTGGCTCCGCTTCCGGTGGCCGCGCAGGATGGCCCCAGGGTCCATGCCCGGCTGGTGCCGGAGCTGACCTCGGTTACGCCCGGCGGCAGCGTGACCGCGGCGCTGGAAGAAGTGATCGCGCCGGAATGGCATACCTATTGGAAGAATCCGGGCGATGCGGGCGCGCCGACCGATATCAAATGGACCCTGCCGCCGGGCTGGAGGGCGGATGCGATCCAGTGGCCGCGGCCCAAGCGGCTGCCGGTCGGCCCGCTGATGGACTACGGCTATGAAGGCAAGGTTTGGCTTTTAAACAAGCTCACCGTGCCCGCCGACGCCAGGCCCGGCGACACGGTGACGATCAAGGCCGCCGCGAGCTGGCTGGTCTGCAAGAATATCTGCATTCCCGAAGATGCCGTTCTCACACTGAGTCTTCCGGTGGGCGAGGGCAAGCCGGACGCCGCATTGTCGAAGGATTTCGCGGCGGCGCGCGCGCTGTTGCCGGTGGCTTCGCCCTGGAAGGTGAATTACGCGCTGGGCGATACGCTCGACCTCTACGTGGCCGCGCCCAGCCTTGCCGCCGCGCATCCGGTCAGCGCCGATTTCTTCCCCGCCCGCCCCGGCCTTATCAGGAATGCCGCGCCGCAACTGGTCGGTTATGCGCAGGACGGCCTGGTGCTGCGCATGACGCCGGGCGCGAAAGTCAGCGGCATGCTGGAAGGCGTTCTGGTGCTGGCTTCGTCCGATGGCTCAGTGCAGGCGCTGGAAGTCAACGCCCCGCCCGGTCCGGTTCCTGCCGCCAACTTCGCAGTTCCCGCTCCAGCGGCGGGCGATCTCAGCCTGTGGCTCGCCATCGTCTTCGCGCTGGTTGGCGGACTGATCCTCAACGTGATGCCCTGTGTGCTGCCGGTGCTGGCGATGAAGGCGCTGGCGGTGGCGCGGCACGGCCAGGAAGGACGCGAGGAAAGCTTCGCCTATGCGGCGGGCGCGATCCTGAGTTTCGTCGTGTTCGGACTGGCGATCCTGCTGCTGCGCGCGGGCGGGGCGGCGGTCGGCTGGGGCTTCCAGTTGCAGTCGCCTGTCGCGGTGGCCGGTTTCGCGCTGCTTGTCTTTGCGGTGGGTCTGAACCTGTCCGGCGTGTTCGAGGTATCAAGCATCACGGCGGGCGAAGGGCTCACGCGCAGGCGGGGCTTTGCGGGCGCCTTCTTCACCGGCGTTCTGGCTGTGGCCGTGGCCGCGCCCTGCACCGCGCCCTTCATGGCGGGCGCGCTGGGGTTCGCGTTGACTCAGAATTTCGCGGTGGCGCTGGCCGTGTTCGTGGCGCTTGGTGTGGGTTTCGCGCTGCCTTTTATCCTGCTGGGCATCTGGCCCAGGGCCCTGGCGTTCCTGCCCAAGCCGGGCGCGTGGATGCTCACTTTCAAGCAGTTCCTGGCCTTTCCCATGTATGCCGCCGGTGCCTGGCTGGTATGGGTGCTGGCGCAGCAGGCCGGGCCGCGTGGCGTCGCCATTGTGCTGGCCGCGATGGTTAGTCTTGCGCTGGCCGCCTGGCTGTGGCGCGTGACGCGCGATTATGCGGCCCGGGGGCGTGGCATCGGCGCGGTGCTGGCGCTGCTGGTGCTCGCGGGCGCGCTCTATGGCGTGAGCCTGTTGCGCAGCGAAACGGCTGTACGCCCGGCGCAGGCCACCAGCGGCGTGCCCTATACGGCGGCGAAACTGGCTTCGCTGCGTGCGGCGGGCACGCCGGTCTTCGTGGATGCGACGGCGGCCTGGTGCATCACCTGTCTGGTGAACGAGGACGCCGTGCTGTCGAAGCCCGGCGTGAAGCAGGCCTTTGCCGATCGCAAGGTCGTCTACATGGTCGCCGACTGGACCAACCGGAACGCCGACGTCACCGCGCTGCTCAGGGACAATGGGCGCTCCGGTGTGCCGCTCTATCTGTATTATGCACCGGGCGCGAAGGCGCCGGCGATCCTGCCGCAAGTCCTGACCGAGTCGGTTGTGCTGTCCGCCCTGGGCCGCTAGCGGACCGCCAGCCAATGGCCCACCAGCTGGCGGATCACCCCCAGCTGATGGGCTCCAGCTAGTGGATCATCGGGCGCCGCCGCGCGGCTCCCGTAAGACCCTTGAGGCCAAAATCCTCATAGTCGCGCTTCCACTGCATGAATTCTTCCAGCGATATGGCATAGCGCTCGCACGCCTCAGCCATGGTCAGCAGTCCGCCATTCACGGCGGCGACCACCTCGGCCTTGCGACGCGGAACCCAGCGTATCGTATTGGACGCAGGCAGGTTCGACAGTTCCAGAACAGCACCGTCCGGCCCGAGGACAAGGCTGTTGCGTTTTTCCATTTCTTCTTTCACGAGCGGCTCCTGTTTTGCCGCCCCCAGCGCGGGAAACGCTAGGTCTCAGCTTCTTAACGGAGAGTCAAAAATGTTCCGCGGATTCGACGCAACGCTGTGACAAAAATCGGACCTCGCAAGTTCCGTCCGGTTCCGTGCATTCATGGTTTCGGGGTGTGTTCCGGTTTTCCTTCCTTTTCATGCTCTTTCGCGCCGGGGCTTTTTTCCGCCGTGCTTTCACGTCCCTTTGGCGCGCCGATGATGTGGTTGCCGCCGGAATAGGAAGGCGGATCGCTGGCGGGGAAGGTGTCTTCCATCTGCCGGTCGATCTTTTCTTCCTTGGTGGTGGCGGGCTTGTCGGTGCTGTGATGCTCGGGCCTGCTGTGCGCGGTCATGGCGCTCGCTCCTATGTGGCGGTTGCGAAAAGATGGGGGAACAGGCCGACCAGGCCGATGAAGATCAGGTAGATGGCGATCAAATAGTTCAACGCCCTGGGCAGGATCAGGATCAGCACACCGAACAGAAGCGCGATCAGCGGCTGAATCATGATGACGTCGACGTGCATGGGGTTCTCCGGCCTTTTTGTCTCACAGGAAACGCGCCAGACCCGATTCCCGCCGCAAAAAAGTTCCCGCAAGGGTTCCCTGCGAGGGAAAATCGCTTGAAAAGCCGGGACTTCCCGCCGATATCCTGCCCCCCGATATGCGCCTTCCCTTCCTTCGCAGAACTCCCCGGAAAGGCAGCCGCGTCCTGGTTGCCTTTGCCAGCCAGACCGGGGCGGCCGAACAGGTCGCCTGGCGCAGCGCCAACGCCCTGGCCACCGGGCCGGGCCGGAACTTCGTGCGGGTGGCGGCGCTGGGTTCGCTCACGGCCGCCGAGATCGCGGAGGCCGGTACCCTGCTGGCCGTCACCAGCACCTATGGCGCGGGGGAAGCTCCCGATTCCGCCCGCGCTTTCGCCCGCAAGCAGATGAGCCAAACACCCGCGCTGAAAGGCCTGGACTATGCCGTGCTGGCGCTGGGCGACAGCAAGTATGACGCGACCTTCTGTGGCTTCGGCCGCAGCCTCGACCGCTGGCTGGCCGCGGGCAGGGCGAGGCGTCTCTTCGACGTGGTGTGCGTGGATGGCGACGATGATGTCGAAGCGATGACGCGATGGGCGGAACAGCTTCACGGACTGGGCGCCAGCACAACGGCCGAAGCACTGATGCCGGGTCCACCGCAGGACTGGATTCTGGCCGAGCGCCGCCTGCTCAATCCGGGCAGCCCCGGCGGCGAGGCCTGGCACATCGCGCTGACACCGAAGAATCCAGCGCATCTCAACTGGACCGCCGGCGATATTGCCGAGATCTGGCCGCGCAATGCCGAAGAGGCGGTCACCGATTTCATGGCGCGGCACGAGCTGGACGGCGGAAAGAGCTTCCGCTGGCGCGGCCACTGGACATTCCTGCGCGACATCATCGCGGGCAGTCGCCTGCCGCAGGATCACGAGATCGCGGGCATCTCGCTGCAATGGCTGGTGGACCGGCTGGAAGTCTTTCCGCACCGCGAATATTCCATCGCCTCGCTGCCCGACAGCGGCCGCATCGAACTTCTGGTGCGCAAGGCGGTGAAGGAGGACGGCAGCCTGGGACTCGGCTCAGGCTGGCTGATCCGGGATTGCGCCATGGGCGGTGTGGTGAAGCTGCGAGTCCGGCCCAATCCCAACTTCCATCCGCCGGGCGATGGCCCGATGATGTTGATTGGCGCGGGCACCGGCATCGCGGGTCTGCGCGCCCATCTGATGCACCGCCGGCAGCAGAGGCTGGGCGGCGCGTGGCTTCTGTTCGGCGAGCGCAGCCGCGCGGCCGATTTCCATTATGCAGACGATATTGCGCGCTGGCAGGCGGACGGGACCCTGGCGAGGGTCGATGCGGTTTTCTCGCGCGATGCTGCGCCCAGACGCTATGTGCAACATCTGGTGCGCGAAAAGGGCGGCGAGATTTGCGCCTGGCTCGAACAGGGCGCGTCGCTGATGGTGTGCGGCGGGCTCGACATGGCGGCGGGCGTGCATGAGGCGCTGGCTGCGATCTGCGGCCAGGACCGGCTGGATGCGATGGTCCAAAAGGGCCTTTACCGGCGCGACATTTATTAGGCTGCTTCTTCCTTCTGCGTCTGCGTCGCGCTTTGCGTGAGGTGGTGCAGCATCAGGGCAGACGCCTTGTCGTTGTAGCCCGCTTCCAGCGCCGCAAGTATTTCCATGTGGTCGTCTATCGCGCTGTACACCTGCTCCATCGGATAATTCCACTGGCTGCTGAGAAAACGGCGCAGGAGATTCTGCTGCTGCACCGCCCTCAGCATGGCGCGGTTGCCCGAGCAGCGGGCAAGCTGCTCATGGAAGTCGGCATTGATGTGATGGAAATCGGTGCCGTCACCGGCGCGCCACTGTTTGCGGCGCAGCTTCATGTGCGTATCGCGCGTCTTTTCCGCCCAGGCGCGGTCCAGCCGGAAGCCCGGCTGCAGCAGCATCTGCGGCTCCAGCGCGCGGCGGAGAGCATAGCTTTCGTTGAGCGCGCGCGTGGAATCCGTTGAAAAGGCCCAGCCGTTTCCGGGCTTGCGTTCCACAAGCCCCAGCCCAGAAAGCATGTGCAGTACCCGCATCACGCTGGCAAGTCTGGCGTCGAAGCGGCGCACCAGTTCCTGTTGCGTGACCTGGTCAGGAAGCAATCCTTTGGCGCGGGCATCGGCTAGGCGCGTGAACAGACTCTCGTCTTCTTCGTCTTCACCGGCAGAGTCTTCAGGTGGCTCCGTGACCTCCTTCGCGAGCACAAAACCACGGCCCGCGCGCGGCGCGACCACGCCTTCATCCGCAAGAAGCTTGAGTGCGCCGCGAACGGGCGTGCGCGAAACGCTGAACATGCGGCAGAGGTCGAGTTCGACCAGATGATGGCCCGGCGCGGCATTCTGCTCCTTCAGAAGGCGCAGAATCCGGCGTGCCAATTCGCTCTGGAGCCGGCTGGGCGCAGGGGCTTCGTGTCTGGCGGCCATGACCTGATATTGGTCTTCTGATTGCAGGAAAACAATATGCTTCCCGCCCGCCGCCTACAAAAAAGGCCCGGATGGGAACCCGGGCCTTTCGCGATCAATGCTGCTGTTTGTCTTGTTTGTCCTGCTGTCCGCCTTGGTTCTGGCCGCTTTGACCCTGCTGGCCCTGACCGCTCTGGCCTGGTTGACCCTGGCCACTCTGGCGCTGCTGCTGGCCGGCCTGCTGGCCTGGCTGCGGCTGATTCTGGTGCTTCTGCTGACCGCTCTGTTGTCCGCCCTGGTTGCTCTGATTGCTGGCCATAATCTCTTTAACCTCCATGGATGGGGCCCCAGCATTTTGTGAACCCACCCCAGCCCCTATCGTTCCGGATGCCATACACAGTTCATGTTACTGCCCAAAGCTGCGGCGTGCCCGTTTTCGCGCCCGCGAAATTGATCCGCGCGGATCGCGCGCCTAGGATCGCCGCAACGAGAACAGAGTCGCAGGGTCGGGGAACATGCACATCACGCGGACGCTGAGCCGCCGCCGCCTTCTTGCATCGGCTGCGGTCGTGCCGGTGCTGGCCGTCGCCGCCGATGGCCGCAGCATTTCCGGACAGATGCCGTGGTCGCCTTTCGCGGGCGAGCCGCCGCACCCCGTCAATCCGCTAGGCTGGTATTTCTTCACGCCTGCTGAAGCGGCAACGGTGGAAGCCATCGTGGACCGGCTGATACCGGCCGATCATCTCTCGCCTGGCGGAAAGGATTGCGGCTGCGCCGTCTATATCGACCGCCAGCTTGCCGGCTCCTACGGCCAGGCCAGCCGTCTTTACAACAAAGGGCCGTTCATGCCCGGCCTACCGACGCAAGGCTATCAAGGCGATCTTTCTCCGGCTGGACGCTATCGGCTGGGACTGCGGGCGCTGAACGATTACACCAACGCCGCCTACAAGAAGGATTTCGTGCGCCTGGCGCCCGCCCAGCAGGATGCGGTGCTGACCGGGTTGGATGGCGGGACTATCGCGCTCAAGCTGAAGCCTGGATTCAGCACCAAGGAATTCTTCGAACTGGTGCTGGCCAACACGATGGAAGGCTTCTTCGCCGATCCGCTTTATGGCGGCAATCGCGGCATGGCGGGATGGAAGATGATCGGCTTCCCCGGCGCGCGCTATGATTATCGCGATCATATCGACAAGCATAATGTGCGCTATCCGCACGGCCCGGTTTCCATCTATGGCGGGGCGTGAGATGGTCAAAGTGCTTCCACGGCGCGACGCGGTCATCATAGGGTTGGGCTGGACCGGCTCCATCCTGGCCCAGCAACTGACCGCGGCGGGACTGAATGTGGTCGCGATCGAGCGTGGGCTGTGGCGCGATACCGCCACCGATTTCAACATCGGCTATATGCAGGACGAGTTGCGCTATGCCGTGCGCAAGGACCTGTTCCTTCAGCCCGCGGTCGAGGCCATGACGATGCGCAACAATGCGGGCCAGACCGCATTGCCGATGCGCGACTATGGCTCGTTCCTGCCGGGCAGCGGCGTGGGTGGGGCGGGCGTGCACTGGAACGGCCATACCTGGCGCTTCTGGGAAAGCGATTTCGCGATCCGTACGCACCTGACGCGCCGCTACGGCGCGGCAAAGATCGCAGGATTGCAGCTTCAGGACTGGGGCGTGAGCTGGGACGAGATCGAGCCCAGCTTTGACAGGTTCGAATATCTCTGCGGCATATCGGGCAAGGCCGGCAATATCGGGGGAAAGATCCAGCCCGGCGGCAATCCCTTTGAGAGTCCGCGCGCGCGCGAATATCCCAACCCGCCCATGCGCATGAGCTATGCGCCCACCCTGTTCGCCCAGACGGTTAAGGGGCTTGGCTTCCATCCGTTTCCCACGCCGTCCGCCAATCTGTCCCAGGCCTATGTCAACCCGCTGGGCGTGGCGATGGGCCAATGCACCTATTGCGGATTCTGCGAGCGTTTCGCCTGCGGCAACTATTCCAAGGCCAGCCCCCAGACCACCATCCTGCCGGTGCTGATGGCAAGGACCAATTTCGAGGTGCGCACCGAATGCGAGGTGCTGAAGATCAACCTGACGCCCGACGGCAGGATGGCGCGAAGCGTCACCTATCTGGACGGGAACGGCGCCGAATATGAGCAGCCCGCCGACCTGGTGCTGCTATGCGCCTATGGGCTGATGAATGTGCGCCTGATGCTGCTGTCGAAGATCGGCGCGCCATACGATCCGGCGACGGGCAGGGGCGTGGTGGGCCGCAACTATTGCTACCAGACCAGCAGCGCCGCGCGCCTGTTCTTCGAGGGGAAGAATTTCAATCCTTTCATCGGCGCGGGCACGCTGGGCCAGACGATGGACGATTTCAACGGCGATGCTTTCGATCACGGCGCACTCGATTTCGTGGGCGGCGCCGGCATCAACTGCGTGCTGACCAACGGGCGGCCCATCGGCAACCGGCCCACCGCGCCGGGAAGCCCGCGCTGGGGCGCGAAATGGAAGCAGGCGGTGGTGGACGGCTATCAGGGCTCGATGGGATTCTCCTCGCAGGGGTCGTCCTATCCGGTGCGGGAGAATTATCTCGACCTCGACCCTACCTATACCGACCGGCACGGCCGCCCGTTGCTGCGCATCACTTTCGATTTTCCCGACAACGACATCCGCATGTCGCATTACCTGTCGGACCGGATGGAGGAGATCGCCAAGGCCTTCGGCGCGAAGATCGCCACCGTCTCGCGGATCAAAAAGGGATGGGATGCGGTGCCCTATCAAAGCACGCACAATACCGGCGGCGCGGTGATGGGCGCAGACCCCAGGACCAGCGCGGTGAACAAGTATCTGCAATGCTGGGACGTGCCCAACGTGTTCGCGGTCGGCGCGTCGGCCTTCGCGCACAATGCGGGCATGAATCCCACCGGCACGGTGGGCGCGCTGGCCTTCTGGGCGGCAGAGGCGATCACCACGAAATACATCAAGTCGCCCGGCGCGCTGGTGCACGCATGAAGCGGCTTATCCTTGCAGCGGCGCTGCTTGTTTCCACACTCGCTTTCGCGGCCCCGGCTTTGGCCGCCAACGAGGCCGGGCACTACCAGGCCATACTGGGCGATTGCGAAGGTTGCCACGGGCGCAATCTGGCGGGCGGCGTGGTGCTGGAGACGCCCTTCGGCAAACTGGTCGCGCCCAACATCACGCCCGACAAGCAGACGGGCATCGGCGGCTGGAGCGAAGAGGATTTCCGCCGCGCGATGAAGACCGGCGTTGCAAAAGGCGGAAAGCGGCTCTATCCGGCCATGCCTTACGTAAGTTACGCGCGCATGAGCGATGCCGACGTTGCAGCGCTGTGGGCGTGGCTGCGCACGGTCAGGCCGGTCAGCAACAGCGTCACCGTCAACCGGCTGCGCTTTCCCTTCAACCAGCGCATTCTGATGTGGGGCTGGAACCTGCTGTTCTTCCGGCCTGGGCCGCCGCCCTCCGATCCCGCGCAGTCCGCCGTCTGGAACCGGGGCGCCTATCTGGTCAACGGGCCGGGCCATTGCGGCACCTGTCACACGCCGAAGAACATGTTCGGCGCGGACAAGGGCGCGGCGCTGTCGGGCGCGTCGCTGCAGGGCTGGTGGGCGCCCGACCTGACAGGCGCGAAGACGGGGCTGGGCGCATGGAGCGCGGCGGACATCGTGCGGTATCTGGCGGCGGGGTCGAACGGGCGTTCCGTCGCGTCCGGTCCGATGGCCGAGGCGGTGGAGCATTCGACCGCGCGGATGCGCGACGGCGATCTTCAGGCCATTGCGGTTTATCTGAAAAGCCTGCCCGCATCTGCCGGAAACGGCGGCGCGGCCACGGGGATCGAGGCGCAGATGAGATCGGGCGCGGTGCTGTATGACCTGAACTGCGCGGCCTGTCACGGGCGCGACGGCAAGGGCAGCGCGATCTTCCCGCCGCTGGCCGGCAATGCCGTGGTCATGCAGGCGAGCGCCGAAACGCCGGCGCGCGCGGTGCTGGCGGGCAGCAAGGGCGCCGCGACGGCCAAGGCGCCCACCGGCCAGGCCATGCCCGGCTTCGCCTGGAAGCTGGGCGACGCGCAGGTGGCCGACCTTTTGACCTATGTCCGCAACAACTGGGGCAATACCGCACCGGCCGTTCCGGCGGACACGGTGGCCGCGGTCCGCGCAAGCCTACATGGCGGCAGTTAACATCGTCCTGTAGACCGCTTCCATACTGCGGGCCAGGCGCTGTGTGTCGAACAGCGGCCCGCGCCGGTTCAGCCGTTCGCGGAAGGATTTGAGCACCGCCGGATCGCGCGCCAGGCTGAGCGCCAGCGCCTCATATTCTTCAGTCGTCTCCGTGACCAGCTCCGGCAGGCCCGCCGCATGGACGAGGCTGGCGGCCACTCGGCCCGCATAGGCGGTGCCGCGCTGCGTCAGCACCGGCAGGCCCGCCCATAACGCATCGCAGGCGGTCGCGTGGGCATTATAGGGCAGGGTGTCGAGGAACAGGTCGGCCAGCCGGTGGCGGGCGAGGTGCACATCGAGCGGCGCGCCTTTTGCAAAGACCAGCCGCGCCGGATCGATGCCCGCCTTCCGCGCCGCAAGGCGAAGATTGGCGGCCGCCGTCTCGCCCGACGTCTTGAGCCACAGCACGCTGCCTTCGATCTGCGCCAGCAGCCGCATCCACGATCCGAACACCGGCGCGGTGATCTTCCAGTTGTTGTTGAAGCAGCAGAACACGAAACCGTCTTCCGGCAGGCCCGCTTCGGCGCGCGTTGGCGGTGCGCCGATGGCGCGCGTGGTATCGACGGGAAAGAAACTGTCAGGCAGCAGAGCCAGCTTTTCGGTGAAGGCATCGGCGTCTGGCGCCACGATGCGGTCGGCAAGGATATGGTCGATGAAGGGCGCGGCGGTGGTGCCGGCATAGCCCAGCCACGTCGCCTGCACCGGCGCGGGCCGGTGGCTGAGCGTGTCGAAGTTGTCGCCCTGGGTATGGCCGTTGAGGTCCACCAGTACGTCCACTTCCAGCGCGCACAGCCGCTCCGCGATGGCACGCGCCGGCATATCCTTCATGTCGTGGAAGCGGTCGAAAGCGGCGATCAGCCGGCGGCGCTGGGGACTGCCGTCGTCGGGGCCGGTGGAAATGCCCAGCACCTCGAAGCCCGTGCGGTCGTGCCTTTCGATCAGCTCCACAACCTGCGTGGCCACGGGGTGATGGCAGAAATCCGAGGAGATATAAGCCAGCCGGATCTTTTCGTGGGCGTAGCGGCCCGCTGCCAGCGGCGGCGGCAGGACGGGAAAGCGCGCCCGCATCACATTGCGCGCGCATTCGCGCTGCAACGCCTCGTCGCCGCTGTAGCCCAGCAGCACCCAGGGCGGAACGGGCTGGCCGGTGCGGACGCGCTGTTCCATCTGCGCGCCGATCGTGGCCGTGCGCGTCCAGTCGCACAGGTTGAGCGCCGCCATCGCCGCGCCGCCAAAAGCCTCGGGCTGCGACGGGCCCGCGCCGTCGAAGCTGGCCAGCGCCTCGTCATACCGTTTGAGCTGCTGAAGGGCGGTGCCGCGATTGCCCAGCGCCTCGGCATAACCCGGGCGCAGCGCCAGCGCGCGGTCGTAGCTGGCCACCGCTTCCTCATAGCGCAGCAGCCCTTGCAGCGCGTTGCCGCGATTGTTCAGCACTTCGGGATCGTCGGGCTTCAGCGCCAGCGCGCGGTCGAAGCAGGTCAGCGCGTCGGCGAAGCGCCGCAGCTCGAGCAGCGCGCTGCCGCGATTGTTGAAGGCGGCGGGAAAGCCGGGCTGAAGGCGCAGGGCGCGGTCATGGCTTTCCAACGCCTCGGCGGGGCGTTTGAGATCCTGCAACACGCTGCCGCGATTGGTCAGCGCGCCGGCATGATCGGGCGCGAGCCGCAGCGCGGCGTCATAACTTTCCAGCGCCTCTTCAAAGCGGCCCATCGCCTGCAGGACCGTGCCGCGATTGTTCAGGGCCTGCGGATAATCGGGCTTGATCGCCATCAGGCGGTCGAAGGCGGCCAACGCTTCGGCGTGGCGGCCCAGTGTCTTGAGCACGCTGGCATAGTTCATCAGCGCCTCGGCATGGGCGGGCTGCAGTTCAAGCGCCGCCGCGATCTCGGCCAGTCCTTCCTCGCCGTGCCCTTGCTGGGCGCGCACCACGCCCAGAAGGTGACGGGCGGTGAAGTCGCGCGGATCGGCCGCCAGCGCCTGGCGGTACAGCCGTTCGGCCTGGGCAAGATCGCCGCTGCGGTGCAGCGCCACCGCCTGTTCGTTCAGGGTTCTGGCATTCATGTTTCACGCTTTCGCAGGGCATGGTATCTCTTTGCCAATTCGCAAAAGCAATGGGCCAGTTCGCGCGGGCGCGGGCCGGAGGCAGATGGGGAAGGACGGCATGAGCAAGGCGAACCGGCGCGATTTCCTGGTGTTGGCGGGGGCCGCGGCCGCAACGGCGGCCGCCACTGGTGCAAGCGCCGCCGGCACGCCGGTGATCGAATGGAATCAGCACATGTTCAGCGCCGACGTGAAGCGCTTTCCGTTCCACCCCAAGGCCGCCTACAAGCCCGACCCCACCAAATTTCCCGCCGATCCGCTTGCCTCCTACATCGGGCACCTGAACAGCGAGGGCATCGACAAGGCGATGCTGGTGCAGCCCGAACCCTATGGCGACGATCATTCGCTGGTGCTGGATTGTCTGCACCGTTCGCCGCCCGCGCGCTTCAAGGGCACCAGCCTGTTCTATCCCAAGGATCCCGACGCGCCGAAGAAGCTGGCGGCGCTGGTGAAGAAGGAGCCGCGCATCGTCTCCACCCGCTTCCATGCCCATCGCGGCAAGGAGATGTATCTGGAGTCCTTCGCCGCCGATTACGTGCGCGCGCTGTGGAAGCAGGCGGTGGAACTGGGCCTGATCGTCGAACTGCATATCGGCCCCAATTATGCGCTGCAGGCGGCGGATGCGATACGCGCCTTTCCGGGCTGCAAGGTGCTGATCGACCATATGGCCGAGCCCAAGCTGGGCAACCCGTACGAATATGCCAATGTGCTGGACATGGCCAAGCTGCCCAATGTCTATATGAAGCTGTCGGGGCTGGACTATATCGCCAGCGACGGTCCCACCTATGAAAGCGTTCTGCCTTTCACCACGCGGCTGATAAAGGAATACGGTCCCGACCGCGTGGTGTGGAGCGGCGGCTCGCCGAAGATCGCGGATGTGCACATGAAAGGCTATGCGGCCGCCGACATCGCCAAGGTGAAGGGCGGCAACCTGCAACGGCTGCTGAACTGGTGAGCGGGCGGCGCGATTTTCTGCTGGCGGCCGGCGCGGCGGCAATGGCCTTCACGCCCGCCCGCGTCACCGCCGAAACGCTGGCGCCCGCGCCCGCGCAGAAGCCGCGATATCATATCCGTTTCGCCGTCTGCGGCATCAGCCACGATCACATTCACGGCATGATCGGCGCGGTGCGGCGCGGCGGCGGCGAGCTGGTATCGTGCTGGGGCGCGGAGCCGGACAAGCTGGCCGCATTCCGCAAGCGTTATCCGGACGTCAGGATCGCGCGCACCCAGGATGAGGTGCTGCACGATCCGTCGGTGCAGCTGGTGCTGAGTTCGCACATCGCCAGCGAGCGCGCCGGCATCGGCGTGCGCGCCATGCGGGCGGGCAAGGATTTCCTGGCCGACAAGCCCGGCGTCACCACGCTGGAAGACCTGGCGCAGGTGCGCGAGGCCGTCGCGCAGACGGGGCGCATCTATGCCATCCTCTATTCCGAGCGGCTGGAAGTGCCCGCCGCCGTTCATGCGGGCGAACTGGTCCGGCAGGGCGCGATCGGCAAGGTGATCCAGACCATCAATATCGCGCCGCACCAGATCATCCAGCCCGGCGGCGATGCGGGCGGCGGTGGCGGTCGGCCGGACTGGTTCTGGAACGAGGCGCAGTTCGGCGGCATCCTCTGCGATATCGGCTCGCACCAGATCGACCAGTTCCTGTATTTCACCGGCTCCACCATGGCCGAGGTGGCGGCGGCCCAGGTCGCCAATGTCCGTCATCCCGACCATCCGCACTTTCAGGATTTCGGCGACATGATGCTGCGCGGCGACCGCGGCTTCGGCTATGTGCGGCTGGACTGGTTCACGCCCGACGGGCTTGGCACCTGGGGCGACGGGCGGCTGTTCGTGCTGGGCACCGACGGCTATATCGAACTGCGCAAATACACCAACGTCGCGGTGTCGGGAGAGGGCGATAATCTCTTCATCGTGGACAAGACACGCGCCCGCTATATCGACTGCCGCAAGGGGCCATTGCCTTTCGGGCCGCAACTTGTCGCCGACATCGTCAACCGCACCCACACCGCGCAGGACCAGACGCAGTGCCTGCTGGCGGCCGAACTGGCGATCCGGGCGCAGGCGCAGGCCACGCGCGCAACCATCGCCGGCTAGGCGCGCCGCGGTCACAGCCTCTTGCGCAAGCTGTCGAGCCGGGATAGCGTTACCGGTAACATAACAAGAATATGGGGAATGGGATGATCCGGGGAATGCTTCGTCACGGCATCTGGGCCTTTGTCCTTTTGACCGGCGGCGCGGCCGCCGAACCGCCCGGGGCGCTGGTGCTCGATTCCAAAGTCGTGATCCTGGAGCGCCCGGACGCGGCGGGGCCGGTGCGCAAGGCGGCCGACGATCTTGCCGGCGATTTCGAGAAGGTGCTGGGCACGCGGCCGCACATCGTCGCTTCCGATCCCGGCGCGGGCCCGGTGGTGGAGATCGCGCCCTATGCAGGCGGCGCGCCGGAAAGCTTCTCCATCGCGGCGCGCGGCAATCATGTCGTGCTGTCGGGCGCGGACATGCGCGGCACGATCTTCGCCATCTATCAGTTCAGCCAGGACTGGCTGGGCGTCGATCCCATGTATTACTGGAACGACAACCGGCCCGCGCACAAGGATGCCGTCCGCGTTCCGGCACGGTTCAGCAAGGCCTTTCCGGCACCGCTGTTCCGCTATCGCGGCTTCTTCATCAACGACGAGGATCTGCTGACCGGCTGGGCCCCGGGTGAGAAGACCGACCATTCAGGCATCGCAAAGCCGGTGATGGACAAGATCTTCGAGACCATTCTCAGGCTCAAAGGCAACATGGTGGTGCCCGGCACCTGGACCTTTCCCACCGATCCGCAGATGAAATGGGCGGGCGAGCGCGGGCTGATCCTCAACCAGCATCACGCCATTCCTTTGGGCATGAACGTGGCGCGCTGGCCCGCAAACGTGCCCTATACCTATTCGCAGCATCCCGAGATATTGGAGCGCGCCTGGACCAACGCGGTGCGCGCCTATGACCCGCATCAGGAGATATTGTGGTCGGTGGGCCTGCGCGGGCTGTCCGACACGTCTTATGCCACGATGGACCCCAGCGTGGTGGGCAACGACAAGCTGCTGGGGTCGCTGATCAGCAAGGCCATCGCTGCTCAGATGCGCATCGTGCGCCAGGTCCATCCCGATGCGAAATTCGTGACCGACCTGTGGCAGGAAGGCGCGCGGCTGATGGCAAAAGGCTATCTCGCCATTCCGCCCGAAGTGACGACCGTGTGGGCCGACACCGGCTATGGCCTGATCCAGGACAAGGGCCAGGTCGCCAAGGGGCAGGGCATGTACTATCACGTCGCCATGCTCAACGGCCGCGCCAACCAGCTTTCCGAGATGGTGCCGGTGGAGCGCATCCATTCCGAATTCGGCCGCTACATCAAGGCGGGTGCGACGCAGTACATGCTGCTCAATACCAGCGACCTGAGGCCCGTCAGCATGACTGCGAAAGCGGTGATGGACGTGGCCTGGGGCGGTCTGCCGAAGGAAGGCGGGGCGGCGGGCGTCTATCGTGCCTGGGCGGCGCAGCAGTTCGGCGGCAAGGCCGCGGATGCGGTCGCGCGCGTGTGGGACGGCTATTTCAAGGCCATTCCGCGCCTGCCGTCCGGCGACGATTATGGCGACCAGCTTTACCACACCGAAGCGCGGCAGATGCTGATGACCACCATGATCTCGCCGCCCTGGTACAGCATCGTCGGGCAGTCGGCGCACTGGACGCCGGTGCGCATCCTGGGTTTCAACTTCGATCCCAACTATGGCCGCGACATTGAGCGCGATTACGCGCAGGCAACCATGACGCGGGAACTGAAAGTTTGCGCCGAGGCGCAGCCGCGCTGGGACGCAGTGTGGAATCAGGCCAAGGCGGCGGAGACGCTGGTTCCCAGGGACCGGCTGGCCTTCTATGACGCTTATGTGCTTACCGAAATCGCCTTCAACCGCGAGGGCAATCGCATGCTCTGGCTGGTGTCTGACGCCATCCGCAGCACGAAAGCCGGCGACAAGGCCAGGGCCCACCAGGATGTGAAGGAGGCGCTGGAAACCATTGCGCAGGTCAAGCAGATGGAACGCGCCGCCGAATACGGCAAGTGGCAGCACTGGTATCGCGGCGAATGGCTGGTCGCGGTGGACGAGACGCGGACGATGCTGGAGTATTTCGACCGCTGGATCGACGATCCGATGACCACGCTGCCTGCTCCCGTAATCTCGAATAGCTGGCAGGGCTATTACCACATCATGCACTATGAGGGGGACAAGTCCGCCGACGTGCATTAGGACGTGCATCAGGTTGAATTGACGTTCATCCCATTCCTCTCCCCTTGCGGGAGAAGACGCGAAGTCCTGCACTTGGTGAAGCACAAGCGAGACCAAGCGCTTGGATCTTGCCAGATGAGGGGCGTTCATGCAAAGCCATCTCACTCCTCGTTCGCTTTTGCGAGCAGGGGAGGCTTGCGAATTGCTGCGTAGCAAAACAAAGAAGCGCCTTGCCTCCTTTCGCGTTTTCCTCAATTTTCTGAGAAAAAGGTTTGGGAGCTGCTCATGGGCAGAATTGTTGCGCTGGTACCGCTTTGCGTCTTGGCTTTCGCCTCTCTTGCACAGGCTCAGGTCAAAAATAACGTTCCCGACATTGTTCCCGGAGCCCGGCCCGTCACCGTCCAGCATGTGAAGGTTCACGGGAATTCCTTGGAAGGCAATCTGGAAGGCGATGCTACGGATCGGGACGTACTGGTGTTTTTGCCTCCAAGCTATGCGGCCAGCAGCACAAGGCGGTACCCGGTTGTTTACGCGCTGCATGGTTACTCGATCGGCGCCGAACAGTGGAGCAAGGAAATCCATGTTCCTCAAACCATCGAAGGCGCCTTTGCAAAGGGCGCCAGGGAGGTGATCGTTGTTCTGCCCGATTCCAAGACGGTGCATAACGGGTCAATGTATTCCAGTTCGATCACGACAGGCGACTTTGAAAACTTTATCGCCCGGGACGTGGTCGCCTACATGGACGCGCATTACCGCACAATTCCCAACCGGGAGGCGCGGGGTCTGGTAGGACATTCGATGGGAGGATATGGAGCGATCCGTATCGGTATGAAGCATCCCGACGTTTTTGGCAGCCTCTACATCATGAGTCCGTGTTGCCTTTCGCCGCGCTCTCCCGGCCAGTTCAAACCGGAAGACCAGAAGGCATTGGAAGCTATAACGACACCGGCCGACTCGGAGAAACTCCCTTTTATCCTGCGGGCGCAACTCGCCTCAGCTGCGGCCTGGTCTCCCAACCCGCGCAATCCGCCGCTCTATCTTGATTTGCCGATCGGGGATAACGAGCAGACGGTGCTCGCCAAATGGGCCGCCAATTCGCCATTGGCTTTTTTAGACCAATATGCCGGAAATTTGCGTCGGTATCGTGCCATCGCCCTGGACGTTGGCGACCAGGATGGTCTGCGCACGGACACCGGGAAACTGCATGATGCGCTCGACAATTACGGCATCGTCAACAGCTACGAAGTCTATCCCGGGACCCATACAAGCAACGTCGCCTTCCGGTTCCAGGATTATGTATTGCCGTTCTTCAGCAAGTCTCTCGCCTTCGAATCTCGCTAGGGCCGCACCGGCCGTGACGTGACGGGCGGTGCGGATCAGCCGCCCGTCAGTTCCGCCGCCAGCCTTTCGTTGCCATAGACCTTCTTCAGCGCCTCGGTGACGGCGGCGGTCGAGACGGCCACCGCGCGGTTGACATGGCCGTCGAAACCGAAGGCGCCGCCCAGGCTTTCGATGTTGCCGTCGAAGATCGCGCCTACCACTTTGCCGTCGGCGGTGATGGCGGGCGAACCGGAATTGCCGCCGATGATGTCGTTGTCGGTCACGAAGTCGAAGATGGTGTTGTCGTCCACCTTGCCCTTCGCGGCCTGCCACCTGGGCGCCAGGTTGAAGGGAAACTGGCCAGTGGCGCGCTGCCACAGTCCGCTGAAGCGGGTGAAAGGCCCGACCGTCACGCCGTTGTCGGTCCAGCCCTTGACCGCGCCATAGGTCAGGCGGGCAGAGAAGGTGGCGTCAGGATAGTCGCTGGTGCCGTGGATGGCGAAGCGCGCCTTGGCGATGCGTTCGGCGGCGCGGTCGGTGGGCCCCAGCACGCGGTCTTCATATTGCTTGCGGATGGAGCGGCTCGCGGCGTCGGTCGCCAGCACGAAGCGGATCAGGGGGTCGGTGCTGGCCTCGACCGCCGCCTTGCCGCCCTCCCACAGTTTCTTGCGCAGCGCCGGATCGCCCAGCTCCGATTTGGCCAGCCGCGCGGCCAGCGTTTCGGGCGAATCCTTGCCCAGGAAGACTTTTGTGCCCTGCGCGTCGGCGGTCAGATTCTCGCGCAGCTTGGACAGCCAGAATTCCAGCGCCAACTGTTCAAGTTCGGGATAGACGGGCTGTGGGTCAAGCACCGTCTTTTCCAGCAGCGGCAGCTTGCTGTCGCTGTATTCGGGAAGCCTCTCTTTGTCGGGCTTGGCGCGTTCCTCGGCGGCACGCACCAGCGCGCGGGCATAGCGGAACAGGTCGGAGCCGATGCCCGCACGGGCTTCCATGAAGTAGTAGGGGCGGTAGAGCGCCTTGCGCGTGCCCTGCACGGCGGCGATTTCCGCCCAAGGATCGCCGATGCCTTGCGCCAGCGCTGCGTTCTTCTGCACCGAAGCCTTGAGATCGCGGTCATATTGCGCCTTGGCGGCGATCAATGCCGGGTCTACCAGCGCCTGTTCCTCGCCATGATAGGCCTTGAAGCTGTTCTCGATGCCGAACAGCAGGTCTTCCGAGATGCGCTCATGCTCGGCGCTTTCCGAAGCGAAGCGGATCAGCCGCCCGCGCAGTTCGGAATACAGGATCAGCGTTTCGGGAAGCTGAAGATCGCGCAGGAACATCAACTGTTCGGCCGTCAGCAGCCGCTGGGTGCTGCCGGGGTTTCCGGATACGAAGATGGGTTCGCCATCCTTGGGCGGCGCGGCGCTCCAGGTCAGGTGTGCGGGCGTGGCGGCGGGCTTTTCCCCTTCGTAGAGCCGCACGAAGGAGAAATCCAGATCGTAGCGCGGGAAGTTGAAGTTGTCGGGGTCGCCGCCGAAGAAGGCGGTCTGCGCCTCCGGCGCGAAGACCAGCCGCACGTCGGAATATTTGCGGTAGCGGTAGAGCTTGTACTGGCCGCCCTGATACAGGGTGACGACCTGGCAGCGATAGCGGGCTTCCTGGCCCGCGCAGCCCTTTTTCTCGGTCGCCGCGATGGCCGCATCGCGCGTCTTCATGAAGTCGCCGCCGCTTTTGCCCGCCGTCGCCGCATTGATCGCGGTGGTGACGTCGGAAATACCCTCCAGTATCTCGGCTTGCATGCCGGGACAGAGCTTTTCATCTTCGCGCTTCACAGCCGAGAATCCGTCCTGCACGTAATTGGTCGCGGCCGTCGAAAGATTCTGCGCGCATTCGCGCACGCAATGATGGTTGGTCAGCACCAGCCCGGATGCCGTGACCACCGAGGCCGAGCAGCCGCTCGACAGCCGCACCGAAGCCGCCTGCACGCGGTCGAGCCATGCCTGGTCGATGGTGACGCCATACTTCGCCTTGACTGCGGCGGAAGGAAAATTGTCGAAGGTCCACATGCCTTCGTCGGCCCGGGCAGCCGCCAGGTTCAACATCATGGCGGCAGCGCCAAGACCTGCCAGCTTCGCCCAATCCATGCACCGCCCAGTCTGCGCCATCACATCGTTCCAACAGAATCCCGGACCAACCTAGGGAAATCGCTGCGCGGAAGAAAGAAAGTTGCGTGGTCTTTTCTGACTGCGCCCGGCCTGACGCACAGGGAAACCGGCACTTAGGAAATAAGTAACCACCCAGGAGTACAACTTCAACGTGTATAGATGATAAAATACACCTATAGGGGCGATCCGGGACATGCCAGTGTTAGCCTTTCGCCGATCTGCGCTGGAGCATCCGGCCGTTCTTCTGCCGGTGGCCCTGCTTCTGGTGGCCGTATCTGCCGGTCTGATCTGGAGCAATCTGGCGGCCCGGCGCACGCCTGCCGCCGCGCCGCCCGCCACCAAGCCCGCCACGGCGGTTGTCGTCAGCACGGCCGACATTCCCCGCGGCCGGATCCTTACTGCGCGCGATTTTGCGGTTCGTTTCCTCGATGCATCTCGCGCGCCGCTTGGGGCGTTGAGCCGGCCGCAGGACGCGGAAGGGCATATGGCGCTGGCACTGGTGAAAGCCGGTGAACCCATACTGGCGTCCGCGATCGGGGCCGAAACCGCGAAGGGGCTTTCACCGCGGGTGCCGGAAGGCTATCGCGCCTATTCCATCGCGGTTTCCGAGGCAGGGATCGCTGGCGGTTTCCTCCAGCCCGGCGACCGCGTGGATCTTTATGTGACCCTGCCGGGCGCGCTGATGATGGAGCGTGCCGGCGCGGGCCGTCCCGGCGATCGCAGCCGCAGCGTTCCGTTGCTGCAGGCGGTGCGTGTGCTGGCGGTCGGCGGCAGCCTGGAGGCGGACAGTTCGGCCAATCCCTCCGTTCGGACCGTGACGCTGGCGCTGAATGCGGCCGATCTCGCCAGGGTGGCGCTGGCCAGCCGGCTTGGCACCATCACATTCGCAATCCGCAATCCGGTCGATGTGGGTATGCAGGCGGCGCTTCCGGCGAATCTTGCCAGCCTGCTTGGCGATGACGGGACAGCGGAGCGTGAGCGGCACGCAAGCCGCGGAATACCAATGCTCTCCGGACGCGATCGCTTGATCGCCGTCCATCCCTGAGGCCCGATCATGCGCCCGCGCGTCCCGGCAATTCTGATCGGCATGATGGGCCTGATGCTGCCGGCCCATGCCGAAGACGTGACGATCCCGATGGGCGGCCAGCAGATCGTGCGCGTCGACGGCGAAATCGCACGAATCGCAGTCGGCGATCCCGCTGTGGCCGACGTTAAGCTGGTGTCCGCGCGCGAATTGCGCGTGTTGGGCGCCAAGACGGGAAGCACCGACCTTCTGGTCTGGCGGCGGGGCGGCAAGGAACCCGACTCGTTCCATCTGGCGGTTGGCGCCGACGTTGCCGGATTGAAAGCGGCGCTTGCCGCAGATCCCGATCTTGCGGGCATAACCGTCACCGACACCGGCCATACGGTGATCCTCAGCGGCCGCCTTGCCTCCAATGCGGCGCATGAGCGGGCGCTGGCGCTGGCGCATGCCGAACTGGGCAAGGATGTCACCGATGTCACGACCATTGGCCAGACGCAGATGGTGGCGGTGGAGGTGCGCTTCGCGGCGGTGTCGTCCACAGCGCTCAAGGCGCTGGGGATCAACCTGCAGCGGCTGGGTGACAGTGGTTTCCAGTTTGCCTCGAACACGCCCAGCACGGTGCATGATTTTTCCTTTCTGGGCGATAGTCTGTCGGTGACGGGCAGTTTGCCGCTGAGCCAGGCCTTCAATCTTCTGATGGCATGGCCGGGCGCCGATTTCATGGGCGTGATCAGCGCACTGGGCAGCGCGAACCTCGCACAGCTGCTGGCCAAGCCCACGCTTCTGGTACGCAGCGGGGAATCCGCAAGCTTTCTGGCCGGCGGTCAGATTCCGGTACCGGTGCCGCAGGCCGGAAGCGTTTCGAACGCCATCACCATCGACTATCACAAGTTCGGCGTTCAGTTGAAACTCAAGGCGACGGTTCTGGATGACCGGCGCATCGTCATCAACGTGAATCCGGAAGTCAGCGAGTTGGATACCGCCAACGCGGTGCAGATTCAGGGTTATACGGTTCCGGCGATCCGCACCCGCTCCACCGACACAACCATCGAACTGGGCGACGGACAGAGCTTTGTGCTGGCGGGTCTGATGTACAGCTCCGACGCCGGCATGGAAAGCAAAGTGCCGGGAATCGGGGACCTGCCGGTGATCGGCTCCTTCTTCAAGCAGAGCCAGTACAGCCATGAGCGCCAGGAACTGATCATTGTCGCAACGCCGCATCTGGTATCGCCAATGAAGCCCGGCGAGGCGGCGGCGCTGCCGGGCGAGGGTTCCTTCCACGCGCCGTCCACCGCACAGATGCTGTTGAACACCAGCCAGCTCGACAGCGTCGAATACGGGTTGATGAAGTGATGCGGCACAACCTTCTCCTGATGACGGGCGATCTGGCCCTGGGCGAGCGGCTCAGAGCGGCGTTCGGCAATGATTGCGCCGTCCTGCAGGTCAATCTGCGTCAGCATGACGAGAACGTGGCCAGGCGCTTCGATCCGCAAGCTGTGATCATAGATGCAAGCGCCGACACCGGCACGCACACGGTGCTGGAGCGGATCGCGGAAGTGCGGCGCCAACATCCACAGGTGCCCCTGATCGTCATTGGCGACGAAATGAGCGCGCAATTGATCCTGGCGGCGTTCCGTGCCGGCGCAGACGACTTCATGGACCGCGAGGCGCCGGATGCCGAGCTGTATGGCAGCGTGATGGAATGTCTGCGCGCGAAGGCTGCGTCGCCGGGCGCGCGCGGTGCGGCCACGCTGGTCAATATATTCAGTCCGGCGCCCTGCGAGGAGGATTGCGATCTCGCGCTCAACATCGCAAGCCTGGTCGCGCAGGAAAGCCGGAGCCGCGTGTTACTGCTTGACCTGTCATGGCCCGCCACGCCTTTGAGCGCCGCGTTGGGATTGGATTTCGATTTTTCCGTCCGGGACGCCATTCGCGACATGACGCGGCTGGACCAGGCTTTTCTGGATTCGGCTCTGGCGCGGGCGGCGGGCGCCGGACTTCATGTGCTGCCGCTTGCCGAAGGTGCGGACGAATTGCCGCCGCTGCGCGATCTGGCGGTGCTCCTGGAGATATTGCGTGCCCTGTTCGACACCGTTGTTGTCTGCTGGGGCGTCCTCTCGCATCAGGCTGCGCGCGCCGGCCTGGCGGGAGGCCACGCATTCGTCTGCTGCAACCAGCGCTTTTCCTCCATCCGTAATGCCCGCGCGTTCCTTTCCGGTCTGCGCGCGGAGGGAAGGGAACATGCTCCGGTCCTGGCGTTACATCTCTTTGACGCCGGCCTTTCCCCCGACGCGAACGGCGTTGCCGAGGCCGTAGGCGCGGAACGGTGCATGGTGCTGCGCGCGCAATGGTCCGCCCTGGCCGCGGCGCACAACCGTGGCCGGCCGCTCGCCCTGTGCGGGCCGTCGGGCTATGGCGACGCACTGCGAAGCCTGCTGACGGCCGAGCGCCTTCTGCCGCAGGTGGAGAATTCCACGCACAGGTTTCTTCATTGGCTGGGGCGCGCGGGATGACGATGCTGGCTCCCATTGCATCGGCCAGGCGCGGCGATGACATCCAGATCAGCGACGAATACCAGGACATGAAGTTCCGCGTGTTCGAGGTCACGCTGGAATATCTCGATCGGCGCGGCACGGCGGCAGACGCCATTCCTCATGCCACGCTGATGGACGACATTGCCCGCTCCGCGGCCATTGTCCTTGGTTCACGCGGGCTTGCGCTCAACACGGGCGAGCGCACGCAGCTCATTTTGGACGTGGCCAACGAGATAGTGGGCTTTGGCCCGCTGCAGCCGCTGTTGGACGATGCGAGCGTCGATGACGTCGTGGTCAATGGGCCGCTGTGCATTTATGCCGAGCGGCGCGGAGAGCTGGAGCCTGTGCCTGCACGATTCCGTGATGCGGCGCACCTGATGAACGTGATCCAACGCATCGTGGCACCGATCGGGCGGCGGGTGGACGAATCCAGCCCGTATGTGGACGGCCGCCTGCCGGACGGGTCGCGGGTCAATGTGATCATTCCGCCAATCGCGCTGGACGGCGCGCATCTTTCCATACGCAAGTTCAGGGCGGTTCCCCTCACGGGCGATGTGCTGGTGCAGAATGGAACGCTTACGAGCGAAGGGCTGCGCATCCTGTCGTCCGCGGTTCATGCCCGCCGCAACATCCTGGTTTCCGGCGGCACCGGATCGGGCAAAACAACGCTTCTGAATGTCCTGGGGTCGTTCATCGGTTCCAGAGAACGCGTCGTGACCATCGAGGACACGGCGGAGCTGCGGCTGCAGATGCCTCATGTGGTGCGGCTGGAGACACGCGCGGCCTGCACGGACGGGGCACGCGAAGTCACGGCACGTGACCTGATGCGCAATGCGCTGCGCATGCGGCCGGATCGCATTGTCCTGGGAGAGGTGCGCTCGCATGAAGCGATAGAGGTGCTGCAGGCGATGGGCACCGGCCATGACGGCTCGATGGCGACGATCCATGCCAATGGGACCGCGGATGCGCTGGAGCGGCTGGAAATGCTGGTGGGCCTGCATGGATTTTCGTCCGACCTGCAATCGGTAAGGCGGTTTATCGTGAGCGCGGTGGACATGGTGGTGCAGATGGCCCGTGGAGCTGCGGGCCGCCGGGTCGTCGCAAGCATTATCGAGCTTGCGGGCCTGGAAGGAACGCACTATGCGCTGCGCGAGATTTATCGCGGCGCCGAGCCTGCGTTGCGCAAGGGGGCAGGACGATGACGGCTGCCTTTTCCCTGCTTGCGGTATCGCTCTGCATGGCGACGGCGGCCGGCTTGACGCTCGCGTTTCTTCAGACGCGAAGGCGCAATGCCAATCTCACCCGGCTGCAAGGCCTGCTGTACAGGCCGGATGAAATGATGCCGGCCGCGGCGATCGAAGCGCGGCTGCCCGCGTTCCTGGCACGGCGGCTGATGCGGGCCGGCTGGCAGCCCCGGCCAGCACATGTGGTACTTGCTGTCCTGGCTCTGCTGTTGCCGGCAGGCGCAGCGGCCGTCGCGGCAGGTCCGCTCGCGGGCGTCTCGGTCGGTGGCGCACTCCTGGCAGGGGGCTGGTTCGCTCTGGAATACCGGGCGAATGCCGGCGCGGAAAAGCTTTCTGAATCCATGCTGGGTTACCTGGAACGCGTCCGCCAGCTTCTGGTGGTGGGCAACAGCCTTGCCGTGGCGCTGCAACGGGCCACGGAAAATTCACCGCCCGCTGTCGTGCGCTGCCTGTCTCCTGCCATGCGCCGCATCGCCAACGGCGGCGGCGTGACGGAGAGCCTGGAGCATTGCGCAGATGATCTGGCGATCCGCGAATTGCGCCTTCTGGCGACGGCGACGCGGATCAACCTGCAATTCGGCGGTTCAATGACGGCGATATTGAGCAACATGATCGAGAACGTCCGGGCGAAGGCGTCTCTTGAGCGCGAACTCCGCGCCGGCACGGCCCAGATCCGCGCCAGTGCGTGCGTACTGGGACTGTTGCCGATGCTGGTCGCGGCAATGGTGGCGCTTACCAACCGGGACTATTCCCGCTGGTTTCTGGTCACCCACACGGGCCATGTGATGATCGCCTATGCGGTGTTTTCCCAGGGCCTGGGAATCCTCTGCATGCGTTTCATCGTCCGCATGCAGTATTAGGGAAGCGCCCGTGACCAATGCTCTTTCATGGTTCCTGATCGCGGCAAGCCTGACGGCAGGCTGGTTGCTTGTGGCGTGGAGCGTTCGTGAACTTGCCGCCGCACAGGAGATCGCGCGGCGCTTCCGTTCGATGATATTGCCCGCATCCGGCCTGCCGCGGATGGACCGATATGGTCTTGTCAGGCTGTTGGGGCGCAAGGCGTCGGATGCCGCTCCGGAGCTTTACAGCCTTCTTGGCCGCGCCGGCTTTCCGGAGCCGGAGGCTCTGTTGATCTTTTGCGGTGTTCGCCTCACGGCAACGCTCGCCGCAGTTCTTGCCGTGCCTGCGTCTTCCCTGGCGCGGCATGGAAGCGCCGGCCCCGGACAAGCCGCACTTGCCGTTCTATCGGGCTTTTTCGTTTATCGCAGCTTTACGGCCGTCCTGGCGTTGCGGGCCGGCGCGCGCCAACGCGAGATCCGGCGCGAACTGCCTCACGTGCTGGATCTGGTTCTGATGGTTGTGGAAAGCGGGGTCAGCATCGACCAGACGCTCCATCACGTTGCGGTTCAAGCCGGAAGGATTGCGCCGCTTTCGGCTCAGGCATTGAAACGATATCTCGCCGATACGGAAGATGGCGTTCCTTTCGACAAGGCGCTCGATCGTCTGGCCCAACGTCTTGCGATCGACGAGGGGCGCGATTTCGCAGGTCTTCTGAAACAGAATCTCTACCAGGGCGGCGAACTCGTGCCGCCGCTGCGCAGGCTGGCATCGGATATCGGCGAGACGCGGCTTGCTCATGCCCGCATGCAGATCGCCAGAAAGACAGTTCTGCTGACGCTGGCGATGCTGGCCTTCTTTATGCCGGTCCTGATGATCGCATTGGCCGGACCGGCCGTGTCGGATCTCATGGGCACGCTGGGCAACGTGGCCGCCGATTTGCATCGCGGGAGAATGAAACCATGAAGCTGTGCGCGCTTCTGACGATCTGCTGCAGTCTTGTTTCGGCCTGTGCACAGGTGAATGCGGTCAGTTCGCCTGGCGTGGTGCGTGAATCCTGGTCCGGCCCCGCCGCCCAGTCGGAACTATATCTCGGTATCGTCGACGGTCTTATTCATCAGGGGCGTTTTGAAGCCGCGATTGCCTTTCTGGCCAGGTACCAGAAGACGGGGCCGGAAACGGCGCGTTTCCGCAAACTGACCGGAGATGCGCTTTCCGGCGCCGGCCGCTATGACGAAGCCATTGCCGCCTATCGTGGCGCCCTGAAAAGCGATCTGGCGGCCGCGGCCCATGACGGCATAGCGCGGGCCGAAGCCGCGCGAGGAGATTGGCAGGCAGCTGCGGACGAATTCCGCGCGGCGGCGCTGCTCGACCCCGCCAACGCGGCATATCTCAACAATCTCGGATATGCCCAGATCCGGTTGAATGTCCAGCCCGCTGCGGCGGCGAACGCGTTGCGGCGGGCATATGAACTGGCGCCCACCTCGGTGCGCATCCGCAACAATCTGGCGCTTGCGCTGTCACGATACGCGGACCACGGGCAGTTGCTGGCGCTGCTCGATTCCATCCCCGCCAGCGAGCGCAGTCATGTCGCCGGTTTCGTGGAGCACTGGACGCCGGATGCCGCATCCCGTTTCGAACCTTGAAAGGAGAGTCGTCATGTTGAAAAGAACAGGGCATGTCCTGCACGCATTCGTTGGAGACGAAAGCGGTCTTTCCGCCGTGGAATATGGTCTTCTGGCGGCAGGGATCGCCGTCGGCCTCTGGACACTGATATCCGGAATCGGGAGCTCGCTGCACGATATATTCCAGTCGGTGCAGGACGATCTCGGTCAGGCGACGCCCTGAGTTGACCAGACGCAAGCCTGCCATATGTGGCGAAAACGCCTGTGTCTTTGCCACCGATGTCCGCGGCACGTCGGCGGTCGAGTTCGCGGTGATCGCGCCGGTGCTGTTTGGGGTGCTGTTCGGCATCGTCGCATTCGGCGCGCACTACGCGGCACGCATCGCGCTGACCTATGCCGCCGCCGAGGGTGGCCGCGCGGCGCTGGCCGGGTTGAGCGACGGCGAGCGCGAAAGCCTTGCGCGCACGGCGGTCGGCGACGCCCTGAATGCTCTGTCGCCGCTAGTGGCGCCGCACGGGGCGAATGTCACGGTCTCTCTGGCCCAGGACGGTGACGGACACAGGATCGACATCACCATTTCCTACAACGACGGACGGTTTGCCCGCATGCCATTCCTTCCCGACCTTTCGCAGATCGCACCGGTGACCGTCGAATACCGCCTCACCGATCCATTGGGTTGAAGCCGCAATGCCAAGCCGGAAGCAGGATCTTGTCTGGGAAGCCTATGCGGATGGCATCGTGCACATCACGCATGGCCGGGCCTCGGATCTGGGGCGCCGGCTGGACGGGCGGTCGCTCGGCGATTTTACCGCCGGAGATACAGACATGCACGCTCTCGCCGCCCAGGGCAGGATTCTGCGGGCGCGCCGGGTAACTGTGGCTGGCATCGCCGAACCGCTGCTTCTCGACGCCTATCCCGTCAGGCAATCGTCAACCGGCAAACCGGAGGGGCCATGTCTGCGCGGGATCATATCGGCCGCGGACATGCAGCCCGCCGTTGCCGAGGTTCAGGCCCTGACCGCCAGCGCCGAGGCACGCCGTCGCGAAGAAAAACTCCGCCAGGAAACCGAGATCATGATGCTGGGGCTCCGGCTGCTTCTGAGCGATCTGCCCCGCCATGAGAAGCTGGCGCAGCTTGCGCAGTCCCTGGCCGGTGCAATAGGCGCCAGCGACGCACGCATGCTTCGGGTGCGTCCCGGCGAAAGGCCGAAGTTGATCCTGCCTTCCGCAGGGCCTCTTGCGGACGCGTGGGCGCTGATGCCGATCCTTGCGGAAAGCGATGCCCGCGCCATCGCGACATTCCCTCCAGGAAGCCGCGACAATATTTTCTTGCGGTCGGTTCTGCAAATGGGGCTGGGCGATATCGCGTTGATGGCCCTGCCTGCCCGGGCGGAGCGCTATTACCTGTTCTGCCGCACGCGCCGAGCCCTGGAACCGGACGAAATCGGTCTTGCCGAGCGGCTCTCCCTGCTGATGCAGCAAGCCTTGCTGCTTCAGGACGATCAGAACCGCATGATCCATGCCGCAAAGATGTCTGCCCTGGGGCAGATGTCCACCAGCATCGCCCATGAGCTGCGCCAGCCGTTGAACACGATTTCGATGGCGGCGCAGAACATCGCGCTGCTGGCGGAGAGCGGCCAGACCGATCCAGAGACAATGCGTGGAAAATCGGCGCGGATCCTTTCCCAGGTGGAGCGGGCCTGCAAGGTGATGGATCGCATGCGCCGTTTTGGACGGAGCACGACGGGGGACTTGAAGCCCGTCATGCTGTCGGACATCGCACATGGCGCGCAATCATTGATGGGCGAGGCCATGGAGAAGGCCGGAATCGCCATGGAGGTTTCCATTGCGGGCGGCATCTCGGTGATGGCGGATGAACTTGGGATCGAACAGGTCCTGGTGAATCTGATCCAGAATGGCGCGGATGCCATCGGCAGGGGCAGGCGCGGGTGCATCCGTCTCTGGTCCGACGACGATCCGGGAAACGCCGCTATGGTGCGCCTTCATGTTGAAGACGATGGCCCTGGCTTCTCTCCTGAGGTGCTGAAACATGCAAGGGACGCGTTCTTCACCACCAAGCCGGAAGGCGCCGGGACCGGCCTGGGCCTTTCCATCGCCGAGGCGATCCTGCGCGAGCATGGCGGCCACCTGCTGGTCGGCAACGGCGACAGCGGCGCGCGGATAACGCTGGTCCTGCGCCGCACCGATCCGAGGGCGGCGGACATCAATCCTGCCTGCGCTGGGGGCGCATGCGCATGAGCATCTCATCGGCAGCCTCGGTCCGGGAGCGCCATTCCTGCAACAGCGCCGCAAGCAGAACGCGCAGTTCGTCATTTTCCAGGGAGCGGATGGCGTCCGGAAGGGCTCGCCGGAAAACAAGCCGCCCGAAGCGCTTTCCGGCGTCTGCGCGGGGTTCGATTGTCGCATCAAGCATGTCGCGTTCTTTCTGCCCACCAGCCAACAACGGAGATCATCATGCCTCAGGCCGCCGCCGATGAATGTCGAGATATGTCTCATTGCGTGACCGCGCAGGAGGATCCAGGCGCCGAACCCGCCATCCTGGTGGTGGACGACGATGCCGCAATCCGCGAGGAACTTGCCGCCTATCTTGGCGCCAACGGCTTTTCCGTCGCGGCTGCCGGAAGCGGCGCGGAAGCCGAGACGGCGATGGCATCGCGGTCTTTCGACGTTGTGCTGCTCGATCTGTGGCTCGGTAACGACAATGGTTTCGACGTGCTCAGGCGCCTGCGCCGGGACAGCCGCGTACCCTGCATCATGGTGACGGCGCAGGATGAGGCGACGGACAAGGTTGTGGGGCTCGAACTTGGCGCGGACGACTATGTGGTCAAGCCCGTCAACCTGCGCGAGCTTCTTGCGCGCATCCGCGCCCTGCTGCGCCGGTCATCGGAAGGAAGCACGCCCCCCACACCGCGGGATGCGCCCAATTGGCGGTTCGATCCCCAGCGGCGCAGTCTCAGCGCGCCGGATGGAACGCCCGTGCCGCTGACCACGGCGGAATGCGATCTTCTGATCGAACTGGTGTCCAAGGAAGGCCTGCCGCAAACGCGCGATGCATTGTGCCGGCGTGTATTCAACCGCGAATGGACACCTTATGACCGCAGCCTGGACGGCATCATCGTGAAGTTGCGCCGGAAACTGGAGCCCGATCCGGAAAATCCCCTGGTGATAAAAACCGTCCGCGGGCGCGGCTATGTCTTCACAGGCTTCCTGCGATGACGGAAAGCGCCTGGTCCATGCCAAGCTCCAGTCCGGCATAGAAGCGCCAGCTCCGGTCCCGCCGGTCCAGCGGCACGCGGTTGATGGGTTTGGCCGCTTCCAGCGTGACAGTGGCCAGTTCACCGGCCGCGAACTTCAGGCCCGCACCGGCCGACACCAGTTCGGCATCGGGTTGAAGATCGCCGCGCCGGTTCACCGCCCGGGCATAATCAGCCAGCAGATAGGGCGAGATGCTCCAGGCCGGTTCCGGCGCGATGCGATATTCCGGCTGGAAGGAAAGACCGATTCCACGGTCGCCGGAGATTTCCGCGGCCTGGAAACCTCGTCCATAGGCCGCCCCGCCAAACGCGACCTCCTGCGATGCGAACAGGGAATCCGGACTCCATTGCCCCTGGGCGGAAAGATTAAGCGTGATATCGGCCAGCGGCTGCCAGATGAATTTTCCTTCGGCGCGAACCCTGGTGAAGCCGTCAATCGCACCAGCCCGCGTATGGGGCGCATCGGCAAGGCCCAGCAGTCCTTGTGTGAGACGCAGGTTTCCGCCGGCCGCGAGTGTGGACGAGAACATGCGGCGATAATCCAGGCCGACTTCCAGTGCCAGAAACCGGTCGCGCGCAAAGACCGGACTGGCGACGCCGGCAAGGCTGTACTGCGCGCCGGCGTAAAAGAGTCTGGCGGAAGCATCAAGGCTTTCGCCGGTCGAACGCAGCAGCGGGTGGCTTGCGTGGACGGAAAGGCGGGTGCTCTGGCTTCTGACGGCATAGGGCCGCAGGCTGACCGTATCCAGTACCTGCGCCCAGAAACCCTCCATGCCCAGCCGCGACCCGTAAGGGCCCACAAGCCGCGACAGATCGAAGCCATAGAAGGCATAATCCTGTTGCCGCGGCGACAACAATGCCGTCAACGCCACCTGGTCTCCCCAGCCCAGCAGATTGTCGAACTCCGCGGTCAGATAGGGCAGGACCGGCATCCCGCCGGCGCCGCTGCGATTGTCCAGGCTGATGCCCAGGGTGACAGGGCGGATGTGCGCATTGATGACAAGGCGTGTTCCGCCGGTCTGCGGGTTCATGGCTTCGAAAGCCGAGCTCAGAGTGATGCCGGGAATTTCCTGCAGCAGCAGCATTACCCGTTCCAGCGTGGCGCGGGTGAGCGGCCGCTCGGCTTTCAGCGGCGCGGCGAGATTCTCCGCCAGTGCCTTCGTCTGTTCGTTATCGGTCTTCACCGTGACGGTTTCAATGAAGCCTTCGACAATCCGTACCGTCAGGACGCCGTTCTTCAGCCGCTGGGCGGGAACGATGGCCCTGCCAAGTGGAAGTCCTGCACCGGCATAGAGGGCGTTGATCGCGTCGAGCGCCGGCTTCAGGTCGGCGGCCGTGATGTCGCGGTTTTCCAGGGACGTGAACTGGGCGGCGATATCGGCTTGCGGAACGGCCCTTGCGCCGATGATCCGGACCGCCGTGAAGCGCAGGCAGCCGGCGCGCGGCGCAGGCAACGCCAGGTGTTGTTCGACCGGTGCGACCGGTGGAGCGGTGTATGTGCCGGCGGATGGCGCCAGCACATGTGTGGCGTCGGGTACCGCCGGACGCGGCGCGACCTGGGCCATCGCCGGTGCGGCGAAACATAGCGCGGCAATGGTGCAGAGGTATTTCATGGCTGGCCCCCAATGATTGATATGCGATCAGCATCGGGCAGAGGGCAGTGCTGCGATACGAAGGTTTGGCGCGAAACGGTCACGGCGCGCGAACTTTTGTCGCCGTTCGTTCGCAGGTAAAAAAAGAAGAACCCGGCCGGGGGAAGCCGGGTTCTTCAGTGCCGTCCATCGGACGGGCGGCCGGATCCGAGAGGGGCGTGATCCAGCCGGGGGTGCGGACGATCAGGGTTTGCCGAGAAGACCGGAAAGTCCGGTTTTGCCGGTTGCGCCCGTCAGGGCGGAAACCGCACTGCCGAGCTTGCTGGTGAGCGAAGTGACCGCGTTGGCCGCAGGCGCGGCTGCCGTGATCGTGCCGACTGTTCCGGTTACGATAGGCAGAACCTGTTTCACGGCCGGCTGGACACTGGCCGCAACCGAGCCGACGACGGGCAGGCTCGCTACAGGCAGATCGGCCACGGGCAGGTTGCCGGCGGCGCCCGATCCGCCGTTGGGCGCGCCCGCATTGAGCACGCCGCCGACGGGGCTGGGACTGGTTCCTGCCACCGCGCCCAGCACCGTGTTCACCGTCTCGCCGACGATGGACAGCGGCGGATTGGGGCTGGTCACGACCTTGCCCAGCGCGCCGGCATCGCCGCCGCCCAGCGCGGCCGGTATCGCGCCATTGCTGCCGACCAGGTTCGTCACCGGATCGATGCCGGTCAGATCGCTGACAAGACCGCCCGCGCCGGAAATGCCCAGCGGCTTGACCGCGGCGGTGACCTTGCCGAGCGGGACCTGGTTCACGATGGTCCCCGCCTGGGGCAGAAGAGGCGCCGCGCCGATGACGCTTCCCAGAAGGCCGTCATTGCCGCCTGCGAGGTTGGCGCCGATCACGCCGGTATCTCCGGTCACCATGCCAAGCGCGTCGCTGCCGATGACATCGCTGACAAGGCCACCATCGCCCGCGCCGCCAAGCCCGGCGCCTGCCGTCGGCGTCGTGGTGCCGGTCTGAAGCTGGGTTGCCAGCTTGGGCACAAGGCCCTGTCCACTGGCAGTCGTAGGCGTGCCGGTGATCTGGCTCACCGCATTGTCACTGCCCAGCAGAGAATTCACCGCGCCGCCGACCACGTCGCTGCCCAGCAGACTGGACGTGACGCCATTTGCTCCGGTGATGCCAAGGCCGTTGCTCAATACGCCGCCGCTGCCCAGGAATGTGCCGGCGGGCCCGGTGGCGCCCGTCGCACCGGCCGGGCCGGTGGGACCGGACGGACCCTGCGCGCCTGTGGCGCCGGCCGGACCTGCCGGGCCTTGTTCTCCGGCCGGGCCTTGCGTCCCCGCTGTGTCTTGCGAGCCAGTAGCACCTTGCGGGCCAGTTGGGCCCGGCGAGCCGGACGGACCCGTGGCGGTCGTCAGTCCGCCCGGTCCGCCGCCCTGTCCCAGTTCGGAACTGAAATAGGTCTTGCCGGCACAGGCCGACAGCGCCATTGCGCACAAGGCCGCCGCGCCTGCGCGTCCCAGAAACTTTCCGGCAAGCAATCTGCTGAACGTCATTTCCGACTCCTCGCGTTCGGCCGCGCACACGCATCGGCCCGTTGACCGGGACGAGATTAGGCAAACGCTAAGACTTTGCGTGTCAGCTTGTGTGGAGACTTGTGCGGGCGCGCGCCGACATATTTCCAATCAACGCGATGCGCTGCGCACAGGCCTTTGTGTAAACCTGCCGGGCCAGTTCTGACGTGTTGCGGTCATGTCGAAACCGAGCCTGGAATCATGCGCCGTCGGCAGGCGCTTCCTGTGTGATGCGCGCGGCGCCGTTTCCATATTCGGCGCGATGGTCATTCTGCTGGCGCTTGGCCTCAGCGCGTTCGTCATCGATGCCGGTCATCTCTATCTCGCCAGGCGGCGGCTTCAGTCTGCGGTGGATGCCGCGGCTGCGGCCGCGGCCGGCAATCCGGCCGATGCGGCGCGCATTGCTGCGGAAAGCCTGGCGCGCAACGGCTATTCCGGACCCGCCGATGTCGTGACGGGCGCATACGCCGCCGATCCTGCATTGGCGCCGGCGGCGCGATTCCACACGGTCACGTCCGGGGCCAATGCCGTGCGCGTGAGCATGCGCGTATCGACGCGGCTCTTTTTCGCGCGCGCTCTTGGGATGGGCACAATGTCGGATATCGCGGCAAGCGCCACAGCGGCGCGCGTTCCTGTGGCGTCATTTGCCGCGGGAACGGCGCTGGCCGATGTCGATTCCGGAATGCTCAACCGTGTGCTGGGCGGTCTGCTGGGTGCGCAGCTTTCCCTGTCGCTGGCCAGCTATCAGGCCCTTGCCGCGGCCAATGTCGATGCGTTGACATTCCTGGATCAGTTGGCGGTCGCGACGGGCATCACGGCAGGAAGCTATGGCGATCTCGCCAATGCACAGATCACGCTGGGCCAGATGATCGCCGCGGCCCGGGCCGCCATCGGCATCCATCCGCCAACCGATGCCGGTGCGGCGCTGGAGGCGTTGAACCTGCTGTCTTTGCAGGCCCCGCAGGACGTCTCCGCCGCGCTTGGCCAGTTGGTGAACACGGCGCTGTGGCAAAATCGCGAGATCGGCTCGATCATCCAGCAGTCGCCGGGAACGACGGTGTTCAATCTTTTCGACCTGGTGAGTGCGATGGCGCGGGTCTATGGCGCGGGCCATGTGCTTGACCTGGGTAATGCGCTGTCGCTTCCCATTGCGGGCACATCTGTCACGGTGAAGATGGCTCTTGGCCAACAGATGGTCAACTCGGCCGTTGGGCCCGTGGGCACGGCCGTCGCCACGGCGCAGGCGCGCATCGCACTCACGATCACGCTGGCCAGAATGTCCGTGGCGGGCGGGACCGTCGCAATCCAGCTTCCGCTTTACCTGCAGCTGGCATCCGGCCAGGCCCATGTCGCCGCCATCCCCTGCAACCAGAGTGGGACAATGGTCCTGCTTGCGGCGTCCGGCCAGGCTGCATCGGCAGAAATCGGCACAGTGAGCGATGCTGAACTCTCGGATTTCGGGCAAGACCCCCTGCCGCAGTTTGCCAGCATTGCCGAGATCGACCTGCCGCTGCTGCCGCCCATTTCCGTCAACGCCACGGGAACGTCGCGCATCTTTGTGGGAGCAGAAAGCACGTATGGCTTCAGCCAGGCCGACATTGATGCGCAGGCCGCGCATTCCGTGGCGGGGGGAGACGATGTCCACCTTTTCGGAGATATCGGTCCGTCGCTTGCGCTGGCTGTCAGCGGTCCTGGCAACCTGGCCGCGGCGACGAACGCGCTGCTTGCGAACACGGTTCTCCCACAGATCCGCGCCACGCTTGACACGTTGCTGTCCGCGCTGGATCCGGCTGTGGACGGCCTTCTCAAAACGGCGGGTCTCAGGCTTGGCGCGGTGGATGCCGTGGTCCATGGCGTGAGTTGCGGCGTTCCGACACTTGTCCGCTGATATCAACATTGGGAGAGGATCATGCCCGCACCACCTTTACCGTCTGCCCGCAAGGTCACGCTGCGACCGTTGCGGACCGACCCTGCATCGACCCGCATATTCGTCTGTGACGACGATCTGGACTTCGCCGACGAGTTGACATGTGCGCTTGGGGCCGGCGGCTTCGATGTGCGGACCCTGCGCGACGGACGGACGCCGGTGGAGGTCTTCGAACTCTGCAGGCCCGACATTGTCCTGCTGGACATCTTCATGCCGCCGCCGGACGGGTTTGAGATGATGAACCATATCTGCCAGGACCGCAGGGCAGGGAATCTCGCGCTGATCCTGCTTTCGGGTGCCGAAGGTGCATTACTGGACGTTGCCGCGGGGTTCTGCAGGGCACGCGGCATGTTGCCTGCCGCGACGCTGCGCAAACCGGTCCGCCTTGACGGCCTATTGCAGGTGTGCCGCCAACTCGGCGGGAAACGCAGGGCATGCGCTGGCGGTCGCGCTGGAAAATAGTCCGCGCGTCCGGTGCTGGCACCGGTGGTATCGAATACATCGATTGAAATTAGACATGTGTCTGCCGGCGCTGGAGAGGCGGTTTCACGCCAACCTGTCGTTGACGATGCCGAAGCGCCGGTCGTCACCATAGGCGTGCCGCGCAGAATGGGCACTGAAGGCAAGGATTTGTGACAAGGCAGGAGATGGACGCGCGCGCATTACAGTGCGTCAATCTGACGTAACGCCTTTTGCTCAAACCGTCACAGACGGTCTCTAACCAGAACGCACGCGATATTCGCTCCGATTCCGGCCGGCGTTGGCGTTGGCCGACCAACCATTTTGTTGATCGGATTTGAAGAGGGTACGCATGCGTTCCGGCCAGAAGCATCGCGATGCTGCCGCCAAGATGACAGTCTTGCGAAGATCTTTGCTCGCCAGCGTGACTTTACTGATGCCGGCCGGATCCGCGATCGCCCAGACGGTCGTGGCCAATGACACCGGCGGCGGGCTCGAAGAGGTTCTGGTCACGGCGGAGAAACGCACAACCGATCTGCAGAAGACGCCGATTTCCATTTCTGTTCTGGACAGTTCCAACCTTCAGGATCGCCATGTCGTCTCGCTGGAGGACCTGGGCGACGGTTCGATTCCGTCCCTGCGCGTCGCGCCCTTTTTCGCGCGTAATTCAGCGCTTACCCTGGGCATGCGCGGTGTCGGCGCGTTGAGCGACGCCAACCAGCCCGCGCGCGATCAGGCGGTGGGCGTCTATATCGATGGCGTTTATCTGGGTCGTGCCCAGGGTTTGGGCGCGGCGCTTTACGATATCGACCGTATCGAGGTGCTCAAGGGGCCGCAGGGCACACTGTTTGGCCGCAACACCGAGGGCGGCGCGGTCAGTATCGTGACCAAGGCGCCGACCGGCGAGTTTGGGATCGATACGGTGGTCGGCTATGGCAATTACGACTCTTACAGGGTTGCGACCCACGTCAATCTGCCCAGCTTTCACGACATCAGCATCAAGTTTGACGGACTTGTCACCAGCCGTGATGGCACGGTCGACAATCCAACCACTTCCGGACAACCGAATTTCAACGCCTATAACAAGCGTGGTGCCCAGATCGAGGCCTTGTGGCGGTTGGCGGACGACTTCAACGCCACCTATGCATTCGATACATCCTATGACGGAACGACACCCTATTACGTCCAGCTGTTGAAGAAGGGCGCGCTTGCACTGGCGCCTGCCGCGCCGACCCAGCCAGACCGCGCCACACGGGCCAATGTGGGTGTGCCGCTGCAATGGAGCACCGGACTGACCTGGGGGCACCGCCTGAACCTGGACTGGAACGCCGCAAACTGGCTCGAGGTCAAGTCCATCAGCTCTTACCGCAACCTCAAGCAGACCCAGTTCGACAATGGCGAGGAAAACCTGTCGGTCTATGCACCCAACGGCACCTTCAGCCGCTACAGCCTCGCCAATGTCTACCAGTATCAGTACAGCGAGGAGCTTCAGGCGATCGGCAGCATTCCGCAGGTCGAATTCGTGGCGGGCGCGCTGTTTTACCGTGAGCGCGTGCACGACAACGCCCAGACGCCAAATTCCATGCAGTGGAATGCGACCGGGACCGCGGCAACCTTCCTGCCGCTGGATCTCAATGCCGTGCCCTATGACCGGGCCAGCCATGTCACCACCACCAGCTATGGCGTGTACGGCCAGGCGGTATGGACCCCGGATTTCCTGGACGATGCCGCACACCTGACCGTGGGCGGCCGCTGGACGGAAGACCAGAAGAAAGGCGCTCTCGATGTCGTCAATGGCGCGGTGCCCAGCTATGTCGATCCCGCCGGGAAAACCATCACGGGCACGATCCCCCTCGACAAGTCCTGGAGCCATTTCGACCCGCTTGTCACCCTTACTTACGATGTGAGTCCCGACATCAATGTCTATGGCCGCTGGAGTACCGGCTATATGGCGGGCGGCGCGAACTCCCGCTCGCTGACCTATCGCGCCTTCGACCCGGAAACCGATTCCATGTACGAAATCGGCGCCAAGACGGAATTCTGGGATAATCGGGCCCGTTTGAACGTCGCGGCCTATTACGGCGATCTGCGCGATGTGCAAGTGGATTTCAATGTGCTGATCGTGGGCAACAACCGCGGCACGCTGGAGACGACCAATGCCGCCACGGGTTCGACACGGGGCGTGGAGGTGGAATTCACTGTGGCGCCCGTCGACGGCCTGACCCTGTCGGCGAACTATTCCTATACCAATGTGAAGCTGTCTCAGGCGTTCAATCCGTTCATCAACACGCAGAGCGTGGTGTATCCGCTTTACACGCCCAAGAACGCGTTCAGCCTGTCGGCAGATTATGCCCAGCCCGCCTTTGGCGCGGTCTTCAAGGCGCACTTGGACGCGAATTATGCCGATGGCCAGTATACCAACACCACCGATCCCAGCCTCAGCGACAGTTCCTTCATCGTCAATGGCCGGATCGGGCTTGGCGACATCCGGCTGTCGAACGAGGGGCATAGTCTCGAGGTGGCGCTGTGGTCGCGCAATCTCTTCGACGAGGCTCATGTCTTCGTGCGGAACACCAACGCGGCGCTTGGGACCTATGGAATCTATAACGAACCGCGGACCTTTGGTGTCGAAGCCAATATCGCGCTGTAACATGCCGGGGAGACGAACATGGACCGTCGTATATTCCTGACTGCCGGAGCAAGCGCAGCCCTTCTCGCAAGGGGGGCATCCGCCTGGGCCGAAACCCTGCTGGAAGGCGAGGCGGTTCGGCTTTCGGATAAGGCGCTCAAACTGGACTGGAACGCCGAAAGGCAGCCCATTTCCATTTACGTTTCTTCCGATCCCGATGCTCTTCCTGACTTCATGCGAGAGGTCAAGGTGGTGGCGCGCGGCGGCAGTGTGCAACTTCCTTTCGCAGTCGCGCCCCGCCCCTATTTCCTGCTGTCGGCGAAAGGAACCGGACAAACCCGCGTGGCCGAACGATTGCTTCCGTTGCAGGGTGGCCGCAATTTCCGCGACCTGGGCGGCTACCGCGCCGTCGATGGCCGCCAAGTCCGCTGGGGCAGGCTGTATCGGTCGGGCGTGATGGCCGGGCTGACACCTGCCGACATCCGCTACCTTGCCGGCCTCAATCTCAAAGTCGTGTGCGATCTGCGTTCCTCACAGGAGCGGGTGAATGAGCCAAGCCCTTTCCTGGCCGCTGATGCGCCGGAGGTGATCGCCGTCGACTACGACCTCAGCAGTTCGATGGGAAAGCTGTTCCAGGCCAAGACGCGCGCCGAGGCGATCGATGTCTTTGCCGCCGCCTATGTCGATTTCATCGACGTTCTCGCGGCGCAGTACAAGGACATGTTCGCCCGCCTGGTGCGGCGGGAATTCCCGCTCGCCATGAACTGCAGCGCGGGCAAGGATCGCACCGGTGTCGGCTCGGCATTGGTTCTCTCCGTCCTTGGTGTGCCGCGCGACACCGTGGTGGCTGACTATGCGCTGACCCAGGTCTATACGCCTCCGGCCTATTACAAGAAGCTCATGGCACAAGGCGGCGGCAAACTTGGTGGCGTCTCAGAGCAGCAGGCGCAGGCCTTCGCCCGCATGCCGCCAGAAGTGCTGGACGTGATGATGGGCTCCGATCCCCAGGTTATGCGCCTGGCGCTGGAACACATTGATGCCAAATTCGGAAACCCGGTCGAACTGGCCAAGAACCGCTTCGGTCTTACCGACGAAAAGATCGCCTATCTGCGGGATGTGTATTTGATCTGAGTTGGTAGCCCCTTAGGGCTTCAAACATCGGTTTCCGCCTAATAGCCTGTTCGATGGGATGTTGGCGCCTGTGTCTGCATGATGGCGCGAGCTTGTGGCGGGCGGGGAAGATAACCCTCTACGGTAGAACGTTGCACAAGAGACTCTGATCGGGATCTGACGGTGCTGATAACGGCCGCGCCACAGATCAGGGCGTCGATCGCAGGCGCGTGGTCGGGCCGCACAGCGCCCAGGCATTCAGCGATCTGCTGCCAATAGCGCCGCCGTGCCCAACGGTTGAAGCGGTTATAGGCCGTTGTGTAGGGGCCGTATTGTTTGGGTAGGTCGCGCCAAGGCCGGCCGGTGCAAACGATATATAAAATCGCGTTCAGGATTCGCCGATCGTCGGCGCGCGCCCTGCGCCTTGCTTTAGGCAGGACTGGCACGATGGTACGCCATTCTTCATCGGAAAGATCGCGATGCATGATGCTGTTGTGAAGCACCATTCGCAGGCAGGCTCAACGTCCGTAGCGCTTGACGAACCCCAGAAAAACAAAATGAAGGACGCAGAAACGAACAGAAACATCGATACATGTTTCTACACATCCCTTTTTTCGAAACGCAGCTAGGTTCGCCCCCGCTAGGCGAGGCTGAAGTCACCACGCCAATGCGCTGGTGCAGGCCGGAGCGCATGCGTAGCGCCGGGCCGGGCCGGCATGCGCCAGTCGAAAATGAATCAAATCGGCCAGCATCGCGGATGCCGGCGGCCAGGGTATGTCATGCGGTTGAGTGCGAAGCAAAGTTGCGATCCCGGATTTTTCCGGCATGGCATCCGCAATGTTTTGTTTTCGCCCCGCCAAAGAAGCGGCCGGCGCTTCCTGCTTGCGGCAGCGCCCATCGCCCTGCTTTGCGCGATGCCGGAAGCCGTGTCGGGCGCCACAGTAGGCACCAATTCGACCGTCCTCGTATCCAACATTGGCAGCAATGACACGATTGCTCTGCAAGGCGGCACGCTCCAGATCGACAAGACCGGCACCTATGGCAATGCCGTCACCTTACAGGGCTCCTCGACGGCCGCGGTCACCAGCACCATCGACAGTCACGGCAATACCGGTACCTTTTCCGGCGTTTTCGCCGATGCGTCGACCACAAGCTTCCCCGGCGCACTGGTGATCACGGACAGTGTCGGGGGCGGGGAGGCCGTTTTCACCGGAGTCAGCACCTACAGCGGTGCGACGACCGTCAATACGGGCGCCACGCTGGCGCTGACCGGAACCGGGTCGATCGCAAGCTCCAGTTCGGTCACCGCCAACGGAACATTCGATATTTCCCAGACTTCAAGCGGTACAAGCATCGTGTCGCTGGCAGGATCCGGCAGCGTGATCCTTGGCGCGCAAACCCTTTCCATCTCCAACGCGTCCACGGTATTCAGCGGGACGATCTCCGGCTCTGGCGGTCTCCTGATCAGCGGCGGCACCCAGATTATCGACAGCACACAGACCTATACCGGCGGCACCACGATCTCGCGCGGCACGTTGCAACTGGGCAATGGCGATGCCGCCGGCATGATCCTGGGCAATGTCGCGGTGGCGGGTACGTTGGCCTTCGACCGCACCGACGACATCAGTTTCACCGGCCTGATCTCAGGATCGGGCGGGGTGACCCAGTCGGGCACCGACGTGCTGACTCTGGCCCAGGCGGAAACCTATTCCGGCGCAACGACTGTTTCTTCGGGAACGCTGACCCTGGCAAGCGGCGCCAGCATCGCCAATTCCAGCGGCGTCGCCACGGATGGCACCTTCGATATATCCGCGACAGGCGGGACCTCCATCAAGTCGCTGTCGGGAACCGGCACCGTCAACCTGGGCGGCGCTACCCTGACCCTGACCAACGCGTCTGGGACCTTCTCTGGCGTCATCCAGGGCACGGGCGGCATTGTCGTGCAGTCCGGCACCGAAATCCTGAGCGGCACCAATACCTACACAGGTGCGACGACTGTGACTGGCGGGACGCTGGAGATGGGCGCCGCCATCATAACCGGCGACGTCGCTAACAGCGGTACTTTTGGCTTCTACAGTTCGGGCAACATCGCCATGAGCGGTGTGGTCTCCGGCACGGGCGCGCTGATCCAGGTCGGCACCGGCGTGACGACCCTGACGGCGGCCCAGACCTATACCGGGACGACGACCATATCGGCCGGCACCTTGGCACTGTCAGGCAGCGGCGCCATCGCTTCCTCCAGCGGGCTTGTCGACAATGGCACGTTCGACATATCGGCCGCTTCCGGCGATGTTCGGATCGCCGCCCTGTCCGGCACTGGCGCGGTGCAGCTGGGCGGGACGAACCTGATCCTCACCAATGCGTCCGGCACTTTTGCCGGCTCGATATCGGGAAGCGGAGGCGTTACGCTAGCCGGCGGCAAGGAGACGCTGTCAGGTACCAGCAGCTTCACCGGCCAGACCGTCATCGCCGCGGGGACGTTATATCTGAGCGGCGCGAGCCCACTGGCTTCCTCGTCCGGCGTCGTGGACAACGCCGCGCTCGATATCTCCGGCGCCGGCAGCCTGCTTCACGCGGGTACGACCATCACGTCGCTTTCCGGCTCGGGCACTGTCTATCTGGGTGCGGCAACGCTGGAGCTCTCCAGCGCCAGTGACGTTTTTTCCGGCGTGATTTCGGGTACTGGCGGCGTGACCATCGATGGAGGTGTGGAAACCATCACCGGCGTCAATACCTATACCGGCACCACGACGATCAATGGCGGCACCCTGGCGCTGTCCGGGGCCGGGCGCATCGGCAGCGGCGCTGTGGCCGACAGCGGGATATTTGATATCTCGGCCGCCAACGGCGCGATCACCATCGCCTCGCTTTCCGGCTCGGGCACCGTCAACCTGGGCGCCAGCAACCTCACCCTGAACAATGCCGTCGACACGTTCTCAGGCGCGATCACCGGCAGCGGGAGCCTCACCATCAGCGGCGGCACCGAGATCCTGACCGGCACCAGCACCTATACCGGCGGCACCATCATTACCTCCGGCACACTGCAACTCGGCAATGGCGTGACAGGGGGCGCCATCGTGGGAGACGTCACCGACAATGGCGTGTTGGCTTTCGGCCAGGCCAGCACCAGCAGTGCAACCTTTGCGGGGATCATTTCCGGTAGCGGCAGCCTGGTGCAGTATGGCCCGGGCACCATCGCCCTCACGGCCGCCAACACCTATACGGGCGGCACCTTGATCAGCGGCGGCACGCTCCAGATCGGAAATGGCGGCAACACCGGCTGGATCATCGGCGATGTGACCGACAACGGAACGCTGGCTTTCGATCGCTCCGATCCCATCACATTTTCGGGAACGATCTCGGGCAGCGGTGATGTCACCCAGACAGGCAGCGGTGCACTGACCCTGGTGACGGCCAACAGCTATACCGGCACCACAACCGTCAACAGTGGCAGCGAACTGATTGTAAGCGGCGGTGGCAGCATCGCCGCGTCCAGCGAGGTACTGGTCAATGGCACCTTCGATGTGTCCGCCGCCAATGGCGCGACCACCATCACTTCGCTGTCGGGCTCCGGCACGGTGGTGCTGGGTGCGCAGTCGCTGCTGATAACCAACGCTTCCGGCTCCTTCGCGGGCGCCATCAGTGGCAGCGGGAGCGTGAATCTCGCGGGCGGGGCGGAGACGCTTTCCGGCACCAGCAGCTATACCGGCGCCACCGTCGTCAACGGCGGCACGCTGACCGTCAATGGCGCGATCACCTCATCCAGTGGTGTGACCGTGAATTCCGGCGGCACTCTGGCGGGCAGCGGCAGTGTACCTGACGTGACGGTAAAAAGCGGCGGCATCTTGGCCCCGACAGGCGCGCTCAAGGTCGACGGGAATCTCGCCTTCGAAAACGGCAGCACCTACCAGGTCAATGTCAGTTCAGCATCGTCATCCACCGTGACGGTGACGGGGCAGGCCAGCTTGGGGGGCGCACTTGACGTCGTCAGCACCGACGGCACCTATCCGTTGGGCCAAAAGATCACCATACTCACCGCCAGCGGCGGCGCAACCGGTAGCTTCACGCTCGATCCCATATCCAGCAGCGGCGCCGAATTCAAAGGCACGCTCTCCTCGGACAGCAATAACACCTATCTCGAGATCGGCCTCGCCAAACTGTCTCCGCTGCTGCCTGGCTCGGCTACAGGCAACCAGGCAGCGCCGGTCGCGGGGATCGACAGGGCTATCGCGGCGGGAGATACGCTGTCCTCATCCTTCCAGAATCTGGGCAACCTGACCTCGTCTGGACTTGCCTCGGCCGCAGACCAGCTTTCGGGCGAGATCGGCAGCCAGGTTGCGCGCGCCGGGAATCAACTTTTCAGCGCCTTCACCGACGCACTGTCTGATCACGCGATCCTGGCTAATGCATCCGCGGCGTCCTTGGGCCCGAGGAGAAGCCTGTGGCTGGCGGGATGGGCCGGCAGCAGCGTGGTGGGACCCGATACGGACGGTTCCGGCGCGCACAAATTCGATTCTGCAACAACCGGCCTTGTTGCCGGTCTGGACTGGCAGGCCTCGCAAGCCTTGACTGTGGGGGCAGCGATCGCAGTCGGCAACGCCGATTTCCACATCGCGGACTCGCTGGGCAGTGGGCGCGTCAGCGGTATCGAGTTGGGTGGCTACGGCTTCCTGCGGTTCACGCGCAGCATTTACGGTCAGCTCACGGCCGGGCTGGCCTTTAACCAGACCAGAACCGACCGTTCTCTCACGATTTCGGGGAGCGACAGCCTGCACGGCCAGGCTGACAGCATGGCGTTTGGCGCCCGCTATGAGAGCGGCATCCATATGCGCTGGTTCTCGCCTTACGCCGCCGTCGAAGATCACCTGCTGACTGAGCCAGGCTATGCCGAAACGGCGGCAACAGGCGCCGCCACCTTTGCGCTTGCCTACCAGTCCGGCACCATGAACTTCGCCGACATTGAACTCGGTCTACGGCAGAGCGGGGATATAAGGCTCGACCGTGATTGGATGATTTCTCTGTCCGACCGGCTGGCCTGGCGAGACGATACGGCGGGCCATTCGCTGGCCCAGGCGCAGTTCGCCAATCTCGCCGGATCCGATTTCACGGTTTACGGCGCGACGCCGGGGGGCGGCAGCGGACTTCTGTCTGTGGGCGCACAACTGAAGTACCGGCAAAGCATGAGCATAGGCGCCCGCCTCGACAGTTCCGTTGCCGCCAACGCCCAGACCTATATGGGCATCGCGGATATCCGTGTCAGTTGGTGACGGGCCGTGAACATTGGGGGCTTGACCTTGTGCAGAAGAGCAGCCTGACATGAATTCCAAACGAACCTTGGCATGGCCCCCGCACGTTCGCGATGGGGGGGCTGAGCGCAACGAAAAGCATCCGAAACTCCAGGCGGCGGCGATGGCGATGCTGGCGGCCACGCTGGCGTCACCTGCGCACGCCGATACGACCATATCGAGCAGCACCACATCGGCGGTGACGACTTCGAGCGATGGCTCGATCACAATCGACTCGGGTGGCAGCGTCGCAATTCAGGAGGCCAGCACCGCAGCGGTCACCATCAATTCCAACAATGCCGTCCTGAACAATGGCAGCATCTCCAATACAGGTGTGAGCTCCGCTGTTGGCGTGCAGATCGATACCTCCAGCGGCAATATCACGCCGACATCTACCGGCTTGAGCTCCACCGGAACCATCGACGTCAGCGGCAATGGCACAGGCAAGTACGGAATCGAGGTCATGGGTGGCAATACCTTCTATGGCCCGATCACCCTGACTTCGCTGACAAGCACGGCACTGAGTGGCACTTCTTCTACGACCAGCGTTTCCGACATCGTTGTGAAGGGCGATTCTTCCGCTGCCTTCGAGCTTGTGTCGGGCACCAAGATCACCAGCAATGTCTATCTGGGCGGTTCCGGCATCGTGCAGAACGCCTCCACGAATTCCACCGCTTCCAATTCGGTGATCGTGGATTTCAGCGGTACCCTCAACGGCACCTTGACCCTGGCATCCAGCATCAGCGGTGTGGGCGCCGGCATGGTGGGCGTCGAGGCTCTCGGCGGCATTCATGCCTGCGCATCCGACCTCAACGCGCCGGCCGGTTTCTCCTGCCCATCGTTCTCCGGCGGCAGCCTGATCAATAGCGGCAGCATCGCCCTGGTTGGCACCTCCACCGCCAGCAGCAAGGGCTCCAACCCCGAATCAGGCAGTGCAATCATCATCGGGGCTTCCGTCGACGGCGGCTTTCTGAACAATGGTGCCGGCACGGGAAGCACCACGACCGACGCCACGATCAGCGCTTCCGGCGTCATCACCAGCAGCGTCACTTCCCCGACGATCCTGATCGATCCTTCCAGAACATCATCGTCCACGCCGGCCGCCCTGATCCTGGGGCCGGTTACGGCCGATATCGACGGCATCGACCCCGGTTATTCCTTCATCAACCGCGGTTCCATCAGTGCCTCGCCCACAGATGCGCAGTTGAGCGCCGCAGCGATCATCATCCAGGGCGAATCTGCGACCTACTACACCTGCCTGTCGGCCGTGGCCACCAACTGCAGCACTACGGCCAGCACGGTGACCCAGACCTTTACAAATTCCGCAGGCACCACAAGCAGCATCACATACGACAAGACCGGTGGTATCCTCAATACGGGAACCATTTCCGCGCAGGCCACCACCAGTTCGCAGCTTGCCAGTTCCGGCGTCATCACAGCTACAGCGCTTTATATTGGTGCCTATGCCACGGTGCCCCGCATCGATGTCATGTCCGAGACGGAAAGTGGCTCGACACGGACAGCCGGCACCATCAATGCGGCTGTTTCAGGTGTTGGCCCCGGCACCGCCTATGCGATATCGATTGGCGCCGACGCCAATGTGCCGCAAATCGACGTGGGCGTGGGCGCCACCATCTCCGCGACCGTTTCCACGACAACGACCTCGCCAGGCAAGGACATTGCCACCACCAGCGCGCCTTTCAGCCTGGTGTCCGAGGCGATCCTCGACCAGTCCAACACTCTCAAGCTCATCAACAATGCCGGCACGATCAAGGCGGCGAATACGACCATCACCCCCCAGGCCGGGGCCACTACTACCACAGTCCAGCGCGCTATCGACCTGTCCGCTTCCTCAATCGGGAACATCACCATCAACAACAGTGGCGAGATACTGGGCGATGTGCTGTTCGGTGGTTCAGGAAGCGGCGATACGCTGAACGTGGGCAACATTACCGCAAGCGGCAATCCGGTCACCGGTGTGACCAACACGGCCAATGACTATGCCGTCATCGCCGGAAGCATCATTTCGCAGTCCAGCGGCAGCGCGCCCTCGACCTATGCCGGCTATATCGACTTCGGCTCCGGAACGAACCAGACCCTGCATGTGGGCAGCTTCGGCTATGTAAATGCCGTGCTGAACACGGAAACAGCCGGCGCGCTCGCCATCCAGGTCGATGCCAACGGCCAGTTGATAATCGCGAACACCACCTCGTCCGTGCAGGCCAGCACCGTCGTCATCGCGCCTAACGGCACCCTGGCCCTGGCGATGTCGGAACAGAATCTCAACAGCACGACTCCGGTGGTGCAGGCGACCAACAGCGCCACATTGAGCGGGGCGTCTATCGGCCTGGAATTCGGCACCTATATCGCTTCCTCCTCTCCCACCGCGCCGGTCGAGCAGACAGTGACGCTGATACGGGCACCGGTCATCAAGGATACGACCCTCGCCACCCAGAACCTGGTTCTGGGGCAAAATACCCCCTTCCTGTTCGAGTCTCCGGCAAGCGCGGGCATCGTCAGCGGAGATGCGGGTCCGACACCCCTTTCGATAACGACCGATTCCTCGGGAGAGGAAACGCTCCTTCTGCATCTGTTGCCCCGCTCGGTGAACGCGACCAACGCTGACGGCTCACCCGGCCTGAACCTGTCCGGCGAGGCAAAGCAGCAGTTCCCCTTCATTACCGCGGCGCTTGCCACGGATCCGGAATTGGGCTCGGCCATTGCCGCCAGCCTGACCGTCTACAACAACCCCGGCGTGGCCTCGAGCGGCATCAACGTGACCGCCAGTCAGCAGCAAGCCCAGCAGAAGTTCTCCCAATTCGCCCCCGACGTTTCGGGCGGCACGCGCGAGATCGCCATCCTGCTTACCGACCAGGCCACAGGCCCCGTGGCGGCGCGTCAGCGCCTACTGCGCAGTTATGCCGACCAAACCGGCGATACCACTCTTTGGGGCCAGGAGTTCACCGGGCACATCAACAACAGGGGGCGGATGGCAGCCGATGGCACGACGGTCTCCTACAAGGACCACGGCTTCGGCTTCAGCCTGGGCATGGACGGAGGTAGTGCGCGCAACGGCTGGTATGGTGGCGCCTTCACCTTCTATAGCGGCGACGTCGCCCAGCTTCTGCCGCGGGCCACCAAGACCCAGACCGAATGGTACATGCTGACCGGCTATACCGAATGGAAGGGCAAGCATGTCTTCCTAGATACCCATCTCAGCGCCGCCTACGGCAATTTCACCGAGGACCGCAGCATCCAGGTGGGCAGCGTATCCCGCGACGCCACCAGCCGCCGCCCCGGCCTGATGGGGGCGGTCGGCGCCAACACCGGCGTCATGCTGAAATGGTCGGGCATCGAATTCGACCCCCATATCAGCATGGATGCCATGACCTTGCGCGAAGAGGGCTATCAGGAGGCCAATGGCGGGTCCGGCTTTAACCTGGACGTGGCGCCTTACTTCGCCAGTTCGCTGCGGGGGGCAGTGGGCACCGACATCAAAGGAACGTTAGAGATGTTCGGAGTGAACCTGACCCCCGAGGCCCGGCTTGGCTATCGCTACGATTTCCTGCAGCAGGCCGTGAAGATCAACGCCGCTTTCGCTTCCACAGGGGGACGTTCCACGGCCGGAAACACCATGACCTTTATTGGGCCAGACCCCGATTCGGGCAACGCCATAGCGGGCCTCAGCCTGGGCGCGGGCACGGATGTCTGGCAACTCGGCATCAATTATGACTGGGTCCGCGGCAACAACGCTTCGACAACCCAGGTCGGCACGATAACCGTGCTGGGAAGGTTTTGAGCATTCAAGGGTTCTGGGGCAAGGGCGCATCCTGCGCATGCGCTTCGCGTGGTCAAGCAGGGCGCGATCACAATGCCTCGACTTCCGGGGTGAAGATGTACCCGCCTAGGCGCACGGTCTTGAGCAAATCATCGCCGCGCGCATTGTATTGCAGCTTTTGGCGAATGCGGCTGACATGAACGTCGATGCTGCGCTCCATGGGGCCGGCGGTGCCGCTGTGGGTCAATTCCAGAAGCCGCTCGCGTGACAGTACCCGGCCTGGATTTCTGCAGAAGGCAAGCAGCAGATCGAATTCCGCGCTGGTCAGGGTAACATGCGCTCCCTCCGGATTGTGCAGCCGCCGCGCTATGGGTTCGACGCACCAGCCTTCGAAATTGTAGCGCCGCACGAGCGGTTTTTGGCAGTTGATGCCCGCGCTTCGGGCCCGTCGCAGCAAGGCGCGTACCCGCGCCACCAATTCACGGGTATCGAAGGGCTTCGACATATAGTCGTCGGCGCCCATCTCCAATCCTACCACTCGGTCGGTCGAAGACGTCAAAGCGGAGAGGATGAGAATCGGTATTTCTGAAGCTGTGCGGAGATGACGGCAGATCTCCAGACCGTCCTCACCAGGCAGCATGAGATCGAGAATCAGAAGATCGATCGCGCGCGTGTTCAGGCAGGCGCCAATCTCTGCACCGGAGCTGGCGGTCAATATTGAAAAGCCGTGCGCGGCCAGCGTGCGAACCAACGTTTTTGAGACTTCGGGATCATCTTCTACGAGCAGGAGGCAGGCGTCAGCGCTCCTGCCGACGTGAAACCGTGGCAATGGTTCCATGAGATTGCGGGCCGCCCTCGCCAAGTCCGTTGGGCGGGAACCTAGGAGCGCGGGGTTTCTCAGATATTTCAGGGCTGTTGCGGCTATGTAGCCGCCTGCCGATATCGCAGCGGCTCGAGGCGCCGCCAGGTTAAAAATTACTATCCTGCAATGACCAGACGCATGCCTCTCGTGATGGGCTAGCCGCGTCTGACGGCTGGAATAAACATATAGCCCTCGTTCCGCACGGTACGGATAAGATCGCCATCACCCCCTGCAGCCAGCTTGCGCCGCAGACGGCTTATCTGAACATCGATGGCGCGATCGTAATTGTCTGTCTCCGTTCCGCGGGCATAATCGAGCAACTGATCACGGGTCAGAACACGCCGGGGGCGCTCCACAAAAGCGCGCAGAAGGCGGAATTCCCCATCCGAAAGCATGACAATCCCGTCGTTGGGATCACGCAATATCCGCCCGTTCAGATTCATGTGCCAGCCGGCAAATTCCAGTTCACCCTTTTCCGGAGCAGAACTCGCCATCTCTACCTGCGGCGAATCCTTGGCGCGGCGGCGCAGAACCGTGCGGATGCGGGCCAGAAGCTCGCGGGGATTGCAGGGCTTGGCCATATAGTCATCTGCGCCCATTTCCAGCCCGACTATACGGTCTATGTCGGTCCCTACGGCGGAAAGCATGATCACGGGCGGCCCGTCGTTCATTTGAAGCTTGCGCAACGCAGACAGACCATCTTCACCGGGCATCATGACGTCGAGAACAATCAGATCGTATTTTCCGCAGCCAAGCTTGGCGCGCATCTCGGCAGGGCTGCCCGCGGTGTCCGTCTTGAATCCGTGTTTTTCAAGAAAGGACGAGACGAGCCCCCGGATACCGGCATCGTCGTCTACGATCAGTATTTGCGTGGCAAGGTCCATGGCCGGAACAATGTCGCTCATGGGGCCAGATTGCCAGTCATCTGTTCCCCGCATGTTTCAACCCTGCAATCTGCGCGAACAAAAAGTGACGATAACAGCGCCTGTTAAGGGGGCGCCCTCGGGGCGGTCCGGGCCGGTGCAATAATCCGGAAATGCGCATGAAATCTGACGGCAAGACGGGATAGCGAATCTGCACTGGCTGCGGGAGGGACTCAGGCCATGATCCGTAACCGTCATTCCCTGTATCTCGTTGTCGGGCGCGGCCCGGTTCCGTCCGGTGGCGGCAAATACCGCCTCAGGCACCGTTCCGCGCAGGCGCTGATTTGTACCGGACTGCTGGTGGCGCTCGTCCTGTGGTCCATATCCTCGCTGGGCCTTCCTTGGACCGGGCCAACCCCTGAACGACGTCTGCGCGTTCCAAGGCTGATCGCCCCGCCGCACCAGCCCAATAATGCAATCCTAACGGTGATGCCGGATGTCCCGGAAGGCGACGATCCGGGGACTCCTGTCACCCCTTTTGTAATCTTGGCTACGCCGCACACGTGACGGCTGGTCCGCCGCTATGGCAGTATTGACACTATGAAGATGGGGCAACGCCTGGGTATCGAGGGGCCGCCGCTGGCCTTGCAGATCATGGGCCTTCTGCTGGGCGGGCTGGTCATTGCCCAACTCGTGACCCTATTCCTTACCGTGTTGCTGCCACCCGAGCCTCAACCGCAATATGGACTGGATGCCATTGCCCGGGCCTTGTCCGGGAAGGCGGATGGTTCGCTTGAGCGCACCGTTCGCACAGGCCCACCCGCGACCACGGGGCGGGGCTGGCTGACATCCGAGCATTCCCGTCACGAACTCGCCATGCTGCTGGGGCGGGATGACGCCGACGTGCAGTTGTATTTCTTCACGCCGCTTCCCTTCGCGGGCACGGCACGGGTGCCGCTGCGCGAAGTGGAGGGTGGCCGCGCGGCTCCGCCGTTGCGCTATGCCAGCTACGAGCAGCGTCATCCGCTTCCCCCCGGCTTCATGTATGCCGACTATCAGGTCGCCCAGGTGGAGCCCGGCATCACACGCTTTCCCGGTGGCGGTTTCCCCGGCGGATTCCCGGGTGGCGGATTCCCGGGCGGCGCTGTCCCAGGCAGCCTCAGCCCCGGAACGATCACGCCGGGCCGCGTACCTGTCGTCATCGTCCCCGGTGGTCCTTCCACCGGTGTGATCCTGCAACGCACCGGGCCGGGTACAACAGGAACAGTTGTGCAGCAGCTACCCGCGCCGGCGGCAAACAGTCCTGTCGTGGTTCAGGGTGCCGCCACAGGCAAGACCATCCTTCTTGGGTCTGGCGCCGCCGGCACGGCCACCCCGGCGGCTCCTGCCACCGGAACGCCGGTTATCGCCGTGCCGCTGCGCGCTCCGCTTACGGGCAGGCCTGATATTCCGGGCGGTGCGACGGGCGCCCTGTCGGGTCTGATTTCACCGGGCGATCTGCCAGATATTGCCAGCCTGCAGACACCACCCGAACACGCCAGTCCTGAGCACATCCGTCCGCATGAAGCTACACCGGAAAGTCGCATACAGGCCAAGCAGGCCCCCATAATCACATTCGAACACAGGCAAATGGCCAGCAATCTACCGGTAACCGCGCCCGCCCCGCACATCGATCCGCCGCCCGCGCCCGCGGCCCGCGCCGTGCAGCAGCCCGCCCCTGTGGCTGTTGCGCCGCCCCCGCGCGGCCTATTCGGCTTTGCACCTGCTCCGTTCGTCGAAGGCGATTTCATTGCCGCACTGCGACTGGCAGACGGCATGTGGGCCGTAGTGCAACCCAAGCCCGAACCCTTCCCCAACAGTTGGCAACGCCGCGTGCTGCTGTGGTTCCTGATCTCCTTTGCGCTGGTGGCACCCCTGGGATGGCTGTTCGCGCGGCGCCTGGTGCGCCCCATAGCCGGCTTTGCCTATGCAGCCGAGCAACTGGGCCGCGACCCCACCGCAGCCATCCTCGCCCTGGAAGGTCCGGCGGAGGTTGGGCGCGCTGCACATGCTTTCAACCGCATGCAGAGCCGCCTTCGCAGCTTTGTGGATGACCGCACGGCAATGGTGGGCGCGATCAGTCACGACCTGCGCACGCCGTTGACGCGGCTGCGGTTTCGCATCGAAGACGTTCCGGACGATCTGCGCGAAAGCATGTTGGCGGAAGTCGACGAGATGGAGCAGATGATCGCCTCTGTTCTTGCATTCATCCGGGACGCGTCGGAGCCGGGGTCCCGCGAAACGCTCGATCTGCGCAGAATCGTGGAAGATGTGGTGGAGGATGCGGTTTTCGTAGGCAAACCGGTTACATTGGAGCACGGCATGCATGCGGAGGTGGAGGTGGATCCGTTGGGCATCCGGCGCCTTCTCACCAACTTGGTCGAAAACGCCGTCAAATATGGCGGCAGTGCCCGCATTCGGCTTTTCACCGATCACCAGGAAGCAATCGCGGAAGTGCGGGATAACGGTCCGGGCTTACCGGAAGACGAACTGGAACGCGTTTTCCAGCCTTTCTACCGGGCGCCTGCCGCCCGCGCCTCCAACAAGCATGGCACCGGCCTTGGTCTTGCCGTGTGCCGTTCCATCGCGCGCGCGCATGGCGGCGATGTGCGGTTGTGGCGCGGCGATCAGGGTCTGGTGGCACAAGTGCGCTTGCCGCTGGCCTACGGGATCACGACCTCCTGATGCGGTATTGGCCGGCCGATTACCGATGACATTGCGCGGTATCATGCGGCGGCTGGTGGCGCCATCTATTGGCATCCTTCTGTCGGTCGGCGCCGCGCGAGCACAGGAATTCTGGGCGAGGCTTCCCACCGGCCTGACCGCCTCATCCACGAATACGAGTGCCAGGTACGCCCCAACCGCCCGGTATGGCGCATCCGGTGCACCTGTGGCTGCCCAGTCTCGCTATCTGGATTCGCTGCGGTTTTGGAGCGCCGCCTTTGCGGGAAGATCGAGCGTTGTGGGAAATTCCGAGGCCGGAACGCCAAACGTGACCGCCAGCATTCTCGGTACGGCGTTCGGCGCGGACACACAATTCGACGATTCGACGCTGGCCGGTGTCAGCGTGAGCACAAGTCGCCAGACATTCTCATCCGGCGCAAGTCGTGGCACCAGCGCCGATCTGGCACTGACGGCGTACGCACGGCGCAGCCTGTTCGACAACGCTTATGTCACGGCCGCTCTGGGGTATGGCTGGCATACGGTAGAAACACAGCGCCCCGGCACGATTCTGGGCTATGGAATACTGGAGGCCAAATACCATACGATCGATTTCGGCGGGCGGCTCGAGGGCGGGTATACTTTCACGCTCGACCGCAATCTGCTTTCGCCTTTCGGCGCGCTTGTCAGCGACGATTATCACCAGCCCGCCTATGCCGAAGCAGCCGTGTCGGGGCCTTCGTTTTATGCCGCATCTTTCGCGGCAAAGTCCATAAGCGTCACTCATATGGAATGGGGCCTGCGCTATGGCCGCTATTTCTCGTCCGATGATGGAAAGACCTTTTCCCTGGATGCGACAGCCGCATGGGAACATGAGCTCAATGACGCACCATATGTCCTGGCCTCGCTGCTGATCGATCCAGGCTCAAGCTTCGCCGTCTACGGAACGAAGCCACCTCCCGATACTGCGCTGCTGGGACTCGGCTTTCGCCAGCAAAACAAGAGCGGCCTGTCCTTTGGCATGCGCGCAGATAGCCGGCTGGGGACGGGCACGACAATCATTTCCGGAACAGCGGATCTGACCTATCGTTGGTAGACGCGGCGGGACCAGCATTGACGTTACAATTGAGACAAGGCGCGATCTTTCCCGTGCAGGACAACAGCGTCGGGCCAAGCGCTACAATTGAGAAATCCCGCCGCAATAATCACGCGGCTATAGTGTTCTCAAAGACGCTGCATAAGACTGTCTGTTGCCGCTCATCACTGCGAATTTGCTCATGGGTTCTTCGCGCGACGTGTCGGATTGGGGTGCGATAACGGGCTATCTCGATACATATGCACGTCCTTGTGCATCATGGATGGACGGCGTGGAGCCGGAATCGTTCTATCTGGATCGATTCCTGGACCCTTTCAAAGATTGGCTGGCCGACGAAATGGTCCTGGCCATCCTGATCAATCGTCCTGGTGAAGTCTGGCTGGAAAGAATTGGGCAGAGCTGGGCGCAACGCGTCGATGTGCCGGAAATCGATGATGCATTTCTCAATCGCCTGGCCCGGTGTGTGGAAGCAAGCACTCGTCAGCTAGGGTGCTCTCTTATGGCTATTGGGCTTCCCGATGGTGTTCGCATTCAAATGGTGGGACCACCGGTGGTACAAAATCATTGGGCTGCAGCACTGTCTCGCCGCCATCATCGGAGCCTTTCGCTGGCGCAATTCAAGATACCCGATACCAATGGGACACCGTCTGGGGCCGACGCGACCTCTCATAGCCTCACGAGTCGTCTGCAAAGCGCCTTACGGTCCCGAAAGACCATCCTCATCAGCGGCGTCGCGTCAGTGGGAAGATCGACGCTGCTGAATGCACTGATTCGGGAACTCTCGCCGGCGGAGCGCGTCGTTCTGATAGAAAACACACCGGACATCGCACTTCCATATGGAAATAATCTCACCCTCAGAACCACAAAGCAGGAGCGCCACGATACGGCCAATGTAACCGCCAATGACCTGCTGCAAGTTGCAGCTGGTTTGCGGGCCGGTCGCATTGCCCTGGACGAATTATGCGGACCCGAAGTCGTAAGTTTTGTTCGTTCGGTTAAATCGGGCTGTTTAGGCTCTCTTGCGACTGTGCGGGCCTGCAGCCCCTCACATGCTCTGGACCAACTCGCATTAATGGTGCTGGAAGCCAGGCTTGGTTTTTCGTGGATCGATGCAGTTGCGTATGTGCGCTCTGCCGTCGATTTGATAGTTCAGGTTGGCTCTCAAAATGAAATGGGTCGAATTCAAGAAATTGTGCCGTCGGGAAATATCTAAAGGATACTATGCAGTCTGGTGGCTGGGGACCGACCGCAGCCGGTATCGATCCCGCCAGTCTCTGGCCTGCCCCCGGCCAGTCTATGACACCTGCGCGGACCTTGCCCCTGCCGAGGTGACCGTTGGTCTGCGGAGTACGCTGGCGCAGCACGTGCCAACAGCCAGCAGCTAGACGACCTTATCGCCAGTGTGAAGGCCAACGCCGCGCCTTGAACCTTACATTGCAAGGTAATTGCGAGCCAATATCACCTTACAGCGGTCGTAAGCCGTTGAAAATATGGTGCCGTAGGTGAGAATCGAACTCACGACCTATCCCTTACCAAGGGATTGCGCTACCACTACGCTACTACGGCAACCGTGGTATTCGCGGGGCCGTCGGCCTCCGCGCCCGGTTTGGGTGGGCTGCTATAACGTAAGGATTCCGCGAAGGAAAGCCGTGGCTTAAGATATTCTCATGGCAAAATCCCCGCCAGAAAAGCTGGCCGCCGCCCTGCGCGCCAACCTGCGCCGTCGCAAGGGCCTCGATGACCGGAAAACCGGGTCTTCCGGGGCGCCGCCGCCGCGGGAAGCCGCCGACCCATCCTCGGGCCGGCCTGTGGAAAAGTCCCCCGGAAACTGAGGCAGAGCCCCGCTTTTCTGGCCGCTTCCTTGCCCCGGCAGGGCGGGTTAGAAGGGCGCATGGACAGGATACGCATACGCGGGGGCAGGCGGCTCGCGGGGGAAATTCCGATCAGCGGGGCCAAGAACGCCGCTCTCAAGCTGATGGCGGCGGCGCTGCTGACGTCCGAACCGCTTCTGCTGGCCAATGTGCCGCGCCTCGCGGACGTCCGGGCGATGGCCGAACTGCTGGCCAGCCTGGGCGTCAACATCCAGGTGACCTTGTCGGCCAAATTCGGCGAGGGCGACCGGATGCGGCTGGAGGCGCGCCAGATTGACAGCGTCTTCGCCCCCTATGACATGGTCCGCAAGATGCGGGCGAGCTTCCAGGTGCTGGGCCCCCTGGTGGCGCGCATGGGAGAGGCCAAGGTCTCACTGCCGGGCGGCTGCGCCATCGGCGCGCGGCCGGTGGAACTGCACCTCAGCGCGCTGGAGCAGATGGGCGCCAGGATCGAACTGGCCGAGGGCTATGTCGTGGCCACCGCGCCCGCCGGCCTCAGGGGCGCGGAGATCGTGTTCCCTTTCGTATCGGTGGGCGCCACGGAAACCGCGATGATGGCGGCGACGCTGGCCAAAGGCGCCACCCGCATCGTCAATGCCGCGCGTGAGCCTGAGATTTCCGATCTCGGCCATTGTCTGCTTGCAATGGGCGCGCGGATTGACGGGCTGGGTACTGGCGAGATCACGGTCGAAGGCGTGGAGAAACTGGGCGGTGCGGACCATACCGTGATGCCCGACCGGATCGAGGCGGGCACCTATGCGATCGCTGCGGCCATCGCGGGCGGCGAGCTTGAGCTGTTGGGCGCGAACCATGACACCATCGCTTCGCTGCTCGCACTTTTGGCCAAGAGCGGTGTGGATGTTTCCGGCACGCCGCGCGGACTGAAGGTGCACATGAACGGCGCACGTCCCCACGCCGCCGACGTCACCACTGCGCCTTTTCCGGGCTTTCCCACCGACCTCCAGGCCCAGGTGATGGCGCTGATGACGGTGGCCGACGGCACGTCGGTGATCCGCGAGAAGATCTTCGAAAACCGCTTCATGCATGTGCCCGAACTGGCGCGCATGGGCGCGCAGGTGCGCATCGATGGCGATACCGCCACCGTGCGCGGCGTGGACAGGTTGAAGGGCGCGCAGGTGATGGCGACGGATCTGCGCGCCTCGGTCAGCCTGGTGCTGGCGGGGCTGGCGGCGGAAGGCGAAACCGTGGTGAGCCGTGTCTATCACCTGGACCGCGGCTTCGACCGGCTGGAGGAGAAGCTCAGCAGGGTCGGGGCAGACATCTCCAGGGTGCCGGAATGACCAGGGTGCAGGCATGAATCGCCTCAAACTCGCGGCCGCCGATGCTGCGGACCTGGAGATTCTCTCGGCCCGGCTGCAGGACGCGGTGGCCAAGCTCAAGGACATGATCTGGCTGCCGAGGAAGCGGCGCTTCGCTGCCGTGGTGAACCGCCTGCAATGGGAAGCGGGCGGGCGCACGCGCGTGCGCGCGGGGCTGCATTTCGATGGCGTGCTGAAGGTGCAGTCGAGCAGGGTCAAGCTGGGCGCGGGCGAGGCAGTGGTGTCGATACTCGCGCTGCGTTTCACGCCAAACAAGGCGGAAGAGGGCGGCGGCGAAGATCCGGGCGGTGCGATAGAGATCGTGCTGGCGGGTGGCGGCGCCATCCGCCTGAATGTGGAATGCATCGATGCCGGACTGGCCGACATGACGGCGCCATGGGCGGCCAGGGCCCGGCCCGATCATGAGGACGCGTAGATGGCCCGCAGGCTGAACACCTCCGATCCCCTTTTCGCGCCGGACTTCGAGAAACTTCTCTTCGCCAGGCGCGAGGAAGAGGAAGACGTCGCCCAGGTGGTGCGCGGTATCATCGCGGATGTGCGAAAGCGCGGCGATGCGGCGCTCGTGGAACTGACCAACCGCTTCGACAGGGCGGGTGTCACGCATGAGACGCTCAGGCTGTCACCTGACGAGGTGAATGCAGCGCTCCGCAAAGTGGGCAGGGCACAGTTGGAGGCGATCGAAACCGCCGCCACGCGCATCGAGGCTTATCACCGCCGCCAGCTTCCGGCCGACGAACGCTTCACCGACGAAGCGGGCGCGTTGCTGGGCTGGCGCTGGACGGCGGTGGACAGTGTGGGCCTTTATGTCCCCGGCGGTACGGCGGCCTATCCGTCCTCGGTGCTGATGAACGCCATTCCGGCCAAGGTGGCGGGGGTGGCGCGTATCGCGATGGTCACGCCTGCCAGCGGCGGCGCGATCAATCCGCTGGTTCTGGCGGCCGCCCGGCGCGCGGGCATCACCGAAATCTATCGTATCGGCGGCGCCCAGGCGGTAGCGGCGCTGGCCTATGGCACGCAAACCGTCCAGCCGGTGGACAAGATCGTGGGCCCCGGCAATGCCTATGTCGCGGCCGCCAAGCGCGAAGTCTATGGCCAGGTGGGCATCGATTCCATCGCCGGACCGTCGGAGATACTGATCATCGCCGATGGCGGGAACGATCCCGAATGGATCGCGGCCGACCTGTTGAGCCAGGCCGAGCATGACGCCTCGTCGCAAAGCATCCTGATCACCGACGATGCGGCGCTGGCCGATGCCGTGGCGGCGGCGGCCGAGCGCCAGATCGCGACACTGCCGCGCAGGGAAATCGCAAGCAGAAGCTGGAACGACTATGGCGGGATCATCGTGGTAGGGACGCTGGACGATGCGGCGGCCCTTGCCGACCGTTTCGCGCCCGAGCACCTTGAGATCGCCACGGCCGAGCCCGAAGCCCTTCTTAAAAAAGTGCGGCATGCGGGCGCCGTCTTCCTGGGCCGTCATACGCCCGAGGCGATGGGCGATTACATCGCGGGGCCCAATCACGTCCTGCCCACGTCGCGCACGGCACGATTTTCTTCCGGCCTGTCGGTGCTGGACTATATGAAGCGGACCACGCTTCTGTCGCTGGATGCGGCAGCCATCGCCAGCATCGGTCCCGACGCGCTGACGTTGGCACAGGCGGAAGGGCTTGATGCCCATGCACGCTCCATCGCGGTGCGCCTCAACCGGAAAGCGGAGCGGACCGGCTGATGAACTACCGGCTTTCGGCGATCACCCTCGACGAAGCCAGTGTGGTCTATCGCAGCCGCGCCATCGAGCAGGAGCGCGAGGTGGCCATGTACGACCTTCTGGAAAAGAACAGCTTCCGTCCCGTCGGCTCGGACGGCGGGCCCTATCATCTGCATCTGGGCATGGAGGAGAACCGGCTGGTGCTGGACGTGCGGTTGGAAAATGGCGATGGGCATGGCCGGGTGATGTTGTCGCTGACGCCGCTGCGCAAGGTGGTGAAGGACTATTTCCTGATCTGTGAAAGCTATTACAAGGCGATCCGCAGCGCGCCGCCGCACCAGATCGAAGCGCTGGACATGGCGCGCAAGACGCTGCACGACGAAGGCGCTGCCGAGTTGCAGAAGCGGCTGGAAGGCAAGATCGAGACCGATTTCGACACCGCCCGCCGGCTGTTCACGCTGGTCTGCGTGCTGCAGATGCGAGGCTGAATGCGGCCCGATTCCGAGTCCAGGGTGGGCGCCGTTCTGTTTGCCTGCACCATGAACGCGGTGCGCTCGCCCATGGCGGCGGCGATTCTGCGCCATCTGTCGGGACGGGATATTTATGTCGAATCGGCAGGTGTGCGGGCGGGCGACCTGGACCCGCTGGCCGTGGAGGTGATGGAAGAGATCGGGCTTGCCATTGCGGGCCACAAGCCGCGGCGCTTCGAGGATCTGGAGGATGATTCCTTCGATCTGGTCATCACGCTCTCGCCGGAAGCCCAGCACAAGGCTGTGGAGATGACCCGCACCCGGTCCACGATGGTGGAATATTGGCCCACCATGGACCCCACGGCGGTCGAAGGCTCGCGCAGCCAGCGACTCGATGCCTATCGGGCGGTGCGGGACCAGTTGCTGCAAAGACTCCGCAAGCGGTTCCTGACGCCCCCGGCCCCCGATACCTGACGGGACCGGCCGCAGGGTAAAAATGCTTGATTTTCGCCCGTTTCCCCCCCATATCTCCCGCCGCCCCAGCAACCAGCATGAGGATCGATGGCCAAGGAAGAACAGCTCGAATTCGAGGGAATCGTGGAGGAACTTCTCCCCAATGCGAATTTCCGCGTGAAGCTGATCGCCAATGGTCACGTCATCATCGCCCACACCGCCGGCAAGATGCGCAAGAACCGCATCCGCGTGCTGACCGGCGACAAGGTCATGGTGGAGATGTCGCCGTATGACCTTACCAAGGGGCGGATCAACTATCGCTTCCGTTAAGCCGCCGCTGGTCCTGGCCAGCGAAAGCCCCCGCCGGGCGGCGCTGCTGGCCCAGGTCGGCATTGCGCCGGTTTCCATCATGGCCGCGGCCATCGACGAAACCCCACGGAAGGGTGAACTGCCGCGCGTCCACGCGCTGCGGCTGGCGGCGGAGAAGGCGCGGGCAGTCCAGACGGTTTATGGCCAGCCGGCTTTTATCCTTGCCGCCGACACGGTGGTGGCCTGCGGGCGGCGCATCCTGCCGAAAGCGGCGGACGCGGAAGAGGTGCGCGCCTGTCTTTTTTTGCTGTCGGGCCGCCGCCATCAGGTGATGACGGCTGTCGCGCTGGTGTCTCCCGACGGCAGCTTGCGCACGCGGCTGGCATTGACGCGGGTGACGATGCTGCGCCTGACAGAGCGGCAGATCGCGGCCTATGCGCAGGGCGGCGAAGGCGTCGGCAAGGCGGGCGGCTATGCCATACAGGGCCGTGCCGAGAGTTTCGTGAAGGAGATTTCCGGCTCCTATTCCAACGTGGTCGGCCTTCCGCTGGCGTTGACCGTGTCGCTGCTGGCGGGCGCGGGTTATGGCGTCTGAGATACTGGTCAATGTGGGCGCGGTGGAGATACGCGCCGCATTGATCGAGGATGGCGTGCTGGAAGCCTATGCGGCCGAGCCCGTCTTTGGCGGCGATGCGCGGGTGGGCGACATCTATCTTGGCCGGGTCACGCGGGTCGTACCCGCGCTTCAGGCCGCGTTCGTCGCCATCGGCAAGGCGCGTGACGGTTTCCTGAGCCTGCGCGACGCGCCCGCTGCGCTTCACGAAGGCGAAGCCGTCGCCGTACGCGTGACCCGCCAGGCCGAGGGCGAGAAAGGTGCCAGGCTCACGGCCCGGGTCGCGCTGACATCTGAACAGCAGGCGCGCCGCCGGGGCGCAAGGCCGCCAGCATTACTGCAAGCTGCCCCTGGCCCGGTTGAGCAGGCGCTGCGGGACTGGAAGGCGGACATGATTGTGACCGACGATGCGCGATGGGCAGCCCGGCTGACGATCGAACTGGCGAAGGATGATCTGTTCCTGCGCCATGATCTGGAAGAGCAGATCGTCCTGCTGCGGCAGCGGCGTGTGCCGCTGGCGTCGGGCGGCTGGATCGTCATCGAAAAAACGGAAGGGCTGACCGCCATCGACGTGAATTCCGGCAGTTTCGCCGCGAGCGGCGGCCGCGAGGAGACCGCGCGCCTGGTCAATATGGAGGCAGCCCACGAAGCGGCGCGGCAGATTCGCCTGCGCGGCACGGGCGGGCTGATCGTGATGGATTTCATCCAGATGGCGCAGGGGGCCGATGCCGTGACAGAGGCGCTGTGCGCCAGTCTGGCCCGCCATCCCGCGGCGGTGGACGTGCTTCCCATGAACAGCCTGGGCGTGGCCTGCATGGCGCGCCAGCATGTCGCCGCGCCGTTTCCCGATGGATCCTCGGTGGAGGCTGTCGCATTTGATATCGTACGCGCCGTGGAGCGCGCATCCCGTGCTGCGCCCGGGCGCGAGATCACGGTGCGCGCCGCGCCCCAGCTGGTGGACTGGCTGGCCTGGCCCGAGGTCCGTGGCGGGCTGGACCGGCGCGGGGTGGGGCGGGTGCGCTATCTGGCGGAAATGACCCGCCGGGAGGATTTCGATGTCTCAACATAAGGTGGCGGCGTGCCCCATCTGCGGCAAACCGGCCACGGACCGGTTCAAGCCCTTCTGTTCCGGCCGCTGCGCCGACATCGATCTGGGCCGCTGGCTCAAGGGCGGCTATGCTATTCCCGGCGCCCCGGCGGACCCCCTATCCCCTTCAAATCCCTCGGATAAGGACGAGGATGGGGATTAAGCCATTGCCGCTGGACAGGGGCGGGGCCATCCCCTAAGAAGCCCCTCCCGCCCGCGCGGGCCCAGGTAGCTCAGTCGGTAGAGCAGCGGATTGAAAATCCGCGTGTCGGCAGTTCGATTCTGTCCCTGGGCACCATCAAAAAACTCAACAAAATCAAAGGCGAAAAGAGAACAAAGGCCGACTGGCCTTTGCAAAAATCAGCTTTTCAAGGCTTTCCGAAAACAGACGGAAAAAGCCAATGTCTTCCGGGGTTTTCCGAACCGTCCCAAACCTGCCGAATTTCTGAGGGTGCCACGAGGGTGCCACAGGAAGGGGGGCCAAACATGGTTCGTTCGCAGCTGTTCTTTTTCGCCAGATTTTGTTCTGGCCGTGGCAGCGACGCGCACATGATCGAGGACGCCACGCCGCCGCCACGGCGAGCCATTTGGTACGGCAGGCGACAGGGTGGTTAGAGGGCGCTTTCGACCGCCCGCGCACGGGCGCGGTCTGCACTCTCATCCGGCCAAAGATGGCCGTAGGTGTCGAGCGTCAACTTCAAGGTCGCATGGCCCATCAGCTTCTGCAGCTGCTTGGGCGTCACGCCCTGCTCGATTTGAAGGCTGGCGTAGACGTGTCGCAGGGTATGTGGACCGAAGGCCGGCTGCTTGAAGTCGGCCTGGGCCTCGCTCCATTCCCGAATGGTCTTGGATGCCGGCTCGTTCGTCACCAGACCGGCCGCATTCATCAGGGGCACCCAGAAGCGGTGCCAGAAATTCGGATAGTTCCAGACATTGCCTTCCTCGTTGGGAAAGACCAAATCGGATTTCACCCCACAGTTTTTCAGATAGGTCCGGATGCTGGCGGCCGTCTCGTTTCCGATCTCAATGGTACGAAGGCCCGTGGCGCTCTTGACCGAGCCAATCTCGTTATAGCGGTCGGCCCGCCGGACGATTTTCACCTTGGCCTTGTTGGCGTCAAGCTCGCAGCTCACTCTCCACAGTCCGCGAAACTCCGACATACGCAGTCCAGCGAACATCAGAAGATGGATGGCCGCATTGGCGCGGCCCGTATTGTCGAAACGCTTTGCAGCAGCAAGCAGCGTCCGAAGATCATCTTTCGGCGGCAGATAGAAATGTTCCTCCGCGCCAACTTCCGGCCGGTGGGTGACTTCGATCTTAGACGTGCCCACCGGATTGGCTTTCGCAAAGCCACGCCGCATCCCGTGATCGAACAGACGCGAGAGTATCCCCCGAACTTTGACGGCCATCTTGCTTCGCAATGGCGGCGCTTTGTGTTGGCGTTGGCCAAGGCGCGGCCATGGCGATCGAGCGCGTATAGACATCACTTCCAAACAATACAAGCCGCCGAAATAATACTAATACCGTGGCTGGACATATCGGTGTCGCAGGCCTCACACCAGCAAGCTGGGACACGGCCATCTGCTGACGGGACCAGTCTATTCCGAAGGCAAGGATGTCAACTGCATCTCGAGCACCCTTGCCCGGAGCCTTGCCGTCGGCCTAGCGCTTCCAATATCGTGGATGCGACAGCTTTTGGAACATCAATCAGAACTTTATAGCGCGTGGGGTGTGGTGTTCGTCTCACCGAATTGCCCGACACTGGAATGGCACTTGCACTAAAGCACGAGCCTAGCGCCATTTGCTACGAGATCTAACTGTGGCCGACTGCGTCTCGGGTGTGTGGGGCGCGGCCTTGGCGCTTCCCAAGAACGGCCAGCACCCGCCGACTTATTCCGGAGTCAATATCCTGCTGTTGTGGGATGCGCTTTTCGCGCGGAGCTATGAACGCAATTTCTGGCTGATCTTTAAGCAAGCGCTGGCGCTTGGTGGCGCGGTGCGCAAGGGCGAGACCGGCACGATAGCGGTTTATGCCGACAGCTTCATTCCCAAGAAGGAACAGCAAAGTAATTGGATTCGATTCCCAGACTGTCGCGACAAGAAGCCGGATGATTGGATCCGCGGCGTGACTGAGCAAGACCGTCTAAGACGAATCTTGACCTTTGTGTGCATTAGTGTATACGATAACGTGAGCTATATTTGGCGATACTTTATAAAAACGGAATGGAGGGATGGCATGCCCAGTTCGAGGCCGTATCCGGTATTGGTTGCGCTCATCGTGGCGGCGATGGTACTCGGGGCACGGCCGACCGCAGCGGCGGTCACGGTCGAGCAGTATCACGTTCATGATTTTGCCTTTAAAGCTCATGTCAACGGCAATCCGTTCGACATAGACCTGCGGGGTGAGTTCACTGGCCCTAGCGGCGTGCGCGTGACTGTGCCTGGATTCTACGACGGCGACGATACCTGGAAAATCCGCTTTTCGCCGTCGACGCCCGGCAACTGGACGATGCGTACCATCTCTACCGTGCCGGCGCTGAACAATCATGCCGAAGATGCCATCACCGCGACGGCGAACACGGACAAGGCGGTTCATGGCCGGCTGCTGGTCGATGCCTTCAATCCTTATCATTTCGTTTACGAAGATGGCACACGCTATTTCCTGATGGGCTATGAGGCGGACTGGCTGGCCGAAGCTGATATGAAGGACCCGAACCGCACGGTAATGCACCACCTGATCGACCAGATCGCCGCGCGGGGCTTCAATCATGTGATCACCAATGTCTTCGCTTATGACACAAGCTGGTCTAAGGGTAACCAGAATCAATGGGATTATGGTCCTCCCGCCATGTATGTCTTCGGCGGCACCAATGAGCACCCCGATCATGCGGTGCTCAATACCAATTATTTCAAGATTTACGACGACATGATCCAGGCTCTGCAGGACAAGGGCATCGTCGCCGACATCATGCTGAAGGTCTATAACAAGGGGGTCAATTGGCCCGCGCCCGGCAGCAAAGAAGAAGAGCGCTATTACCGTTATGTCACGGCGCGCTACCAGGCCTATTCCAATGTGGTATGGGCCTTTTCCAAGGAAGAATTCAACGAGCCGAACAAGGTCCTGGAAAAAAGCCTGATCGAGCGCATCCGCGAGACGGACGGCTATCATCACCTGACCACCACCCATACCGACGGGGCCTTCACCTGGGACCCGCAGCTTGGCTCCAATGTGGTCGACTTTGACCTGGACCAGGAGCACGGCGCCTACTGGCCCCAGAAACCGGCCTTCGAACGCGCGCTGCGGCAACGGCCCTATCTCAACTCCGAACTCTATTACGAGATCGGGGTGGACGATCTGCCGACGTATCCGCCCCGCAACAGCTGGCAGGAGATGATCCGCGGCGCCTATAACGTGTATCTCTCGGGCGGCTATTTCGCCTATTACTACGGCAACACGGCCTGGGACCTGGTCAAGCCGGATCCGGAACCGCCGGGCATGGCGCCGATGCAGATCCTTAAGGACAATCTGTCGGCGCTGCCTTACTGGAAGATGGAGCCCAAGCCCGAGCTTGCGCTTGGTGGACCGTGCCTCGCGACGCCGGGCGAAGTCTATGCCTGCTATGTGGCGCCGCTGCCGCCACGGCCCGCGCCTCCGGTTTCGGCCAATGCGAAAGGCCCGCCGCTTCAGACGCGGCGGCCCAATCCGCCCCTCCCGCGCGGCGGCGAGATCGTGCTCAACCTGACTGGACTGAAGGGTTCAGCGACATTGCGCTGGGTTAATACCTGGACCGGCGATCATGTCGATGCCGGCGTGGACCGTCCCGCGGTATACACGCTGCGCCGGCCGGAAAGCTTCGGTATGGCGCCGGCCTTGCTGATCGTGAAAAGCGCGCAGCCGGGCTGAGGTTTGGCCGTCTTTCCTCCCGCCATGTCGCCGTATACATTGTGCGTGATTTGGATTGCGGCTTCGGATATTCCGGCGCCCCCGGGGGAACCATGACGACCAAAGCCCGCAAGCGCGGCGGCGCGACAGCCGGCGACGGCGACGCGAAACAGTCCAATACCGAGATGGCGTATCGCGAGATTCGCCGGCAGATCCTGGAAAATGAGATGCCGGCCGGTTTCCAGATCACCGAACAGGATCTGGCCGCGCGGCTCAATGTCAGCCGCACCCCTACGCGCGAGGCGCTGCTCCGGCTGGCCAGCGAAGGGCTGGTGGAAATCTGGCCGCGTCACGGCATGCGGGTGAAGCGAGTTTCCGTCGATGACGTGCGCGAGATTTATGAAATCCTCACCGCGCTGGAATCCACTGCCGCAGCGCTGGCCGCCAGGCGCAAGCCGCCCAAGGAGCAGATCGAGGCGATGCGCGCCAGCATCAAGGACATGGACAGCGCGCTGAAGAAGGACAATCTCAAGGAATGGGCGATGGCCGACGAGCGCTTCCACCGCCTGTTGACCGAGGCCAGCGGCAATTCCCGCTTTGTCGAGATCGTCGACACCTATTTCGGCCAGGCGCACCGGCTGCGCATGATGACGCTGGGCCTGCGCCCCAAGCCCAGCAGCTCCAACCGCGACCATGAGGCGGTGGTAAAGGCGATCGCCAAGGGCGATGCGGAAGCAGCCCAGCGCATCCATCGCGACCATCGCGTGCGCAGCGCCGAGATGATGATCGAGCTACTCACCCGCCACGGCCTGTCTTATCTCTAGGGCAGGGGATACCCCCACCAGACCTGCGGCAGGCCCGCGACCGGGGCGTCGAACCGGTATAGGCAATCGGCATGCAGTGACCCCAGATAGCCGGTACGGAAGTCGGCGCCGCCGAAGCCGATGCTGGTGAGATGCTGGAAGCGGGTGCCGGGGATCGGCCCCAGATGGGCGCGCTCCATGCGGTTGCCGCGATAGGTTTCCACCGCCTGGTCCATGAAGCCCGCATTGCTCTCCGCGATCATGAGTTCCAGCCGGCCCTGGCGATCCAGCCGGGTGATGCGGTTGGAGATCAGGCTGGTGATCCAGATGCCGTCTTCGCGATCAAAGACAAAACCATCGGGCCAGTCGGTAGCCTGCATCTGCACCACCAGTTCGGCTGCGCCCAGGCCGGCGCCAGTGATGGGATAGCGAATCAGGCGGCGGCCGAAGGTCTCCACCAGATAGACGAAGCGTCCTGTAGGATCGGTGCGCGCCTCGTTGGTGTAATGCAACCCATCAGCGACGATGCGCGCGCCTTTTCTGTCTATTAACACCAGGAACCCGTCGCGGACATCCTCGCGCCATGCTGCCTGGCGCGGCACATGCCGGGTGCTGACGGTGATCCAGACTCGTTCTTCCTCATCGACATGGACGAAATTCGCTGGCGGCAGCGGCCGGCCATCGATTTCGGTGAGGAAGGATACAGCATGGCCCCCCTGGTCCATTGTCCAGACGCCGCCTTCATCACCCAGATTGGCGATCAGGAAACGGCCATCAGGCAGGAAGCCGATGCCATTGGGTTTGAGTTCGAAGTCTAGGTTCTTCGCCAGCCAGGATTCCGTGCTGCCGTCATGGCGCACCACCGCGACGCCACCGTGCCAATCCGGCACATAAACGTCGCCGCCGGGCGTGGGCAGCACGCATTCCGGCCGGTGCAGGCCCTGGCCAAAACTGGTGATGGCGCTCAAACCTATGGCTGCGGTTGACATCGGCCCTGACTGTGTTATTCAGCAAGTACAATAACGTATACATTAACGGCGGCTCCATCAAGCCGGGCGGGGGCATGATGCTGGGAGCAATCGCGGATGATGTGACGGGCGGCACCGATCTGGCATCGCTCGTCAACCATGCTAGCCGCGCCGTGCTGCTCTCTTTCGGCATTCCGCGCAAGCCCTTGCCGCCGGCGGATGCGCTGATCATCGCCACCAAGAGCCGCATGGCGCCGGTGGAGGAAGCCAAGGCCACTGCGCTGGAAGCGGTACGCTATCTCGCCGGCGCGGGCGCGGCGCAGCTCTATTTCAAATATTGCTCCACGTTTGATTCCACCGAACGCGGCAACATCGGACCGGTGATCGAGGTACTGATGGCGGAACTGGGCCTCGACGTCACGCTGGCCTGTCCCTCCTATCCTGCCTATGCGCGCACCGTCTATCAGGGTCATATGTTCGTGGGGGCGCAGCCGCTGGCGGAATCCCCTATGCACCACCATCCGCTGACGCCGATGACCGACAGCAATCTGGTGCGCTTCCTGGGTAAGCAGTGCCACGTTCCGGTCGGGCTGGTGCCGCTGCAGGCGGTGGAAGAGGGCGCGGATGCCGTGCGCGCCCTGTGGGAGCGGCGCAAGGATGAGGGCGAACGCATCTTGGTCGCCGATGCGATTTTCGATCGTCACATCGCGACCATCGCCGCGGCGGCTTGCCACATGCGGCTGGTCACCGGCGGCGCGGCGCTAGGCGGGGCGCTGACGGCGCAGCAACCGTCGCGTTTTTCCGGCGGCAAGGCAGCGCGGCCGCCCCGCACTAGGGCAACCGCCCTGCTCAGCGGCAGTTGCTCCGCCGCCACCTTGGCGCAGGTGAAGAATGCTATCGAGACGGTGCCATCGCGGCTGCTCGATCCCATCCGCTTGATCGGCGACGGCAAAGCTGAGGTCGCCGCAGTACTGGACTGGGCGATGGCGCAGAAGGGAGACTTCCTGATCTATTCCACCGCCGAAAGCGCGCGGATCAAGGATGTGCAGGCCGAGCTGGGCGTGGCGCAGGCCGGCGCGCTGGTGGAAGATGCTTTCGGCGAAATCGCCGCCGGCTTGGCCAAGGCGGGCCTGCGCCGTTTCGTAGTGGCGGGCGGGGAAACCTCGGGCGCTGTCATCCGGGCGCTGGACATCCGAACCTTGTCCTTCGGCGACGAGCTGGACCCGGGCGTGCCCTGGACCTACAGCATCGATCCGGATGGTTATACATTCGCGCTGAAGTCGGGCAATTTCGGCGGCCCCGATTTCTTCCGCCGCGCCATCGCCTGACGGGGATCCCATGCTCATAATCACCGTGCGTTTTGTCATCAAGCAGCAGTTTCTTTCCGCTTTCAACGCCCGCATGCGCCAACAGGCGCGGGACTCGCTGGATCGCGAGCCGGACTGCCGCCGCTTCGACATCGGTTCCGACGCCGACGATCCGCGCAAGGTCTTTCTGTATGAGATCTATAACGATGCCGCGGCCTTCGACCTGCACTTGGCCTCGGCCCATTTCCAGACCTTCAATGCCGACACCCAAGACTGGATTGAAAGCAAGGCAGTGGAGCGGTGGGACGGCCCGTGGGCATAGAATGGGCATGAAACGCTTTCGCGGCGTCGCCGCTGGGACCGGCTATTTCAGCCAGTTTCATTTCGACGCCTGGCGGCGCACCGAAGGCGTGGAGATCACGGCTATCGCCGGACTGGATGCGGCCCAGGCGCGGGAAACCGCAGCGCGCCATGGCATCGCGCGGGTTTATGGCAATGTCGCCGAGATGCTGGAGCGGGAAAAGCCCGATTTCATCGACATCATCACTCCCCCTGCCACCCATCTGGCGCTGGTCCAACTGGCGGCGGAACGCGGCGTGGACATCCTGTGCCAGAAGGCGCTGGCGCCCACACTCGCTGAGGCGCGCCAGATCGTGGACATCGCGGCGCGCGGCGGTGTGCGGCTGATGGTGCATGACAATTTCCGCTTCCAGCCCTGGCACCGCGCGGCGAGGAAGCTGCTGGATGCCGGCGCCATTGGGCGGCTGCAAAGCCTGTCCGGCCGCACCCGGCTGGGCGATGGCTGGGGGGCAGACGCCTATCTGGCGCGCCAGCCCTATTTCCGCGACATGCCGCAATTCCTGGTGTTCGAAACCGGCGTGCATTTCATCGATGTCTATCGCTATCTGGGGGGCGAGATCGTGCGGGTGTTTGCGCGGCTGCGGCGGCTGAACCCCGCCATTGCGGGCGAGGATTGCGGCATGCTGTTGTTCGATTTCGCCTCGGGCGCGGCCGGACTGTGGGATGCCGACCGCTATCATGAAGGCTCGGCCGTCGATCCGCGCTATACGTTCGGCGACTTCCTGCTGGAAGGCGAAGATGGCGCGTTGCGCATCGACGGCGAGGGCGCCATCTTCCTGCGCCGGCTGGGTGCTGCGGAGACGCGCCACCATTATGCTCCCAGCCGCGATGGCTTTGCCGGCGACAGCGTGGCAGCGACGTTCGCGCATTTCATCGCCCGGCTGGTGGATGGCGCGCCATTCGAAACCGAAGGCGCGGATTACCTGCGCACGCTGATGGTGCAGGATGCCGCTTATGTTTCGGCGCAGTCGGCGCGGATGGAACCGGTCATTAAGCAATGAACTGGCTTTGAATTGACAGGTCCCCAAGAACGTATACATTGTCGTAGACACTACGTATACAAAACGGCCCAGGCGGGATATGCAGAGTTTCCAGATAGCAGTTTTCCCCGGCGACGGGATTGGCCACGAAGTGATGGCCCCCACGGTCTCCCTACTGGAGAAGCTGGCGGGACGCATTGGCGGATTTGACTTGGCGGTCCAGTCCTACGAAGCAGGCGCCGGGCTTTATCAGCGCACCGGCGTGGCGCTGCCCGACAGCGCCATGGAGGCAGCGGCCAAGGCCGACGCCATCCTGCTGGGTGCGATGGGCCTGCCGGACGTGCGCTATCCCGACGGCACCGAAGTGCAGCCGCATCTCGACATGCGCGAGAAGTTCGAGCTTTACGCCGGCATTCGTCCCGTTCGCATCCTGCCCGGCGCGCCCACGCCGCTGGCCGACCTCCGCGCCGCCCAGGTGGATTGCGTGCTGGTGCGCGAATCCACCGAAGGCCTGTTTGCCTCGCGCAGCCAGACGCGCCGCGACAATGATGCCGTCTATGACACCATGAAGATTAGCCGTTCGGTCAGTGAAAGGCTGTTCGAGCAAGCTTTCCAATTGGCGATCCGTCGGTCGAAGGCGCGCGGCGGCCGCAAGCCCCGGGTCACCTGCGTCGACAAGGCCAATGTGATTCCGTCGCTGGCCTATTTCCGTTCCATTTTCCTGGATGTGGCCAAGCGCTATCCCGACGTGCCGTCCGACTGCGCCTATGTCGACGCCACGGCGCTCAGGCTGGTGCGCTCACCCTGGGAATTCGACGTGCTGGTGACCGAGAACATGTTCGGCGACATCCTGTCGGACCTGGGCGCGGCGCTGATCGGCGGCATGGGCATGGCGCCGTCCGCCGACATCGGCGACAACCACGCCATCTTCCAGCCCTGCCACGGGACCGGCCCCGACATTGCCGGCAAGGGTCTGGCCAATCCCACCGCCATGCTGCTGTCGGGCGCCATGATGCTGGAATGGCTGAGCGACCGCCACGACAATGCCGGCTGCCGTTACGCCGCCGCCGCCTTGACGCGGGCCGTGGAGGCAGCCTTCGCGCCGGGCGACCTGGTCTCCACCGAAACCGGTGGCAAGGCCGGCACCGCGGAGATCATCGCGCGCGTCACCGCCGCGCTGGAGCAGGACAAGGTCCAGGTGTCGGCATGATGCTGGCCCGCCAGCGGCTGGTCGGGGTCACCTTTACGCTTACCATGCTGCTCTATGTCGATCGCATCGCCATTTCGGCGGGCAAGTCGGCGGTGGCGCAGCAGTTCGCGCTCAGCGACACCGAGTTCGGATGGGTGCTGTCGGCTTTCGCACTGGGCTATGCCCTGTTCCAGGTGCCGGCCGGATTGTTTGTCGATCGTTTCGGGCCGCGCCTGGCGCTGACCCTGGTGGTGGGCGCCTGGTCCTTCTTCACCGGCCTCACCGGCCTGGCCTGGAGCCTCACATCGCTGCTGCTGTTCCGCCTGCTGTTCGGCTTTGCCGAAGCAGGCGCCTTTCCCACTTGCGCGCGGGCTTTCTATGCCTGGCTGCCGGTGGGCGAGCGCGGCCTGGCCCAAGGCATCAACCTGTCGGGGTCGCGGCTGGGCGCGGCTTTTGCGCTGCCGCTGGTGGCCTGGCTGCTACTGACCATCGGCTGGCGCGATGCCTTCCTGTTGCTGGCGGCGATGGGAATAGTATGGGCGGTGGGCTGGTATCTGTGGTTCCGCAACACCCCGGAAGAGCATCCCGGTGTCAGTGACCGCGAGCGCGCCTATATCGCCGCCAATCGCGGCGTCATCCACAAGACCTCCGGTCCGTTGCCGCTGCGCCAGTTGCTGGCCATACCCAATATCTGGCTGCTGATGGGGCAGTATTTCGCCTCCAACTTCACTTTCTTCTTCTGCCTGACCTGGCTGTTTCCCTATCTGCAGCGCGCCTACCATCTCGATCCGCTGGCGACAGGCCTCTATTCCGCCATGCCGCTGGTGGGCGGCGCGCTGGGCAACTGGTTCGGCGGCGCGCTGGTGGACGGGCTTTACCGCCGCGGCCGGGGCCTGGATTCGCGGCGGGTGCCGGCCATGATCGGCTTCTCGCTGGCGGTGGCGGGTATGATCGCCTCGCTGCTCTGTTCCACGCCTTTGGCGGCTGTGCTGTGTCTTTCCGCCGCCATGTTCGGATCCGACATGACGGTGTCGTGCTCCTGGGCTTTCGCCATCGATATCGGCCGCGCCCATTCCGGCGTGGTCAGCGGCGCCATGAACATGGCGGGCAATTTGGGCTCGTTCCTCACCAGCCTGGCCTTCCCCTATCTGGCGCTGGCCACCGGATCGACCGTGCCGTTCTTCGTGGCGGGCGCGGCCTTCAACGCTGTCGCCGCGTTTCTGTGGAGCCGCGCCCGCGCCGTGGTGCCGGCATCGCCGGGCGCGCCCGTTCTTGCCTGATACCAACAATATTACGGAGAGGTTCATGATCCAGGATCGTCGGGATGTTTTGAAGACAGTGGGCATCGGTGCGCCATTGGTGGCGGCCGGCATGGGCGCGCGCGCGGCAAGCGCCGCGCCGGGCAGCCGCGCGACCAGCATCGGCATTGAAGGCAATGCCTTCTGGATCAATGGCAAGCCCACCTATCCCGACCGTTCCTGGAAGGGCAACAAGATCGAAGGCCTACTGTTCACCTCGCGCATGGTCAACGCCATTGTCAACGACCAGAATCCGGAGACGCGCGGCATGTGGGCCTATCGCGACGGCCCGTGGGACCCGGAACGCAACACCAGTGAATTCATCGCCGCGCTGCCCGGCTATCGCGCCCATGGCCTGACTTCGGTCGCCTTCAACATCCAGGGCGGCAGCGTGATGGGCTATGGCTGGCACCAGCCCTGGCACACCAGCGGCTATACCCCAGACGGCCATATCCTGCCCGACTATCGCGCCCGTTTGTTGCGTGTGCTGGATGCGCTGGACGCCAACTGCATGGCCGCGGTGCTGGGCATGTTCTATGTCGGCGCCACCCCCAAGCTGCAGGACGAAGCGGCGGTGCTGCGCGCCGCCGACGAGGTCACCGACATTGTCTGTGACGGCGGCTATACCAATGTGCTGATCGAGGTCGGTAACGAGATCGATCTTCCGATGTGGCCGTTCGACATCGTCAAGCCCGCGCGCGCCCATGAGCTGATCGCGCGCATCCAGGCCCGCAGCAAGGGCCGGGTGAAGACAAAGGCGGGGCGCCTGCTGGTCAGCACCAGCCTGGCGCTGCCGGCCTATTCCCTGCCCATGCGTGGCTTTACCGCCGGCCCGCCGCCGGAACAGTTCCTGCAGGCGGTGGACTATGTGCTGTTTCACGGCAACGGCTTCCGCACCCCGGCCGACCTGCATGCCAAGGTCAAGCAGCTTCGCGCCGCGCCCGGCTATCATGGCCAGCCCTTGCTGATCAACGAGGATGATCATTTCGACTTCGACAAGCCGGACAACGACATGGTCGCTGCGATCGAGGAATATTGCGGCTGGGGCTTTTTCGATTATCGCCAGATCCGTGAACGGTTCGAAGATGGCTATCAGAGCCTGCCGGTCGACTGGGGCATCAACTCGGCGCGCAAGAAAGGCTTTTTCGGCCTGTTGGCCGAGGTGACCGGGTCCGCGCCGCTTTGACCATCACCGGCAGGGCGGCTAGCTTTGCCGCGAGGAGAGCCGCATGAGCACCGACGCCCAACTGCGCGAAAAGATCTGCCGCTGCGGCAAGTCGCTGTTCGATCGCGGACTGACCTTCGGGTCGTCGGGCAATATCTCGGTGGCCCATCCCGATGGCGGTTGGCTGATGACCCCGACCAACGCCTCGCTGGGCGACCTCGACCCGGCGCGGCTGGCGCGGCTGGATGCGGACGGTCGCCACCTGGCCGGCGACAAGCCGACCAAGGAGGATTTCCTGCATCAGGTCATGTATGCCCAGCGTGCCGGCACCGGCGCGGTGGTGCATCTGCATTCCACCCATTCGGTGGCGGTATCCTGCTTGCTCGGGCTGGATGAACATGACTGCCTGCCGCCCATCACGGCCTATTATGTGATGCGGGTGGGGCGACTGCCGCTGGTGCCTTATTATCCACCGGGTGATCGCAGCCTGGCGCAAGCGGTGGAAAAGCTGGCCGGCAAACATCACGCCGTGCTGCTGGCCAATCATGGGCCCGTGGTCGCGGGATCAAGTCTTGAGAATGCCGTTTATGCCACTGAGGAACTGGAAGAGACCGCCAAGCTTTTCCTGCTGCTGCGCGGCAGCCGGATCAATCCGTTGACGCCGGCGCAGGTCGAGGCGCTGCGCAACCGTTAGGTCTCGGACCACAGCCTGAGCAGGTTGTGATATAGATTGAGTAGCCGCGCGCCCGCGGGACTGCCGGGCGCTGAGCGGTTAAGGCCCTGCAGCGTGATATCCAGGTCGCGCAGCATGGAGCGATGGAAGTCGTCACGCACCAGGCTTTGAATCCACAGGAATGACACCAGCCGCACGCCCTGGGTGACCGGGGCGACGTGGTGCAGGCTGGAGGCCGGATACAGCACCATGTCGCCCGCTGGCAGCTTGACGCGCGACTGGCCGAACGTGTCCTCGATCACCAGTTCGCCGCCTGCATAATCCGCCGGTTCACTGAGAAAAAGCGTCGCCGCCAGGTCGGTACGCACCAGCACGCGCGAATCGGCGACGCGGAATTCCATCACCGCCGCGTCGCTATGGGGTCCGTATGCCTGGCTTGCTTCATAGCGGCTGAAGGATGGCGGCGAAAACCGCACCGGCAGCGCCGCGGATTGAAAAGCCGGGGAAGCCATCATGGCCTGGATCACGATGCCGCCAAGCTTTTCACTGACCGCGGATGGCTGCGTCAGCTCGCGGTTTCGCTTGACGGCGCCGGCCGCGCCGCCGGCGCTGCCGCGGCCATCGGCCCAGGGCGCGTCCGCTCCCATCAGCGTCCGGCAGGCGGCCAGCTGATCCGTTCCCAGGATTTTCGGCAGATGTATCAGCATCGTATCGCCCCCTTCTCGGACGCCGATCTTGGCAGAAGCGGGCCCCCGTCTCCACGCCAAATCCATGCATCGGCTTGACAGGAAGGTAAGAACGTATACATTGTTGTGTACTTGAACGCATACAAAATAAGAAGCGCATGAGGGAAGACCGGGTTTTGCAGTCATTTTGTTGATGCTCAGTGGCCTTCGTGCTGTCTGCCCGGTCTTCCGCCCATACCAAAACGGCCGCCGTCCGGCGGGAGGGAGAGGAAAGTGACCAGACTGTTCAACGCGCTGCTCGTCAGCGGATCGACCGCGGCCATCTTTGCCGGCACATCCTTGTTTGCCGCACCCGCCTCGGCGCAGCAGGCGGGTGCGGCTGCAGCGCCGGTCGAGGAGGTGGTCGTTACCGGCACCAGTATCCGCGGCGCAGCCACCGTCGGCTCCAACCTGATCACCGTCGATCCCAAGACTATTGAACAGACCGGCGCGGTCAGCGCCCAGCAGCTGCTGCAAACGGTATCGGCAATCAGCAGCGACAACGGCCCGCCCCAAGGCGAAAACGCCTATTCCTATTACGCGCCGCAGATTCACGATCTGGCGGGCAGCGCCTCCAACTCTACGCTAGTGATCGTGGACGGCCTGCGCCTGCCAGGCGGTGGCCAGCAGGGCTATGTCGAAACTGATCCCAACATCATCCCCACCATCGCTATTGAGCGCGTGGAAGTGCTGGCCGATGGCGCGTCGTCGATCTACGGCTCCGATGCGGTTGCCGGCGTTGTAAATTTCATCACCCGCAAGAGCTATGATGGCCTGCAGGTCAATTTCCAGGAAGGCCTGGCCAACCAGTATAACAATACCTATCTGGGAATATTGTGGGGTACCCATACCAACGACACATCGGTTATGGTGGCACTGGGCTACAACTACAACAGCCGACTGGCCCAGTCGGCGCGCTCTTTCACAAGCATGGGTGACTACACCCCGCTGGGCGGCAATAAGTTCGCGGAAACCTTCGGCTGCCCGGTGGCCGCGGTTTCGGTCCCTGGCAGTGCCAACCTATACCTAACACCGCAATCGACCACCGCCGTCGCCAATTCAATTCCCAACCGGAACTGCAACTTGACCGTCTATGGCGATACCCTGCCGCGCTCGACGCGCGAAAATGCGCTGTTCAAGGTCAGCCATGATTTTAGCGACCGTCTGACGAGCACCGTAATGATGGACGTCAACTCGCTGCGCACCACGCGTCTGCTGGCACCGGGCTCGCTCTCCAACGCCACTGTCTATGGCCCGAATTCCGGCAAGGGTGGGCAGATAAACCCCTTCTATCAGGCGCCGGCAGGTGCGCCGACCGCAACCCAAGAATCGGCGACCTGGGTCGATCTGATGGGGCAGGGTGCCAACGGCAACTATTACGGCTCGGGCATCACCCAGGAAGACACTTTCTATGGTACCTGGGTTTCGACTTACAAGCTCACTTCGGATTGGGACGCCAAGCTCAGCGACAGCTTGAGCTACAATCACAATATCAGCGGCAATGCCAATGCTTTCTGCTCGGCCTGCGCGCTCCTGGCCCTGAACGGCACGGCCCAGACCAGCGGCAGCACCACGGCTTCCGATATTTCGTCGCAGAATACCATCACGTTGAACCTGCCGCTGACGGCGGCCAATGCGCTTGATATCTGGGATCCGGCGGGCGCGACGAACAAAACCTCGGCAGCCGTCCAACAGAGTCTTTATCGCGGCGAAGCCTATGCCAATGACTACACTATGCACAATCAGCTCAAGCTGGACTTTGACGGTCCGGTTTTTGATCTGCCGGCCGGCCCAGTCAAGGCGGCCATCGGCGGCGAATGGCAGAACTGGCACCTGACCCACAATGCTTCTGGCTCAAACGGCACCGGTTCGTTGTTGCTTGGCCAGCAGAACCTGTTCTTCCACTATAGCCGAGCCATCCTGTCGGCTTATGCGGAAATCAATGCGCCGATCATTTCGCCCGGCATGCACATTCCGTTTGTGCAGGCCTTCAATATTGATGTTTCCGGCCGCTATGACAATTACAGCGATGTAGGCCAGACCTCGAACCCAAAATTCGCCGCCGATTGGACCATCGTGGACGGCATCAAGATTCGCGGCAACTATTCGACATCCTTTGTTGCGCCGCCGATGGGCGTGCTGGGCGATCCCGCGCTGGGTGGCGAGTACAGCGCCGGCGCCAGCGTCACCAATGGCGGCCTGGCAGTGCCGGTCGCTGCCTATCCGACCGTGACCCAACTGCCGGGTTGCGCCACCGCCACGGTGACCTGCACCCTGCCGACCTCGGACCAGGGCCTAAACCGCCAGTTCGGCGGCTTGCTGAGCAATATTAAACCCCAGACGGGCAACGGCTGGTCGCTGGGCCTCGATGCCGCGCCGGACTTCGTGCCCGGCTTGAGCGCCAGCGTCACCCTGTTCAACAATTCCTTCAAGGGCGGCGTGACCAACGGCAATTTCGCGCTGCATACCAGCACGCCTTCGCTGCAATACAAGTTCCAGATCTATCCCAACTGCGCCACTCAAGCCCAGATTGATGCTTTTACCCGCGTGCCCAATGGCGCGATTTTCAACGGCACAATCCCGTCCTGTGTGCTGTTTACTTGGAACCATGACGAAATCAACCTGCTGGACCTGCATATCCAGGGCGTCGATCTCAACCTTAATTATAATGTCGATACCGCATGGGGCAGTTTCGAGATCGGTGACAGCGCAACCATCTTCACCCGTTTCGACCAGGATGCCGCAGGCGGCCCTCGGTTCAGCGTACTCAACACCGTGGGTCTGAATATCACTTTCCCCTCCGTCCAGACCCAGATGCGCGCGCATCTGAGCTGGAACCAGGGGCCCTTCGAGGGCACCTTCTTCTGGAATTATACCAGCGGATACCGTTATGTCAGCGGTACCCAGATCGCCCCGATCGTCAACGACGCCAATGGCAACTTCGCCAGCGGCGGCGATGCTGTGAAAGCCAACAACACCTTCGACCTTCATGTCGCCTACAATTTCGAGAATGGCTGGTTGCTGGGTGACCAGGTCTATGTCGACGTGAAAAATATCTTCGATCAGGATCCGCCCTTCATCAATGGCAACACGGCGGGCATCGGTATTGGTTCGCCGGGCTATGACGGGTTCATCTCCAATCCGATCGGCCGAATTGTATCCCTGGGCTTGCGCGCCAATTTCTGACAGGCTGGCCCCCTGTTTTCCTGACCGCCGGGCTCCCCCTCCTGTCGGTCCTTTTTTTGGACGCATGACGGGCGCATTGTAATGTGAACGCATGAAGCGATTTCTGTTGCTGCTGGCGGTACTGTTGCTTCCGCCCATCTGCGCCGCCCAGGCGCGGCCGCGCGATGAGGCAATGGCGGTGCTGTATCGCTGTAATGGCCTGGACAGCGACCGGCAATGGCTGGATTGCTATTACGGCGCCGCCCAGCCAGCGCGCGCCGCGCTGGGGCTCAAGCCCGCGCTGCCAGATCAGATCAGGCTGGCGCAATCACCGCCGATGGGTTCGCCGGCGCGCCCCTCGGATGTGCGCAGTCGCGTGATTGCCAGCGCCGGCAATTGCTATGGCGAGCCGGACGATCGCGACTGGCTGGATTGCTACTACCGCGCCGCCCAGCCGATACGCGAGCAGCTGGGCCTGGCCGCACCGGCGCCTAGGCCGGTGCAGCCAAGTCCGGTCGCGCCGCCGGCCATGGCTAGCTTCGGTGACGCCAGGCCAGTCGATAGGGGGATGCTCAACCAGATCGTATCGCGGATGTCTGCCTATAGCTTTGATGCGCACATGATCTTCACCGTCACTTTGGCCAATGGCCAGACTTGGCAGCAAATCGAGGGCGATACCGACGCGGCGCGTTGGAAGAAGCCCCCGGCGGCTTATCTGGTAACCATCCGGCGTGGCTTTTCCGGCAGCTTCATTTTGAATGTTCGCAATGAACCTCACAGCTTTCGCGTCCGTCGCATCAGATAATGAGCCGGAATGTAGGACCCTGGGGATCACTATTCAGCCAGTGGTCTCAGCCGCCTTCAAGTCCAGCTTGTCTCGCAGTGGCCCACGCCTTCCCGCGGGACGCCGGCAAGCCTGTCAAAAGCGAAGGCCGCCGAGGGCAGGGTAGAGGGCGAGCCGACACCAAAGCCCCGGCTAAGCCGAAATCCCCATCACCAGCGGCGTGCGCAAGACGATCAGTGTCGCAATACCGACTGCCCAGCAGGAAGATCAACGCTGCATCCGGCAGCTCATTCACCGGCGCCTGGCGTCCGCCCAGGGCAAACTCTCTTGGACGCCGCTGTCCCGGATTTGAAACAGGTTCGACAATCTGAGAATGCCAGTTGGTGCCACCAGCCGTGTGCATCGATTGCCAAACTGATCGATGTAAGTGCTGTAGGGCGTGTAAGGCGTAGTATGGAGATGTTCGGGCATCTCCAGATCCAGTTCACGCTCCGGCCTTACATGCACATGCAACAACAGCGGGGTCGGCGCAGGACATTCGAAAGCGATTTCGTAGCCGGCCCGAATCAGCAAAGAAGCCACGGACGGGGTCTGGCCCCAGGCATGAGTGGTTTGCTGATACAATGCGGGAACCGCGGGCTGCCGAGCGTAAGCTCCTCGGCTGTCCGCCGGGAAACGATAGCGGCAACCCTCATGTGTGGCCCGTCCAACGGGCAGGATCGCACACCTAAAACAAAGCGATGTGTATGGGCTCATTACATCTCTGTCTGAGCCAAACCGAATTGATTTAGCGATTACGCTTAAGAATTTTGGCTTTATCGAAAAGCCCTTTTTGGCCTACTACGGACAAACGAGCGCGCTGGAAATATCCGAGTGGTGGAAAAAGCACGGCACCGCGATCTGCACTCGCAACATTAGACAGCTTCTTCCAAAATCCGCAGTGAATGAAGCTATGCGCCAAACACTCTTAGGACAACCCGATAATTTTTGGTATTTCAATAACGGCGTCACCATTATATGCGACTCGCTGCAAAAAACACTGACTGGCGCGCCAGCAAGAGATATTGGTTTGTTCAATTGCAAGGGTGTCAGCGTTGTCAATGGCGCGCAAACAGTCGGGATTATCGGTTCAGGATTTGTTGGTAGCGAAACGAATACGCCGTGGGTGCAGATCCGCATTATTTCCTTGGAGACCGCGCCTACTGATTTTGACAGACTTATCACTCAGGCAACAAACTTCCAGAATGCGGTCAGCGCGCGTGACTTCGTATCGATGGACGCTCACCAGCAGCGCATTGCGATGGATTTTTCACTTGATAAGCGCAGATATGTTTACAAATCTGGCGACGATGAGCCTCAAGGATCTGCCGGTTGCACTGTAACAGAAGCGACCCAGGCGCTCAGTTGCGCCATTTCTATGGAAATGGCGGTCTTAGTTAAACGCAATTTGAGTGAACTTTGGGCCGACGTTACGTTGCCTCCATACACGACGCTATTTAACGACAACGTGACAAGCGAAATTGTCTGGAAGGCTGTTCAGATAATGCGAACAGTTGATGCTGAACTGCAAAACCTACGGTCTCAAGAGCACCCCATGGCAGATTTCGTTGGCGTGCATCTAAATTACGCGCTCCTTCATCTCGTCTTTCGAGATCCTAAAATTCGCGATTTTCAGAAAAGATGGAGTAAACGAGGCGAAATTGCTGGCGGATGCTAGGGATGTGGTTCGGACTCTCTTCCCAAAGGCGCTCGCCTATATAGAAGCAAGACATCCGAACGATTATCTCGCTGTCTTCTGCAAAAATACTGATAAATGCGTTGCCTTTGGGAAAGCAATGCTCGCCCCTGTTCCGCCTTCGCCATCTGAGGTCGATATTTCGCAGGGGAGGCTTTTTGACTGAAATCTCACCCGACCAAATCAAGCAAGCCGTGGAATCCCAGCACGGCGGTACGGCCACGTTTGTCCAGTCCGTGCCCATCCATGAGGAACATGCCGGGCAGACGGTATGGGATGGCACGGTGGCGGTTTTTGACCTATCCGGGCATCCCCGCGCCAAGCGGGCTTATGCCTGGTCCTATGAGCGCCCAGACGGGAAAAGACGGTTCATGGCCGTCCTACATGCTGGGCCGGTTACGGGACCACGGGAGGCCGTTAGGGCGGCTATCGTGGCGGAGAGCCGAGCGACCAAATGAGCCGCCGAAATTCAAATTAGGACACTACCCAAATGCCCTGCTCATTGCGCATCTTCGCTAGGTTCGAGCGTTATTGTGCTCGAATTTTGGGCTTTGGATAGGCGGCTATCCATTTGGACGACGGCAATGAGCTTTGCGAATGACAGAAGTAGCTGAGTTCGACGACCACGTTCGAGAAGACCATCTGCCCCAGATACCAGAACCATCTGACCGGAAGAACGATGAGCGCAGTTCCCGCGTTTTGGTTTTGTCCACATAGCTCTCCAAATTTCTGATTAAACGACTCGAAGCGTGTCTTCGTCGGAGAAGGGGGGCAATCTCGAAAATAATCTTCTTTATTCCGACGGTAAGATCGCCACTTGCAGCGAAACCGCACCCAAACGGCCTTGCCTAGGGGACTCCTAATGTGGGAGTCTTGTGTTGCTTTGGCAACTCGGAGAAACGGTCCGACCTGCCGGAGCGCTACAGGGCAAAACAGATCATGCCGGCACGCCAAGGATGCCACCAGGGTGCCACGACATTGCAAAAACCCGAGATTTCCGCCAAAAATCTCACTTTTGGATGAGGATTGAAAATCCGCGTGTCGGCAGTTCGATTCTGTCCCTGGGCACCATTCCCACCCTCTCTGAATTGTTTGGAAGATTCGGGGAATTATCCCGCTGCCCTGTGTTGACGTGGTCCTATGCGGGCTCCCGTCGTCGTGCCACGCACTCCGCCAGATGCAGGTAGGTGGTGAAACCGTCCTTTGCCGGAGGAACGGAATTGAGCAGCATCACGGCGCTGATCTGTCCGCGATGTCCTATGCCGTGTGTGATCACATGCATGAGCATCTCCTCGCGGGACATCCGGCCGGGCGTTCCATCCGTGAAGGTAAAATCGATCTGGTCCGACCGCCGGTCGTGGTCCAACGTTGAGACGTAATTGAGATAAGCCTGATCGCAGGTTCTGATATCCGCGGAAAGCTCTTCGAGCTTTGGCAAGGGGTCGGTATTTGTGGCCGTGTAGGAATGCTCCTTCCCCTGCAGGTGGGCGGCAAAAATCTGGTCCACGATGTAAGTGTGGCTTAGTGCCTTGACGGCCAACCCGGTTACCGGCGACTCGCCGCCAAGCGTAGCCAACGCGGTCAACAATTCATCGTTCGCCCAGGCTTTATATCGGAACAATCGGTACAATGTGTCGTGCATGTCGTGGTCTCCCGAAGGGGCCTGGCACTGTACGGGTCGCGCCAGATATTGCCTGTCATTTCGATGCCAGGCAGAATATGAGCAATAATTCGCTTTTCATACTCGCATTGGAGGCGCGGAAAACGGTGCGCAGGGCGCTCACAAAACCCAGAAAAGACGCCACCCAGGCGCGATCGCGCGCGACGGTTGACGCACTGGTCGAGGCGACCGCTCGCATTCTCGTCAAGGACGGATTCGACAGGGCCAGCACCAACCGCATCGCGGAAATGGCAGGGGTAAGCGTCGGTTCGCTTTACCAGTATTTCCCGGGCAAGGAGGCCCTCGTTGCCGCTGTCTTCGAGCGCCACCAACGCGAGATCATGCAAACAGTCCGGGGCGAGCTCACGGAAGTCTTGGCCCAACCGGTGGAGAAGGGGGTGCGCAGGCTCGTCGCCCTGGCGGTTAAGGCGCACCGGGTAAATCCCAAACTGCATTGCGTGCTCGCGGAACAGATTCCGCGGGTGGGCAAGCTTGAGAAGCTGGAAGCCTTCAATCGTGAGAACTACAGCCTGTTCAAAACATATCTTGAAAGCCGCCGGGACGAACTCCGCGTCGACGACCTGGAACTCGCAGCATTTATATGTGTGACCGCAATTGAGGCGCTGACGCACAACGCGGTGCTCCATCATTCCAAGATGCTTTCGGATGAAAGGATGGATGCATTGATAGACGAGGGGGCGCGCCTCGTAAGTGGATATCTGACGGGCCAAGCGGGATCTGCGGACAAATATCCTCGCAAGTGACGTAACGGCAGAAAACCCGTCTTTGCAGGACATCCGCCTGTCCGCTTGACGGACCGGCGAGCTACAATTTAGAATTATTCTAATCGTAGTGGAGGAAGCCCCATGTCCGCTGACAATCAGACCCAAGCCCAGACTGGCCAGACTCAGACTGGAAAGTGCCCCGTCCTGCACGGCGCGCGCGGCCGTTCCAACAAGGACTGGTGGCCGCAGACCCTCGATCTGAAGGCACTTGACCAGCACTCCCCGCGCGCCAATCCGATGGATCCGGGCTTCAATTATGCGGAAGCGTTCAAGAGTCTTGATCTGGATGCGCTGATCGCCGACCTCCACAAGCTGATGACCGACAGCCAGCCCTGGTGGCCGGCCGACTTTGGCCACTATGGTGGCCTGTTCATTCGCCTGGCCTGGCACAGTGCGGGCACCTATCGCGTGGCAGACGGCCGCGGCGGCGCCGGCGGCGGCCAGCAGCGTTTTGCGCCACTGAACAGCTGGCCCGACAATGCCAATCTGGACAAGGCCCGCCGCCTGTTGTGGCCAATCAAGCAGAAATACGGACAGAAGATTTCGTGGGCCGATCTGTTCGTGCTTGTGGGGAATGTCGCGCTGGAGTCGATGGGCTTCAAGACATTCGGTTTCGCGGGTGGCCGCGCCGACCAGTGGGAGCCGGAAGAGCTCTATTGGGGGCCGGAAGGCACATGGCTCGGCGACGAGCGCTATAGCGGCGAGCGGCAATTGCAGAACCCGTTAGGCGCGGTGCAGATGGGTCTGATCTATGTCAATCCCGAAGGCCCCAACGGCAAGCCCGATCCGCTCGCCGCCGCGCACGATATCCGCGAAACCTTCGCGCGGATGGCGATGAATGACGAGGAGACCGTGGCGCTGATCGCCGGCGGCCACAGCTTCGGCAAGACTCACGGCGCAGGCGATCCTTCCTTTGTCGATGCCGAGCCAGAAGGCGCGGTGATCGAAGACCAGGGACTGGGCTGGCGCAGTCGCCATGGCAGCGGTTTCGGTGCCGACGCCATCACCAGCGGGCTCGAAGTGACATGGTCGCAGACACCGACCAAGTGGTCGAACTACTTCTTCGACAACCTGTTCAAGTATGAATGGGAACTGACCAAGAGCCCGGGCGGCGCCTATCAGTGGCAGGCCAAGGGCGCGCTGGCCGATATTCCCGGCGCGCACGACCCGTCAGAGAAGCGAGTGCCGACGATGTTGACCACCGACCTGGCGCTTCGCTTCGACCCTGCCTATGAGAAGATTTCGCGCCGCTTTCATAAAAATCCGGACGAGTTCGCCGACGCTTTCGCGCGGGCCTGGTTCAAGCTCACCCATCGCGACATGGGGCCGCGACCGCGGTATCTGGGCAAGCTGGTGCCGAAGGAGACGTTGATCTGGCAGGATCCGGTCCCGGCGGGCACGCCACTTACCGAGGCCGATGTAAAGGTGCTGAAGGAGAAAATCCTGGCATCGGGCCTGTCGGTGCCGGAGCTGGTCTCCACTGCCTGGGCATCGGCCTCCACCTTCCGTGGCTCGGACAAGCGCGGCGGTGCCAATGGTGCCCGCATCCGCCTAGCGCCGCAAAAGGACTGGGACGTCAATCAACCTGCCCAGCTGTCGAAGGTTTTGGCCAGACTGGAGGCAATCCGGAAGGAACACGGCAAGGTCTCGCTGGCCGATGTGATCGTGCTGGGCGGCGCGGCGGCGGTCGAGAAGGCCGCCAGGGATGCCGGCATCAGCGTCACGGTTCCGGTCACTACCGGTCGCGGCGATGCCACGCCTGAGCAGACCGACGCGCATTCCTTCGAACCGCTGGAGCCGTTGTCCGACGGTTTCCGCAACTACCACAGCAGCAAGCCGCAGCTGATGGCGCCGGAGGAAGCGCTGGTGGATCGGGCGCAGTTGCTGACGCTCACCGCGCCGGAGATGACCGTGCTGGTGGGCGGTCTGCGCGTGCTGGGCGTCAATGTCGGCGGCAGCAGGGCAGGCGTATTCACCGATAAAGTGGGCACGCTGACCAACGACTTCTTCGTCAATCTGCTGAGCATGGACACGGAGTGGAACGCCACCGGCGAGAACAGTTATGAGGGCCGCGACCGCAGGACCAAAGAACCCAAATGGACCGCCACCCGCGTCGACCTGATCTTCGGTTCGCACTCGCAGTTGCGTGCTCTAGCCGAAGTCTATGCACAGTCCGATTCGCGCGAAAAATTCGTGAGGGACTTCGTCGCAGCGTGGACCAAAGTGATGGACGCGGATCGTTACGACCTGAGGATGTGAACGATTGGTGTTGGCGAGCAGACCTTGCAGCGGCCAGCGTGGTGGCGCGGTCTCTGCATACGATCATTGATCCGGTAAGGCGAAGGTGGCCTGGCCCCGGAGCGCTGAGAGAGGCTGAGGCGCAATATTGTGCAAAGGCGGCCTAGATCCCGCAGGCCTTTGCCAACGGCAGATGCACGGGAGCCCGGAAAGGGAAATTCCGGGCTCCACGAAGCTTGTCAGGCCGGGATCAACTCCGGTCTTGTCATCTCCGGCACCGCATTCCGGGGCGCTTCCGGAACCGTTTCCACAGACACTTCTATGCCTGCGGGGAATTCCTGGAAGAGCACGAATCGCTGGTCGGCTCCGTCAAACCTGACACCATCGCGATGATAGCCGCCGCGTCTCCACATCCCGATTTCGTCGCGTTGCTGGAAGGTCGCGATCGCAACCTCCCCGACGTTCCAGGATTTCTGCAACAAAGCCGGAATCCCCGAGACGATCAGTCTTGTATCCGGGCACAGGCAGACCGCGGTTTCCGGCGCGTCTGCCGCTACAAGGCCGACCGAACCATAGCCGCCGATTTTCGCGGTCATCAGCTGATCGCCCGTTCTTGCATCTCTTCGCGCAAAAGACTCCAAGGAGTAATCACACATGGCAAGCCTCTTCTACATCTAGAACCTCGACGAGAGTTGGCCGCACCATCGCGGCCACCGGCGGACTCTATCACTTTGACGGCCGCCTTCAGAGAGACTTTGGCGTTCTTGCGGTCCGTTGCAGGAAATTTACAACCCGCGCTCAGAATCGACGGCATCCCATTCTTCTCATTTGCCGCTGCTTGCGCGCGTCCCCGGGGGTGTCAAGCGGAATGGAACTCCGTTACCGCCCCGGATTTGTGCCTTCCGGCCAGAATTCGGGCAGCAGGGAACTTTTGACCGCTATCCCGCTACCTGCATCCTCGCGGCGTAAAGCGTGTGATGAGAGAGGATGAACAGCGTGCGCCGGCCAGGACCGCCAAACAGGATCTGTATCGGGCGCTCCGGCACATCAATGCGGCCAATCTCCCTGCCTGATGGGTCATAGGCGAAGATCTGTCCGTTGGCGACGAATACATTACCCTTGCTGTCGGTCGCAACGCTTTCACCGCCACGCGGAGCAAAAGGCTTCAGCCCGCTCAGCGAACCGTCAGGGTTGACCGTCGCGCTGTAGGTGGTGTCTTCGGATTCGTTGCTGACATAGACGCGATCACCGGGCTTGCCCTTGATGAAGCCCATCGCGTTCAGGTTATCCGACCAGCGCCAGCCGGTGTAATCACTGCCGGGATAGACCTCGTTGGCGGCCTGCGGCCAGACGCGGGTCACCGGCAGGATCAGGCTGCCGTCGGGCGAGACATAATGATCGGGCCGCGGCGCGGTGACATCCTCTGCGAACAGTTCGGCCAGCGTCTTGAAGCGATAGGTCTGAGGGTCGAGCTGGTCGCGGAATTCGCCATTGACCCAATAGTTGCCGGGCAGAACGATGGATGCGCCGGCGCGCGCGGCGTTGGCCTGCGGCTTGAGCACGGTGACCTGGTCGGGGAATGATCCGGGGCGGAAGGCATAAACGGTACTGTCGGGGCCTGCCAGCGACTGGACGATGATGTTGCCCGCGTTGTCGATGGCCAGGTTCACCGGATCGAGCGGATTGTCACGCTCGATGGTCAGGCCTTCGTCCTTCGACCAGCCGAAGATGCGCTGCTGCCAGTGATCGACAAAATAGATCTTGCCCTTGGCATCCACTGCGGCGCCCGAAATGGAATGAAATCCATCCGTGATCTTCTCGACCGCGGCTCCCGAAGCCACCAGCGCAGATGAATCGCCCGGACGCGGCGATGTCGAAGTTTCCGGAATATCCAGTGACGCGAATTCCCGCTCACGGGTTTCGATGCCGAGCGTGATATCCTGGATGGTGTTGTCGTAGGGATAGCGCCCCGCGCGCAGGAAAGTGCCGCAGCCCTTGCTGTCGCAGACCGAGAAGCCGCTCTCGGCATTGATGTGCGCGTTGCGGAAATGGATGTCGCCGGAATGGTACAGGCGCACCGCCGCCGGGAACGGGGCGTGGCTCCGCGTCACGCGATAGGCGTGATAATTGGCGAAGACGATGTTGCGCGAATTCGTCAATTCCAGCGACACGGCTTCGGGACTCGAGGCGGATTCTTCCTCGGTCTGTGGCGCCAGGAATTCCCAGTTCTCCACATGGTCGAGCTTGATCTCGGTGAACAGGTGGTGTTCGTTGGACAGTTCATAGACGTGGCCGGGCGTCTTCGTGTTCGTGACATAGAAACCGGCCTGGGCATAGCTGCCGGGGCTCCACACGCCCAGGAAGGTGCCGCCGCCGCCGTCCTTTACCCAGACGCTGGGATATTGATGACCCCAGTGATCGACGCGGAAGGCATTCTGGGTGCCATTCTCGACGGTCTTGGCCACCTCCGGCGCCAGATAGGTGCCGCCACCGCCCATGATCTGCAGGTCATCCATCAGCGAATCCTCGGCCGCCATCCACATGACCGCGACGGCGCGCGGATTGATGCCTGTGGTGTATATGCCAAGCCCGCTGATGATGTTGTGCCCGCCCTTCGGGGCTTCGAACAATGGCTTTGGTTCGCCGACCCCGCGGAAGGCGGGACTGTCGTTCGGAATGTCGAACTGCGCGGTTCCGGGATGAAGCCCGATCAACACGGTGTCGGGTTTGAGACGGATGGTATCGCTGAGGATGTAATAACCGCTGGGAAAATACAGTACGCGATGGCCGTCCACCGCTTTCTGCAAGGCCGCGGTATCGTCGGTGACGCCGTCGCCCTTCACGCCCAGCGTATGCACATTGATCCAGGTTCCGCTGGAAGGAAGCGGCCGGATGGCGCGCGGCAGCGGCTTGGGCATGGCTGAAAGGCTTTCCGCTTCGTAGACCGTGCCCATCGTGCCCATCGCGCCCTGTTGCGGCAGTATCAGGCCGTAAGTGAATTTCGATACGCGATAGGCGGTGGCCTTGCCCGCGAGTTGGCGGCCGGATTCCCGGAATCGGGCGAAGGTCGGTACATTCTTCAGCACCGCATTCGCGAAACCGATCTCGTTGAGATGGTTGTCTTCCATGCTGATGACGACCGCGGCGCGCGCGATATCCTCGAAGCGGCAGTCCTGCACCCAGAGCTGGTCGGTATAGCCCTCATCGATGTCGATGGCGGTCGGCGTGTTGCTGAAGCTGTCGCGGATCAGCGTCAGCCCGGCTTCATGTTCGCGGATTGCGGCTTCGCGCTGGCCGTCGAAGGAGGAATCGACCAGCGTGAACTGCCAGGCGGGCGAGGTCTTTTCGGTCAGGATGCCGTAGCGGCCGCCATGGAAGTGCAGGTCAAGTCCCACGTTGCCGATCTGGGTCAGTGCCGCCAGGCCGGATCCGGTCTGGAAATCCATGTGGCTGAGATAGCCGTGCTGGGCGACGTGGAAGCGCACGGCGATGGCGGCGGGATTGCCCTGACCGATCTCGAAATCGATGTTGATCATCGAGGAATAGAAGGTGCCGGAATTGGCGTCGGAAACCGCATCGTTGGCGGGTACCGCGCCTTGCGGCGGCACGGCGGCGCGCCGCGCGCCCGGCGCCAGCGCGGCCGGGCCGCTGTCGGAGAACAGGACCATGTCGGCCACGCCTTGCTGGAAGCCATGCGTGTTGTCGGCCAGCACAAAGACGGGCCGCGTGGCGCCATAGCCGATCAGGCGTACCGCATTCCATACGAAGACGGTGTGTGTCAGCCGGTAGCGGCCTGCGGGGATGAGGACGGTGCCGCCAAGCCTTGTGGTGGCAACCTTGTTGATGGCGGTCTGGATCGCAGCCGTGTCATCAGCCTGCCCATCGCCGCGGGCGCCGAAATCCTGCACATAGGCCGCCTTGGGATCGTCCGGCCTGGTCGTAATGACGGATGTGGAAGCCGCAAGCGCAGATGGCGCCGTGACCAGCAGGACGAACGTTGCGAGCAGGTTGGGAATCAGGTTGCGATTCATGGGTGGTTCCCCCGGGGACTGTTCACCACGTTGTGGTGCCGTGTTTGGTGCCCAAAGGAAAACCAGGCGCATGGCTTGCGCAAGTGAAATTGCGGGTCTCCGGACAACTGAGGAATAGTCAGTATCTGCGTGATGCCCCGCCGCGGCGACCGCCCCGTTTCGGCCTGTCCCGACGCAATGTAGGATGTGCAAGCATGGCATCGCCGAAAATCGCCCTTTCCGCTTTTGCGGGGACGTTCGCCTATCTGGCGCTTGCGGTCGCCGGATGGGGCGGAGTGAGCCTCTACTTTGCGCATCCCGCGCGGGTGGCCGTCGCCGTCATTTTTCTCGTGCTCACGTTTGTTTCGCTGTTCAGCGGCGGCAATATCAGCCCCGGCGAACGGGAAGACCGAAGCAATCGCTGGGTGCTGGGCGTGTTCAGCATTCTCAGCATCCTCAGCGCCTATCTTTCCGCCTATACCGACCGGAAAGACATCTGGGTGATCGACGGCGACGCAGCGCGCTGGACGGGCGTGGTGCTTCTTGTCGTGGGCGGAACGATCCGGCTGTGGCCGGTATTCGTGCTGGGCAACCGCTTCAGCGGGCTGGTGGCGATCCAGAAGGGGCACAAGCTCGTCACGACCGGCATTTATGGCGTGGTGCGCAATCCCAGCTTTGTGGGCTTGCTGCTCTCCTCTCTTGCCTGGAATCTCTGCTTCCGGTCGATTGCAGGAATGGTCCTGACGGTTCTGATGATCCCCGCCCTTATTGCGCGCATCCATGCCGAGGAGCGCATGCTCGCCTCGCAATTCGGGGCTGAATACGAGGCATACCGCCGGCGCACCTGGCGGCTGGTTCCCGGCCTTTATTGACCGTTGAGAACGCCGGCGTGGTCGAGCCCGGCAAGCATCAGGCTGACAAGCAAGGTCACCGCGGAGGACAGGAACCAGCGCAAGGTCCTGGCATATTCCCGTTCATCGTCATCGGCCAACTGCAGCGACCGCCAAAGCGCAACGAACTGCAACGCGATGGACGCGCACAGAAGCAGCGTCGCGGCCACCGAGATGCGCGTCCATTCCCCTGGTGCCTCGAAGCCCCAGAAGCGCAGGAACAGAAGTGAGAAACCCAGCAGGACAGTGATGGCGGTGACGACGCCCTGCCGGTAACCTTGCGGCAGGGGCCGTCGCTCACGCACCGCTCAACGGCACCTCAGGTTGCCGCGGTCGATCGACTGTCCCAGCAACGCGCCGCCGCCGGCGCCGAGCAGTGTGCCCAGCGTGTCGCCACCGACCGCATTGCCAAGCAGGCCGCCCGCGATCGCGCCGATGACAAGTCCGGTCGTGCCATCGCTGCGCCGGCAATAGTAGCGGCCGTCGCCGCCGCGATAGATGCGGTCATTGCGGCCCAGGCGGCGTTCGCGATAACGCCCGGCCCGATAATGCCGGGAGGGGTCCCATCCGCTGTTGCGGTCGCCTTGCCAGTGATAATCGTGGCGTGGTTGTGCGATAGCTTCTGTGGAGAGCGATAGGGGCATTGCGACTGCCGCCGCCAACAACGTTCCGATAAGGCGCTTGTTCATTTGGGGATGTCCTTTCTTCGGGGTGAATCAAGGATAATCGCCCCTCCGGCTGATGCCAAGGTCGAACGGGCGGCCATGTGCCCCGAAGCGTCTTTTCGCGGGTGCGAACAGATTTGATCCCGCCGTACATGTGACTGCTTTGGCTGCGAACTCTGGCTTGCCTGTTGCTTGTGGAATACATGAGTGGGGCACAGCACCTCGTCCAGAACAGAAACAGAAAGGTGAACCGTCATGAAACCGTCCATTCCGCTGCTGACGCTTCTGCTCGCCATTCCCGCGCCGCTGTGCGCACAGACCGTGCACAGGCCCGCCACTGCCGAAGACCTGCGGCCGAACAATCCCAAGGTGCCGGACGCCTATGCCCTGACGGGGCGGTTCGACCGCATCGTGGTGATGCGGATGAAGTTCAAGACCGACCTTCTGCACGGCATGGAGCAGCTGGTGAAGAAGGAGCACATTCAGAACGGCGTCATCCTTTCCGGCATCGGCTCGCTGCGCGGATACCGCGTGCACAATGTTGCCAGCCGCGATTATCCGCCCGCCGACGTCTATACGAACCAGCCCACGACGCCGGCCGACCTGATCGGCATGAACGGCTATATCGTCCACGGAAATATCCATGCCCATATGATGCTGGCCGTCGGCGAGAAGGCCACGGCTTTCGCAGGACATCTGGAACCGGGCAGCGAAGTGCTGACCTATGCCATCGTCACGGTCGGCGTGCTGAATACCGATCTTGGCAGGGTGGACGACCAGAACTACCGGTGACGGCACGCAGGCGCATTCAACCCGCGCGCGTCCGTCAGTGAACGTGAATCCGGCCGACCATTCCTGACTGGAAGTGGCCGGGAATATCGCAGCCGAACAGGAACTCGCCGGCATTGGTGAACCGCCACAGCAGCACCTTGGTCTGACCAGGGCGCAGGTCGACGGAATTTTCCTCGTCCATCGGCATGTCCGGCATCTCTTCCATCTCTTTTATATGCTGCATGTGGAAGCCGTGGTCGCCGATCACGAATTCATGCTTGGTGGGACCGTTGTTAGTGATGACAAAGCGGATGGTCTCACCACGGCGCACGTCTATCGTGTCGGGCTTGAAGCGCATGGTTGCTGCGATCACCGTCACTGTGCGCGCCGGATCTTTGGCGTTGCCAGGCATGCCGAAGGCCGCCCATTCCGGTTTTCCGGCCATACTGTGCCCGTGGGCGCCGCCTGCCAGCACTGCCAGTCCGAAAGCTGTCACCGGAATCCGGATACGGGCCGGAACCCGGATGCGATAAAGAAACATCGTGATGCGTCCGCGCTGACTTGCGTTTCCTTTTTAAGCGCAACGCGCGCATCGATGCCAGCATCGCCCGGCATGCCAGAGCAGCCTTTGCGCGGTTTCACGCGCCCTCGTGATGGATTACGTCAACGGTCCGCGAATTCTTAGCGAATTGCTGATGGGCGGGCGCGAGAACCATCGCAAATTGCCGGAAAATACAAAGCTGTTTGCGCTACGCTGCTGGTGTTGGGTTGAAGCTTGGCCGATGGCTGTGCGCGGCGCTGAACAACCGGGCGAATTGCCTGATCGTTGTGCAGCCGTGCCATTCACGCGCCCGGTTTTGGTTCGCCAAGACGCATTCTTGGGGGTAAGGCTCATGAAATCGTTGAAGATGAAGATTCTCTGGATGCCGCTTGTCATTGGCGTGGCGGCATCGCTGGCGAGTTGCGGCAAGGGTGAGGAGGGCAAGAGCACCTCCGGCAAGGAGGCCAGCGCCGCGCAGGCGCCCAAGCTCGGCATCCGGCCCTATGGCGACGAGACCGTCAAGATCGACATGAGCAAGATCCAGAACGCGGATCTCAAGAAGATCTATGGTTATATCGACCAGCACATAGACGACCATGTCGTCAATCTTCAGAAGTGGATACAGCAGCCCAGCATCTCGAACACCGGCGAAGGCATCCAGGAATCGGCGGAGATGGTGAAGGGCTTCTTCGACCAGCTCGGCTGCCAGCAGACCAAAGTGTATGATGTCGGCACGACCGAATGGGGCCAGCAGGGCAACCCCGTTGTATTCGCCAAGTGCGATGAGGGCGCCAAGAAAACCGTCGCGATCTACTGGATGTACGACACGATGCCGGTGACGCAGCCGGACCTGTGGAAGGCGCCACCCTTCGAGGGCAGGCTGGTCGAACAGGCGCCTTATAAGAAGGTGCTGATCGGCCGCGGAGCGGTCAATTCCAAGGGCCCGGAGATGGCCATGTGGAATGCGCTGATGTCGATCAAGGCCGTCACCGGAAAACTGCCCGTGAATATCCTCTTCATCGCGGAAGGTGACGAGGAACGCATGGACATGGGCTATCGCCAGTTCATGAAGGAGCACAAGGACCTCTTCAAGAATGTCGATGCCATGTACACTTTCGGCGGTCAGTCTCCCAACGGCACCGCCCGCGGCCTGTCCGGTTCGGAAGGCTGCGTCTTCATCGAGCTGACCACCAGTGGCGCGAGCTGGGGGCGCGGCCCGAATTACAGCGACATCCATGGAGGCTTCAGCCGCTCGGTGGATTCGGTGGCCTGGCGTCACATCAAGATGCTGAACACGCTGTATGACGACAAGACCCACCGTTCGCTGGTGAAGGGCTTCTACGACAATATCGAGCCGATTTCGCCAGACGTCGACGCCAAGCTGCACGCGGCTGCGAAGAACTACGATCTGAAGCGGGCGGCCGAGAACCTGGGCGTCGGCCGCTTCATCTCCGACGATCCTTATGAAGTGCTGAAGATGTCCAGCTACGGCACCTCGTTCAACATCGACGGCATTTGGGGCGGCAACATGTTCGCGGGTGGTTCGGGCGCGATCCTGCCCAACAAGATCACGTCCAAGCACAATATTCGCTATGTACCCAACATGAGCGGGCCGGACATCGTGGCCAAGATCCGCAAGCATCTCGACGAGCATGGCTACAAGGACGTGCAGATCAACATGGTGGGCGATGTGCCATGGGCCAAGACCAGCACGGATACCGAGATCGGCCGCGCCGTGAACACCATGTACGACATGTTCAACATCGGACACGCTCCGGTGCACAGCGATCAGAGCATCATGGGCGGCTATTGGCCGGCCTATCTGTTCTCGGGCTTCGCGGTCAGCGTGCCGATCATGGGCGGCATGGTGGGTATGGGCGGCAATGCCCATGCCGCCAACGAATATTATGTGATCGAAGGCGCGGGCAAGACCTATGGCCTGGCGGGGGCGGAGAAGTCGGTGGCGACGGCGCTCTACAATTATGCCGGACTCAACGGGCCGGTACCGGGCCCGGCGGCCGCGCCGGCGCAGAAACAGATGTAGGCCACATCGGGAAAGGTCGGGTCCTTGTCAGTCATCACCCTTCAGTCGGTCAAGAAGGTCTACAAGCTAGGCGATAATGTCGTGCATGCATTGCGCGGCGTGTCGCTTGAGATCGGGGCCGGGGAGTTCGTGGCGATCACCGGCCCATCCGGCTCGGGCAAGTCCACCATGATGCACATATTGGGGTGTCTGGACCGGCCGACCGAAGGTCACTATCTGCTGAACGGCCGGGACGTGTCGAAACTCTCGCGCGACGAACTGGCGGAGATTCGCAACCGCCAGATCGGCTTTGTGTTTCAGGGATTCAACCTGCTGCCGCGCACCACGGCGGTGGAGAATGTAGAAGTGCCGCTTCTCTATTCCCGCCCGGTTGTGCCCGCGGCCGAGCGCCGTGAGCGGGCGATGAAGGCGCTGGAGGCCGTGGGGCTCGGCGACCGGTTCGATCATCACCCCAACCAGTTGTCCGGCGGGCAACAGCAGCGGGTCGCCATCGCGCGTGCGCTGGTCAACGAGCCGACGCTGATCCTGGCCGACGAGCCCACCGGCAACCTCGACACCAAAACCAGCATCGATGTCATGCGCGCCCTGCAGGAGCTGCGCGAGCGGCGCGGCATCACCATCGTGCTGATCACCCATGAACCCGACATTGCCGCCTATGGCACGCGCATCGTCTCGGTACGCGATGGCATGGTCATTAGCGACAGGCCGAACACACCGCGCCACACGCAGGAGGAGGCGTCAACGCCCGTCATGGCAGTGGCGGAATAGGAAGCGTCATGTCGAATCTCCGGCATTTCCTGTTGCTGGCGTTGAGCGCGCTCTTCCGCAACCGGATGCAGGCGGCGCTGGCCATGCTGGGCGTGACCGTCGGCGTGGGCGCGCTGGTGACAAGCCTGGCGCTGGGCCGCGGCGCACAGGATGCGCTGGACGACCAGTTGCGCGCCGCCGGCGCGAACCTGATCCTGGTCACGGCGGGGAACTATAAGGTCAAGCAGGACATCGACACCGATCCGGAAGGTCACATCGGGCACACCGAATTGGAGCCAGAATGGCGCGGACCCGATTCCCCGCGCGCGATGCCCGCGTCATCCGGTCCTGTTGGAGAGCAGGGGCGCCTGATCGCGCCGGTATTCCAGGTCGAAGGTCCGGCTGCGGGCGGGGCGATTCAGGCGGTACCGGGCTGGTTCATCCCGGCGCACTTCGAAGATGATCCGATGGCGATCCACGATCATCCTACCGCCCGCCAGCGGCTGGGCGATGCCTCGGCCGGCTTGGGCTCGGCAGCCACACTTACCCGCGACGATGCCAAGGCCATCGCGGGGATAGTGGGCGTGCAGCATGTCGTCTCGGGCGTGCACGAGAATGTCCGCATCTTCGTCAAGGACAGTCCCGAGCAGAAACAATGGTTCACCCGCATGCATGGCACCGAGGCGGACCTGCCGGAGATCCGCAGCGGCTGGACGATCCCGCATGGCCGCTTCCTGAACGCGCGCGATGTCGATCGCAGCAGCCAGGTGATGGTGCTGGGCCGGGTAGCATCCGACCGCCTGTTCGGCCAAGGTGTGAACCCCACCGGCCACACCGTTCTTCTGTGGCACCAGCCTTTCCAGGTCATCGGCGTGATCGGCAGCCGTAGCTGGGCGACCCAGCCAGCGCCCGGCGATGACCAGTTCGATGCCGTTTATGTGCCGGTCACCACCATCGACCGCCTGCTGAACCTCAGCAAGCTCAACTCGATATCCGTCACCACGCAGTCGGTGGGCGATACCACGCGCATCGCCAAGGCAATCACTGATCTGCTGCGCCGGCGCCATCATATAACGTCCACGATGCCCGACGACTTCACGGTGACGACCGTGGCCCAGCAGATGCTGGGCAAGGGCCTGCCGCCGGATCTGGCCCGCGCCGTGACGGGCAATATGGCGAGCGTGGACCAGATGACGGTCGAGCAGCTTTCCATTTCTCTCAGGCGCACCAACTGGACCATGCTTGCGCTTCTGGCCGGCGTGGCCGCCGTGTCGCTGCTGGTTGGGGGAATCGGGGTGATGAATCTGCTGCTGCTGTCGGTGACCCAGCGCACGCGCGAGGTGGGGTTGCGTATCGCGCTGGGCGCGCGGCGCAGCGACATCGCCATCCAATTTGTGTTCGAGGCGATGCTGCTGAGCCTGATCGGGGGGCTTCTGGGCATCCTGTGCGGTGTGGCCGCGTCGGGAAGCCTGGAGAGGTTTTTCCAATGGTCCGCCGTTGTGTCTCCTTCCGCCGCCGCGCTGGCGGTGGCCGTGGCAGCCGTTCTGGGCATTGCCTTCGGCGTCTATCCGGCGCGCCGCGCCGCCCAGCTCGATCCCATAGAGGCGCTTCGGCATGAATAGAGTCTTGCGGATACTCGCGGCGCTGATCGCGCTTACCTTCTCGCCAGCGGCAAACGCCCATAACGGTGTGGATGACGAACCGCATCATGGCGGCGTGGTGAAAGCCTATCAGGACATGCATTACGAGGCCGTTCTGGTACCGGGCGGCGGTGTGCAGGTCTATTTCTCCGACGCCATGGGCGAGCCGTTGCCGGCTTCGGCGGTTTCGCAGATGGCGGTGGAGATCGAGCGGCCCGGTCAGAAGACGGAGTATATCGACATGGCGATAGACCCCACCGGCGTCTTCTGGACCGGCAAGAGCGGGGCCGTCATCGATCCAAAAGGCGTGGTGCGCATCGGCTTCATGATGCGCGGCCGCTCGGCCCTGGTGGAAGTGCCGGTCGCGCCGTTGCTGATGGCGCAGAAAAGGGCGGGGCAAAAGACGGCCGGGGCCGGGCACCATGGGCATTAACCTGCGGATGGCCGTCCGCGCGCTCACGCAGAACAAGTTGCAGGCGGCGTTGACCCTTCTGGGCATGAGCGTTGGTGTGGCAATGGTGGTGATTGTCTCCGGCCTGGGCCGCGGCGCGCAGCTCAAGATCGAATCGCAGATTGAGGCCGCCGGTCCGACGCGCATCACCATACGCTCCGGCAACTTCACCCCTTCGGCCATCGACAGCCGCGGTGAGCAGGATAGCGGCGGCGGGGAGCCGTCGGAAGGCATGGTGTCGGCGGCCGCAGGCGAGGGCACGCTGGCCGATGTGAGTCAGGACTCCGCCGCGATGGACGCGCGCCGCCGCATCCGCGCCGTCAAGCGAAGCCGGTACCGCAATCCCCCCGCGCCGCTGGGCACTGCCGAGATCGCGCTGCTGCGTGGTCAAATCGCCGATGTGCGCGCCGTGGCAGGCAGCGCCGAAGGCAATGTCACGCTCGATCCCGGCGCGGCGGTGCGTGTCGTCCGCGTCAGCGGCTTCGAGGCGGCATGGCCTGATATGACGGGCTGGAGGTTGCGCGAGGGGCGCCTTGTCAGCGACGCGGAACATGCTGAAGGCGCGCCGGTGATGCTGGTCACGCCGCGGGCGGCTGCGCAACTGTGGCCGGGTGCGTCCTCAGTGCTGGACCGCACGGTCAGTGCAGGCGGCAGGACGATCCGCGTCGTGGGCGTCATCGAAGGGGCGGATTCCGGCAGCAACGTGGTGCCGCAAGTCTATGTGCCGGTGAAGCTGGCGCAGGCGCTGCTGGGCCGTCCCGGCTATGACGCGATCACCGTGCGCACCGTATCGGTGGGTGTCACGGCCCGTGTCGCCCAGGATATCGAGCAGAAGCTGCGCGTCCTGCATCGCCTGCCGGACGATACGGCGGACGATTTCCGCGTGCAGACGCAAAGCGTATCGGCGCTTCCCAGCATGGGATCGGACCCGCGCCTGGCGCGCGCGGTACACGCCAACACCGCCCGCTTCGAGGAAGCTTCGTGGGAGGAGATGGCCAAGAGCCTTCGGCAGGCCGGGCGCACATTCACGCTGCTGCTGGCGGGCGCGGCGGCGGTGTCGCTGCTGGTGGGCGGCATCGGGGTGATGAATATCATGCTGGTTTCAGTGACCGCGCGCACCCGCGAGATCGGATTGCGCATGGCCCTGGGCGCCCGCGCCAGCGATGTGATGCTGCAATTCCTGGTCGAGGCGGTGACGCTGGCGGCACTGGGCGGCTTGATGGGACTGGTGCTGGGCGGGATCGGGCTGGTGATCACGGAACACGGACTGCACTGGGCGACGGCGGCTTCGCCCACCATGCTTGTTGCCGCCCTGGTCATGGCCGCTGCCACGGGAATCGTGTTCGGCTTCGCGCCCGCGCGCCGCGCCGCCTATCTCGATCCGGTGATCGCCCTCAAGGCCGAGTGACGGGAGTCCTGATGATACGGAGATGTCCATGTTCGCGCTGATGCCCGTCAATATCCGGCTGGCGGTCCGTTCGCTGGGCCGCAATCGGCTGCGCACATTGCTGACCATGCTGGGCATCATCATCGGCGTCGCGGCGGTGTTGACCATGGTGGCGCTGGGCACGGGCGCGCGTGCCTCGGTTGAAGGCGAGGTGCGTTCGGCCGGCACCAAACTGGTCTTCGTGCGGGCAGGCAATTATACCCGCGGCGGGGAAAGCGTCGGCATCGCCTCGGGTCTGGGCGCGGCCACTACACTTACGCCCGCCGACGCGCAGGCCATCGCAGCGTCCGTGCAGGGCATTGCCGCGGTCAGCCCCGGCATTTCGTTGCGCACCAGTGTTTCGAGCGGGGCCGCGCATGTCTTCACGCCGGTCGAGGGCGTCGCCCCCGCCTATGCCAAGGCCTATTCCTGGGATGTGCGCCCCGGGCGCATGCTGGCCGATGGTGCAGCCGAGGCGGTGATCGGCCGCGGCCTTGCCGACGTGCTGTTCGGCAAGGGTTTCGATCCCGTGGGCAAGACGGTTCAGTTGCGCGATGCCACTTATACCATCGTCGGTGTCACTTCGGATCAATCCGACGGTCACGGCGACATGCTGTTCGTGCCCTGGCAGAAGCTCCAGGCCAGTCAGGAGATCAGCCATCTCGGTTTCATCGCCGTGGCGGCGGAGAAGGCCGGCGAGGCATCGCGTATCGCCAATGACATCAAGGCCCTGCTGCGCAAGCGCCATCGCCTGGCCGGTGCCGGCGCGAACCAGGGCTATCTGAGCCGCCAGGGCGGCGGCGCGGTGCCGGACGATTTCACGGTCGAAACCCAGGCAGCCCAGGCGCTTACCCAAGGCCTCTATACCCCTGCGGCGGCTTTTGCGCTGGCCAACCTGCCCAAGCTCGACGAAGTGACGCTGGAGGAGATGGCCGATACGCTGGATCGCGCCAGCGACACCATGACCGCGCTGCTGGCCAGCATCGCCGGCGTGTCACTGATCGTGGGCGGTATCGGCATCATGAACATCATGCTGGTATCGGTGACCGAGCGCACGCGCGAAATCGGCCTGCGCGTGGCTACCGGTGCCAGGTCCGGCGATGTGGCACTCCAGTTCCTGACCGAAGCCGTGACGCTCAGCATTGCGGGCGGCCTTATCGGATTGGTCCTGGGGTTGTTGTCGTCACGCCTCATCGGCTGGGCGCTGGGCTGGCCGGTCAGCGTGTCGGCCGGTGCCATGGCGCTGTCCATCGGCATTGCCGCTCTCGTGGGGCTGGCGTTCGGCAGCTATCCGGCGCATCGCGCTTCCATGCTTGATCCCATCGACGCGTTGCGCACCGAATAGACCCGCGCCACAATAACGCGATGGGTTTCCGCATCCCCGCGAAAGGCATGCTTGCGGGCGTTTTCGCCGGGGCGGCGCTGTTGCTCGCGGCTGCCGTGGGCTGGCATGTCCTGAGGCACCCCGCGCCGGGCGCGCGGCTGGAGATGCAGGCGCGCCGCTTTGTCACCCTGGCCATGTCGCTGGGACGCATCAGGCCGCGGGAGATCGATGCCTATTTCGGGCCGCCCGAGCTTGAACCGCGCGGGCCCGCACCGACTCTTGCTGCCGTGCGCGATGATCTCGCAAGGCTGCGCGCCGACCTGGCCGGCGATCCGGCTTCCACCCGGCGCGACCACCTGCGCGCGCGCGTGGACCACCTTATCATGCTGGTAGACGTCATCAGGACGCCGCACCTGCTGGATTTCGACGAGGAGGCCCGCCGGCTCTATGGCGTGGCGATTCCTGCCGTTGACACCCGCGCGCAGCAGAAGGTCCGCGCGGCGCTGGAAGCGCTGTTGCCGGGCCCCGGCAGCCTGGCCGCGCGCGTGGAGGCATTCCGCAACCGTTTCCTGGTGCCCGAGAGCAGGCAGCGGGCGCTGTTTATGCGTGCGCTGGCGGAATGCCGTGCCCGTACGCTGGCCCACTGGCAGATGCCAAAGAACGAAAGGCTGGATATCGAATGGACCGGCGATACGCCCTGGCACCGCTATCGCGGCGGCGGCCGCAGTCTGTTGCTGCTGGGCGGCGATGCGGTGGCCGAACCGGGGACAGCCCTCGACGTCGCCTGCCACGAAGCCTATCCCGGCCACCACGCCCAATTCACGATGATGCCGGCCGGTGCCGGACGGCAGGGCGTAGTGGTGGAAGATACGGTGGTGATCCTGCGCTCGCCCGAGCAGGTGATGCGCGAAGGCGCGGCCAACTATGGTGTGGATCTGGCCTTCCCGCCATGGGACCGGCTGGTCTTCATGCGCGACGTGCTTTTTCCGTTGGCGGGCTTCGACCCGCGCGATGCAGAGACGTATGTTCAGGTCCATCGCCTGCTCGGTGAACTGTCGCCGTCGGCGGTCCCCATCCTGCGCGACTATTACGACCGCAGCAGATTGAACGCCGACGCCGCCGCAATCGCACTTGCGCGCGATGCACTGATCTCCAGCCCCGAGGCGCTCCTGCATTTCACCGACGCGCTGGGTGCCTATGTGACGGGATACACGGTGGCCAGGGACTTGGTGCGCAAATGCGTCGAGACACGCAGCCGCGCCACTGATGTGGACCGCTGGGCGGTGCTGCGGCAGGTCGTGGCGGATACCGATGTCTCGGTCCTCGATCCGGCAACTTGCCTGCGCTGATGGAACGTGGCTTGCGCCGTTCCGCGCCGCCCGCGCGTTACAGGACCATGCGGACAGGCCGTATACGCGTTGGCATTTCGGGTTGGCGCTATGCGCCCTGGCGGGGAAAATTCTATCCCGAAGGCCTGCGGCAGAAGGACGAGCTTGCCTATGCTTCGTCGGGATTTCAGACCATCGAAATCAATGGAACCTTCTATTCGCTGCAGCGGCCCACAAGCTTTCGCGCCTGGCGGGAGGCGACGCCGGACGGTTTTGTCTTCGCGGTCAAGGGGCCACGGTTCATCACGCATATCAGGCGGCTGGCGGCTGTGGAAGCTCCATTGGCCAATTTCTTCGCCTCGGGGGTTCTGGCGCTCGAGGACAAGCTCGGCCCCATCTTGTGGCAGTTGCCGCCCAGTTTCCGGTTCGATGCGGAGCGGTTGGCGGCTTTCTTCGCGTTGCTGCCGCGAACAACGGCCGAGGCGGCACGCCTGGCAAAACGGCATGACGGCAATCTGAAGGTGCGCGCGTGGCTCAAGGCCGATGTCGACCGGCCCCTGCGCCATGCCCTGGAGATACGTCATGACAGTTTCCGTGATGAGGCCTTCATCCGGCTGCTGCGCCGCCATCGCATTGGCCTTGTGGTTGCCGACACGGTGGAATGGCCGCTGCTTCTGGATGCGACGGCTGATTTTGTCTATGTCCGGCTCCACGGATCACGGAAGCTCTATACCAGCGGCTACAGCGCCGGTGCGATCGATGTCTGGGCGCGGCGCATCATGGCCTGGAGCAGGGGAGAGGAAGCCGAAGGCGAACATGCCGGCCCGCCGGCGCCCAGGCGCGGGCGCGACGTCTATGTCTATTTCGACAACGATGCAAAGGTGCGCGCGCCTTTCGATGCCGCCGCGCTGATCGCCAGGATCGGCAGGGACATGACATCAATGTGATCGTGCGCGCCGGGCCCGAAGACTGCGCAGGAATTCCTCGCCGTATGGCAGAAGGGACAGGGCCAGGAATGCCGTGAAGGGCGGGATGATTTCGCCCCATCGCGGCGTTTGTTTCGGGCCCAGGAAGAATTGCGCATGCTCCGGCCCGAATCCGAGCAGCGCCTGGGCCTGTGGCCAGTGCAGCGCCATTGCAAGCAGAATGGCCGTGAGCGGCAATATCTCCAACGCGCTGTGCACCTGATGCTCGAATACCGTCACCGCGCGCGTAGCCATCGCCAGCTTCAGATCGAAATAGCCGGTTATCTCATGTGCTGCCAGACATATAATCATGATCGCCATGACCAGGGCGTTGACGCGGAAGAATATGGCCAGGCCCAGCGGCAGCATCACCTCAGCCAGCATCAGCCAATGGAGCATCGATTCCCGTGTGCCGGCGGCGTGTTCGATGCGGCTGGCGCGATGGCAGAGATAGTCCAGGAACCCCGCGACCACCCACAGCGGCAACACGGCATAGACAAGGACATCCCAGGCCGGTTTCATGGACAGCAAGATTGTTTCATAGCCGTCAAAATAACGCGCGGCCGCGTCCGCAGGTCGCAGATGCGCGTTATGGCGGCATGCGCGGACTGACCCTCACCCCGGAACTTCTCGAAGGTGCATATGAATATCTCCGGCTTAGTCCGCCATTCCGCCACTGGAGCCTGCCGGAAGCCGACCAGATCAGCTTCCGGGTGATGGGGACAAGGGATCGGTTCGGCCATTTCCGCGGACGGCACCACAAAAGTTCCGGTTTCAGCGAGATCGCGATTTCCGCCAGCCAGGTACGCAGCACGGCTATGCTGCTTGCGACCATGGCGCATGAGATGATCCACCTTTATCAGGACGAGAACGGGACTGCCCGCGGGCATCACAATCCCGAATTCCGGCGGTTGGCGAAGCGCGTATGCGCCGTACACGGCTTCGATTTCGAGGACTTCTGATACTGCATTGCAGGCAAGATTTTGACGGATGCCGGAACGTTCCTTCGCTTGTTCGGTTGTGTGAGCAACAGCAAGCGGAGATGGCAATGAAGGCAGTGGTCTACCACGGCCAATATGATGTGCGTGTGGACGATGTCCCCGATCCTGTGATCGAAGACCCGCGCGATGCCATCGTCAAAGTCACGGCGACCGCGATATGCGGTTCCGACCTCCATCTCTACGACGGTTACATCCCTGAAATGCACGAAGGCGACATTCTGGGTCACGAGTTCATGGGCGAAGTGATGGAGGTTGGCTCCGGTAACAAGAAGCTCAAACCTGGCGATCGCGTCGTCGTGCCTTTCAACATCTGTTGCGGTGAATGCCGGTTCTGCCGGAACGGACTCTGGTCTGTATGCGAACGTTCAAACCGTACAGGCGACAAGGCCAGGCAGATGTTCGGCCACGTCACGGCGGGCCTTTTCGGCTATTCTCACCTCACCGGCGGTTATCCGGGCGGCCAGGCACAATATGTGCGCGTGCCGTTCGCGGATGTCTGTCCCACCAAGGTGCCCGACGGCCTGACGGACGAGCAGGTTCTGTTTCTCACCGACATCTTCCCCACAGGCTGGCAGGGGGCGGAATTCGCCAACATCCATGACGGCGATACGGTGGCGGTGTGGGGTTGCGGGCCCGTCGGCCAGTTCTGCATCCGCAGCGCCCAGCTTCAAGGCGCGGGCCATGTCGTGGCGATCGACCATGTCCCGGAGCGTCTTGCATTGGCGGAAGAGGCCGGCGCGGAAGCCATCAATTTCGAGACGGAAGACGTCTATGGCCGGCTGAACCAGATCACGCAGGACCGCGGCCCGGACAGCTGTATCGATGCGGTCGGAATGGAGGCGCACGGCACCGGCAGCTGGGATGCCGTGGCCGACCGCGCGCTCGCCATGACGGGCCTGGGCACCGATCGTATCCATGCGCTCCGCGACTGCCTGCGCAACGTCCGTGCAGGGGGAACCGTATCGCTTTCCGGCGTGTATGGCGGGTTTCTCAATCTGGTACCGATGGGTGCGGCTTTCCAGAAGGGTGTCACCATCCGCATGGGCCAGTGCAATGTGCTCAACTATATCGACAAGCTGATGCGGCTGATCGAAGAGGGCAGGATCGACCCATCATTCGTCATCACGCACCGCGCCACGTTGGATGACGCGCCCCGACTGTATGACATCTTCAAGAAGAAGGAAGATCACTGCATCAAGGTCGTGATGCGGCCGAATGGCTGACCGGCATATCAATCGGATGGAGGAGTAGGACATGGCGCAATCCCGGCCATACACTGGCAAATTTTCGATCGTCACCGGAGCTTCGACCGGAATTGGCCTGGAGCTGGCAAAATGCTGCGCCCAAGATGGCTATGACCTGCTGATTGCGGCCGATGAGCCCGAAATCGAGGATGCGGCCGCCGAACTGCGCACGTTGGGCAAAGGCGTGGTGGAAGCCCTCCAGGCGGATCTTTCCACCACCGAGGGCGTGGACAGGCTGATTGCCGCCGCCAAGGGCCGCTCCGTGGATCACCTGATCGCCAATGCGGGCCGCGGGTTGGGCAAGGCATTTCTCGATCAGGACTGGAAGGATGCCCGTTTCGTGCTGGACACGAATGTGACCGGAACCATCTATCTGATACACAGGATCGGAAATGCCATGCGCAGCGCGGGCCGTGGCCGCATCCTGATCACGGGCTCCATCGCCGGTTTCATGCCGGGCAGCTATCAAGCCGTCTACAACGGCACCAAGGCGTTTCTGGATTCCTTCGCCTATGCCATTCGCGAGGAATTGCGGGATACCGGCGTGACCGTCACATGCCTGATGCCGGGTCCGACAGAAACGGAGTTCTTCGAGCGGGCCGACATGATGGATACCAAGGTCGGAACCGAAGACAAGATGTCCGCCACCGATGTCGCAAGGCTCGGCTTCGAGGCGATGATGGCCGGAGAGGGCCAGGTGATCACCGGATGGCGGAACAAGATGCAAGCCGCAATGAGCCATGTGATGCCCGCCGAAAAACTGGCCGAACAGCACACCAAGGTCGCCGCGCCGGGCTCGGCCGAGAGAGGGCACTAGGCAATGGCATCCATCACGCACCAGACCTTGAGGGAGGCGCTTCGGGCCAGCGTCAAGCCATGCGGCGGCCCCGGCAACGGCGGCCTGGACAACCACATGTGGGGCGCCGTGGTGGATCGCGAGGGCGTTGTGCGTGCTGTCTGCTACACGGGTGAGAGCCTCGGCGATCAATGGCCGGGCAGCCGCGCGATCGCTATCGCGAAAGCCAACACCGCCAATGCGCTGAGCCTGCCATCATTCGCCTTTTCCACGGCCAACCTTTATTGGGGCGCGCAGCCGGGCGGCTTCCTGTACGGCTTGCTCGAAACAAACCCAATCGACACCGCAACCATGTATGCCGGCGACGTTGCCGGCTATGGCACCGGTCAGGACCCCATGGTCGGCAAAAAGGCCAGCGGCGTGGTGGTGTTCGGGGGCGGGTTGGCCCTCTATGACGGAAGCACCGTCGTGGGGGCGCTGGGCGTTTCCGGCGACACGTCTCCCGGCGACCACAATATCGCCTGGCGCGTGCGCGAGGCCCTTGGCCTGGACAAGGTGCCGGCCGGCATCACGGCCGACAACAATGACGCCATTATCTTTGACATCGGTCTGATGGGCAAAAGCAGTTCGGGCTATGGCCATCCGGTCAGCGGTCTCGGGGAAGAGGATATCGCCGCGGAAATCGGCGCCAGCGCCGCCGGGAAATGATCTGCGAGACATTTGCCTCGCGCACCGCCCGGCTGGGTCGCGCCAACGGTTTCGATGGCCTGAGGCTGGCGCTGGCTCTGGGCATCGCCACGTTCCACAGTTTCACCATCGCTACGGGCGGAACGGACGGAATGCCGCCGGCATTGCAGGCGGCAGGGCGGCTTATCCTGCCGGCCTTCTTCGCCATCAGCGGCTATCTGGTCAGCGCCAGTCTGGCGCGCTGCGCCACAGTGCGCGAATTCCTGATATTGCGGCTCCTGCGCATCATGCCAGCCCTTTGTGTCGTGGTGTCCGCTTCGGCGCTGCTCCTGGGGCCAATGCTGACTGACCTTCCGTTGCGGCTGTATTTCGGGGACCCGGGTCTTCCGGTCTATTTCCGGAATATCGTGATGCAATTTCACTTCGCGCTTCCCGGCCTGTTCATGACGAATCCGCGCCCCTTCGTCGTGAACGGATCGTTGTGGACGCTTCCGGTCGAGACGATTTGCTATGGCCTGCTGGCAGGTCTTGCAATGATGCTGAGGGGGCGAAAGTTGCTCACGGCGTTATCCGCGCTCACATTGCTGTTGCTCTTTCCGCTGCTCCCCTTCGTGGGGTTGTTGCTCGCCTGGCTTCCGGCGAAGGAACTGGTGCTTGCCTTTTGCGGCGGCACGCTTTTGTTCCTGTGCGCCCGGCGTGTGCCCTACAGCGCGCCAGCGGGGGTAGTCAGCCTCTGCGGCGCGTTTTTGCTGGCGTGTGATCCGGCGATGATGGGATGGGCGTCGATACTGCTGTCCTATGGCACGATCTGGCTTGCAATGCGGCGCATTCCCGCCGCGCTCACGCGTGCCGATTATTCCTATGGCGTCTACCTCACCGCCTATCCACTGGAACAGGCATGGATGCGGCTGTGTCCAGGTTGCGGAGTTTGGTGGGCCGATCTCCTGTTCGCCATGCCATTGGCCATGATTGCGGCGGCGGTGCTGTGGCACGGCGTCGAAAAGCCATTGTTGAGTCGCAAGCATGAGATCATTGCCCGGATGGCTTTTCCGCCCGCGCGGACTGCCTCGCTCAGAGATTGACCGTCAATACGACCTTGCCTTGCACATGTCCGTTGGCGAGGGTGGTTTCCGCTTTCGCCGCCTCCTCCAGGGGGAATGTGGCGTGGATGAAGGGACGCACCTGGCCGGACAGCAGAAGTGCGCCGATCCGGGCCAGTTCCGCCGCGTTGGGCTGAGTCATGAAATAGGCGGTGCGCAGGTTCCTGGCCTTGGCCTTCTGTCTGTCGGCCTCCTGCAGGGTCGAGACCAGTGCGCCGCCGTCCCGCAACACGCTGAAGGATCGTTCCTGCGTTTCTCCTCCCACCAGGTCGAAGACGAGGTCTATATCCTGCACCATGTCTTCGAATTTTTGCGTCTTGTAATCAATCACCAGATCCGCGCCAAGCTTCTCCACGAAGCGGGCATCGCGCTTTGCGCATGTGGCCGCGACCCATGCGCCCTTGGCCTTGGCGATCTGCACAGCAAAGTGGCCCACACCGCCGGCCGCGCCATGAATCAGCACGCGCTGCCCGCTCTTCAGGCCGCCGTGGTCGATCATGCCCTGCCAGGCCGTCAGCGCCGCCAGCGGTACCGAGGCTGCTTCAACATGGGAAAGATTCTGCGGCTTGGGCGCGAATTCCCTGGCTTTCACCGTCGCATACTCTGCATAGGCGCCGCGGTCGGTACTGAGGAATGCGAACACATCCTCGCCCTTGTGGAGGCCTTGCACGCGCTTGCCGCAACTTTCGACCACGCCGGAAAGGTCCCTGCCCAGGGTCATGGGCAAATCGTTCTGCCCGACGGCCCGGAACTTGCCTTCACGCGTCTTGCCGTCCACGGGATTGACGCTGGCCGCCTCAATGCGCACCAGGATCTCGTCATCCCGCGGCTGGGGTATGGGCACTATGTCATTCTGCAGGGCGCCGGGGCCGCCAAACTCGTGGATGCGCATGGCATGCATATCGCTTCTCCCAAAGCTGCGGAAACGCTACTCGCGCCGCTTCCGTTGCGGGAACCCGAAGTCCGCATTCCATTTTTGGAACGTATGCGCGTGCGAGGTGGTTTTCCACAAAAGCAGGAGTCCCTTGCATGGATGACAAGAAGCTGGATGACGCACTGGACCCGAAGGCAAAGGGCAGGAAGACGCCGAAAGCCGATTTCGACCGCAATCGCGATGGATTGTATGGCGGGCTGCCCAAAGCGCGCGACGACAAGGCACCCGGACCGCCTCCAAAAGCACCACATCCGCCCCGCTGATTGCGGCGTGCCGGATTCATGACGAAGACGCTCCCCGCAGGGAACATCGAAGTTTCTTCCGCGTTATGCCGATGCGAACGTTGGCCCGCATGGCCATCGCGACCGGCACAACGGCCCAGCCATGGCGAAAGATGACCAGCGCACCGGTGACCAGAACGCTGACGGCCGCGACGGAGATGGAAATGGGGATGATGGGCCCAGGAAGCCGGGCCCGTTCGCCAATCCATGGGTGAAATTCGGCGTCATAGCGGCGGTCGTGCTTCTGACGATTGGCGGTGTGGTCTGGTGGCTTGTTGCGCGCCATTATGAAGATACGGATGACGCCTTCATAGATACGCATATTGTGCGGCTGGCACCGCAGGTTCAAGGGCGCATCGTGGCGGTACACGCGCGCGACAACCAGCTTGTGCGCCGGGGCGACCTGATGGTCGAGATCGATTCCGCCGATGCCAGGGCCGCGCTGGACCAGGCAGAGGCGCAGAAGGTCCAGGCAGAAAGCCAGATTGCACAGGCGCAGGCGGCCGAACGCGCCGCCGCCGCGCAGGCTGACAATGCGAGCCGCGACCTGGCGCGGTATCGTCTGTTGCAGAAGGACAGACCCGCTGCCGTCTCCCAGCAGCAGATGGATAACGCGAGCGCCGCGGCGCGCAATGCGCGAGCCCAGCGGGCACAGGCCGTGGCGCAGATCGCCGGCGCCCGGGCGCAGATCAAGGTGCTGGATGCGCAGATCGCCTCAGCCAGCCTGACGCTGGGCTATACCCGCGTGGTTGCACCCGTAACGGGCACCGTCGCACAGCGCACCGTTGCTGTGGGAAATTATGTCACGCCCGGCGAACAGATGATGGCCATTGTGCCCCTGCAGATCTGGGTGACGGCCAATTTCAAGGAAACGCAGCTGGCCCATATGCGCCCAGGCCAGCATGTCGATGTCTCGGTGGACGCCTGCGGCATGAACATCCCCGGTCACGTCGATTCCATCCAGCGCGGTGCAGGCCAGGTCTTCGGCGTTCTGCCGCCGGAAAACGCCACTGGCAATTATGTGAAGGTCGTGCAGCGCGTGCCGGTCAAGATTGTTCTGGACCGTGTATCGCGTGATTGCATTCTGGGACCCGGCATGAGCGTCGTGCCGCGCGTGACGGTGCGCTGATGGCGGAGAAGGCCCAGAGAAAGGACTGGACGCCGGAGCGGTCGGTGGCGGGCGATCGCAATCCCTGGAGCATCATCGCCGTCATATCGATCGCCACCTTCATGGTGGTGCTTGATACGTCCATTGCCAACGTGGCGCTGGGGCATATCGCGGGCGGCCTTTCGGCCAGCTATGACGAAGCGACCTGGGTGATAACCAGCTTCCTGGTCGCTAATGCGATCGTGATCCCCATATCCGGATGGCTGGCCGATGTGTTCGGGCGCAAGCCCTATTACATGGTTTCGGTGGCGCTCTTTACGCTTTCATCCCTGCTGTGCGGGTTATCCGTCAGCCTGCCCATGCTGATCGTCGCGCGCATCCTGCAGGGTATCGGTGGCGGCGGACTGGCGCCGGTGGAGCAATCCATGATGGTGGACACCTTCCCGCCGGAGAAGCGCGGCGCCGCCTTTGCCGCTTATGGTGTCGTGGTGATCGTCGGGCCGATCCTGGGTCCGTCGCTGGGCGGATGGATCACTGATAATTTCTCCTGGCATTGGGTATTCCTGATCAACGTTCCGGTCGGCATCCTGTCCTTGGTTCTGGTGTCACTGTTCGTGGATGAGCCGAAGGCGTTGAAGGCGCAGACACGCGCCATCCGCGCAAAGGGCATCCGCGTGGATTATGCCGGCTTTGCACTGGTGGCCTTGTTCCTGGGCGGATTGGAAGTGACCCTGGACCGGGGCCAGCGTGAAGACTGGTTTTCTTCGCCCATGATCATCGGCACCGCAGCCATGTCGGCGATCGGGTTGCTGCTGCTTATCCCCTGGGAATGGTCGCATGACGATCCGGTCGTGAACATCAAGCTGTTCCGCAGCCGCAACTTCGCGATCGCCAACATATTCATGCTGCTGATGGGGTTGATCGTGTTCGGAACGACCCAGTTCATTCCCCAGTTGCTGCAGGAGGTCCTGGGTTATACCGCCACCAATGCGGGGCTGGCCCTGACATATGGCGGCTTTGCCACGCTGCTTGTGATGCCGTTGGCGGGCTTTCTGGCCGGACGGCTCGATGCCCGCATTCTGGTCGGATTTGCGCTGGCGGTGCAGGGCGTTGCGCTGTGGAATCTTTCCACTCTCAACAGCCAGATATCGTTTGAAGAGGCCGCCGTGGCGCGGATGATCCAGTCAGTCGCGCTGCCCTTCCTGTTCGTCACCATCACCAATGTCGCCTATGTGGGGGTCAGCCAGAAGGAAAATAACCAGGCATCGGCGCTTATGAATGTGGC
>DASZVO010000018.1:0-6961 GCA_035547015.1 Rhizomicrobium sp. | reverse complement strand
CGGTGAAGCTTTCCAGCGAACCATAGCCGACCGCATAGGCGACGATGGCGTCGGTCTCGCTTTCGCTGTAGCCGAGGCTTGCCAGCGCTTCCGGCACGCAGCGGTTGATGATCTTGAAATAGCCGCCGCCTGCCAGGGTCTTGTATTTGACCAGGGCGAAATCCGGCTCGACGCCGGTCGTGTCGCAATCCATGACCAGGCCGATGGTGCCAGTGGGCGCGATCACGGTCGCCTGGGCGTTGCGGAAGCCGTGCTGCTTGCCGAGATCCAGGGCATTGTCCCAGGCCCGCCGGGCGGCGTCGGCCAGCGCCTTGTCGGGCACGGCCTTGAAGTCCAGCGCCACCGGCATGGTGGAGAGCTTCTCGTAACCACTGGTCTCGCCATGGGCGGCGCGGCGATGGTTGCGTACCACCCGCAGCATGGCGTCCTTGTTGGCGGCATATTCGGGGAAGGGGCCCAGCTCGCCCGCCATTTCCGCGCTGGTCGCATAGGCTACGCCCGTCATCAGCGCGGAGATCGCGCCCGCGACGGCGCGGCCTTCACGGCTGTCATAGGGGATGCCGGAACTCATCAGCAGCCCGCCGATGTTGGCGAAGCCCAGGCCGAGCGTGCGGTAGTCATAGGAAAGCTGCGCGATCTCCCTGGAGGGGAACTGCGCCATCAGCACGGAGATCTCCAGCACGATGGTCCACAGCCGGACCGCATGCTCGAAAGCTTCGACGTCGAAGCTCCTGTCTGCCTTGCGGAACGCCATCAGGTTCAGCGAGGCAAGATTGCATGCAGTGTCGTCCAGGAACATGTATTCGCTGCACGGGTTGGAGGCGCGGATCTCGCCGCCCGCCGGGCAGGTATGCCAGTCGTTGATGCTGGTGTGGAACTGGATGCCCGGATCGGCACAGGCCCATGCGGCATTGGAAATCTTTTCCCACAGGTCGCGCGCCCGCACCGTCTTGGCGATCCTGCCATTGCCGCGATTGGTCAGGTGCCAGTCGTCATCCTCCAGCACTGCCTTGAGAAAGTCGTCGGTGACGCGCACGCTGTTGTTGGAGTTCTGGCCCGATACCGTGGCGTAGGCTTCGCTGTCCCAGTCGGTGTCATAGGTCCGGAAGTCGATGTCGCGATAGCCTTGGCGCGCGAAGCCGATCACCCGCTCGATATAGCTGTCGGGGATCATGGACTTGCGGGCCGCCCGTATCTCGCGGCGCAGGGCCGGGTTCTTGGCGGGATCGAAACAGTCGCCACCCGAGCCCTCGCAGTTGACGCAAGCCTTCATGACGGCCTTGAGGTGCTTCTCCGCCAGCCTGGAGCCCGCCACCATCGCGGCGACCTTCTGCTCCTCGATCACCTTCCAGTCGATGAAGTCCTCGATGTCGGGATGGTCGATATCCACAATCACCATCTTGGCGGCGCGGCGTGTCGTGCCGCCGGATTTGATGGCGCCCGCGGCGCGGTCGCCGATCCGGAGGAAACTCATCAGGCCCGAGGACTTGCCGCCGCCCGACAGCTTCTCGTTTTCCCCGCGCAGGGGCGAGAAGTTGGTGCCGGTGCCCGAGCCATACTTGAACAGCCGCGCCTCGCGCGTCCACAGGTCCATGATCCCGCCTTCGTTGACCAGATCGTCCTTGACGCTCTGGATGAAGCAGGCATGAGGCTGGGGATGTTCGTAGGCGTTCGTCGAGCGGGTCAGCCGGCCGGTCCTGTGATCGACAAAATAGTGCCCCTGGCCAGGACCATCGATGCCATAGGCCCAGTGCAGGCCGGTGTTGAACCATTGCGGCGAATTGGGCGCGCATTTCTGCGTCGCCAGCATGTGGCGGATTTCGTCATGGAAGGCGTGCGCGTCGGCTTCGGAATCGAAATAGCCGCCTTTCCAGCCCCAATAGGTCCAGGTGCCGGCCAGCCGGTCGAAGACCTGCCGGGCCGAGGTCTCGCCTGTCGTCTCCCTGGCCTGACCCTGAGCTGCCTGGCCCTGGGCCGCTTCCTTGCGCCAGAGGAATTCGGGCACGTCCTGCTCCGCCACCGGCTTCAGCGCGCGCGGGATGCCCGCCTTGCGGAAGTATTTCTGGGCCAGCACGTCGCTGGCCACCTGGCTCCAGTCGGCGGGCACTTCGACATCGGTCTGGCTGAAGACGATGGAACCGTCCGGGTTGCGGATTTCACTCGCGGCAGTGCGGAAGGCGATGCCTTCGTAAGGCGAGCGGCCCTCTGCGGTGAAGTGGCGGCGGATGCGCATGGCGATACCCCAATGTCCTGACTGACCCAGCCCGTTCCGGGGTGCCGTTCGGGGACAATCTTCCGCCCGCAAGGGTGCTGCCCTTGCGGCGGGACGGTCGCCAGATGTGGTGGCCCAGGAAACGACTGGCGCAAAGTATGGACACGGCGAAAAGGCAGGCGCAAGGGAATAGTGGTTAAGCAACCCTTACCAACCACATCTGGTGGTTCCGGGAACTCGCGGAAAAGCCGCGAGTCAAGCGGGCCGCTGATTAAGACGCCGAAATATTTTTCGCGGAATTTCCCGCACAGCGCCGATCCGGGCTTTGAGCGGTTTGGGGATAAGTGAAAAAGGCCCGACGCCCTCGCGCCCGGCATTGGCGGAACAGGTCCGCCGGTCCTATATTCGCCCCGAATCCGCGCCGGCCTTTAGCCCATGTCTCTCTTCAAGATGATCTTTTCCTGGTGGAACTCCGCAACATGGGGGACGCTGCTGACGACCTGGCTTTATGGCAGTCCGGTCGGCACTGACGACTTCGGCAATCGCTACTACCAGAACAAGGACGGCTCACGCCGCTGGGTGGTCTACAACGGCACGGTCGAGGCCAGCCGTGTGCCGCCCGACTGGCATGGCTGGCTGCATCACACCTTTGCCGAGCCGCCGACCAGGGCTCCGCTGAAGGCGCGGTCCTATGAGTCCGCGCATCAGCCCAATCTCACCGGCACGCCGGGGGCCTACAAGCCCGGCGGCAGCCTTTCGAGGGGCGGCACGCGCCCGCCCGCAACCGGCGATTATCAGGCGTGGAAGCCGGATTGAATTCATGAGCACCCGCGTCATGCAGCAGAACAATATCGCCGAGACCATCATCGGCGCGCTGGTCGTCGCCGTTGCGTTGGGGTTCCTGGCGTTCGCCTATACACGCACCGGCACCGGCAGCCTGTCCGGCTATGAGGTCAACGCGCATCTGCCGAAGGTGGACGGGCTGGGCATCGGCACCGATGTGCGGCTGGCCGGCGTGAAGATCGGCAAGGTCACAGACCTCGAGCTCGATCCCAAGACCTATCTGGTCACGGTGCACATGAACATCCGCGATGACATCAAGCTGCCGGTGGATTCCTCGCTGCTGGTGACGTCGTCGGGCCTTCTGGGTTCGTCGTATCTCTCGATCACGCCGGGTGGCGACGACAAGATGATGGCGCCGGGCGCCTTCTTCGAGAATGCGCAGGGGTCGGTGGATGTGATGGGCCTGGTCGGGCGATTCATGAACGGCGAGAACGGGTCCAAGCCCGGCGCGCCGAAACCCACGCAGCCGGCGCCCCAGCCGCAGCCCCAACAGAATCCGGGACCCGGTCCGTGAAGCGTCTGGCATTGGCGCTGGTGCCCATGGCGGTCGCCAGCACGGCACTCGCACAGGGAGTGACCCCGTCGGGCCCGCCCCAGAAAGCAGCCATTCCCGCGCCGCCGCCTTCCGTCACGGGTCCCCTGCCGGGCGGCGTGGCTGCGCCGGATCAGCAGCCCGCCGAACCGCCCAGGCCGCCCGCCGGCGGCTCGTCGCTGCTGCTGCGCGGGCTGGACAAGATCACCGGCCGCGCCACCAATATCGTTGCGCCCATCGGCAAGAAGGTCACCTTCGCAACCCTGACCATCACCGCGCGCTTCTGCTATTCCACCCCGCCCAGCGAAACGCCGGAAACGGCGGCGTTTGTGCAGATTGAGGATCATCGCCCCGACCAGCCCGCGCGGCGGGTGTTTTCCGGCTGGATGTACGGCTCCAGTCCGGGCCTCAATGCGCTCGAGCATCCGCTTTATGATGTGTGGGCGATCAGCTGCAACAACAACGCCGCGCCCGTCATCGCCGCCAATTCCGCCGCGACGGCGCCAGTCAAGGTCCAGGCGCCGGATTCCTCGGACAAGGAAGGCATTCAGGCGCTGCCGGAAGGCGCCGGGCAATAGGGCGCCCAGATCGCCTGCCGGCCGATCGCATCGTTGAGCCGCGCCAGGTACTGAACCCGCGCAATCTCGACGGCGCCGAAGCGCGCCAGGTGCGTGGTGATGAACTGTGTGTCGAGCAGCACGAAACCGCCGCGCTTCAGCATCTCCACCAGCGCCACCAGCGCCACTTTGCTCGCATCCCGTTCGCGGCTGAACATGCTTTCCCCGAAGAAGGCCGCGCCAAGCTTCACGCCATAGAGGCCGCCCGCCAGTTTGCCGTCCAGCCAGCACTCCACCGAATGGGCGTGGCCGCTGGCATGGAGCGCCGTGTAGAGCCGCAGGATCTCGTCGTTGATCCAGGTTTCCTCGCGGCCCTCTGCCGGGGCCGCGCAGCCGGCCATCACCGCGGCGAAGGCCGTGTCAGTGGTGACGGTGAAGCGCCCGGAGCGCACGGTGCGGGCGAGCCGGCGCGGAACATGGAAGGTCTCGAGCGGAATGATGCCGCGCCGCTCCGGCGAAACCCAGTAGAGCGTCGTATCTCCGCGCCGTTCCGCCATCGGGAACAATCCCTCGGCATAGGCGCGCAGCAGGATTTCCGGCGTGAGATGCGGCGTACCGTGCACGTCCGATCCTCGTCCCTCGCGGGGCCGAGGATAGCAGACTTCACGCTCCATGCGCCGCTACTTCTTGTTGACCGAAAAGGCGCCCGGCCCCGCAGCGGCCAGATAGAGGAACAGGAAGCAGAACAGGATCGCCGCGTCGCCGCCATTGTTCGCCGGGAAGAAGTTGCGCGGAAAGTGGCCCAGGAAATAGGCGAAGGCCATCTCGCCCGAGGCGATGAAGGCCGCCGTCCGGCTGTAGAGGCCCAGGACGATCAGCACGCCGGTGACCAGTTCGATCACGCCGGCCGCCCCGGCCAGGGATATCAGCGGCGGGTGCATGCCGGGCGGAAAGCCCAGGAGCTTCATCGTGCCGTGCTCCAGGAAGCACAGGCCGGCGACGATGCGGGTGATGCCGAGAATTTGCGACGCGTACTTGTCCAGGAAACCCATGCCAGTCCCTCCCAGATTCGCTTTGGTGGAACTCTAGCGGGGATTCCCGGGCGGGCCTAGTGCCCCTGGCCGGCCAGGTACTTTTCCAGCCAGTGGATGGAATAGTCGCCGTCGATGATGTCGGGCTCGCGCACCAGCTTCTGGAAGAGGGGAATGGTGGTTTCGATTCCACCCACCACCAGTTCGTCCAGCGCGCGCCGGAGCCTCAGGAGACACTCGTTGCGGTTGCGGGCATGGACGATCAGCTTGCCCGCCAGGCTGTCATAATAGGGCGGGATGCGGTATCCCGAATAGATCGCCGAATCGAACCGCACGCCCAGGCCGCCCGGCGAATGGAACTGGGTGATGGCGCCGGGCGAAGGGCGGAAGGTGAAGGGGTTTTCCGCATTGATGCGGCATTCGATGGCATGGCCCTCGAACACGATGTCCTTCTGGGTGAAGTCCATTGCGGTGCCCGAGGCGATGCGGATCTGTTCGCGCACGATGTCGATGCCGGTCAGCGCCTCGCTGACGGGATGCTCCACCTGCAGGCGGGTATTCATCTCGATGAAATAGAAGTGGCCATCTTCGTAGAGGAATTCGATGGTGCCCGCGCCCAGATAGCCCAGCTTGCGCAGCGCCTTGGTGCAGATGCCGCCGATGGCGTCGCGCTCCTGCGCATTGAGGGCGGGGCTGCCTGCTTCCTCCCACACCTTCTGGTGGCGGCGCTGCAGCGAGCAGTCGCGTTCGCCCAGATGCACGACATGGCCGTGGCTGTCGGCCAGGATCTGGATCTCGATGTGACGCGGCTTCTGGAGATACTTCTCCATATAGACGGTGTCGTTGCCGAAGGCGGCCTTTGCCTCGGCCCGCGCGGTGGACAGCGCGAAGGCCAGTTCGTCGGCGTTGCGCGCCACCTTCATGCCGCGCCCGCCGCCACCGGCCGTTGCCTTGATCAGCACCGGATAGCCGATCTTTTTGGCCAGGGCAGGGGCTTCGGCGTCAGTCACTTCGCCGTCCGAGCCGGGGACCGTGGGGATGCCCAGCTCCTTAACCGTCTGCTTGGCCGTGATCTTGTCGCCCATCATGCGGATATGCTCCGCGGTGGGGCCGACAAAGGTCAGGCCGTGCTCCGCGACGATGTCGGCAAACTTGGCGTTTTCCGACAGGAAGCCGTAACCGGGATGGATGGCCTCTGCGCCGGTGATCTCGCAGGCCGCGATGATGGCGGGTATGTTGAGATAGGACTGGGCCGCCGCCGGCGGGCCCACGCACACGCTTTCATCGGCCAGGCGCACATGCATCGCGTCGGAGTCGGCGGTGGAATGGATCGCCACGGTGGAGATGCCCATTTCCTTGCAGGCGCGGATGACGCGAAGGGCGATTTCGCCGCGGTTGGCGATGAGGACTTTCTCGAACATCTAGCTCAGAACTTTCGCGGCTGATTCAAAGAACAACTCCGTCATGGCCGGGCCCGGCCCGGCCATCAGGCAATGACGCAGAGGGTCTGGCCGAACTCGACGGGCGAGGCGTCTTCGACATTGATTTCGCGCACCACGCCGCCCCTGGGCGCGGTGATGGCATTCATGGTCTTCATGGCCTCGACGATGAACAGCGTGTCGCCTTCCCTGACCGTCTTGCCGACGCTGATGAAGGGCGGCTTGCCGGGTTCGGGCGCCACATAGACGGTGCCGACCATGGGCGAGGGGACGGCGCCCGGCTGCGGACCTGCGCCCGGCGCCGCGGCAGGCGCGGAAGCGGGCGGCGGCGCCGCGGCAGGCGTTGC
>DASZVO010000017.1:0-410753 GCA_035547015.1 Rhizomicrobium sp. | reverse complement strand
CCCGCCGATGGTGGCGCTGGCCAGCAGATGGCCTTTGGCCTGGGCCAGGAACGCCTCGCGCGTCAATCCGGCGGGCAGGGTGGGATCGAGGTCGGTCGCCATCACGGTGATCAGGTAATGGTGCGGGCCGTCGCCTTGCGGCGGGCAGGGGCCGAGATAATCGGCATTGCCGCGGGTGCCGGCGCCGCCGGTGAAGCCCTTGCCCGCGGTGCCGTCGCCTTCGGCCAGGCCGGTGGATGAGGCCGGGATGTCATAGGCGACCCAGTGCGACAGCCCGGCGCCGAACTGGCCGTCGATGTCGTACATCAGGATGGCGAAGCTGCGGGTGCCGGGCGGGGCGTTCTGCCAGGACAGTTGCGGCGAGACATTCCTGCCCGGACAGGGGCAGATCCGGTCGGGCGTTTTGGGGCTGCAGGCGCGCCTGGGATCATCGGCCCCGAAGCGGAACGGGATGACCTGGCCGTCGCGGATGGAGGAAGAGGTGACGGTGAACCAGGGCGCGGCCGGGGCGGCGGTCGCCGCCAGCGCCAAAGCCAGTCCCAGAATCGCGGCTTTCATCTCCATCCCCTCGGCTGTGACGGCCTGAGCCTAGCCCGCCCCGCCCCGTCCGGGAATGGGCAATGCCTCCTGGAACAGGTGTGGAACAACATCTAGTATTTATCCAGTAAATCAGCACGTTAACCAGTATCTTGCCAAAGAGAACAAACCATGTACTTTTGCGTCATTGCGGCGCGGCTGGATTCGCTTGGGGATCGGCGGGTGCTGTGATTAAACCGGGAGACTCTCATGTCACAGGCGGCTTTGCGGGTGGTTGGCAAGGAACAGAATTCGGATCGCAAGCGGGCGCTGGAAGCCGCGCTGAGCCAGATCGACCGCGCCTTCGGCAAGGGCTCGGTGATGAAGCTGGGCAGCCGCGACTTAGGGGTCGCCACCGACGCGGTTTCCACCGGCAGCCTGGGCCTGGACATCGCCTTGGGCATCGGCGGCCTGCCGCGCGGCCGCATCGTCGAGATCTACGGCCCGGAAAGTTCGGGCAAGACCACCTTGGCGCTGCATGTGGTGGCCGAGATCCAGAAGAAGGGCGGCGTGGCGGCCTATGTCGATGCCGAGCACGCCATGGACCCGGTCTATGCCAGGAAGCTGGGCGTGGACATCGACGAGATGCTGATCTCCCAGCCCGACACCGGCGAGCAGGCGCTGGAGATCACCGACACGCTGGTGCGCTCCGGCGGCGTGGACATTGTGGTGATCGACAGCGTCGCCGCGTTGACCCCCAAGGCCGAACTGGAAGGCGAGATGGGCGACCAGTTGCCGGGTCTTCAAGCCCGGTTGATGAGCCAGGCGCTGCGCAAGCTGACCGGCTCCATCTCCAAGTCCAACACCATCGTGCTGTTCATCAACCAGATCCGCATGAAGTTCGGCATCATGTTCGGCAATCCGGAAACCACCACCGGCGGCAATGCCCTGAAATTCTACGCCTCGGTCCGCCTCGACATCCGCCGCATCGGCGCGATCAAGGACCGTGACGAGGTGGTGGGCAACCAGACCCGCGTGAAGGTGGTCAAGAACAAGGTCGCGCCCCCCTTCAAGCAGGTCGAGTTCGACATCATGTACGGCCAGGGCGTGTCCAAGACCGGCGAGCTGATCGACCTGGGCGTGAAGGCCGGAATCGTCGAGAAGTCCGGCTCCTGGTACTCCTTCGAAGGCAACCGCATCGGCCAGGGCCGCGAGGCCGCCAAGACCTTCCTGGCCGAAAACACCGACATCGCCGGCCGGATCGAGACCGCCATCCGCGCGGCGTCGGGCCAGATCGGCCAGAACCTGATGCTCGATGCGTCCGAAAAGGCGGACGCGGGCGACGAATAGGCCCCGGCGGGCCGCATGAACGGATTGAGCTTCGGAATCGCAGCCAGGCTCAATTCCTCGGCAGAAGGCGCTTCCTTGTGAATGGGGAAGCGCCTTCTGTTTTTGCGCCATGCTGCCTTCATTCCGGGCACGCAAGCCCTGCCAAAGACCGGGCCAAGAGCGAGGATGACAAGGGTTTTCGGGGCCGGTACAACCCCTCTCCATGAAAAGCCTTTCCGACGTCCGCTCCGGGTTCCTCGATTTCTTCGCCGAACGGGGCCACACCGTGGTTCCCTCCTCGCCGCTGGTGCCGCGCAACGACCCCACCCTGCTGTTCACCAATGCGGGCATGGTCCAGTTCAAGAACCTGTTCACCGGGGCGGAAAAGCGGCCCTACACCCGCGCCACCACGGTGCAGAAATGCGTGCGCGCCGGAGGCAAGCACAACGATCTCGACAATGTGGGCTATACCGCCCGCCACCACACCTTCTTCGAGATGCTGGGGAATTTCTCCTTCGGCGATTATTTCAAGGAAGAAGCCATCGCCTTCGCCTGGGACTTCATCACCCGGGTGATCGGCCTGCCCAAGGACCGGCTGCTCATCACCGTCTATCCCAGCGACGAACAGGCGCGGGTGCTGTGGCGCAAAATCGCGGGCTTTTCCGACGACCGCATCATCGGCCATGAAAGCAATCTCTGGGCGATGGGGCCGACCGGGCCGTGCGGCTATTGCTCCGAGATATTCTATGACCAGGGGCCCTCGGTCGCGGGCGGCCCGCCCGGCTCGCCGGAAGAAGACGGCGACCGCTTCCTGGAATTCTGGAACCTGGTCTTCATGCAGTTCGAGCAGGTGGACGAGAACACCCGCCTCGACCTGCCGCGCCCGTCCATCGACACCGGCATGGGGTTGGAACGCATCGCCGCCATCCTGCAGGGCCAGACCAACAATTACGAGGTGGACCTGTTCCGCCACCTGATCGCGGCCTCGGAATCGGCCAGCGGCGTGAAGGCCGAGGGCGAGGCGCTGTTCAGCCACCGCATCATCGCCGACCATCTGCGCTCGACCGCGTTCCTGATCGCCGACGGCGTGCTGCCGTCCAACGAAGGCCGCGGCTATGTGCTTCGCCGCATCATGCGCCGGGCCATGCGCCATGCGCATCTCCTGGGGACGAAGGAGCCGTTGATGCACCGGCTGGTGCCGGCGCTGGTGGCGGAAATGGGCTCGGCCTATTCCGAACTCGGCCGCAGCGAAGCCCTGATCGCCGAAACGCTGAAGCTGGAAGAGATCCGATTCCGCGAAACGCTGGCGCGCGGTCTCAAGCTGCTCGACGAAGCCAGCGCGGGCCTCAAGAGCGGCGACCGCCTTCAGGGCGAGGTGGCTTTCAAGCTCTATGACACCTACGGCTTTCCGCTGGACTTGACGGAAGAATCGCTGCGCGCGCGCGGCATCGCGGTGGATACGACGGGCTTCACCGCCGCGATGGAAAAGCAGAAGGCCGAGGCGCGCGCCTCCTGGACCGGTTCGGGCGAAGCCGCCAGCGAGGCGCAATGGTTCGCGGTGCTCGATGAAGTGGGCCGCACCGAATTCCTGGGCTATGACACCGAGGAAGCCGAAGGCGTGATCCTGGCCATCTTCAAGGATGGCGGGCGCGTGATGGCGGCGGCCACGGGCGAGGCGGTGGAGATCGTCACCAACCAGACGCCTTTCTACGGCGAATCCGGCGGCCAGGCGGGCGATACCGGCCACATCGCCTCGGCAAAGGCCAAAGGCCAGGTGACCGACACCCAGAAATGGCTGGGCGCGCTGCATGTCCACAGCGTGCGCGTCACCGACGGCACGTTCCTGCCCGGCGATGCGGTGGACCTGAAGGTTGACGGCGAACGCCGCCGCGCCACCCGCGCCAACCACAGCGCCACACACCTGCTGCATGCCGCGCTCAAGCGCGTGCTGGGCCGCCATGTCAGCCAGAAGGGTTCGCTGGTCACGGCCGAAAGGCTGCGCTTCGACTTCTCGCACCCCAAGCCGGTGACGCCGCAGGAGCTGGAGCAGATCGAGGCCCAGGTCAACGCGGTGATCCGCCAGAATTCCGACACCACGACGCGGCTGATGGCGACCGATCAGGCGATCGCCGCGGGCGCCGAAGCGCTGTTCGGCGAAAAATATGGCGACGAGGTGCGTGTGCTTTCGATGGGCACCGACCCGGAAGCCGAAGAGGGCAAGTCCTATTCCGTCGAGCTGTGCGGCGGCACCCATGTGCACAGGCTGGGCGACATCGGCCTGTTCACCATCCTGTCGGAAAGCGCGGTGGCCGCGGGCGTGCGCCGTATCGAGGCGCTGACATCCGAACATGCCCGCCGCTATCTGGCGGGCCAGGCGGAAATCGCGCGCGAGGCCGCATCCGCGATCAAGACGCCCATCGGCGAACTGTCGGCGCGCGTGGCGCAACTGGCCGAAGAACGACGCAAGCTGGAACGCGAACTGGCCGAAGCCCGGAAGCAGCTCGCGCTGGCCGGTCCCGCCAAAGGCGGCGACGATGGCGTCGAAAGCGTCGCGGGATTGAAAGCCGTGTTGCGCCTGGTGGAAGGCGTCTCGCCCAAGGACCTCAAGAGCCTGGCCGACGGCGCCAAATCGCAGGTCGGCTCCGGCGTGGTGGCGTTCGTGACCGCGGCCGACGGCAAGGCTTCCATCGTGGCCGGCGTCACCGACGATCTGACATCGCGCATCAGCGCGGTCGATCTGGTGCGCGTGGCGGCCGAGGCGCTGGGCGGCAAGGGCGGCGGCGGCCGTCCCGACATGGCTCAGGCGGGCGGTCCCGATAACGGCAATCCCCGCGCCGCGCTGGATGCGATCCGCAAGAAGCTGGGCGATCTGGCGCCCGCTTAGGCGAACCGTCTTCCCTTGCGGGAAAGAAGGGTGCGTTGGCCTTGCAGGGCAGGACCCCTCACCTCAAGGGGAGAGGAATGTGATGAGCCTCATCCTGAGCGATCCGCTCAGGCGATGATATCCGGCAGCAGACGGTTGTTGATCTCGGTGATCTCGTCCTTCAGCTGAAGCTTGCGCTTCTTCAGCCGCGAAAGCTGCAAGAGGTCCAGGCTGCCCGATTCCGACAGCGCCGCGATGGCCGCATCCAGGTCGCGATGCTCCTGGGTCAGTTCCGCCAGCTTGGCGCGGGCGGCCACTTCATCGGGACCGACCACGCGGCTCATTGCGGACTCTTCTTCCTGCGCCGGCCCTTGGCGATGTCCTCGCCCCAGCGTTTCACGTCGGGCCATTCATAGCCGAACAGGTCCAGCGCCCGGCCCACCATCTGATCCACCACGTCCGCAAGGGTGCGCGGCTCGGCATAGAAGGCAGGCACCGGCGGCAGGATGATCGCGCCCATCTCGGTCAGCGCCGCCATGCTGCGCAGGTGACCCAGGTGCAGCGGCGTCTCGCGCACCATCAACACCAGCGTGCGGCGTTCCTTCAGCATCACATCGGCGGCGCGTGTGAGCAGGTTGGTGGTCACGCCGGTGGCGATCTCGCTCATGCTGCGCACACTGCATGGCGCCACAATCATGCCGCGTGTCTTGAAACTGCCGCTGGCGATCGGTGCCGCGATGTCGGTCACCGCATGGTGGTAATCCGCCTTGGCGGCAACCTCCCTGGGAGACAATGGCGTCTCGTAACCGATGGTCATTTCCGCCGGCCTGGTCATAACCAAATGCGATTCTATCCCCAACTCGCGCAGGGCTTCCAGCGCGCGGATGCCATAGGCCACGCCCGACGCGCCGGTCAGCCCGATAACCAGCCGTTCCGCTTTGTCTTTTGGTTCCGTTGCCTGTTTTTGCGCCCGCGCCATGCCCCCCGTTAGCATTTCCCGGCTCCGGCTCAAAGGGCACGGTTCCGTGCCCGGGAAGGCGTCAAGGGTGATGACAGGCGGGGGGATTGGTGCTTTGATTTTTGGGCCAGACGCGGGGCGTTCCGCCCGCGTGCCAGCCGACCGAAATCGAACGATGAGGTGCATGCATGGCGCTTGAAGGACATATCACGCACTTGTCCAACCAGCACAAGAAGATCCAGGATATCATCGAATCCGAGATGGCCAATCCCGATTGGGATGAGATGCGTGTCGCGGCCCTCAAGAAACAGAAGTTGCGAATTAAGGATGAGCTGGAACGGCTGAAAGCCGCCGTCAACTGAACCTTCCGCAGCGTTTAACCTTATCTCATTTCTGCACGGGCCCGCGCCGCCTTCGGGGCGGCGGCAAGCCCGTGCGTGCGCAGGTCCGTACCCGCCGGGGCCGCGGCCGGTAACGTCTTTGCGACAATCTTCTTCTTCCGGGGCGCGGCGCAGGCTAAGGCGGCGTGACAAGCCCCCCCAGGTTGGATGCCGCGGGGGATGATGTTAGGAAGGCCGGCAGGAGCGCACAATCATGTCGAGTGTCGAGACCACGGAAGCCAGGCCGCGCGGCGTGCGCGCGCTTTACGACTGGATGATGCGCAATGCGTCGGGCCGTCACGCCTGGGCGGCGCTGGCGGCCTTCACCTTTGCGGAAGCCTCTTTCTTCCCGATCCCGACCGACATCATGCTGATCCCGATGGTGCTGGCCGACCGGCCGCGCGCCTGGGTGCTGGCGGGCTGGTGCACGCTCTGGTCGGTATTGGGCGGGGCGGCGGGCTATGCCATCGGCGCCTTTCTTTATGACTCGCTGGGCCAGTGGCTGATCCATGTCTATGGCCTGGGCCACAGCCTGGAAAGCTTCCAGGACTGGTATGGCCGCTATGGCGCCTGGGTGATCCTGATCAAGGGCGCATCCCCCATCCCCTACAAGCTGGTCACCATCGCCTCGGGCTTCGCGCACTACAGCTTCCTGCTGTTCATGCTGCTGTCGCTTGTCACGCGCGGCGGGCGCTTCCTGCTGGTGGCGGGGCTGCTCTACTGGAAGGGCGAGCCCGCGCGCCGCTTCATCGAGAAGCGGCTGGAAGCCTCGCTGTTCGTCTTCCTGCTGGTGGTCGTGGCCGGGGTCGTCGCCGTCAAATACCTGTTCTGATATCCGTGGCGCTTCCGCTCAGTCCTGCTCCAGTTCGCTCGACATCTTGTAGTCGTCGGGCGCGGGCGCACCTTCGTCCGGGCCCGGCGCGGGGGCGGTGGTTTCCGACACCGGCCTGAGCGACGCACCCTTCCGGGCCGCGCGCTTCTGGGCGCGCTCGGCCTTGGCGCTGGCGCGGCTCACCGCCAGGTCCAGTTCCAGCTGCGAACACAGCCCCAGCGTCACCGGATCGACCGCCTTGATGTTGGCCGCGTTCCAGTGCGAACGCTCGCGGATCTTGGCGATGGTGGCCTTGGTGGTGCCGATCAGCTTGATGATGTCGCTGTCGGTGAATTCCGGATGGTTGCGGATCAGCCAGTAGACCGCATCGGGCTTGTCCTGGCGCTTGGACACCGGCGTATAGCGCGGCGCGCGCTTCAGGCGCACATTGGGCATCTTGTGCTTGGGCAGCGCCATCTTGAGCCGCTTGGCAGGATCCTTCTCGGCCTCCGCGATCTGTTCGCGGGTGAGCTGGCCGGAGGCGACGGGGTCCTGGCCCTTGATGCCCTTGGCGACGTCCTCGTCGGCGATGCCCTTCACCTCCAGCGGATGCAGGCCGCAGAAATCGGCGATCTGCTCGAAGGTCAGCGCGGTATTGTCCACCAGCCAGACGGCGGTGGCTTTGGGCATCAGGGGTTTCTGGTCGGCCATGGCAATCATCTCCCGTTGAGCAGCAAGCCTTCCGGAACCCGCCGCCCCTCGTCAGGCGTAATCCTTTCGAGGAATGCGGTCTTTTAGCGGGGCGCAGGCATGGGCGCAAAGACTTTCAGGGCACCGAAAGCAGAATCTTCCCGATATGGCCACTTTTTGCCATGAATTCATGGGCTTGCTGGGCCTGATCCAGGGGAAAAACCCGCTCGGTGACGGGATGGATACGGGTTCCCAGAAGGGGCCAGACCTCCCGCGCCAGGTCATCGCGGATGGCGCGTTTCTCGTCCCATGTGCGCGGCCTCAGCAGGGTCGCCGCCAGCGTCAGCCGCTTGGCCAGCATGGGCGCGAAATTCACCTCCGCCCGCATGCCGCCCTGATAGGCGATGTTGACGATGCGGCCCCATGTGGCGGCGGCCTCGATGTTGCGCTGGATGTAATCGCCGCCGACCATGTCCAGGATCACGTCCACGCCGCGCCCGTCGGTTTGCGCTTTCACCACGGCGACGAAATCCTCCTCGCGATAGTTGATGGCGCGGCGCGCGCCCAGGCCCAGGCATGCCTCGCATTTCTTCGCGCTGCCGGCGGTGGCGAATATCGTGTGGCCGCGCGCGGCGAAGATCTGGATGGCCATGCTGCCGATGCCGCTGGTGCCGCCGTGCACCAGCAGCGTTTCGCCCGGCGCAAGCCGGCCCGCATCCATGATGTTGGTCCAGGCCGTGAAAGCCGCTTCGGGCAGGCCCGCGGCTTCGATCAGGCCGATGCCGTCCGGCACGGGCAGCATGCAGCCCGCGTTGGCCAGCGCGTATTCCGCATAGCCGCCGCCTGTCAGCAGGGCGCAGACTTTCGCGCCGGGCGCGATCGCGCCGGCGCCCTCGCCCAGCGCCTCCACGGTTCCCGACACTTCCAGCCCCGGGACCGGCGAGGCGCCGGGCGGCGGGGGATAATGGCCGCGCGCCTGCGCCAGGTCGGGCCTGTTCAGGCCCGCAGCCGCCACCGCGATCAGCACTTCGCCGGGTCCCGGCGCGGGCTTCGGCGCCTCTTGCAGGACCAGGCGATAGTCCTTGCCCGGACGGTCGATGTGGATGGCTTTCATGCTTGCGCCTGTCTTTGCGGCGGCCCAAACTAGCCATGAGTTCCGGGTGGAGCCAGAGCGATGGATGCGGACGAGCCGCGCAGGAAGCCGGCCGACATCGTGCTGGGAGAAGACATCTCCACGCTTTCGGCGCACGAACTGGAGCGCCGCATCGCGCGGCTGGAGGAAGAGATCGCGCGCTGCCGCGCGGCCATCGCGGCGCGCCACGCGACGCGTTCGGCCGCGGAAGGTTTCTTCCGCAAATGAAACCTTCGCGCGTCAACGTTAATACACACAGGCAGGTGTGACCCGGTTGCGGCGGCGGGGCGTAATTCACGCCTTTCGGTGCCGGGGATGCTTTGCCTGGCGCGGCGGACTTGCTAGCGTTTCTTCGCCAGCAGGTACGCGATGAACGATCCAGCCACCTTTGCCGATTCCGCCATGTTCGAGCGCACCTTCAACGAAGGCATGGCGCTGGTGGAGGAGACGGCGCGCTATCTCGACGGCAAGGGCCGGGAAGAGGCACGCCAGCTTCCGCGCAAGGCTGCGATGCTCTATGCGGGCGAAAGCATGCGCATCACCACGCGGCTGATGCAGGCGGCAAGCTGGCTTCTGGTGCAGCGCGCGGTGCGGGACGGCGAGATGGAGCAGGAAGACGCAAGACAGGAACGCTATCGCCTGGGCTCGCGCGAGATCTGCCTGGGCCAGTGCGCCGAGGATACCGGCATGCTTCCCGCCGAGTTGCGCGAGCTTCTGGTGCGCAGCGACCAGCTCTACCGCCGCATCGTGCGGCTGGACGATGTCCTGTTCGGCGACGATCCCGCGCCGTCGGGCGCCCGCGCGCAACTGGATGCGCTGGCCCAGGCCTTCGGCCGGTAGCGCGGAAACAAAACGCCGCCGGAAGGCCGGCGGCGTTTTCCTGTTCCGAAGCGGGTCCGGTCAGGACTTCACGAAACCGGCGAATTTCTTGTTGAAGCGCGTCAGCCGGCCGCCGCGGTCCATCAGCTGCTGCTGGCCGCCCGTCCAGGCCGGATGGGTGGTGGGATCGATGTCGAGCGTGAGCTTCTGGCCCGCCGTGCCATAGGTCGTGCGCGTGCGATAGGTGGTGCCGTCGTTCAGCTGAACATCGACAAAGTGATAGTCGGGGTGGATACCCTTTTTCATCGCGCGGACCTTTCATGGCAGGGCGCCCATTTCCGACGGGGCCCGGGAAGCCGGGGCTTATACGGGAGGGGGGCTTTGCTGGCAAGCTGTGCCCGCCAAGGGGGGCGGCAGCGGCAATAGGTTCCTTTGGCTCCTACCCGCCAAACCTATATACAGCCGGGACTTAGCAGAGGCGCAGCCCTTGGCATCGGGAGAGGATTTCGCGAAGGAAACCGCGCGGGTGGCCGCCGGCCGGCCCGCAAGCCGGTCGCTGGCCCCGCTCAGGGCCATCCTGCCGTTCCTTGCGCCCTATCGCGGGCGGATCGCGGTGGCGGTCGTGGCGCTTCTGGCGTCTTCCGCCGCCACCCTGGTCCTGCCGCAGTTCGCCAGGGGGCTGGTGGATGCGCGCGGGCTCTCGGCCGCCCAGGCCCATGCCCTGACCGGCTTCTATACGGCCTTCGTGGCGGCGGCGGCCGTCCTGGGACTGGCCTCCGCCACCCGCTTCTATGCCGTGACCTGGCTGGGCGAACGGGTGGTGGCCGACATCCGCAAGGCCGTGTTCGACAATGTGCTGGGCCTGTCGCCGCAGTTCTTCGAGGTGACCCGCACCGGCGAGGTGCTGTCGCGCATGACCGCCGACACCACATTGATCCAGACGGTGGTGGGATCGTCGGCCTCGGTGGCCATGCGCAACCTGGTGACGCTGACCGGCGGCCTGGCGCTGATGTTCGTTACCAGTTTCAAGCTGGCCGTGCTGGTGGTGGGGGCGGTGCTGCTGGTGATGGTGCCGATGCTGCTGTTCGGCCGCTGGGTCCGCAAGCTTTCGCGCGCCAGCCAGGATTCCATCGCCGACACCGCCGCGCGGGGCGCGGAAACGTTGAACGCGGTACCCACGGTGCAGGCCTTCACCCAGGAGAATTTCGAGCGCCGCGCCTTCGGCGCATCGGTCGAAAAGGCCTTTGCGTATGCGCGCAAGCGCACGCTGGCGCGCGCCATCCTGACGGCGGTGGCGATCTTCACCGCCTTCGCCAGCCTGGCCACCGTAGGGCTGGTGGGCCTGCACGACATGATCGCGGGCAAGCTCACGGGCGGGGACCTGGTCGCGTTCATCATCTATGGCTTCCTCACCGGCGGCGGCGTGGGCGCGCTGTCGGAGGTATGGGGCGACCTGCAGCGGGCCGCGGGCGCGGCCGAGCGGCTGATGGAACTGCTGCACGAGAAATCGGCCATCGCCATGCCGGCCCATCCGCTGGCGCTGCCGGACAGGCCCTCGGGCGCCGTGCGGTTCGACAATGTCACCTTCCGCTATCCCTCGCGCCCCGATTTCAAGGCCCTCAACGGCTTCTCGCTGGACGTGGCGGGCGGCGAGGCGGTGGCGCTGGTCGGCCCCAGCGGCGCGGGCAAGTCCACCGTGTTCCAGTTGATGCTGCGCTTCTATGCGGCGCAAAGCGGCACGATCCGCTTCGACGGCGCGGACATCGGCGATCTCGATCCGGTTGCGCTGCGCCGCCGCATCGCGGTGGTTCCGCAGGAGCCGGTGATCTTTTCCGGCACCATCGCCGCCAACATCCGCTATGGCCGCGAGGATGCCGGCGACGATGCGGTGCGCGCCGCCGCGAAGGCCGCGGCTGCGCTCGATTTCATCGAACAGTTGCCGCAGGGCCTGGATTCGCTGGTGGGCGAGCGCGGCATCACATTGTCGGGCGGCCAGCGCCAGCGCATCGCCATCGCCCGCGCCATCCTGCGCGACGCCCCGCTGCTGCTGCTGGACGAGGCGACCAGCGCGCTGGATGCGGAAAATGAGCGGCTGGTGCAGACGGCGCTGGCCAACCTGATGGTCGGCCGCACCACGCTGGTGATCGCCCACCGCTTCTCCACCATCCAGCGACTGAAGCGCATCGTGGTGATGGACCAGGGGCGCGTGGTGGCCGAGGGCAGCCATGCCGAGCTGATGGCGGGGGGCGGCCTTTATGCGCGCCTGGCCCGGCTGCAGTTCGCGGACGTTCCGGCCGGCGCGGATATGGGCGCATGAGGCCCTTCGCGCGCAGTCTGCGGATGACCGCGATCATGGCCGCCGTGGCGCTGGCGGTGATCGTGGGCCGCATGCTGTGGGTCAACGGGCTGTTCTCGTCCGTGACGCCGGGCTTTTCGGGAACCTGCAAGGCCGCGGGCGCCCTGCCGGGGGTGGAGGATATCGAGATCGCGGGCGACATGGCCTTCATTTCGGCCGCGGGCGCGCGCGGCCCCGATGGCCGCGACGGCATCTATGCCCTGCCGCTCAAAGGCGATGGAAAGCTCGCGAAGCTGGCGGGTACGCCCAGCGATTTCCATCCGCGCGGCATCGGGCTTTATCACGCGCCGGGTGGGGGGCTTTACCTGTTCGCGGTGAACCGGCAAGCGGCGACGGGCCGGTTCAGCATCGATTCCTTCGAAGTCACGAACGCGCAGACCGCGCCCGCGCTGGCGGCCCAGGGCACCATCCAGGGCGGCCTTTTGATCAATCCGCAGGATGTGGCGCCCAGCGGGCCGGGCACCTTTTATGTCGCCAACGGCACGGCCAGCCGGAATGCGCTGGTGCACCGGCTGCAGACCTATGGCGTGATCCCCGGCGGCGACATCCTCTATTTCAACGGCATGTCCTTCCGCGCGGTGGCGGACGGGCTTTACGGCGTGCGCAGCCTGGTGTTCGCGCCGGGCGGTGCGCATCTGGTGGTAGCCAGCCTGCTCACGCGCTCGCTCAGGAGCTTCAGCGTGGAGCCCTTCACCGGCAACCTGACGGAAGGGGATTCGCTGATCGTGCCGGCAGCGCCCGAGAAACTCAGCCTCGACCGTTTCGGCGAGATCTGGATGGCAGGCCATGCCAACCTGTTCCAGTGGCGCGCCTCGGCCGCCGATCCGGGGCGCCGTGCTTCCTCGCAGGTATTCCGCGTCAGTCTCTCCGGCGGCGCGCCCCAGCAGGCCGAACAGGTTTACGGCAATGCGGGCGCGGAGATGTCGGGCGCCAGCGTCGCCGCCAGCACGGGCGACCGCCTGCTGATCGGCTCCAGTCTCGACGGGCGGCTGCTGGACTGCGCGCAGAAATAGACGCGCTCGGCGGGGATGACAAATTCCAGCCAACAAAAAGGCGCGGCTGCGAACCGCGCCTTTCGGAAAATCTTGGAGAAGGAGCCTCAGGCGACCTGCGTGATCTCCTCGCCGTTAGGGTCCCGCAGCACATAGCCGCGGCCCCAGACGGTTTCGATATAGTTGGCGCCGTCGGTGGCGGCGGCCAGTTTCTTGCGCAGCTTGCAGATGAAGACGTCGATGATCTTCAGTTCCGGCTCGTCCATGCCGCCGTAAAGATGGTTGAGGAACATCTCCTTGGTCAGGGTCGTGCCCTTGCGCAGGGACAGCAGTTCCAGCATCTGGTATTCCTTGCCCGTCAGGTGCACGCGGGTGCCGTCCACCTCCACCGTCTTGGCGTCGAGATTGACGGTGAGCTTGCCGGTGGTGATGACCGACTGGCTGTGGCCCTTGGAGCGGCGCACCACGGCCTGGATGCGGGCGACCAGCTCGTCCTTGTGGAAGGGCTTGGTCATATAGTCGTCGGCGCCGAAGCCCAGCGCCTTGACCTTGGCCTCGACGATGGCGTTGCCCGACAGGATCAGCACCGGCGTCTGCACCTTCGCGACGCGCAGGGCCTTGAGCACCTCGAAGCCGCTCATGTCCGGCAACTGCAGGTCGAGCACGATGATGTCGTAATCGTAAAGCTTGCCGAGGTCGATGCCCTCTTCGCCGAGGTCGGTGGTGTAAACGTTAAGACCTTCGCTGCGGAGCATCAGTTCGATGCTGCGCGCCATCGCGCTGTCGTCTTCAATCAGGAGTACGCGCATCTCAGGCCCCTCTTCAGTCACGTCCGGTTCGCATCCGGCGGCGCCGGTTACGGTTAACGGTTTCCAGACCGTAAGTGCAAATAGTTAACAGCAGCTTTAACACCTTGTCCCGGCTTCAGTCCTTCCTCAGCCTGGGGGGTAGTGAGAAAAAGCGCCGCAGCAGGCGGGCCATGGCCTTGATTCAATTTGTTAAGTTTACCGCCATTTAAATCCTTGGGGCTCAGGATGACGCGGCAAAAGGTGCCATCTGCGCCGGCTGCGGATATTGGCTCCAGGGAATTTTGATGCACGCTTTGCTCAAGGACATCGATTCTGTCCCCACCCTGACCCGCTTTGGCCGGGTCGCCCGGATCGAGGGGTTGGCGGTCGAGGTCACGGGGGCGCAAGCCGCGGTGAGCCTGGGCGGCCAGTGCCGTATAAGCATCGGAAACAACAGGAAAATCCCCTGCGAAGTGGTGGGCTTCCGCGACGGCCGGGCGCTGGTCATGCCGCTGGGACCGCTGGACGGGATCACGCTGGGCGCCCGCGCCGATTTCGAGGACCGCCCCGCCTCCATCTATCCCTGCAGGGCCTGGCTGGGCCGGGTGATCGACGGCTTCGGTGCGCCGGTGGACGGCAAGGGCCCGCTGCCGCAAGGCGCAAAGGCCTATCCCATCAAAGCCGCGCCGCCGCCCGCCACCCTGCGCGCCCGGATCGGGGCCAAGCTGGACCTGGGCATCCGGGCCATCAACGCCTTCACCACCTGCTGCGCGGGCCAGCGCATGGGCATCTTTTCCGGCTCCGGCGTGGGCAAGTCCACGCTGCTGTCGATGCTGGCGCGCAATTCCGATGCCGACGCCATCGTGATCGGCCTGATCGGCGAGCGCGGCCGCGAGGTCAAGGAATTCATCGAGGACGACCTGGGCGAAGAGGGCCTGGCCCGTTCGGTGGTGGTCGCCGCCACCAGCGACGAGGCCCCGCTGGTGCGCCGCCAGGCCGCCTATGTGGCGATGACGGTGGCCGAGCAGTTGCGCGACCAGGGCCTGAATGTGCTGCTGCTGATGGATTCGGTGACGCGTTTCGCCATGGCCCAGCGCGAGATCGGCCTGTCGGCGGGCGAGCCGCCTGCCTCGAAAGGCTATACGCCCACCGTCTTCGCTGAACTGCCGCGGCTGCTCGAACGCGCGGGCCCGGGCACCGAAGGGGGCGGCTCGATCACCGGCCTGTTCACCGTGCTGGTGGAAGGCGACGACCACAACGAGCCGGTGGCCGATGCGGTGCGCGGCATCCTGGACGGCCATATCGTTCTGGAACGTTCCATTGCGGAACGGGGCCGCTTTCCGGCGATCAATGTGCTGAAATCGGTCAGCCGCGCCATGCCCGGCTGCAACACGCCCGAGGAGCAGGCCCTTGTTCTGGCTGCCAGAAAGCCGCTCGCCCTTTACGAAGACATGGCCGAGCTGATCCGGCTGGGCGCCTACAAGGCTGGCACGAATCCTGAAGTGGACGAGGCTGTGCGGCTCAACCCGCAGCTCGAGGCTTTCCTGAGCCAGTCCAAGACCGAGCGCGCGACTTTGGGCCAGGGCTATGACGCGCTGTCCGCGATTCTGGGCAGCGCCGATGGGAGTGCGCGATGAACAAGACCGACACCCTGCTGCGCCTCAAGCGCTTCCGCGTCGACGAAATGAAGCGCCGCATCGCCGCGATCGAGGCCATGCGGACCGACCTGGTGCGCAAGCTGGCCGACCTGGACGAGAATGTCGCCCGCGAGCGCCAGCGCGCCGGCGATTCCGACATCGGCCGCCTGGCCTTTCCCAGCTTCCTGCGCTCCATCGAGGCGCGGCGCGAGAACCTGCACACCACGCTGCGCGAGATCGAGCGCCAGCAGGCCGCCGCCCAGCTTGAGCTTTCCGAGGCCTTCCAAGATCTCAAGGCACTGGAAATCGCCACCGAACAGCAGGCCCGGCGCCTGGCGGAACTGCAGGCCCGCCGCCAGCAGGCGCGACTGGACGAGATGGCGCTGGTGCGCCACCTGCGCAAACACGCGCTGCGCTCGGCCTGATTCAGCGGGTTCAGGGCCGCTAGCGGCAACGTAGCGACGCCCGGACCGCCTGCCTGCCCCCATTGCGCCGGCCTGTGCCATTTCGGTACACTGGGAACGGGCTGAGGGGCCTTGCATGTCATTCTCTGAAACGATCTCGCCGTTCTTCGGGCGGTGCGCCTTCGTCTGGTTCTACCTGAGCACGGCGGGCAGCATCCTGGTCGACTGGCGCCACCTGGCCGCGGTGATGGCGGCCAAGCATGTGCCGCTGGCCCCGCTGGTGCTTCTGGTGCTGCTGGTCCTGATCGTGATGGGCTGCATCTCGCTGCTGTTCGGCTATCACACCCGCCACGGCGCGGTGATGCTGTTCGCGCTCACGGTCCTGGCCGCGGTCGTCATGCACGACTTCTGGCACCAGGCCGATCCGGCCGTGCGGGCCGCCGAAATGAGTCTCTTCGCGCGCGACGTGGCGATCTGCGGCGGGCTCCTGCTGATGATCGGCATGGGGCCGGGGCCCTTCGCGGTGGACAACCGCGCCCCGAAAGGTGGCGTCCCCGCCGGCGCCAGGAAACGCTGAGCCCGATCACACCTGTCCCAGCGTGCGCAGCCGCACCGAGGCGTGGATCTCGTTCTGGCTCATCACCACGGTCTGGGGCCGGAAACGCTCGACGATGGAGCGCACGAAGGGGCGTATCTGCGGGCTGGTCAGCAGCACCGGCACCTCGTTCTTGGCGCCGGCCTCGTCGAAGCTCTCGCGCACCTGCTGGATGAACTGCTGCAGCCGTGACGGCGCCATCGCCAGTTGGCGGTCCTCGCCCTGGCCGATGATGGATTCGGCGAAGGCCTGCTCCCAGGCGGGCGACAGCGCGATCAGCGGCAGATAGCCGCCCGGCGACAGGTTGGCGTGGCAAAGCTGGCGGGCCAGGCGCGTGCGCACATGCTCGGTGATGTAGAGTGCGTTCTTGGTGTGACCCACCGCTTCGGCGATGCCTTCCAGGATGGCGGGCAGGTCGCGGATCGACACGCGTTCCGACAGCAGCGTCTGCAGCACCCGCTGCACGCCGGTGACGGAGATCTGCGAGGGGATCAGTTCTTCCACCAGTTTCTTGTTCTCCGGCGGCAGGTCGTCAAGCAGCTTCTTGGTTTCGGCATAGGACAGAAGCTCGGCCATGTGGCCCTTGAGCACTTCGGTCAGGTGCGTCGTCAGCACCGTGCCGGGATCGACCACGGTGAAGCCGCGGAAGGCCGCTTCCTCCTTGAGCGCGCCGGAGACCCAGCTGGCCGGAAGCCCGAAGGCCGGTTCGGTGGTGGGCGTGCCGGGCAGGTCGATGGGCAGGCCCTTGGGGTCCATCACCAGGAACGAGCCCGGATAAAGCTCGCCCTTGCCGGAATCGAACTCCTTGACGCGGATGCGGTATTCGTTGGCGCCCAACTGCATGTTGTCCAGGATGCGCACGGCGGGCATCACAAAGCCCATCTCCTGCGCCAGCTGGCGGCGCAGCGCCTTGATCTGGTCGGTGATGCGGTGGCCCTGCACGTCGTTGATCAGCGGCAACAGGCCATAGCCAAGCTCCACGCGCAGCAGGTCCAGCGCCAGCGCGGTCGAGATCGGCTCTTCCTTGGGCGCGGTGTCGGACTTGGCCGTTTCGGCGGCGGCCTCGGCGGTGCGCGCGTCCTTGCGTTTGCGGGCATACCAGGCCAGCGCACCGAAGCCGCCCGACAGCGGGCCGAACACCAGCAGCGGCATGCCGGGCAGGATGCCCACCACGCCCATCACCGCGGCGGCCATGCCCAGCGCCTGGGGATAGAAGGACAGCTGGCCCATCAGCGCCTTGTCGGTGGCGCCTTCCACGCCGGCTTTCGACACCATCAGGCCCGCGGCGGTCGATACGATCAGGGCGGGCATCTGCGACACCAGGCCTTCGCCCACCGTCAACAGGGTGAAGGTGTGGGTGGCGTCGCCGAAGCTCATGCCCTTCTGGGCCACGGCGATGATGATGCCGCCCACGATGTTGATGCCCACGATCAGCAGCCCGGCGATGGCGTCGCCGCGCACGAATTTGCTGGCGCCGTCCATCGCGCCGAAGAAATTGGATTCGGCCTCCAGCGTCTTGCGCCGGGCCTTGGCTTCCTTCTCGTCGATCAGGCCGGCCGACAGGTCGGCGTCGATCGCCATCTGCTTGCCGGGCATGGCGTCCAGGCTGAAGCGCGCCGCCACCTCGGCGATGCGGCCCGAACCCTTGGTGATGACCACGAAGTTCACGATGATCAGGATGGCGAAGACGATCAGCCCGATCACGAAGTTGCCCTGCATGATCAGGGTGCCGAAGGCCTGGATCACATAGCCCGACGCGGTGGTGCCCTCATTGCCGTGGCTGAGGATCAGCCGCGTGGACGCCAGGTTCAGCGCCAGCCGCATCATGGTGGTGATCAGAAGGATGGTGGGAAAGGAGCTGAACTCCAGCGGCTTCCGGATGAACACCGCCGTCATAAGGATCAGGATGGAGAAGCTGAGCGAGAAAGCCAGCGCCACGTCCAGCAGCCAGGTGGGCAGGGGCAGGATCAGCACCACCAGGATGGCCATGATGCCCACCGCCAGCCCCAGGTCGGACTTGCGGATGAGGTCGGCCGCCTTCGCGGGCGAGAAGTCGAAGGCCGGTTTGGCGGCGATGTCGCTCATATGTTCAAACGCCCTTCAGGCAGGAGAATCAGCCGGCGGCGCGCTGTTCGCCGGGGCCGGGGATGGAAAGCCCGGCCTGGGAATATTCGCGCAGCTTGTTGCGCAGGGTGCGGATCGAGATGCCCAGTATGTTGGCGGCATGGGTGCGATTGCCCAGGCAATGGTCCAGCGTGTCCAGGATCAGGTCGCGTTCCACATCGCTGACGGTGCGGCCCACCAGTCCGCGCGTGACGGCGGTGGCGCTGACCACGGCATTCTGCACCGCCGGATTCTGCGCGGCCGCGGGCGCGGAGCCCACCTGGGTGCCGTCGGGAAGCCGGATGGCTTCGGGGCCGATCTCCGCACCCTGCGCCAGCAGCACGGCGCGGTGGATGGTGTTCTCCAGCTCGCGCACATTGCCGCGCCAGCCGTGCGAAAGCAGCAGCCGTTCGGTCTGGGACGAGATCGGGCGATAGGCGACGCCGTTGGCTTCGGCATATTTGCGCGCGAAATGATGCGCCAGGGCGCGGATGTCCTTGGGCCGCTCGCGCAGCGCTGGCAGGCGCAGGTTCACCACATTCAGGCGATAGAGCAGGTCCTCGCGGAAGGTGCCGTGCTTGACCGCATCGGCCAGGTCGCGGTTGGAAGTGGCGATGATGCGGATGTCCACCTTGACCGGCCGGGTGCCGCCCACGCGGTCGATCTCGCGCTCCTGGATGGCGCGCAACAGCTTGGCCTGAAGCCGCGCATCCATCTCGCTGATCTCGTCCAGCAGCAGCGTGCCGCCGTTGGCTTCCTCGAACTTGCCGATGCGCCGGGCGATGGCGCCGGTGAAGGCGCCCTTCTCGTGGCCGAACAGTTCCGATTCCAGCAGGTTCTCTGGAATGGCCGCGCAGTTGACGCTGATGAAGGGCTTGTCGGCGCGATGGCTCTTCCTGTGGACATAGCGCGCCAGCACTTCCTTGCCGGTGCCGCTTTCGCCGGTGACCAGGATCGAAGCCTCGCTACCGGCGATCTGGTCGGCCAGCGACAGCACCGCCTTCATCGCCTCGTCTTCATAGACAAGCTGGTGGCTTTCGTCGGCCACCGCCGCCAGCACCGCGGCGATCAGTTCGGGATCGGCGGGCAGGGGCAGATATTCCTTGGCGCCGGCGCGGATCGCTTCCACCGCGCGGCGGGTATCGGTGCCGATGCCGCAGGCCACGACCGGGGTGCAGATGCGCTCGGCCGCCAGGCCCCGCACAAGGCCGCCTATGTCCAGCCCCACATCGCAGAACACCAGGTCCGCGCCCACGCCGCCGCGCAGGGAGCCCAGCGCCTGGTCGATGCTGGAGGCGTGCGTGACCTTCGCCCCCTTCTCCATCGCGATCTTGGTGGCCAGGCCGATCTGGCCCTGCAGTCCGCCGACAATGAGTAGCCGCATTTTCTTCTCCCGCTTCCCCGCCCTTCGACACGCTCAGGGCGAGGATTCCAAACACCGTCCTCATCCGCCCCGGGGATGAGGTTGCCGTGAACGCTACGAGCCGGAGCCCGCCTTGATGATTTCCGTCATGGTGATGCCCAGCCGTTCCTCGACCAGCACCACTTCGCCGCGCGCGACCAGCCGGTCGTTGACATAGATGTCGATGGCCTCGCCCACCTTGCGGTCCAGTTCGACGATCGTGCCCTTGCCCAGCTTCAGAAGCTGGCTGACCTCCATCGCGCTCTTGCCCAGCACGGCCGAAACGGTCACCGGCACGTCGAACACCGCTTCCAGGTCGGCCGCCGAATGTTTCGGCGTGGCCTCGCCCTGCGCGCCCATGTTGAGAAGCCCGCCCGCGCCGGAGGCGCCTTCGCCGCTCAGATCGGGCAGATCGACATTGTCGCTCGCCATGGGACTATCCTTTCACGTCACTGTGGGAAAAATGGTGGGCGATCAGGGCGGCGATCGCCTCCTCGATGGCTGCCGCGCTGCGTTCGGCGCCGCCGCCGCGCCATTCGATGCGGCAGTCGCCGCCCGCGATCGCGGGATCGGCGGCGATGGTCAGCCGCCCATCATACCCTTCCTCATGGGCGATATCGGCGAGGCGCGGTTCCAGCGCCGCGGCCACATGCGGCGCACAGCGCAGCATGATGCGGGGCTCGGCAATGGCCTGGTGCATGGCCTGGCGCAGCGCCGCCTCCACGTCACCGGCAGGCAGCGCCGCCAGCGCCGCCGGCGCGAGTTTCGACGCCATCGCCAGCGCCAGCTCCGCCGCGTCCGCGCGCACGGATTCGATCTCGGCATGGCTTGCGTCCAGCGCCGCGCGCAGGGCGATGGTCATGGCCGCGATGGTGCGGTCCAGCGCCTCGGTGGACCGCACGCGGGCGTTGTTCTCGCCCTCACGCCGCGCATTGGCGGCGATCCTGTCCAGCTCCTCGGTGGTGAGGGTCTGCTTCTGGCGCGCGCGCGCGGCCTCCGACGGGCGGTCGCCCGTGGCCAGGAATTCGGTGTCGAAGGTGAATTTGTGCGCGGCGGCCATCAGTACACCAGCTCGTCTTCGGCGCCGCCGCCGGCGATCATGATCTCGCCCTTGTTGGCCAGGTCCTTGGCGACGTTGACCATGCGTATCTGCGCCTCGTCCACATCCTTCAGGCGCACGGGGCCCATGGCTTCCATGTCCTCGCGCAGGATCTTGCCCGCGCGCTCGCTCATGTTCGAGAAGAACACGTCGCGCAGGGAATCGGTCGCGCCCTTCAACGCCAGCGCCAGCTTGTCCTTCTCGATGTTGCGCAGCAGCGTCTGGATCGATCCGGGGTCCAGCTTGCCCAGGTCCTCGAAGGTGAACATCAGCGCCTTGATGCGCTCGGCGCTGTCGCGGTTGCGCTCTTCCAGGGCGGTGATGAAGCGCGTCTCGGTCTGGCGGTCGAAATTGTTGAAGATCTCGGCCATCTGCTCATGGGCGTCGCGCTTGGCGGTGCGCGCCAGGTTCGACATGAACTCCACGCGCAGGGTCTGTTCGACCTTGTCCAGTATGTCCTTCTGCACGCTTTCCATGCGCAGCATCCGCTGCACCACTTCCAGCGCGAATTCCTCGGGCAGGGCGCCCAGCACGCGCGCGGCATGTTCCGGCTTGATCTTGGACAGCACGACCGAAACGGTCTGGGGGTATTCGTTCTTGAGATAGTTGGCCAGGACCGTTTCGTTCACATTGGCCAGCTTGTCCCACATGGTGCGGCCGGCGGGGCCGCGGATCTCCTCCATGATCGCGCCCACCCGGTCGGCGGGCAGGATGCTCGACAGCAGCCGCTCGGTGGATTCGTACGAGCCCATCAGCGAACCGGTGCCCGACATCTGCGACACGAAATCGACCAGCAGCTTCTCGATCAGCGTGGCGCTGATCGAGCCCAGGTTCGACATGACCTGCGAGACTTCCTTGACTTCGTCCTCGTCCATCATCTGCCAGATCTGGGCGGAATGCTCCTCGCCCAGCGACAGCATGATGATGGCCGCGCGCTCGGCGCCCGAAAGGGAGCGCAGGTCGTCCTTGACGGCGGGTTTCGGGGGTTTGGCCATGACGCGTCCCTATGCCGGCTGGTGCAGCCAGGTGCGGATGATGGCCAGCGCCTCTTCCGGATGGGCGCTCACCACTTCGCCGACCTTCCGGATCGAGGATTCGCGCACCTGGCCTTCGATGCGGCTGATGTCGATCGAGGGCGCCGGCGCGGGCAGCGGCATGGCGGGCGGGCTCTCGGGCTGCGCCGGCGCGGCCGCGGGCGCGGGCAGGGCGGCGGCCACGGGCGAGGCATTGGCGATCGCCGCGGGAGCGGCGCCGGCGCCGGCCTGAGCCGCGAACATGCGGTTGATCAGCGGGCGCACCACCAGCAGGCCGACCAGAAGGGCGGTGAGCGAAAGGATCGCGGCCTCGATGATCTTGAACCAATAGGCGCTGTCCAGCCCCAGCAGCGGCTTGGGCGCGGGCGTGCCGGCGGTCTCCTCCACGCTGCGCGCGAAGGCCATGTTGGAGACCTGCACCTGGTCGCCGCGCGCGGCGTCGAAACCCATCGCCGATTTCACCAGCGCGGTGATCTGGGTCATCTCGGCCGCCGTGCGCGGCTTATAGGCGGCGCCGTCGCCGCTGCCGTCCACCACGACCGCGACCGACAGCTTCTTCACTTCGCCGCCGTCCACGGTGGAGGTGGTGACCTTCTTGGAGATCTCGTAATTGGTGGTTTCCTCGGTGCGGCCCGAATTGGAGCGGGAGGAGTCGCCCGTGCCCTGGGCCTGGCCGCCGGGAAGCGCGTTGGTGACCGACACGGCATTGCCCGCGCCGCTGGTGTCCGAGGAGTTCTGCTCGACCGTCTGGGTCGAGCGCACCACCTTGGAATCCGGATCATAGGTTTCGCTGGTGGTCTGGGTGTGGTTGTAGTTGATGTCGGCCGCGACCTGGACCTGCACATGGCCCGCGCCCACCACGCTGGCCACGATGGATTCGATGCGGCTGCGCAGGCTGTTCTCGTAGTTGGTGGTGTCCTCGTCCTGGTTGCGGGCCAGCGCGTCCGGGCCCGACTTGTCGTCGCCGCCCGCCAGCAGGTTGCCGCGGTCGTCCACCACCGCCACCCGGTCGGCCGACAGGGCGGCGACGGCGGCGGCCACCAAATGCTGGATGGCCTGCACCTGTCCGCGGTCCAGCCGGCCGCGGGTCTTGAGCACGACCGAGGCCGAAGGCTGCTGGTCCTCGCGGCTGAAGATCTGCCGCTCCGGGATCACCAGATGGACGCGCGCCGCCTCGATGCCCTCGATGGTCTGGATGGACCGGGCCAGCTCGCCTTCCAGCGCGCGCAGATGGTTGATGTTCTGCACGAAGGCGGTCGCGCCGAAGGCGTCGGACTTGTCGAAGATCTCATAGCCCACGCCCGCGGCGGGCAGGTTGTCCTGGGCCAGCGCCATGCGCAGCTTGGTGACCTGGTCGGCGGGGACCAGGATCGTGCCGCCGTCCCGGACGTCATACTTGACCGCCATGGCGTCGAGCTTGCCCGTCACCGCGGCGGCGTCGCGCGCCTCCAGTCCGGAGAAGAGGATGGTCTTGGGCGGCTCGGTGATGGCGCCCGCGATATAAAGGAAGAAGGCGGTCAGCACGGCGGCCACGCCGGCCATCACGCCGAACCGCGCCGCGCCTACGCTCTTGAAAAACTCCGGCAAGGTGTCCTCCTGGCAGCGTGCGGGGAGAACCCGTCCGTTCCTGCTAGGCAAACATTGCCGCCGGCACGGTAAAATTTGGCTTAAGCGGAAAGGCCGCGCGGTGTTGTCGCGCGGCCTTGCCGTTTAACCTGCCGTTTACGCTTGCGGTGCTCGCGCGCGTCAGTTGCGGTATTGCTGGACCCTGGTCGCGCGCAGGCCCGCCAAGCCGAAGCGGTCGATGGCATTCTGCCAGGCCAGGAATTCCTCCACCGTCAGCGTATAGCGCTTGCATGCGTCGTCCAGGCTGAGCAGCCCGCCGCGCACCGCGGCGACGACCTCGGCCTTGCGGCGGATCACCCAGCGGCGCGTCGAAGGCGGCGGCAGGTCGGCGAGCGTCAGCGGCGACCCGTCAGGCCCGATGACGTAGCTCACACGTCCTTTGCGCTCTTCCATTGCATGCTCCTGACACTCTGCACGTGAAAATTACGCGGCCCCGCGTTTAAAAAGGGCCAAAAATCCTGGTAAACGAAGCCATAAGCCGTTCGCTAAAATCGCCCCGGACGATGCGGGAAAGGCCCGTTTTCCGGGCCTTTCCCGTCATCCTCATCAGCTGGTCGGCAGCTGTTCGAGCTGCTGCAGCATCTGGTCGGCCGTGGTGATGATGCGGGCCGACGCGCTGTAGGCGCGCTGCGTGGTGATCAGGTTGGTGAACTCGGTGGCCAGGTCCACCGTCGAACCTTCCAGCGACTTGGACGCGATGCCGCCCGCGCTGCCGAAGCCCGCCACATTGATGTCGGCCGCGCCCGACGCCTTGGTGGCGACATAGGCGTTGCCCGACACCTGGCCCAGCCCGTCGGGGCTGGCGAAGGTGGCGACCGGGACCTTGTAGATGTCCTGCTGCAGCCCGTTGGAGAACTGCGCCGTCACCGTGCCGTCCTTGGCCACCGTCACGCCGGTGATGGTGCCGAAGGGCGAGCCGTTGGCCGTGGAGGAGTTGAGCGCCGAGGTCGAATCATACTGGGTGATGCCGCCCGTGCCGTTCACCGTGCCCATGTTGATGTTGATGGTCTGGGGCGCGAGGCCGGTGGTGGCGCTCCACGGGATGGTCATCGAGATCGAGCCCGTGGCCGGCGTGGTGGCGGTGTCGGCATTGGCCAGCGAGCCGTCGGAGTTGAACTGCATCGTGCCCGAATAGAGCGGGCCCGGGGTCGAGATGTTCGACGCGCTGCCCGCATAGCTGACTTCATAGCCCCAGGTGTTGGCGCCGGTCTTCACGAAGGAGAAGGTCAGCGGCTGGCTTCCGCCCTGGCTGTCATAGACGTTGATGGTGCGCTGGAAGTCCGGCGTCACCGTTCCCGCCGTCATGTCGCCCGCGGTATAGGGGCTGACGATAGAGGAGCTGGACTGCAGGTTGGCCTGCAGGCCCAGATTGTCGGTCGGTTCGGCCTTGCCGGAGACGGAAGATATGTTGATCAGCGACAGGTTGCCGGCGTTGGTGGGGATGTTGCCCAGGCTGTCCAGCGCCCAGCCGCGCAGGTAAAGGCCGGCCGAATTGACCAGGTTGCCGTTGGTGTCCGGGGTGAAGCTGCCGGCGCGGGTATATTCCAGCTGCGTCGAGGTGGCGCTGGGCGACACCACGAAGAAGCCGTTGCCCGAGATCGACAGGTCGGTGGGCGAGGCGGTGGTAACCGGCAGGCCCAGCGCGGTCACGTCCTGGCCGATGACCGCGGTGACGCCCGCCGAGCCGTCATTCAGGCCCGAGGAGTTGAGGAAGGTCGAGAAGCTGGCCGTGGCTTCCTTGTAACCGACCGTGTTGACGTTGGCGATGTTGGCCGAAGTTGCGCTGAGCGCCGCGCTGTTGGCCGCAAGGCCGGCGACGCCGATGTTCAGGGCTCCAAAAAGAGACATTTTCCGTTCCTTCACTGGCCTTTGGACTTCGCCCGCCGGTCCGTTGGGAAGGCGCCGCTTCTCGGCGCCGGGGTTCATTCACGAAATTCAGTTGGCGACGGCCGCGACGTCGGCGACGCCGACCTCCATGCTGCCGATCACCAGCTGGGGCGTGGTGCCGGTCATGTCGATCTGGCTGACCACGCCGGCGCTGGCGACCGCCGTGGTGACGGCATTGCCTGCCGAATCCACCGCCGTGACCGCCAGCTTGTAACCGCCGTCGTTCAGCTGGTTGCCGTTGTTGTCCTTGCCGTTCCAGGAGAAGGTGTGGTTTCCGGCGGTGGTCTCGGCCGCGCCGGTATAGACGACATTGCCCGCGGCATTGGTGACGGTCATCGTGGCCTGCACCGCGTCGGAGGCGAGGTTATAGGTCCAGTCGGCCTCGCCGTCGGTCAGCGCGCCCTGGCCGTTGGTCACCGAGACCTTCTTGCCCAGGTAATCGGCCGTCATCATCGCGGCGTTGCTGGTGCCCTGGTCGATCAGGGTCTTGAGATTGTCGTTGGTCTGGATCTGCTGCTCGACCTGGCTGTACATCACCAGCTGCTGGGTGAATTCGTTGGAATCCATCGGGCTGGTCGGGTCCTGGTTCTTGAGCTGGGTGGTCAGCAGCGTGAGGAATGTCGAGAAGTTGCTCGACAGCTGGCTCATCGCATCGCTGCTGCCGCTGCTGCTGGACGTGGCCGTGTTGCTTGTCGCGGATGTGGGTGTGACGCTCATCTTTCCGATCCTTAAACGCTGATGTCCACGCGCCCTTCGGCGCGCAGGCGGTAGGAGGTTGTGCCGCCCGCGGTTTCGAGCGGCCTTCCGGCCTCAAGCGGCAGCGCGCCGCGCGGCATCTGCCGCCCGCCGCTCTGGTCGCCGCCGCCCGCGAAGGCGTGGCCGTTCTGCTGCTGACGCAGCGAGAAGTTCAGGCCGTTCTGCGACACGTCCAGCCCGGCATCGCGCAGCGCGCGCGTCAGGACGGGCGCATCCTTCTGGAGAAGGTCGAGGGTCTGGGGCTGGTCGGCGGTCAGGTGCGCGCTGGCCTTGCCGGTCGCGTCGATGGACAGGCGCACCTCGACGCGGCCCAGTTCGGGCGGGTCAAGCCGGATGTCGAACTGCTTGGTGCCGCTCTGGCTGCGGGCGGCGATGTCCACGGCCAGCGCGTGCAGGTTGGGTGCGGCCGCGGTGACCTGGATTCCCGGAACATCGGCATGGGCGGTCCCGTCATGCGGGGCGGTGGATATCGCGGGGGCCTTCGCCGGCTGCGGCGCGGCGGCGGTCTGGGCGGCGGCCTGCTGCGCGGCCAGGACCTGCGGCTGCGTCTGGGCGGCCGGTGGCTGGGAAGCCGGCTGCGGCGAGGCCTGGGCTTGGGTCTGCGCGCCATCCGCTGGCGAAGCGGGCTTCGTGGCTGTGGGGGCGCCGTTGGCGGACACCTGAACGCCGTTCGTTTTCGTGGCGGCGACGGGTGTGGCGGACGGTTTGGGCGCGGGCGTTTTGGGGGCGGCTTTTGCGGTATCCGGGGCGGCTTGCCTGGACGCAGCCGGATCGGGTTCGGCAGACGGATCGGCGTCGTCCGCATCCGCCTGGGACGGAACGGTTTGCGGCGTCGGGGGCGTGGCGGCACCCGCAGTCTGAACACTGTTCGGCGCGGCAGCCTGCGCGACGGCGTCTGCCGGTGCGGGCTGTGTGGCAGGCGGCACCGGCGTACCGGTCCCTGCGGGCAACGGCACCGGGACGGGAGGCGCGACGGCCACCTGAGGCGCGGCGGCATTGCTGCCGTCGCTGTCGTCGTCCTTGGCCTGTCCGGAGGCTTTTTCGTCTTTCTTCCCGGTCCTGTCCGTCCTGGCGGATGCGTCTTCGGTTTTGGCGCCGATTTTCACGCCGGATACGTTCACGTCAGATACGTTCACATCAGACACGTTCGCGCCGGGCGCATTCATATCAGGCGCGTCTTCCGTGCTGGGCGTGTCCGTTCCAGCCGCGTCCTGCTCAAGCGCATCCCGCTTGCCCGGCGCCGCATTGGCATCCTGGCGCGGGGCGTTGTCCGGCGCGGGCTGCGCGGCGGCTGCCGTTGCGTCTGTCTCTTGCGCATCGGGGTCCACGCCGGCGGGCGTGCCGGGCGGCGCGGACGGATTGACGTTCGGGATGATGGCGGCGAGCCATGCAGGAAGGGTCTGCGTGCCCGCAACGTCATCGTCGTTCGCGGCGGGCTTGCCATCCGCGTCCTGGCCGTCCACGGCATCGGCGTCCTGGGGAGACGGCAGATGCGCGGGCATCAGCAGGAACGGCAGGGGCGCCTGCGCGGGCAGGGCATCCGCGCTGCCGTCCGCCGTCGCATCCGGCGCGGCGGCGTCGCCGGGCAACAGGCCTGCGAGCGCATCCTGGCCGGTTCCGGAGTCCGTTCCGCCGGCGGCGCCGGAATTCGCCGACAGGGCCGCAAGCAGCAACGCGAAGGGCGAAGCATCCTCCGCCTGGTTCGCATCCGCCGCCGCAAGACCCTGAAGGGCGGGTGGGGTGTTCGATATCGCCGACGCGTGCACGGGCATGTCCATGGTGATCCGGGAAGGACCGAAGCAACCGCCGGGCCATGTGCGCGCGCCGCGATTTTCCTGCATTTTTCGCGAAAGCATGGATGCCGCCCTTGCGCGAAAAGACGGGCAGGACCTGCCGGTGCGGCAAACTCTGCCGCCTGCCGCACGCCGCGCGCGGGCCGCGGAAATCCAGCAAAGCCGCGAAAAAACCGCCGCCGCCGCATGGCATGGCGCTTGCGACGGTCCTTGCGCCAAACAGGAATCGTCCAGATAGGCTGTCACGCATGAGCCTGAACGGAATCGCCGCCAGCGCGGTGAGCGCGCTCAAGACCAACAGCGCCGCGCTCAGCGTGGTGGCGAACAACATCTCCAACATCAACACGCCCGGCTATGCGCGCCGCGTCGTCAACGAACAGACGCTGGCCTCGGGCGGCCAGTTGATGGGCGTGGATATCGCCAGCGTCCAGCGCGTCGCCAGCCAGTTCCTGGCCCAGGAACAGTTGTCGGCGGGCGGCGCGGCCTCGCAATACGACACGATGGCCGACCTGTTCTCGCAGTTGAACGGTCTGCTGGGCGGCCCCGGCGACAACCAGAGCCTGGCCACGAACCTCACCAACCTGGCGTCGGCCTTCGCCACCGCCTCCCAGGCGCCCACCTCCACCGCCAGCCGCACCGGCGTGATGAACGCGCTGTCCAGCCTGGCGTCCGCCTTCTCGGGCGTCTCCAACACCATCTCCGCGCTCCAGGGCCAGATCGACCAGCAGGCGGTGAATTCCATCGGCGGCGCCAACACGCTGATAAAGCAGATCTACGATCTCAACACCCAGATTCGCAACGCCAGCGCCTCCGGCGACACGGCCTCGGGCCTGCTCGACCAGCGCGACGTGGCGCTGAACAACCTGGCCCAGGTGATCGGCATCAAGACCACCGTCAATGTGGACGGCAGCGTCAGCGTTTCGACCGACGACGGCATCAACCTGGTGTCCAACACCTATGCACAGCTTTCCTATCCCGGCGGCGCGCAGAACGGCGCCTATGGCAACATCACCGTCCAGGACGTGAACCCCGCCAATGGCCAGACCATCGGCCAGCCCACGGCGCTGGACCCGCATCTGAGCGGCGGCTCGCTCAAGGGCCTGATCGACATGCGCGACCAGGTGCTGGGCGGGCTGTCCCAGACGCTGGGCAATCTGGCGCAGCAGACCGCGCTGGCCTTCAACGCCCAGGCCAACGCCAACGCCGCCTATCCCCCGCCCGCGTCCCTGACGGGACGCGACACGGGCCTGGTGGCGGGCGACGGACTCAATTTCACCGGCAAGACCACCATCGCGGTCGCCGATGCCAGCGGCAATCTGGTTTCGCGCATCGACGTGGATTTCGATGCGGGCACGCTGTCGGTGGACGGCGGCGCGGCGACCGCCTTCGGCGGCTCCATCGGCGGTTTCACCGCGGCGCTGAATTCGGCGCTGGGCGCGAACGGGTCGGCCGGTTTCACGAACGGGCGGCTGTCGATCTCCGCCAATGGCGGCAACGGCATCCTGGTCCAGGACGACGCCACAACGCCGTCCGCGCGCGGCGGCGCGGGCTTTTCCCAGTTCTTCGGCCTGAACGACCTGTTCCAGTCGCAGATGCCGTCGATCACCGCCACCGGCCTTTCGGCGGGCGATTCCTCCGGGCTCGCGCCGGGCGGCCAGATCTCGCTTTCGCTCAAGGGGCCCGACGGCGACATCGTCAAGAACGTCACCGTCACCGCCACCGCGGGCCAGACGGTCGGCGACGTGGTGAATGCGCTCAACGTGGCGATGGGCGGGGCGGCGACCTTCACGCTCAATCCCGACGGCTCGATCTCCACCCAGACCAGCGCGCTCTATTCCGGCTATGCGCTGAACGTGACCGCCGACACCACCCAGCGCGGTTCGACGGGCATGAGCTTCACCCAGATCTTCGGCATCGGCGCGGGCGCCCAGGCGATGCAGGCCCAGTCCTTCAGCCTGACCCCCGCCGTCACCGCCAATCCCGCGCGCATCGGCTTCGCCACGCCCGCGATCACGGCGTCAAGCACGGCCGGCAGCACCGTGGTTTCGGCGGGCGACAATTCCGGCGCCATCGCGCTCCAGAATGTGATCACCCAAAGCCAGAACTTCCATGCCGCGGGCGGCATCGCCGCGCAGGTCGCCTCGCTGTCAGACTATGCGGCGACTTTCTACCAGAACATCTCCACCCAATCGAACACGATCACCGCCAACCAGACCACGCAGGACGACCGCCTGGCCGAGGCGCAGCAGCGGCTGAGTTCGGATTCCGGCGTCAACCTGGACGAGGAGCTGACCAATCTCACCTCCTATCAGCGGGCCTATGCCGCCGGCGCGCGCATCCTGTCGGTGGTGGACGATCTCTACCAGACCCTCCTGAACATCCCGTAGGCCACAAGGACACCAGCCCATGAGCGTCGACCGCGTCGCCACCAGCGCCCAGACCGCCCTTTTCCTTGCCCAGATCCAGCGCGCGGGCAGCGCGCTCGACCAGACCCAGACGCAGATCGCATCGGGCAAGAACGCCACCACCTATGCCGGCTTCGGCAACCAGACCCAGGTGCTGACCGCGACCATCGCGGCGGGCGCGCGCAACAGCGCTTACACCACCGCCACCACCTTCGCCTCCACCCAGACCGACCTGCAGGATACCCAGCTCACCACGCTGGCCAGCCTGTCGGCCGACCTCAAGAAGGCGGTCAGCGATGCCGTCGCCAACAATGACGGCACCACGCTGATGGCGCAGGTGCAGAGCATCTTCGAGCAGGCGACCTCGATCCTCAATTCCAAGGACGCCAATGGCGACTATCTCTACAGCGGCGGCAAGACCGACACACCGCCCGTGGCCGTGAACTCGCTGTCGGACCTGGCGGCGCTTCCCTCCGTGTCCGATGCCTTCGCCAATGGCGATATAAAGAAGTCGGTGCAGGTGGCCGACGGCGTGTCGGTGTCCTATGGCCTCACCGCCTCCGATGTCGGCACCGGACTGATGCAGGCGCTGAAGGACATCGCCTCCTTCGATGCGGGCGCCAGCGGCAATTTCGACGCGGCCTCCACACTGACGGCCGCGCAGTCCACGTTCCTGGGCGGCGCGATCACCCAGGCCACCACCGTCAACAGCGATCTCAATGCGGCCACGGCGGCCAATGGCTATGTCTCCAACCAGCTCACCAACGCCCAGACCCAGCAATCCTCGCTGGACACGCTCTACAAGGGCTTCGTCTCGAACATCCAGGACACCGACATGGCCAAGGCGGCCACGCAGCTGTCGCTGAACCAGGTCCAGCTGCAGGCCGCGTTGCAGGTCACGGCGGGGCTCAACCAGTTGTCGCTGCTGAATTATCTGCCCGTCAGCGGAAACTAGCGCCGTTCCGGTTGCGGTTCCGGCCTCGCGCGCCTATAGGACCGCCGCATGAAGACCCTGAAGCCCGGCAGCCGCGTCGTGGCGGCGATGTCCGGAGGCGTCGATTCCTCCGTGACCGCGGCGCTGCTCAAGCGCCAGGGCTTTGACGTCGTCGGCATCACGCTGCAGCTTTATCCGTCCGGTTCCGCGCCCGTGCGCAAAGGCGCCTGCTGCGCGGGCGCCGACATCTATGACGCCAAGCGCGTGGCCGCCGCCATCGGCATCCCGCACTATGTGCTGGACTACGAAAGCCGCTTCCGCAGCAAGGTGATCGAGGATTTCGCCGACAGCTATGCGCGGGGCGAGACGCCGATCCCCTGCGTGCGCTGCAACGAGCGGATCAAGTTCGCCGACCTTCTCGACACCGCGCGCGAACTGGGGGCCGAGGCGCTGGCCACCGGCCATTACGTCCGCCGCGTGGCGGGCGCGAACGGGGCGGAACTGCACGCCGCCGCCGATGCCGCGCGCGACCAGAGCTATTTCCTGTTCGCCACCACCCAGGCGCAACTCGATTTCCTGCGCTTCCCCCTGGGCGAGATGGAAAAGCCCCAGGTGCGCGCCATCGCCGCCGAGCTGGGGCTCGTCAACGCCGCCAAGCCCGACAGCCAGGACATCTGCTTTGTGCCGCAGGGCCATTACAGTTCCGTGGTGGACCGCCTCAAGCCCGATGCGGCGCGGCCGGGCGAGATCGTCGATGAGGCGGGCGCCGTGCTGGGCCGCCATGACGGCATCACCCATTTCACTGTGGGTCAGCGCAAGGGCCTTGGCCTGTCCGGCCAGGGCGAGCCGCTGTTCGTGCTCAGGCTGGATGCTGCGCGCGCGCGCGTGGTGGTGGGGCCGCGCGATGCGCTGGCCGCCTCGTCCATCCTGCTGCGTCAGGTCAACTGGCTGGCCCTGGGCGACGCGCCCTTCGAATGCCGGGTCAAGGTGCGTTCCACGCGCCCGCCCGCGGCGGCCATAGTGACGCCGCTTGCGGACGGCGCGGCGCGGGTGGACCTGGCCGCGCCGGAAGAGGCGGTGGCCCCCGGCCAGGCCTGTGTCTTCTATGAAAGCGCGGGCAGCCGCGTGCTGGGCGGCGGCTGGATTGCCGCCAAAACGGCGCGGGAAGCGGCCTAGCTTGACAGGCGAGGGGCACCCCCCTAAATCCCCGCCTCCGCGGTATATTTATCGCATGGTGCGGCACCGTAGCTCAGCGGTAGAGCAGGGGAATCATAATCCCTTGGTCGGCGGTTCAAATCCGTCCGGTGCTACCATTCCTGCGGGCCGCGGGCGCTAAGGCGCAGCCTGGGTCATTTCGCGGATGGACTGCCAGCCGGTCGGACTTTCCTTTGACTTCACATAGACCACCATGGCGCGGCCGCGGGCGAGAGTCGGCCTGCCGCCCGCCTTCGGCGTGGTCTTTATCGTGAAAATGCTGGTTTCAACTGCAGTATCGCCGAGAAAGACCATGCTTTCCAGCCGGTGCTCCACAAACTCCATCTTCACGTTGCGGAACGTCTTGGACAGGCCGCGCTGAAGTTCTTGCCGGCCGGTCACGACATTGGTTCCGCCGAAATATTTCACCACGTCCGGACGATGCAGGGCGACGATCGCCGCGACGTCCCCGCGTGCGAAGCCGTCGCGTATTGCCTGGGTGGTATGCTCCAGCGATTGCCGGTCCGCGCGGCTCCCGCCCGAAATGGCGCCCGGTGGTTCCTCCGCCCATGCAGGGCGATTCAGGCTGCAGGCAACAAGCAACGCCGCGAAAACAACGCCATAACGCATCGTTCACCTCCTGTCTGACGGGGCCCGGAAAATCGTTGCCGCCGCCACGATGGGAGAGGGCGGCACAAATTGGCTTTCGCCTGGCGGCGGGTCAAGGTCGGGCGTTAAAGGCTGCGCAAATCCTCCGGCTGGGATATAAGCCGCGCGTGTCAACCGCCGCGCCGACCTTCGAAGACATCCAGCGCGCTTCCGCCGCGATTTCGCCCGCGCTGGTGCGCACGCCCACGCGCCATTCGCGCACCCTGTCGGCCATTGCCGGCTGCGAGGTCTGGCTCAAGTTCGAGAACCGCCAGTTCACCGCCTCGTTCAAGGAGCGCGGCGCGCTGAACCGCATCCTGGCGCTGGATGCGGACGAAAAGAAACGCGGCGTGGCGGCGATGAGCGCGGGCAACCATGCCCAGGGCGTGGCCTATCACGCCGGAAGGCTGGGCATTCCCGCCACCATCGTGATGCCCGTCACCACGCCGTTCAACAAGGTCAAGCACACGCGCGATTTCGGCGCGACCGTGATCCAGCATGGCCAGAGCCTGGCCGAGGCCGATGCCGAGGCGCGCCGCATCGCCGCCGCCCAGGGCCTGACCTTCATCCATCCTTATGACGACCCGCTGGTGATCGCGGGCCAGGGCACACTGGCCATCGAGATGCTGGAAGACGCGCCGCAGCTCGACGCGCTGATCGTGCCGGTGGGCGGCGGCGGGCTGATCTCCGGCTGCGCCATCGCGGCCAAAGGCATCAAGCCTGCCATCGACATCTTCGGCGCGCAGACCGAACTCTATCCCGCGATGCGCCAGATCATGCGCGGCATGGCGCCCGCGGAAACGCCGTCCGCCCAGACCATCGCGGAAGGCATCGCGGTCAAGCAGCCGGGCGTGCTGACCGCCGCCATCGTCAGGGACCTGGTGCGCGACATCTTCGCGGTGAGCGAGGATGCGATCGAGCACGCGCTGGCGATGATCCTGGAGATCGAGAAGACCCTGATCGAAGGCGCGGCGGCCGCGGCCTTTGCGGCGCTTCTGGCGGGCCGCGCGCGCTTTGCCGGGCGCAAGGTGGGCGTGGTGATGTCGGGCGGCAATATCGACATGCGGCTTCTGTCCAACCTGATCCTGCGCGAGCTTGCGCGCGAGGGCCGCATCATCTCGCTGGAGCTTGAGATCGAGGACCGTCCCGGCCAGCTTGCCCAGATCGCCACCCTGATCGCCGAAGCGGGCGGCAATGTGCTGGAAGTCTCGCACAACCGCATGATGGCGGGCATTCCCGCCAAGTCGGCCACGCTGGGCCTGGTGGTGGAGGCGCGCGACGCCGAGCATGCCCAGGAGATCCGCGCCAGACTGTCCGGTCAGGGCTTCCGGCTCTAGGGGCCGGACACCGCGTTTTTGCCTTCCCTCTGGCCAAAGCCGCCATATTGCGGTTAGCTTACGATATTAACCGCTTCGCAAGGATTTGTTTCACCTTGGCACGGCCGGTCCCTAACACTCCCCTCATGCGGAGTGCATTGCCCATACCCCGGAACGTGGCGCAACTCACCGGCGTGCTGGTGACCGGCATCGTGGCTTTCGGCACCGACGTGGATGTCTGCTATGCCGTGCCGCTGGGCGTGTTCGCCGGCGCGCTGGCGATGTTCTTCGTCGCCCTGGCCGACGCCGAGGACGCTTACCGGGCACGCTGGGTCAAGGCGCGCTAGGCCGCGCCGCCAGATCACGCCGCCAAATCACACCGGCAGATCAGCCCGGATCGGGCGGGATGTTGTTGAGCGCGTTCTCCAGCTCTTGGAAGCTGGGCTGGTATTCACCGGGCACGCTGCCGCGCCCGATCTCGACCGACACCTGCGCCGCGTTGCCGTGCAGGTGCGCGACCAGGATGTCGCGGATCACGTGATAGAACAGCGCATCCTCGTCCACGATGGCCTTCAGCCGCGCGCCCAGCGGACCCACGATGCCATAGGCCAGGAACACGCCCATGAAGGTGCCGACCAGGGCCGAACCGATCATCCCGCCCAGCACTTCCGGCGGCTCGCTGATCGCGCCCATTGTCTTGATCACGCCCAGCACCGCGGCCACGATGCCCAATGCGGGCAGGCCGTCGGCCATGGTCTGCAGCGCATTGGCGGGCACCAGCGCCTCGTGATGGTGCTTTTCAAGCTGCTTCTCCATCGCCGCTTCGACCTGGTGCGGGTCTTCCAGGCTCATGGTCATCATGCGCAGCGTGTCGCAGATGAAGGCCAGCGCGAAATGATCCTTCATGATCCGGGGATAGCGGCGGAAGATCGAGGATTCGGCGGGTTTCTCGATATGGGCCTCCAGCGCGATCAGGCCCTTCGACTTCATCGTCTTGGTCAGCAGGAACAGCAGGCACAGAAGGTCGCTGTAGTCCGTGGGCTTCCATGCCGGGCCCGAGATAACCTTGCCCATCGAGCCCGCGATCTTCTTGAGATTGTGCATGGAGCCGGAGATCAGCATCGCCGCGACGGCCGCGCCCAGTATGGTCAGCAATTCGTGGGGGGCCGCTTCGAGAACCACCCCAAGCGATCCACCCGACATCAGGAAGCCGCCGAACACGCAGGCGAAAAGAACGACAATGCCGCCGAGTTGAAGCATGGAGAGGCCCGAAAGGATCGGCCGCCAGTATGAAGGGGCGGGGCTTAAGGAGGGGTGAATTGTTCCATCATGGGGCGCGCGGCGGGTTAACGCGCGTTCAGGACCGGCGCCTTACGGCTGTCCGGCCTTGAGGCCGCCCAGCTTGCGCGCCACCAGCGCCGACAGTTCCGCGGTGACGACCGCGCCCATGCCGTCCTCGCCCGACTTGGCGGCGCGCACGACCGCGCTCACATGCAGCGCCACCACCGCCGGATCGGGCGTCCTGCCCATGCGGTCCATCGCGTCCATATAGTGGCACAGATTCTCCGAAAGCCGTCCCACGGTGATCAGACCGCCGGTCTCGGCGATGCCGCGGATCTCGTGCGCGCTTTCGAAGACCTTGGTCATGTCCGAGCCCGCCCGCTCCAGTTCCCCGACATAGGCCAGCACCGCCTCGCGCATGGGCGCAAGACAGGCCTGCATCGCCACCGCCGCCTTGGCCGCGGTCTGGGCCGACTGCAGCGCCTTGAGCGCCTGCGCCGCGTCCCGCTTGGCCAGCATCTGCGGATAGGCGTTGGGCGGAATGAACTTGGCCGCGTCCTGTTTCTTGCCTGTCATCGGACATCCACTTCCTGGAAATCGTTCTGACGGCGCCAGGGACCGGCATAATCGTCGGTCAGCCGGCGGCGCCGGTCGGGACCGAAATAGCTCTCGCAGCGCACGAAGGCACGCGGCCGCTCCACGATCTCGGCGATGCGGGCGAACAGGGCCTGGGCGGTGATCGGCTTGGCCAGGAATTCGGTGACGCCGGCATCGCGCGCCGCCTCCACCCGGTGCCTTTCGGTATGGCCGGAGATCATCACGATGGGCACGAAAGGATTGGGGCTGTGCTCGGAGGTGCGCACATAGCGGGTGAATTCGATGCCGTCCATCGGCTTCATCGCAAGATCGGTCAGCACCAGCTCGCTCTTGCGCTCGCGCAGCACCTCGATCGCGGCCTGGCCGTTCGCGGCCTCGGCGATGTCCTTGATCCCGGCCGAGTTGAGCAGGGCGCGCAGGAGCGAACGCATGTGCGCATTGTCCTCGACAATGAGGGTTTTCAGATTGTCAAAACCTGCGCCGGACATTGCCATCATTATGTTAAAAAAGTCGGCAGCAGTTTACACAGGGCGCGGTTATCGAACCGTTATCGAATCGTGGAGATGGCGCCGTCTTGTTAAGGAACTTGGTACGAATGGCGCTGTTCCGCCTTTTCATCACCGCCAAGGCCCTTTTCTCGCCCACCGCGTTCGGCGTGGCGGGCGCGGTATTCGACGAACAGGGCCGCGTGCTCCTGGTCCGGCACCGCTACATGACCGGCTGGCACCTGCCGGGCGGGGGCGTGGACCGGGGCGAGCCTCCGGCGCTGGCGATCCGCCGCGAGCTGGGCGAGGAAGTGGGGCTCACCGGCGGGGTGTTTGAATTCCAGGGGCTCTACACGCGCAAGGCGGGATGGGCCACCAATGTGGTGGCGTTCTACCGCGTCACGGATGCGGCCGTGACCTTCCGCCCCAGCCTTGAGATCTGCGAAATCCGCTACGCCGACCTGCATGCGCCGCCGCCCGGCTGCACCGCGGCCACGTTGCGGCGGCTGGCGGAATTGCGCGGCGCGGCGCCGGTGTCGTCCTACTGGTAGCGCGGGGCCGGGCTTGCCTTTTGGGCCCGCGGCTATTAGCGGACATCCCGATGAATGCCCCCGTCAACGCATCCACCAATGCAGTGGCCGCCCGGCAGCCCGTCGCGTCCTGGCAGATTCGCGCGGAGGCGTCCGCCGATGCCGCCGCCGTCGCGCTGCTGACCGCGGAAAGCTTCGGTCCGGGCCGCTTCGCCAAGTCCGCCTACCGGCTGCGCGAAGGCGTGGACCCGGTGCCGGGCCTGGGTTTCGTGGCGGTCGAAGACGGCGTGCTGAAAGGTTCGGTGCGCTTCTGGCCGATCCTGGTGGGCGGGGTGGAGACGCTGCTGCTGGGACCGCTGGCGGTGCAGACCGGCCAGCGCGGCCGCGGCATCGGCATCGCGCTGATGCAGGCGGGAATCGAAGCGGCCCATGCCGGACCCTGGCCGGGCATCCTGCTGGTGGGCGACGAGCCTTATTACGCCAAGGTGGGCTTCTCGCGCCTGCCGCCGGGGCGGGTGAAGTTTCCGGGGCCGGTCGATCCCGACCGCATCCTGGGCCTGTCGCTCAAGGCGGGCGGGCTGTTGAACCTGTCGGGCCATATCCGCCGCGCCCATATCGACCACGGCGTGACCGCCGATGGCGCGGGCGTGGGGTAGAACACCTGCCATCGCCAGACCGCGTCCTGAGCCTGTCGAAGGATGCGCCGTCCGGGGCAACGCGCCCTAACGCCCCTCGAGCCGCCAGGCCAGCAGCAGCGATCCCACGATCAGCAGCAGCGCCAGCCATTGCGGCATCAGCTTCTGCTGCTCCAGCGCCGTCACGCGATAGGCGCCGTTGCGCGCCAGCCCGATCCAGTCCGAACCGCTGGCCGTGCTGCCCGCGTCCACGCGCCGGATCGCGGGCAGGCCATCGGCAAGCCAGTGCACGCTGCCGCCGCTGGCCTCGGCCGCCGGCTTCAACACGGCATCGGTCGCGCGCATATCGGCAACCTCCTTGGGATTCAGCGGTCCCGCCGCCGTGACCGTGGACAGCGTGCCATCGGTGGCGCGGTAAAGACCCAGTTCGCCCGCCTTCGTGCTCGCGCGCCAGATGCCGGGCTCGCTCTGCGCCAGCGGCAGCGTGACCGTCCGGCCCGAGGGCAGCGTCACCGTCACCGGCGGCGTGGTCTTGTTCATGGTGCGGCGGGTGATGCGCAGTTCGTTGCCGACGATGTCCGCCGACAGGCTTTCGGCCTCCAGTTCCGGCTCCTTCATCAGCCAGTGCGCCAGGCGCCGCAGCAACTCGGCCTGCGGGCCGCCGCCCTCGAAGCCGCGCGCCCACAGCCAGGCCTGGTCCGACAGAAGTTCGGCCACGCGGCCCTTGCCCACCTGGTCCAGCACCAGCAGCGGACGGCCCGCGCTGTCGGCCATCACGGTGCGGCCCGAAATGCGGTTGGCGGCGATCACGCGGAACCAGCGGCCCCATGTGGGCGGCTGATTGTCCTGGTTGCGTCCGGGCAGGTCGCGCGTCACCGGATGGGCCATGCCGTCGTCGGTCAGCACGGGCTTGAAGCCGCCGGTCACGATCTGGCCCGTCGGCTGGGCGGGCAGGATCTGGGCCAGCGGCGTGCGGAAGACGCTTTCGGGTCCGGCGAATTCCGGCCCCGACGACACCAGCAGCGCGCCGCCGTCCTGCACATAGGAGGCCAGATTCTGGAAATAGGCCAGCGGCAGGATGCCCCGTTCGGTATAGCGGTCGAAGACCACCAGATCGAACGAGCCCAGCTTCTCCTGGAACAGCTCGCGATAGGGAAAGGCGATCAGCGACAATTCGTTGATGGGCGTCGAATCCTGCTTGTCCGGCGGGCGCAGGATGGTGAAGTGGATCAGGTCCACCGACGGGTCGGCCTTCAGAAGATTGCGCCATACCCGCTCGCCCGCATGCGGCTCGCCCGACACCAGCAGCACGCGCAGCCGGTCGCGCACGCCCGAAACCGTGACCACCGCATGATTGTTCTCCAGCGTCAGCTCGGCGGGGCCGGGGGCGGCCGACAGTTCGATCAGGTTCTCGCCTTCATGCGTGACCGGCACGCGCAGGGTGGTGTCCTTGCCCACCGGCACCAGCCGGTTGCCGAGCGGCTTGCCGTCGATGCGGATGTCCAGCACCGCGCTGGTCTCGCCGCTGCCGCCCAGGTCGTCCACCCGCAGCCGCACCGTCGCCCACTGTCCCACGATGGCGAAGCGCGTCGCGGTCTGGACGGTCAGCTTCCTGTCGCGCTCGCCGCGCGCGCCCGCCACCAGCACCTGCAGCGGCGCATGGAAGGAAAGGTTGCCGGGCGGCGGCACATCGTGCACCTCGCCGTCGGTGATCAGGATCGCGCCCGCCACGCGGCCCTGCGGCACGTCGGCCAATGCGGCGTTCAGCGCGGCGAAGGCCTGGGTGCCGTTGTTCTCGCCGGTGGCGGTGGTGGTGACGCTGGTCTCGCGCACGATAAGATCGGGCTGGGCGGCCAGAAGCCGCTTCACCTGCGCGCGCGCCACCTCGGCCTGGGCCGCGCGCCGGCCCAGCGACATGCTCTGCGAGCGGTCGGTGACGATCACCGCCACATCGGGCAGGGGGGCGTGCTGCTCGCGCACCAGAAGCGGTCCGGCCAGCGCGAACAGCAGGATGGCGAAGGCCAGCGCCCGCGCCCAGGTGCCGCGCGCCCGCACCGCGATGCCGTAAAGCACGATCAGCACGGCCACCGCGCCCAGCGCGGCCAGCAGGCTCAGCGGAATGACGGGAGCAAAGGCGATGCGCGTCATTGCCGCAAAGGCCCGGTGGATGGTCCGATGGATGGCGCGACAGGCTCCGGCGGCGCGCCGCTTCCGCCGTTTTCCGTGCCCAGCCGCTGCAGCAGCGCCGGCGCATGGACCACGTCGGTCTTGTAGTTGCCGGTCAGCGCATACATCACCAGGTTGATGCCGAAGCGGAAGGCCATCTCGCGCTGGATCTCGCCGCCGGGCGAGGGGGTGGACATGAAGTGACCGCTTCCGTCCACCGCCCAGGCCGCGGCCCAGTCATTGCCGCCGATGATTACCGGCGACACGCCGTCGCCGCCGCGCGCGGGCGGCGCGCCGTTCTTGGGCGCGGGCGGCAGGGCCTCGACCCAGACGCGCCCGCCCGTCCAGCGGCCGGGAAAGTCGCGCAGGATATAGAAAGCCTTGGTCAGCACATGGTCGGCGGGCACCGGCTCCAGCGGCGGCAGGTCCAGCGTGCCGGTCAGCCGGCGCAGCGTCTGCTCGCCGGGCGATGCGGCCCCGCGCACCGCGCCCAGCGAAAGATCGCGCGTGTCGAACAGGATGGTGCCGCCGTTGCGCATATATTCGCCGATCCGGGCCAGCGCCGCGGGCGACAGGCTTTTCTCGCGCGGGTCCATCGGCCAATAGAGCAGCGGATAGAACGACAGGTCGTCGTGTTCCAGGTCCACGCCGATGGGCTCCAGCGGCTCGTAGGAGGTGCGCGCCCGCAGCGCCAGGCCAAGGCCCGTCAGCCCCGCCTCGCTGACCTGGTCCACATCGGCCAGTCCCGTCTTCACATAGGCCAGCCGCGTATCCAGCGCCGCTTTCATCGCAACGGCGTCATCGGCGCGGGCCTGGGGCACAGCCAGGACCAGCACGAAGGCCGCCCCGATCCAGCGCAGCTTGCGGGGCGAGAAGCCGCGCAGCCCCAGCGCCAGGATGCAGTCGAGCAGCAGCAGGACCATGGCGGCGGCCAGCAGCCAGGGCTCCAGCGCCAGCGCATGGGTGTTGCCATAGGCTTGCATCGCGCCGCCCGAAAGCGGGGTCAGCACATCCTTCGCGCCAAAGGTGTTGAGCGCGCTTTCAACCTCGTGCGCGCCGTAAAGGCCGGGGGGATGGCGCGGGGATACGCGCGTGCGGCTGAAATCGCGCGCAGGGATCGGCGCGGCGTCGGGCGGCGGCGCGCCCGGATGGCCAAAGCCGTCCAGCGTGGTGACCGGCGGCAGGCTGGTCAGCCCGGCCAGGTCGCGCGCGGGCGTGCCCGCCGACAGCGCCAGCAGCCGCTTGAGCATGTCCACATAAAGCCCCGACAGCGGCAGCGACGACCAGGTGGGGCTGGCGGTGATGTGGAACAGCACGATCCAGCCCTGTCCCATCGCCTGGGCCGTGATCAAGGGCGTGCCGTCGGCAAGCTGGGCCCAGGTGCGTCCCTGAAGTTCGGCGGAGGGTTCGGCCAGGATCTGGCGCGTCACCGTGACTTCGCCGGGTATCTCCAGCCCGTTGAAGGGGCTGGCGGACGCGAAGGGCGCCAGGTGCTGCGGCGCGCCCCAGGCCATCGCGCTGCCCAGATAGCGCCCGCCCGTGCGCAGCGGCACCGGCACCAGATCGTCGCTGCCCGCGGCCATGCGCTCGCCCGCGAAACGGATCAGCACCCCGCCGCGGCTGATGAAATCCTTCACCTTCTGCCGGTCGGCTTCGGGAATGCGGGCGACATCCGCCAGCAGCAGCACCGAAACATGCTTGTCCAGCAGCGCGCCGATCCCGCCCTTGGCGACGCCCGCATAGGGCGACAGCGCCCGCTCCAGGTAATAGACGTCGGACAGCAGCGGCTGGCCTTCGCCCGTGGCGCCCTCCGACACGATGCCCACGCTGCGCTGGGCCGCGCCGCGGTCCAGAAGCTGCACCGCGCCCGCGCTGTCCTCGCCCACGATGGTCAGCCGCGCGGTGGCGTTGCGCACTTCCAGCGGCAGCGCGATATGGCCTTGCGCGCGCGTCTGGCCGCGGCGGAAATGCATCTTGGTGACGGCCAGCGTCTCGCCTCGCGCGCCGATGGCGGCGGCTTCGATGTCCTGCGATGCGCCCGTCTCGGCGCGCACCGCCGCCAGCGCAAAGCCGCTGGCATCGCGCGTCACCGGCGCGAGCCCCATCGCCAGCCGCGCGGGCGTGAAGATGGTGGGCGTTCCATAGCGGGCCAGGGCATCGCGCAGGGCCCTGCTGCCGCCTTCAAGCCCGTCGCCCAGCCAATAAAGCGCAGGCGGGCTTGCGAACTGCAGCCGGCCCAGCGCCGCCGCCGCCGCCGCGCGGTCGCCCGGCCAGGGCATGGGCTTCAATTCCCGCGCGACGCGCGCCGCCTCGCCCTCGTTCAGCAGGCCCGTGGGCGCGGGGCTGGCCGTAGGGATGATCGCCACGGGCCGTCCGCGCGCGCTGCGCAGCAGGTCGGCGATCAGATCCTGGCGCGCGTTCCAGTCCTTCGCCGCCGTCCAGCCATTGTCCACCACCAGCACCAGCGGGCCGTTCGCGGTCAGCCTGGGGCTGCGGCCCAGCAGCGGGTCGGCCAGCGCCGCGATCAGCAGCGCCGCCGCCAGCAGACGCAGCAGCAGCAGCCACCAGGGCGTGGCGGCGGGGGTCTGTTCCTCGTCCTTGAGGCCGCGCAGCAGGCGCAGCGGCGGAAAGACCGCGCGGCGCGGCAGGGGCGGGGTGACGCGCAGCAGCCACCACAGCAGCGGCAGGGCCGCCAGCGCCCACAATATCAGCGGCATTCCGAAGCTGATCTGCGGAAGCGTTCCAAGGCTCGCGAGGAAGGCGGGCAGGTTCATGCGCTATCCGTCGCCGTTTCCATTCCCGTTCCAGACCCGGCCGGCCGGCATATCATGTCATGCGCCGCCGATCGCGGCATGCAGCGCGATCAGCGCGCCCTGCGGCGCATGGTCGGTGCGATGGGTGACGCAGGTCCAGTTGAAGCGCATGGCCTCGGCGGCGACGCGTTCGCCATGCGCGATGAAGCGGGCGCGATAGGATTCGCGCACGCGTTCGGCGCGGCCGAAGATCTCGCTCGCATGCTCCCCGCCGCGCGGCGATTCGAAGCGCGTGCGGCCGGAATAGGGGAAGTCCTCCTCGGCCGGATCGACGATCCGCACCAGATGGCCTTCCACGCCCTGGCGCGCCAGCCGCGCCATCGTCTCCATCGCGCCCTCGTCCAGGAAATCGCTGAACCACACAAGCTGGTTGCCGCGCGAAAGCGGCGCGCCCTTCTTCAGCGCCGCGTCCGGCAGCGCCTCATCGCCCGGCGCGAACAGGGCGCGGCCGATGCGGGTCAGCGCCAGGCGCGAGGCCGCCGGCGCGCCTTCCATGCCGATGAAGCCCACCCGCTCGCCGCCCCGCACCAGCAGCGAAGCCAGCGCCAGCAGCAGAAGGTCGGCGCGGGCGCGCTTGGAGACGCCCTTTTCCTGCCGCAGCGTCGCCGGCCCGAACAGCATGTTGGCCGAAGCGTCGCGCCAGAACCACACGGTCTGGGCCGCTTCCCATTCGCGCTCGCGCACGAAGATGTGCTGCGACTTGGCCGACTGGCGCCAGTCGATGGCGGCGGTGGAATCGTGGCTGGCATAGCGGCGGAACTGCCAGAAGCTTTCGCCCATGCCGGCGCGCCGGCGCCCGTGCACGCCCAGGCTGACGGATGCGGCCAGGTGATCGGCCTCGACCATCAAAGGCGGCAGGCCCGCGGACAGGCCATCGGCTTCGTGCTGAAGCACGGAATAGCGGGTCACGCGGCGATCCTGGTGCTGAGGCTCTCAGAACAGGTCATGGCAAAGCCGTTCGATCACGCTTGCCGTGGTGGCGCCCTCGGCGCGGGCGGAGAAGTTCAGCGCCATGCGGTGGCGCAGGACCGGGCCCGCCAGCGCCACCACATCGTCGGTGGACGGGGCGAAGCGGCCGTCCAGCAGCGCGCGGGCGCGCACCGCCAGCATCAGCGCCTGGCTGGCGCGCGGGCCGGGGCCCCAGGCGATCATGCCGCGCACCCCGCTGTCGTGGCCGGAATCGGGCCGGGCGGCGCGCACCAGGGACAGGATCGAATCCATCACCTGCTCGCCCACCGGAATGCGGCGCACCAGCGCCTGGGCCAGCAACAGGTCGTCGGGATCGCAGACCTTTCCGGCGTTCTTTTCTTCGCCCACGGTGGTGGCCAGCAGCATGCGCCGCTCGGCCTCCAGGCTGGGATAGCCCACGTCTATTTGCAGGAGGAAACGGTCGAGCTGCGCTTCTGGCAGGGGATAGGTGCCTTCCTGCTCCAGCGGATTCTGCGTCGCCAGCACGTGGAACAGCCGCGGCAGGTCGTGGCGCTCGCCCGCCACGGTGACGTGCTTCTCCTGCATCGCCTGCAGCAGCGCCGACTGGGTGCGGGGGCTGGCGCGGTTGATCTCGTCGGCCATCAGAAGCTGGGTGAAGACGGGCCCGCGGATGAAGCGGAAGGCGCGCCCGCCGCCCGTGCTTTCCTCCATCACTTCCGAACCGGTGATGTCGGCGGGCATCAGGTCCGGGGTGAACTGCACGCGGCTGGTCTGCATCCCCATCACGATGCCCAGCGTGTCCACCAGCTTGGTCTTGGCCAGGCCCGGCACGCCGATCAGAAGACCGTGGCCGCCCGCCAGCAGTGTGATCAGCGTCTGCTCGATCACATCCTCCTGGCCGAAGATCACCGCGTTCAGCCCGGCGCGCACCCGGTTGAAGATCTCGGCGATGGCGGAAAGCCTTTGGGGGGCTTCTCGCTCGTCCAGTATGTCCACCTTGTTCATGCGTGTCCTGTACTGCGTGCCGTTGGATCGCGTGCTTGCCGGGATGAGCGATATGTTGCACCGTTGGGCGAAGACGGCGCAACCCCTGACCGCAGCCTTAATATCCGGCAGAAAGCCGCAAAATATGGCGTCATCGCGGCAAAGCGGACTCATTTCCGATGATCGCGGCACGTTGGAACCTCGAAAAGCTGCGCACGCGCCTGCCGCAGCATCCGCCCGCGCTCACGAAACATGACGATTACGACTTCGATCCGGCGCGCCCCGCCGCCGGACCGGGCGCGGTCAGCGCGGCGGTGCTGCTGCCGGTCGTGCCGCCGGCATCAGGGGGCGGGCCTTCGCTGCTGTTCACCCGCCGCACCAAGGCCCTGGCGCGGCACAGCGGACAGGTGAGTTTTCCCGGCGGGCGCAGCGAGGCGCGCGACCTGTCGCCGGTGGAGACGGCGCTGCGCGAGACGATGGAGGAGACGGGCATCCTGCCGTCCTTCGTCAGCGTGGCGGGCTATCTCGACCGTTATCTCACCGGCACCGGATTCGACATCCAGCCGGTGGTCGGCCTTCTGTCCGAAGGCTATGCGCTGGCGCCCAATCCGGCCGAGGTGGATGCGGTATTCGAGGTGCCGCTGGATTTCCTGCTCGATCCCGCCAACCTCCGGCGCGAGACGCGCCAGGTGGGCGGACGCGAGCGGCGGTTCTATGCCTTCACCCATGACGGGCATGAGATCTGGGGCGCCACGGCGGCGATCGTGGTCAACCTGGCGGCATGGCTGAACGGCATTCGATGATAGATGATATAAGCGCGCCATGAGAATTGATCCCGCACAGCATGGCTGGATGACCGCGCCGGAAACCAGGGCCGTGATGGAGGCGCTGGGCGAGGCGCGCTTCGTGGGCGGTGCTGTGCGCAACGCGCTTCTGGGCGCGGCGGTGGTGGACATCGACATCGCCGTGCCCATGCCGCCCGAAGAAGCGATGGCGCGGCTGGCGGCGCGCGGCATCCGCGTGATCGCGACGGGCCTGGATCACGGCACCGTCACCGCGGTGGCGGGGGCCCATGCCTTCGAGATCACCGCGCTGCGCCGCGACGTCGAAACCGACGGCCGCCACGCCGTGATCGCCTATACCGACGACTGGGCCGAAGACGCCGCGCGGCGCGACTTCACCATCAATGCGCTCTATGCCTCGGCGGATGGCGAGATCTTCGACTATGCCACCGGCGTCGAGGACCTGATCGCGGGCCGCGTGCGCTTCATGGGCGAGGCGCGCGTGCGCATCGCGGAAGATTACCTGCGCGTGCTGCGGCTGTTCCGCTTCCATGCCTGGTACGGCAAGGGCGAGATCGACGCCCAGGGCCTGCGCGCCGCGGCGGAGGCAAAGGACAGGCTGGGCTCGCTGTCGGCCGAGCGCGTGGCGAAAGAACTGCTGCGCCTGCTGGAGGCCCCCAATCCGGGACCGGTGCTGCGGGTGATGGCGGCCACCGGCATCCTTTCCCGGCTGCTGCCCGGCACGCTGCAATTGCCGCGGCTGGAACGGCTGGTGGAGATCGGCGGCGATGACCCCCAGCCGCGCGCGGCCCTGTTGCGGCTTGCGGCGCTTCTGCCCGACGAGGCGGCGGCGGCGCACCGGGTGGCCGATGGCTTGCGCCTGTCGAATGCCGACCGTGCGCGGCTGGAGCAGGCGCTGGGCGGCCCGCCGATCCCCGCGCATCTTTCGGCGAAACAGGCGCGGCTGCTGCTGTACCGGACGGGCGAGGCCCGCTTCCGCGACAAGGTCTGGCTGGCCTGGGCAGGCATGCCCGGCGCGGGCAGAAGCGCGGGCGCGCACAAGACCGGCGGCGCCTATCGCATGCTGCTGGACATGGCTGCCAACTGGCGGCGGCCGCGTTTCGCGCTGACGGGCCAGGACGTAATGCAGGCCGGCGTGGCCCAGGGGCCGGAGGTGGGCCGCGTGCTGGCGGCGGTCGAGGACTGGTGGGCCGAGGGCGATTTCACCGCCGACGAAGCCGCGCAGCGCGCGCGGCTGGCCGAAATCCTGGCGGAGCGTTGATGGCTTTCACACTTCTGGATTCCCTCACCCTGCCGGGCGATCCGGCCAAGCCCAATGAGGACGCCTTCGGCTATGGCGCGCAGGCGGCGGTGGTGCTCGACGGCGCCACGCCGCTGGGCGATGCGCTGATGCCGGGGCCCAGCGACGCGGCATGGATCGCCCAGTTCGGCGCCAGGCGCCTGCTCGCCCATCTGGGCGAAGGCAAAGGCGCGCGCAAGGCGCTGCGCGACGCGTTGGCCGATGCGCAGAAAAGCTTCGAGGCCCTGCGCCGGATGCCGCCGCAAGCCATGTGGCAGACACCATGCGCCAGCATGATGCTGGCGTCTTTGCCCCCCTCCGGCTTCAACTTACCCTTGGACGCTGCGCGTCCTTCGGACGTTGAAGCCACCTCCCCCTCTCGTGCGCATTCGCGCGCAGGGGGGAGGCAGGCCGGCGCTTCCGTCGATATGGAATTGCTTTGGTTCGGCGACTGCGCCGCGCTGCTGGAGCAGGGCGATGGGGCCGTGATGGTGATCGGCGAGACCTTCGACAAGCGCGCCGCCGAAGCCGTGCGGGCGCAGACGATCGCCCGGGAAAAGAAACTTTCGCCGGCCTCCGCCCTCAGCCGGCCGGAATTCATCGAAGCCCTGCGCGCCACGCGAAACCGCATCAACAGCGGCAACGGCTGGCTGTTCAGCCCCGATGCGCGGGCCGCGGCCCATGCCGGGCGGCGGATTGTCCAGGCGGCGGCGGGCGCGCATCTGCTGCTGGCATCCGACGGATTCCTGGCGCTGGCCTCGGACTATGGCGCCTACAGCGCCGATACGCTGATGGCGGCGGCGCGGCAGAAGGGCCTTGCGGCGCTGGGCGCGGAGCTGCGCGCCATCGAGGCGGACGACGCGGGCGGCGACCGTTTCGCGCGCTTCAAGAAAAGCGACGATGCCACCGCGCTGCTGTTGCGGGTGGAATGACAAGGTTCAGGCCAGCGCCTTCCACACATCGCCGCCGCCGTGCCAGATCATCGACAGCGCGACATAGAGCACGATGGCAAGGCCGATATAGCTGATCCAGCGGTAGCGCTCCAAAAGCTTGGCGATATAGCTGGCCGCCGCCCCCATCAGCGCCACCGACATCAGAAGGCCGATCACCAGCACATCGATATGGTCGCGCGCCGCCCCCGCCACCGCCAGCACATTGTCCAGCGACATCGAAAGATCGGCCAGCAGGATCTGCATCACCGCATGGCGGATCGAGGAGCCGGCCTCGATCTGCGGTGCGGCTTCCTCGCCGGTGCCGCGGCGGATGTCGCGCCAGAAGCGCCAGCACACCCACAGAAGCACCAGGCCGCCCGCCAGCGTCAGCCCGATGATGGCCATCAGCTTCACGGCGGCCACCGCCATCGCCACCCGCAGCGCCACCGCCGCGAACAGGCCCCACAGGATCACCCGGCGGCGCAGCACCGGCGACACGCGGGCCGCGGCCAGGCCGATCACCACCGCATTGTCGCCCGCCAGCACGATGTCGATCGTCAGGACTTGCGCCAGCGCGAACAGGCCGCCTTCGTGGAAAAGTGTCAGGTCCAAGCCTGCTCCCCTGGGAAAAGGTGTGTCTGGCGTAATGCTTCGCCCAGCACCATCGCGGCGGCCTGCGCCACATTCAAGGACCGCATGCCGGGGAGCAGGGGAATCGCCAGCCGGGCATCGGCCGCGGCATGGACATCCTCCGGCACTCCGGCGCTTTCCCGGCCCACCATCAGCGTGTCGCCCGCCTGGAAGGCAAAGCCGGTATAGGCCAGCGCGCCGCGGGTGGTCAGCAGCACCAGCCGGCCCGGCCCGCGGTCCTGCTGGAACCTTGGCCAGGAGACATGGCGGCGGATATCGGCGCTTTTGAGATAGTCCAGCCCGGCCCGCCGGAAGGCGCGGTCGGAAAGGCTGAAGCCGCAGGGCTCGATCAGGTCGATTCCCACCCCCAGACAGGCGCCCAACCGCATCAGGCTGCCGGCATTCTGGGGAATGTCGGGCTCATACAGCGCCAGACGCACGCCCGATCTCCTTTTCCGTCCCCATTTTCCCGCAAGGCACGGGCGGACAAGGCATTTTCTGCGTCATCGTGCCGCAAGACCCTCAAAAAACGACTCTCTATTTTACCGGCCCAATGAACAAGCCGCCGGGGAGAAAAGGGGCTCAGGCCGCGTCACCGCGTCAGTACCGTATCCGCGCTTGTTTGTGGCATGAGTTCGCACGTTTTCTTTCCGCCAAGCATTTCAAGGGTGAACCCAGTGGCAGCAACGACACATGACGCGGCGACGCGACGCGATTTCCTTTATGTGGCGTCGGGGGCCATCGGCGGGGGTGGCGTGGCCGCCGCGGCCTGGCCCGTCATCGACCAGATGAATCCGTCGGCCGCCGCCCTGGCGCTGGCCACGACCGAGATCGACATTTCCGCCATCCAGCCCGGCCAGCAGATCGTCTTCAAATGGCGCGGCCAGCCGCTGTTCGTGCGCCGCCGCACCCCGGCCGAGATCGCCAGCGCCCGGGCGGTGGACGTGAACACGCTGCCCGACCCCAATGCGCGCAACGCCAACTTGTCATCCTCGGCGCTGGCCACCGACGAAGACCGCGCCACCAAGCCGGAATGGATGATCCTGGTCGGCGTCTGCACCCACCTGGGCTGCACCCCCACCGTCTCGACCCCGCAGATGCCCCAGGGCGATTACGGCGGCTGGCTCTGCCACTGCCACGGCTCGCAGTACGACACGGCGGGACGCATCCGCAAAGGCCCCGCGCCGCAGAACCTGGCCGTGCCGCCCTATTCCTTCCTGTCCGCCACCCGCATCAAGGTCGGTTGAGGAGAACAACAATGTCTGGCCCTTCGACCTATAATCCCAAGACCGGCTTCGAGAAGTGGCTCGATCAGCGCCTGCCGCTGCCGCGCCTGATGCATGACACCATGCACACCTTCCCCACGCCGCGGAACCTCAACATCTGGTACACCTTCGGCGGCATCCTGACCTTCTGCCTGGGCGTGCAGATCGTCACCGGCATCGTGCTGGCCATGCATTACGTGGCCAATGCGGGGCTGGCCTTCGACAGCGTCGAAAGCATCATGCGCGACGTGAACTATGGCTGGCTGATCCGCTACATCCATTCCAACGGCGCCTCGATGTTCTTCCTGGCGGTCTATATCCACATGTTCCGCGGCCTCTATTACGGCTCCTACAAGGCCCCGCGCGAATTGATCTGGATCATCGGCGTGCTGATCTATCTGCTGATGATGGCCACCGCCTTCTTCGGCTATGTGCTGCCCTGGGGCCAGATGTCCTTCTGGGGCGCCACCGTCATCACCAACCTGTTCAGCGCGATCCCGGTGGTCGGCCAGCACATCGCCACCTGGTTGTGGGGCGACTTCTCGGTGGGCGACGCCACGCTGAACCGCTTCTTCTCGCTGCACTATCTGCTGCCCTTCATCATCGCGGGCGTGGTGGGGCTGCACATCTGGGCGCTGCACGTGCCGGGCAACAACAACCCGCTGGGCATCGACGTGAAGAGCCCGCAGGACACCGTGCCCTTCCACCCCTATTACACGGTGAAGGACGCGTTCTACCTGACGCTGTTCGTGATCTTCTTCGCGGTGTTCGTGTTCTATGCGCCGAACTTCTTCGGCAATCCGGACAACTACCAGCCGGCCAACCCGCTGGTGACGCCGCCCGACATCGTGCCGGAATGGTACCTGCTGCCCTTCTACGCGATGCTGCGCTCGATCCCCAACAAGCTGCTCGGCGTGATCGTGATGGGCGGGGCCATCGTGACCCTGGCCTTCATCCCCTGGCTCGACACCAGCCGGGTGCGCTCCAACCGCTTCCGCCCGCTGATGAAGCAGTTCTTCTGGGCCTTCCTGGTGGTCTGCGTGATCCTGGGTTATTGCGGCAGCCAGAGCGTGGACGCCGCGGTGGCGGGCATCCCGCTGGTCTGGGTGGCGCGAATCGCCTCGCTCTACTACTACGCCTTCTTCTGGCTGATCATGCCGATCGTGGGCCTGATCGAAACCCCGAAGAAGCTTCCCACGTCGATCGCGCAATCCGTGCTCGGCGAATCCGCCGCCGCCGCCAGCCCTGCCGAGTGAGAAAAACCATGCGTCTCAAGACAAATTCGCTCGCCCTGACGCGCATCCTGGCGCTCACCCTGGCCTGTGGCGCCATCGCCTCGGCCCCGGCCTTCGCGGCCGGCGAGACGGCGGCGATCAACACCGCCCGCCTGGAACCCAAGAAGGTGGACTTCTCTTTCGAAGGGCCCTTCGGCACCTATGACCGCGCCGCCCTGCAGCGCGGCTTCCAGGTCTACAAGGAAGTCTGCGCCGCCTGCCATTCGGCGCAGCACCTGGCCTTCCACAACCTGATGGAGCCGGGCGGCCCCGAATTCACCGAGGCCCAGGCCAAGGCGCTGGCGGCGTCCGTCAAGGTGCCGGCCGAACCCAACGACAAGGGCGAAACCACCGACGACAAGGGCCAGCCGCTCACCCGTCCGGGCATCCTGGCCGATCATTTTCCCTCGCCCTTCCCCAACGAACAGGCCGCCCGCGCCAACAACAGCGGCGCGCTGCCGCCCGACCTGTCGATGGTGGTGAAGGCGCGCGAGGGCGGGCCGCAATATGTCTATTCGATCCTGACCGGCTTCCATCAGACCCCGCCCAAGGGCTTCAAGGTCACGGAAGGCAAGTACTACAATCCGTACTTCGAAGGCTGGAACATCACCATGCCCCCGCCGCTCAACGCCAACTCGGTGACCTATTCGGACGGCACCAAGGCGACGGTGGAACAGGAAGCCCATGACGTGGTGACCTTCCTGGCCTGGGCGGCCGAACCCAAGATGGAAGAACGCAAGCGTCTGGGCTTCGGCGTGCTGGTCTTCCTGGTGGTGTTCGCCGGCGTGTTGTTTGCGGCTTACCGCCGCGTGTGGAAAGACGCACATTAGGCGCTTGCCTTTTGCGTCCTGCGTTCGTCGCGCCCCGCGCTCGTGTATGTCTTGTACACGTCGCTTGGCGCTCCTGCTCAGGCCGCAAAATCCGGCGCGCCCCCAGATCCGGGTGCAAAGGCGATATCGGCTCACGCTCCTGCCCGGACGGCCAAAATTCCTCGCGCTCAGGCGTCACAGATTCGGGGCATTGCCGCCCCGGTCATAAATGCTAAAAGGGCGCCTTCTCCTTGGGATGGCGCCCTTTTTCCATGACAAAGACCGTTCTCGGCATCATCGGCGGCTCCGGCGTCTACGAGATCCCCGGGCTGCAAGACGCCCAGTGGCGGACGGTCGAAAGCCCCTGGGGCCAGCCGTCGGACCAGCTTCTCACCGGCTCGCTTCATGGCGTCGATATGGTGTTCCTGCCGCGTCACGGCCGCGGCCATGTCCAGACGCCCACCTCCATCAACTACCGCGCCAACATCGACGCGCTGAAGCGCGTCGGCGTCACCGACGTCATCTCGGTTTCGGCTTGCGGCTCGCTGAAGGAGGAACTGCCTCCCGGCACCTTCGTGATGGCCGACCAGTTCATCGACCGCACCTTCGCGCGCGAGAAAAGCTTCTTCGGCCCCGGCTTCGTGGCCCATGTGCCGATGGCCCATCCGGTCTGCCCGCGCCTTTCGGGTGCGCTGACGCTGGCCGCGCGCGAGCAGAAGATCGACCACAGCGAAGGCGGCACTTATCTGTGCATGGAAGGGCCACAATTCTCCACCCGCGCCGAAAGCTTCCTCTACCGCTCCTGGGACGCCAGCGTGATCGGCATGACCGCGATGCCCGAAGCCAAGCTGGCGCGCGAGGCCGAGCTTCCCTATGCGATCGTCGCGATGGTGACCGATTACGACTGCTGGCACGAGACGCACGAGCATGTGACGGTCGAAGCCGTGATCAAGGTGATGCACCAGAATGCCGAAAACGCCCGCAGGCTGATCGCGGCGGTGGCGCCCAAGCTGGGGCCCGAACGTCAGCCTTCGCCGCTGGGCGTGGAAACGGTGCTGGACGCCGCCCTGATCACCGCGCCCGGCAAGCGCGATCCCGCGCTGGTGGCCAGGCTGGACGCGGTGGCAGGACGGGTGTTGCGGAAATAGAACCATGTCCTCACCCTTCGACAGGGTGAGGATTTCTGGGTATTCGTCATGCTGAGCCTGTCGAAGCATGAGGGCAAGGGGCGCTGAAATGGACTTCAAGACAATCATCCGCACCATTCCCGACCATCCCAAGCCGGGCATCATGTTCCGCGACATCACCACCCTTCTGGGCCATCCGCGCGGCTTCCGCGCGGCGGTGGACCAGATGGTGCAGCCCTATGCGGGCCTGAAGATCGACAAGGTCGCGGGACTGGAAGCGCGTGGCTTCATCCTGGGCGGGGCGGTGGCGCACCAGCTTTCCGTGGGCTTCGTGCCGGTAAGGAAGAAGGGCAAGCTGCCCCACACCGTGATCGGCGAGGATTACGACCTCGAATACGGCACCGACCGGGTAGAGATTCACATCGACGCGCTGGAGAAGGGCGAGAAGGTCCTGCTGGTGGACGATCTGATCGCCACCGGCGGCACAGCCTTCGCGGGCATCAAGCTGCTGGAGCGCGCGGGCGCGCAGGTGATCGGCTGCTCTTTCGTGATCGACCTTCCCGAACTGGGCGGGGCCGACAAGCTGCGCGCGCTGGGCAAGCCGGTGACGGCGCTGGTGTCCTTCGAAGGCCATTGAAGCGGTGAAGCTGCATTCCAACAGCGCCTCGCCCTTCGCCCGCAAGTGCCGCGTGATCGCGCACGAACTGGGGCTGAAGCTGGACCTGATCAACACCGTGCCGTTCCAGGACGACGGTTTCCGCCGCGTCAATCCGCTGGGCAAGATTCCGGCGCTGGTGCTGGACGACGGATCGGTGCTGATCGATTCGCCGGTGATCTGCGAATATCTCAACCATGTCGGCGGCGGAAAATTCTTCCCCGGCATGAGCATCTGGCGCCACAGTACCGGCCGCTGGAAGGCGCTGGGCCTTCAGGCGCTGGGCGACGGGCTGGCCGACGCCGCCGTGCTGTGGGTGGTGCTGGGGCGCGAAAGCGCGCCGCCGGAAGCGCCCCGCGCCCGGCAGATGGCGGCCATCGCCGCGACGCTGGACGTGCTGGAACGCACCAAATTCGCCAAGGAACCCACCATCGGCGAAGTGGCGGTGGCCTGCGCGCTGGGCTATCTCGATTTCCGCATCCCCGGCCTTGACTGGAAAGGTTCCCGACCCCAACTGGCGGGTTGGTATGCGCAGTTCTGCGAGTATCCTTCGATGAAGGCCACCGCGCCCGCCGCGCCCTGATGCACCCCTTGGCGCACCCGATGCAAAGGCATCCCGCATGAAGATCAACGGCAAGCACTATCGCTCCGTCTGGCCCATCGGCGAGGATGCGTTCGGCATCATCGACCAGACCAGGCTGCCGCACGCCGTCGAAACGCTCACCTTGCGCACGGCCGCCGACGCGGCGAAGGCCATCGTGACGATGCAGACCCGCGGCGCGCCGCTGATCGGCGCGGTGGGTGCCTATGGGCTGGCGCTGGCCGTGCGCGATGACGCATCCGACGACCATATCCAGAAGACGGTGGAGATGCTGGCCGCAACCCGCCCCACCGCCATCAACCTCAAATGGGCGCTGTGGCGGATGCGCGGCGCGCTGCTCAACCAGCCGCGCGACCGGCGCGCGGGCCTGGCCTGGCGCGAAGCCGCCGCCATCGCGGACGAGGATGTGGCGATGTGCCGGGCCATCGGCCAGAACGGACTTGCCGTCATCCGCGAGCTTGCCGCACGCAAGACGGGCGAACGGCTCAACATCCTGACCCACTGCAACGCGGGCTGGCTGGCCACGGTGGATTACGGCACCGCGCTCGCGCCCATCTATCTGGCCCATGACGAAGGCATACCCCTGCATGTGTGGGTGGACGAGACGCGCCCGCGCAACCAGGGCGCCAGCCTGACGGCGTTCGAGCTGGGCGGCCACGGCGTGCCGCACACCATCATCGCCGACAATGCCGGCGGCCATTACATGCGCCAGGGCCGGGTGGATATGGCGATCGTGGGCACCGACCGCGTGACCGCCAACGGCGATGTCGCCAACAAGATCGGCACCTATCTGAAGGCGCTGGCGGCGAAGGACAACAATGTGCCCTTCTATGTGGCGCTGCCCAGCTCCACCATCGATTGGACGCTGGCCTCGGGCGATGAGATCCCGATCGAGGAACGCGGAAGCGATGAAGTCCTGAAGATGACGGGGCGGGACGGGAAGGGCGATGTGGTGATGGTCGAGATCGCGGCCCCCGGCTCGGGCGCGGCCAATCCGGGCTTCGACGTGACGCCTGCGCGCCTGGTCACCGGCTTCATCACCGAACGCGGCACCTGCGCGCCCGAAGACCTGCGCAGCCTGTTTCCGGAAGAATAGGCAGGCGCCGTCCAATCTGTCATGGCCGGCCATGACAGGGTGGATTCGGCCCTTCAGGTGTTGAACCGGAAATGCATCACGTCGCCGTCGGCGACGACATACTCCTTGCCTTCCAGGCGGAACTTGCCCGCCTCGCGCGCGCCCGCCTCGCCCTTGTTCGCCACGTAATCGGCAAAGGCGATGGTTTCGGCGCGGATGAAGCCCTGCTCGAAATCAGAATGGATCACGCCGGCGGCCTGGGGCGCGCGGCTGCCGCGCGTCACCGTCCAGGCGCGCGCTTCCTTGGGCCCCACGGTGAAGAAGGTCAGCAGCCCCAGAAGGTCATAGCCCGCGCGGATCAGCCGGTTCAGCCCCGGTTCCTCCAGCCCGATGTCCTTCAGGAATTCGGCGCGTTCGTCATCGGGCAATTGCGCCACTTCTTCTTCGATGCGGGCCGAGATCACCACCGCGCGCGCGCCTTCGGCTTTCGCCTTCTCCTCGACCAGCCTGGAATATTGGTTGCCCGTGGCAGCCGAACCCTCCTCGACATTGCAGACATACAGCACGGGCTTGGCCGTCATCAGGCCCAGCTGGGAAAAGGGCCCGCGCTCTTCCGGCGTCAACGCCGCCTGCCGCGCGGGCTTGCCCGCGCGCAGCAGCGTCACCGCCTTCATCACCAAAGCCAGCGTCTCCTTCGCCTCCTTCTCCCCGCCCCTGGCCTTCTTTTCCAGCGCGGGCAGACGCTTTTCCAGCGAGTCCAGATCGGCCAGCATCAGCTCGGTCTCCACCGTCTCGGCATCGCCGATGGGATCGATGCGCCCTTCCACATGGGTGACGTCGTCATCCTCGAAACAGCGCAAGACATGCGCCACAGCATCCACCTCGCGGATGTTGGCCAGGAACTGGTTGCCCAGCCCTTCGCCTTTCGAGGCGCCGCGCACCAGGCCGGCAATGTCCACAAAGGTGATGCGGGTGGGGATCAGCTCGGCGCTGCCGGCGATCTTCGCCAACTGTTCCAGCCGCGGGTCCGGCACCGCCACGTCGCCCACATTGGGCTCGATGGTGCAGAAGGGATAGTTGGCGGCCTGCGCCGCCGCCGTCTGGGTGAGCGCGTTGAAGAGGGTGGACTTGCCCACATTGGGAAGGCCCACGATGCCGCATTTGAAACCCATGCTTTCAAGCCCTTGTCATGGCCGGCCAGCAAGGCCGGACTTGCATTTGTTTTCCCAAATGGCCGGGTCATCCTTTGGCGGGCTCAGGATGAGGCCCGGCCATGACAGGATCGCTTCACGCATGGCCCGGCTCATCGCGGGGATGCCCATTCTTCGGCGGCTGCGTCAGCAGCGCCACCCGGCTCATGAATCCCGCATCGTCGTCCCTGGCCAGCAGCGGCGCGGCCTCGACAATCGCCGCCACCAGCGGCTCCAGCCAGGCGATGTCGTCCTTGCTGAAATTCTGCAGCACATGGCCGCTCACCCGCGACTTCTCGCCCGGATGGCCGATGCCCAGCCGCACGCGGCGGTAATCCGGCCCCAGCGTGGCGGTGATCGACCGCAATCCGTTCTGCCCCGCATCGCCGCCGCCGGTCTTCACCCGCAGCTTGCCCGCCGCAAGGTCGATCTCGTCATGGATCACCACCAGCGCGCTCAGCGGCAGCTTGAAGAAGCGCAGCGCCGGTCCCACGCAATCGCCCGACAGGTTCATGAAGGTCTGGGGTTTCAGCAGGTATGTCTTGCGCCCGCCCAGCGCGCCTTCCGCGATCAGCCCCTCGAACTTCGCCTTCCAGGGAGCGAAGCGGTAACGCTCGTGCAGCGCGTCCGCCACGATGAAACCGGCATTGTGCCGGTTCCGCGCATATTGCGCGCCGGGATTGCCCAACCCGGCGATGAGCAGGGGCCTCTCCATGCCGCCCCCTTTTGCGCCGGATTACTTCTTGGCCGGAGCGGCGGCGGGCTTGGCGCCGGCAGCAGCCGGAGCGGCGGCCGCAGCTTCGGCGGCCGGGGCGGCCTCGGCGGGCGCACCGGCGGTGGCCGCGGCGGCGCGCTGCTCTTCCAGCACGCTGGTCGGCGCGACGATGGAGCAGATGGTGAAATCGCGGCCCCGGATCACCGGCTTCACGCCTTCGGGAAGGCTAAGGTCCTTGATGTGAATCGATTCATTGATGTTGAGGTTCGAGACATCGACCTCGATGGTGTTGGGGATGATGTCGGCCGGGCAGACCAGCGCGATCTCATGCCGCACGATGTTCAGCACGCCGCCGCGCTTCAGGCCGGGCGAGGCGTCCTGGCCGTTGAAATGCACCGGAATGTCCAGGCGCACGGTCGCGCCCTCGGCCAGGCGCAGGAAATCCACATGCACCGGGCGGTCGCTGACCGGGTCCAGCTGCACCTCGCGCGGGATCACGCGGGTCTTCACGCCGTTCTGGTCCAGCAGGAACAGGGTGGTCAGGAAATGGCCGGCCTCGACATGGCGCTCCAGCGTGCGCCCGTCCACGTTGACATTCTCCGGGGTGCCGGTTCCGCCATAGATGACGCCGGGGATCAGACCCTTCTGGCGCGCCTGATAGGCCGGACCCTTGCCCGTGCCCTCGCGCGCTTCGACCTTAAGCTCTTGAATCTGCGCCATTTTCCTGATCCTTCACAGCCCGGCGAAAGCCTGAAAGGCCCCGGAAAGGCGGGCTTTTAGCGGATGGCGGGCAGCGGCGCAATACATGACACAGCCAGCGCCACAGTAATGACGCGTGGCGTGACAAACCACACAACTGGCAGGACAGCACCGCGGCCCCGCACCCATGCTAACTTCGCCCAAAATCAGGGAGGAATGGATGAACGGATTTGTCGTGATCCTGCTGGCGGGGCTGGCGGGATGGATATTCGGGGCCATCTGGTACACGGCCTTGGGCAAGGTCTGGCAAAGGGCGATCGGGCTCGACCCGGACGCCTGCAAGGACCGGAAGATGCCGGTGACGCCGCTGGTGGTGGCGTTCGTATCCGCCCTGGTGATGGCGGCGGTGCTTTACCAATTGCTGGTGAATCTGGGCGTGATGGGCACCCTGCACGGCGCGGTGGCCGGGCTCACCATCGGCATCGGCTTTCTGCTCACCTCCACGCTGGTCAACAACCTGTTCCAGGGCAGGAAGCTCCTGCTCACGGCGATCGACGCCGGCCACTGGGTGCTGGCCGTGGTGGTCGAAGCGGTGGTGATCACGGCCCTGGCCTGAGGGCATCGGACGCGGCATCAGCCGCCCGCCAGGATCCAGTCCGCCGCCGCCGCCAGGTCCGCCGCCACATGGGTCGGCGGCGGCCGGAAGGCCGTTTCCGCGCCCGGCTGGTATTTTCCGGTCCGCACCAGCACGCCTGAAAGGCCCGCCGCCACCGCCCCCGCCACATCGGATTCGGCGTCGTCGCCCACCATCACCGCTTCGCCCGGCGCGCAGCCAATGCTCTCCACCGCGGACAGGAAGAAGTCGGGCGCGGGCTTGCCGAAAATGCGCGCCTGCCCGCCCGCGGCATATTCCAGCGCCGCCACGAACGGCCCCGCATCCAGGCTCAGTTCGCCGTCGCCGTCGCGGAAGGTCCGGTTCCGGGCCAGCGCCAGATGCGCCGCGCCCTTCGCCAAAAGGCGGAAGGCGGTGTTGAGCGCGTCATAGGTGAAGCCTTCGCCCGCATCGCCTACCACAATGGCATTGGGCGGGGTATCGAGGAGCGCGCCGGTCCTCAGCCCCGCGAAATCCTCCAGCAGCGCGGGATGGACCAGCAGGTGCGGCGCAAGCCCGTGCTTCTCCAGATGCGCGCGCGCGGCGATGGCGGGCGTCAGCACTTCTTCGGCGGACGCGGCGATGCCCATGCGGGCAAGCTGCTGGATCACCCCGCGGCGCGGCTGGCGGGTGATGTTGGTGGCGAACCGCAGGGGCAGGCCCGCGCCGCGCAGGCGGGCAATAGCCTCCACAGCGCCGGGCAACGCCGCATCGCCGGTGAAGACGACGCCGCCCAGATCGAGAAGCACGCCTTTGAACCTGCGCGCGGCCATGCCCGATCATCCGGGCGCGGCGGGGTGGGAGTCAACGTGCCGCGCAGTCGCTATGATCCGGCCTCTTCCTGAGCCCGTCGAAGGATGGCCGGGCCATCCCGCAGCCTTGCGGCCTAGTCGAACAGGCTCGATACCGACGCTTCGTTGTTGATGCGCCGCATCGCCTCGCCCAGCAGGGGGGCGATGGTGATGGTGCGGATATTGGGGCAGGCGAGCTGGGCGGGCGTGGCGACGATGGAATCCGTCACCACCATCGACTTGAGCCGGGACTTCTGGATGCGGTCCACCGCCTTGCCCGACAGCACGCCATGGGTGCAATAGGCATAGACCTCGGTCGCGCCATTGTTGATCAGCGCCTCGGCGGCGTTGCACAGCGTGCCGCCGGAATCCACGATGTCGTCGATCAGGATGCAGGGCCGCCCCTCCACATCGCCGATGATGTTCATCACCTCCGACACGCCCGCGCGCTCGCGGCGCTTGTCCACGATGGCGAGGTCGGTGTTCAGGCGGCGCGCCAGCGCGCGCGCGCGCACCACGCCGCCCACGTCGGGCGACACCACCATCGGGTTGCGGCCGTTGAGGTGGTCGAGGATGTCCTTCACGATCACCGGCTGGGCGAACAGATTGTCGGTGGGGATGTCGAAGAAGCCCTGGATCTGGCCGGCATGCAGATCCACCGTCAGCACGCGGCTGGCGCCCGCCTCGGTGATCAGGTTGGCCACCAGCTTGGCCGAGATCGGCGTGCGCGGGCCTACCTTGCGGTCCTGGCGGGCATAGCCGAAATAGGGGATCACCGCGGTGATGCGCCGCGCGCTGGCCCGGCGCAGCGCGTCGATGATGATCAGCAGTTCCATCAGGTTGTCGTTGGCGGGCGCGCTGGTGGACTGGATCAGGAACATGTCCTCGCCGCGCACATTCTCCTGCACCTCGACGAACACTTCGTCGTCCGAGAAGCGGCGCACATCGGCCTTGACCAGCGGCAGGCCCAGATAGGCGGCGATGGCGTCGGCCAGCGGGCGGTTGGAGTTGCCCGTGATGAGGCGCATGCCCCGCGATCCGTTCAGATCCGCCATAGCAAGCCCCTCACAAATCCCCGTGAACCTTTGGTGACGGGCTTTTAGCCTCTGGCCACCCAAGTCGCAACCCGCGCTCAGCCGGTCAGGACGATCGCCGAAACCTGGCGCCCGTAATCGGGTTCGCCCGCATGGGTGGTGCGGCGGAAGCTGAAAAACCCGTTTTCCTGCGGATAAGTGGAGACGCCCAGCCGCTCGGCCGCGACGCCCGCGGCCTCAAGCCGGTGGGCCACATAGCCTTCCAAGTCGAAATGATAGTGCCCCTCTTTTTTTTCCGACAGGGTAAAGAATTTGCGGTTGCGCAGCCCCAGTTCCAGGAAGCGGTCGCGGAAATCCCAGCCCACTTCGTAATCGCCTTGCGCGATCGACGGCCCGATGGCGGCGCGGATGCGCGCCCGCGCCGCGCCAAGCTTTTCCATCGCCTCGACCACGGCCTCCAGCACGCCCCGCCCATTCTGGCCCAGTGCACCCTTCCAGCCCGCATGGGCCGCGCCGATCACCCCGGCATGGGAATCGGCCAGCAGCACCGGCGCGCAGTCCGCCGTCAGGATGCCCAGCGCGAGTCCCGGCGTGGCGCTCACCATCGCATCGCCCTCGGGCCTGTTTTCGCCCGCCTCACGGATGACGTGCACGGCGGCGCCGTGGACTTGCGACAGGCTGACCAGCCGGGCGCCGGGGGCCAGCGCCGCAGCCACGCGGCGGCGGTTCTCGGCCACCGCTTCAGGTGCATCGCGCGAGCCGGGCCCGCAGTTGAGCGAAGCGTAGAGGCCTTGCGAAACCCCGCCCTCGCGCCCGAAGAAGCTGTGTGCGATGCCGGGAGTTTCGAGGGATTGCGCCTGAAGCCGCTTCATGGCGGAAATCCCGCGACATCGTTCAGGCCCGGCGGCACGAAGGCCAGCGCCTTGAACAGGGTTCCCATCCCGTCCTTTCCGATCAGCCGCTCGGTGGCGGCCAGCACCGCATCGGCGCTTTCCGGATTGGCCTTCATCAATTGCTGCGCGCGCTCCACGATGCCGATGCTTGCCAGGAACACGCTTTGCGTCACCGGGCCCGCAACCTTCGCGCCGCCCCTCCGCCCCGCCGCGGCCAGCGCGGCGAAATCCACATGGGCCGACAGGTCGTTCTCACCGGGCCGCCCCAGCACTTCGGCAAAGGCATGACCGCCCACGGCCTGCAGCGTCTCGCCGAAGCCGGATGCCTCGCCATAGCCATAGTCGGTCACAAGCGCCGCCCCGCCATGCGCGGCGATGATGCCGGCGATGTCCTCGGCCAGCGCCGCGGCCGCGGGCGATGCCTCATAGACGCCGCCTTCGGGCGCGCCCGCGCGGTCGGCGGGGATGGCGGAGGAGGGCACTGGCACTGGCGCCAGCGCGAAGACAAGTTCACCGTTCAGCGCCGTCACCATGCGCTCGCACCAGCCGCGTCCGGTCTTTACATACTGGCGCACGGGCAGGGCGTCGAAAAATTCGTTGGCGAGCAGGAACAGCGGCCGGTCCGCCAGGCTGTCGTCGAACTGCGTCTGCCAGGAGACGTCCGCGCCCATGCCGCGCAACCTGTCCGCCTGGATCTGCTGCAGCACAGGGCTCGCCTCGACCAATACCACCTCCAGGTCCGCCAGGAACTCCGGCGCGACGGCGGCCGCGCGCAGCGCATCGGCCATCAGCGTGCCGCGTCCCGGCCCCAGCTCCACCAGCCGCGGATTTTTTGGACAGCCCTGGTCGGCCCAGGCCTGCACCAGCCACAGCCCCGCCATCTCGCCGAACATCTGGCTCACTTCCGGCGCGGTGGTGAAGTCGCCCTGCGCGCCGATGGCCTGGCGGGTGGTATAATAGCCTTCCCGGGGATCGAGCAGGGCCAGGGTCATGAACTGGGCCACCGACATCGGCCCCTGCGCCTCGATCAGGGCGGCGATGCGCGCGCCCAGGCTCATGCGGCTTGCGGCTTGCGCAAGGCGATCCAGAACAGAACGCCCGCCGCCAGCCAGACGGGAACAGACAGCGCCATGCCCATGCTGATGGGGCCGATGAACTGGGTGTCGGGCTCGCGGAACCATTCGCAGATGAAGCGGAAAGTGCCATAGCCCAGGAAGAACAGCGCCGAGATCAGTCCCGGCTTCTCATGCGCGCGGAACACGCGCATGGCGATCTGCAGGATGACGAACAGCGCGATGCCTTCCAGCCCCGCTTCGTAGAGCTGGCTGGGATGGCGCGGCAGCGGCCCGCCGCGCGGGAAGATCATCGCCCAGGGCACATTGGTGACGCGGCCCCACAATTCGTCGTTCACGAAGTTGGCGATGCGCACCAGGAAGATGGCGATGGGGGCGAAGGCGCAGCACAGGTCGGCGATGGGCAGCATGGCCAGCTTTCGCCGGCGGCAGAACAGCCACACTGCGATCACCACGCCCAGAAGCCCGCCGTGGAACGACATCCCGCCTTCCCAGGCGGCGATGATGCGCACGGGATCGGTCAGGAATCCCATCGGCAGCCCGTCGCAGAAGGCGGCATATTGCGGGGTGACGCTGCACAGCAGCGTGCCATAGATCAACACCCAGCCCAGCCGTCCGCCCAGGATCACGCCGAAGGTGGCCCACACCACCAGGTCGCCGATCTCCTCCTCGCTGGCGGGCGGGCGGCCGTTGAAGGGCGGATGCGCCCAGAGCGCCTTGCGCCGCAGCACGCTCAGCACGCCCCACCAGCCCAGCACGATGCCCACGATATAGGCCAGCGCATACCAGCGGATCGCCAGCGGCCCCAGATGCAGCAGCACCGGATCGATCTGGGGATAGGGAAGAAGGGCCTGGACCATCGGCGGTAAGAGCGGTGCTTCGCGGCATCAAGTCAAGACGGCTGCCGGGACAGCTTGTGCCCGTGCATGGCGGCGGTCATATAGAAGACGAAAATGGAGGTTTTGATGGCGCAGACCGACAATCCGTTCCTCGACGGCGTGGCGAAGGCCTTCACCGACGCGGCCGGCATGGCCCAGAGCGTGCGCGCCGAGATCGACACATTCGTCCGCCAGCGGCTGGAGCGGGTGATCGCCGACATGAACCTGGTCCCGCGCGAGGAGTTCGAGGCGGTCAAGGCGATGGCCGCCAGGGCGCGCGCCGAAAATGAAGAACTGGCCGCGCGGGTGAAAAAGCTGGAAGACGCGGCTTTGGAATCCGGATCAGGCACTTAAGGGCCGCTTCGGGCCAGACGGAGCCAGACAGAGCCGCCAGGGACCGGGAAGGGACCCGCGAAGGGCCGCGCCATGCGCGCGCCCGGGTGACCGCCGCAAAGCTGTGGAATCTTTCCGATCGGCGTGGATGGGGACTCGCGGACTCTTGTGCGTCCTCAAAATCTTGTGCCAGTTTGGGTCTCAACTGCTTCGTTTTGTGGCGCAAGCAGGTCCAGGAGCGGCCCGATGTCCTTCATGCAACTCGACGACGAACCGGTAGGAACCCTGCACCCGCTCGACCTGCTGGAACGGGCGGTCGAAGCCAATGGCTGGGCGTTCGAACGGGCCGGGCGCGACGAGCTCAACCTCTCGGTCGCGGGGAAATGGAGTGACCATCACTTCAATTTCGCCTGGCGCGAGGATCTTCAGTCGCTGCACCTGTCCAGCGCCTTCGACATGCGCATCAGCGAAGGCGTGCGCCGGCAGAATGTGGCCGACCTGCTGGTGGCGGTGAACGCAAAGCTGTGGATCGGCCATTTCGATCTCTGGCCGCAGGACGGCACCATCATCTTCCGCCATGCCATGATCTTCCCCGACGCCGAAGCCAGCGCCGCCCAGTGCGAGGCGCTGCTCAATCTCGCGCTGGAAGCGTGCGAGCATTACTACCCCGCGTTCCAGTTCGTGCTGTGGGGCGGCAAGACCGCCGACGAGGCGATCGCGGCGGCGGTGCTGGAATGCGCCGGACAGGCCTGAGTTTGCGGGCGTGAGCGTCCTTCTGATAGGCGCGGGCCGCATGGGGGCCGCGTTGCTCAGGGGCTGGCTCGCGCGCGATGTCCGCGCCATCGCCGTGGTGGAGCCCAGGCCCTCGGCCGAACTGCGCCGGCTGGCGCGGGCGCAGAAGATTTCCCTGTTCGCCGCGCCGTCGCAGGTCAAACGCAAGCCGTCCGTCTGCGTGGTGGCGATCAAGCCGCAGATACTGAAAGACGAAGCCCCCGCGCTGGCCGCCTTCGCGCGGGCAGGCGCGCTGATGATCTCCATCGCGGCGGGAACATCGGCCGCCTCGCTGGCCGGGGCGTGGGGCGCAGGCGCGCGCATCGTCCGCGCCATGCCCAACACGCCGGGCGCCATCGGCGCGGGCATCACCGGGCTTTACGCGGCCAGGGGCACCACCGCCGCCGACCGGAAAAAGGCGGTGTCGCTGCTTTCGGCGCTGGGCGCGACCGAATGGGTGGCACGGGAATCGCTGATCGACAGCGTGACGGCGGTTTCGGGCTCCGGGCCCGCCTATCTGTTCCTGATGGTGGAGGCGCTCACCGAAGCGGGCGTGGCCGAAGGCCTTTCCCGGCGCCAGGCCGAGACATTCGCCCGCGCCACCGTGGCGGGGGCGGGCGCGCTGCTGGCGGCGGACAAATCCCCCGCTGCCGCCTTGCGCGAAGCCGTCACCAGCCCCGGCGGCACCACGGCGGCGGCGCTGAAGGTGCTGATGGCCGACGACGGCCTGGTGGCGCTGATGAAACGCGCCGTCCACGCCGCAAAGACGCGGGCGGAAGAACTGGGGTAGGGACTTCCTCTCCCCGACATTTGTCATTCCCGGCCGGGCGCCACAACGTGGCGCGCGGGGACGGGAATCCAGCGAAACCGCCCTTCCTTATCAACACGCCCGGGGCCGCTGCTACACTCCTGGCCGCATGATGAAACGCAGGCTTCGCACGGTGTCGGATAAAGGGGGAGGGGGCCGGAATTTTTCGCCAAAAGGCCCGCGCGAATCCTGCCTTCAGGGCCCGCGAACCGTTGGACAGCGAAACGCTTCAGACCGGGATGCGAATCGTGGCCTTCAGCCCGCCCATCGGGCTCTGGTCCAGCACGATGTCCCCGCCATGGGCGCGGGCGATGTCGCGGGCGATGGCCAGTCCCAGCCCCGATCCGCCGTTCTGCAGGTTGCGTCCCTCGTCCAGCCGGTGGAAGGGGCGGAAGGCTTCCTCGCGCCGCGCTTCGGGAATGCCGGGGCCGTCATCCTCCACCGCGATCTCCACCAGGCCCGCATTGCGGGACAGCGTCACCGCGACCCTGCCGCCATATTTCAGCGCATTGTCGATCAGGTTGATCAGCACCCGGCGCAGGCCCGCGCGCTTGACGCTGACCGGCACATGTTCCGGCGTGGCCACGCTCACCCCGCCCTTCTGGCGCGCCCGCGCCGCCGCCTCGGCCGCGTCGCGCACCAGTTCGCTGAGGTCCGTCAGCGCGATGTCCTCTCCGCCCTCGCCGCGCGCAAAGGCCAGATATTCGTCCAGCATGTGCTCCATCTCGGCGATATCCTCGCGCATCGAGCTGGTGTCGGCGTCTTCCGGCAGCAGCGCCAGCGCCAGCTTGAGGCGGGTCAGCGGCGTCTTGATGTCGTGGCTGACGCCCGCCAGCATCTCGGTGCGCTGGCTGACGTGGCGCTCGATGCGCTCGCGCATGGTGATGAAGGCCTGGGCGGCGCGGCGCACCTCGGTGGCGCCATAGGGCTTGAAGTCGGGCACGGCGCGGCCCTTGCCGAAGCTTTCGGCGGCGCGCGCCAGCCGCTCGATGGGCCGCACCTGGTTGCGCAGGAACAGGATGGCGATGCCCATCAGCAGCAGCGCCGATCCCACCATCCACAGGATGAAGATATCGGGCTTGGAGACGGTGATGCGGTCGCGCGGCACCAGCACGGCCAGCACGCCGTCATGCACGTCCACGCTGATCTCGAAATCGTTGCCGGTGCGGGCGGTCTGGAAGTCACGGTCCGCGCCGATGCGCTGCTCCAGTATGTCGTCCAGCGCCACGTCGATGGTGCTGGTGGGCGGGCCGTGCGCGCGGCTGAGGTCGTGGCCGGGGATGAAGCGGATGCGATAGTCGAGCTGGCGGGCGGCCAGCGCGCGCAGCCGTATGCGCTCCGCGCCGGTATGGTTGTCCTCGATCGCCACCAGCAGCGCCATGTCGGCGGCGACGTCGCGCGCCAGCCGGCGCGTGGTGGTGTCCAGGTCGCGCTCGAAGAAGACATAGGCGATGATCGCCTGCAGCAGCACGATGGGCGCGACGATGATGATCAGCGAGCGGCCGAACAGCCCGCGCGGCAGGAACCGCTTGATCGAGAAGCCGCCCGTCACGGCGGTGCCCGCCTCGGCCACGCCGTTTTCGGCCATGCCGCTTTCAGCCACGATCCTGTCAGCCACGATCAGGCACAAGCACATACCCCACGCCGCGCACCGTCTGCAGGTACAGGGGCAGCTTGGGGTCTTCCTCGATCTTGCGGCGCAGGCGCGTCACCTGCACGTCGATGGAACGTTCCAGCGCCACGTTCAGCCGCTTGCACAGTTCGCCCCGCGAGAAGGGCCGTCCCGCATGGGCCGCGAACAGTTGCAGCAGGGCGGCCTCCGCCCCCGTCAGCTTCACCGGCCGTCCCCCGCGCGTCAGCCGCGCGGTGGCGGGGTCGAACAGCGCCTGTCCCATGCGCACGGGGCCGGCGGGCGGCAGTTCGGGCGGCGCCACGCGGCGCAGCAGGGAATTGGCGCGCAATAAAAGTTCACGCGGCTCGAACGGCTTGGCCAGATAGTCGTCGGCCCCGATCTCAAGGCCGGCGATGCGGTCGGCCGGATCGCCGCGGGCCGTCAGCATCAGGATGGGCACGCCGGATTCCCCCCGCACGCTTTTGGCCAGCTCCAGCCCCGATTCCCCCGGCATCATCACATCCAGGATCAGAAGGTCGAATTCCATGCTTTTCATCAGCGCCCGGGCTTCCGCCGCGCCGGGGGCGGCGGTCACGCGGTAGCCGTTGCCCGACAGGTAGCGCTGCAGCAGCGCCCGCAGGCGCGCATCGTCGTCCACCACCAGCAGATGCGGCTCGCCGCCGGGCGCGCTCACGGCAGTTTCATGGTCAAACTCATGGCTGCCATGTCCCGGCTGGGCCTTGCGATTTTCACACCGGCCATGCTGCAATACATGGCAGAAAAACTAGGCCCTCGCCCGATGGGGGGCAAGTCCGGCCCCGCGGGCGGGCGCGCTGAGGAAAAGACGATGGCAGACGTGATCCCTTTCGACCAGCGCGACGGCTCGCTCTGGTATGACGGCAGGCTGGTGCCCTGGAAGGAGGCCCGGACCCATGTGCTGACGCATGGCCTGCACTATGGCTCCTGCGTGTTCGAGGGCCAGCGCATCTATGGCGGCACCATCTACAAGCTCAAGGAACATACCGACCGGCTGTTCCGCTCGGCCGAGATCCTGGGCATGAAGATCCCCTTCACCCGGGAACAGATCAACCAGGCCTGCATCGAGGCCGCGGCCGCGCAGAACATCAAGGACGGCTATCTGCGCCCCGTCGCCTTTCGCGGCAGCGAGATGATGGCCGTGTCGGCCCAGAACACCACCATCCATGTCGCGGTCGCCTGCTGGCCATGGCCCTCCTATTTCAGCCCGGCCGAAAAGCTCAAGGGCATCCGGCTCGACATTTCCAGCTGGCGCAGGCCCGCGCCCGACACCGCGCCCACCCAGGCCAAGGCAGCGGGGCTCTACATGATCTGCACCATCTCCAAGCACGCCGCCGAGGCCAAGGGCTATGCCGACGCGCTGATGTTCGACTATCGCGGCTATGTGGCGGAAGCCACCGGCGCCAACGTCTTCTTCGTCAAGGACGGGGTGCTGCACACGCCGATTCCCGACTGTTTCCTCAACGGCATCACGCGCCAGTCGGTGATCGCCATCGCCAGGGCGCGCGGCGTCAAGGTGGTCGAGCGGCACATCCAGCCGGACGAGATGACCGGCTTCAGCGAATGTTTCCTCACCGGCTCGGCGGCGGAAGTCACGCCTGTTTCGGAGATCGGCGCCTGGCGTTTCAAGCCCGGCGCGCTGACTGAAACGCTGATGAACGCCTATGCCGACGAGGTGCGCGGCAAGGCCCCCGTGACGGCCTGACAGGGTTCAGGACTTCGGATTGGCCCACACGATCAGCGCCGCGCCCGCCAGCAGAAGGATGATGCCCGCCGCTTCACGCGGCATCGTTTTCTGCCGGAAGATGAAGCGCGTCACGCCCTGCGCGAACAGCACCTCGACCAGCGCCAGCGTGCGCACGCTGGCGGCGCTGGCCAGCGCGAACGCCAGGAACCAGAACTGCGAGGCCGCGGCGCCCGCGAATCCGGCCAGCAGCGACGGCTTCCACAGCACGGCGATGGCCTTCAGCGTGCGGCGCTGGAACGCCAGCAGCCAGGCCATCAGCAGCACGGTCTGCAAGGTTAGGCCCGCCGCGAGCGAGACGGTGGCGCCCAGCACATGACCAGTGTGCAGCGACAGGATCGCCCCGCGATAGCCGATGGCCGAAGCCGCGAACAGCGCAGCCGAGGAAAGCCCCAGCAGCGCGGGCCCCTTGAAGGGCGAGGATTGGCCGCCCCGCAACGCCTGCGGGTTCACCGAGATCAGCACGACGCCCGCCAGCGCCACCAGGATCGCCAGCGCCATCGCGCCCGTCAGCGGATCGCCCAGGAAGAACAGGCCCATCAGCGCCACCAGCACCGGCTCGGTCTTGAGATAGGCGACCGTGACCACGAAGGAGCGCTGTTCCATGGTCATCAGCATCAGCGCGGTGCCGCCGATCTGGGTCAGCGCGCCCAGCAGCGTCCACCATGCGAAATCCCGGTTCAGCGGAGGCAGCGGCGCGCCGGTCAGGACCAGCAGCATCCCCAGGAACAGCAGGGCGAAAGGAAAGCCGAACAGGAAGCGCACGAGCGTCGCACCCAACGCGCCCAGCCGCGGCGTCAGCTCGCGCTGCATGGCATTGCGCGCAGTCTGTCCGGCGGCCCCCAGCAGGGTGAAAACGACCCAGTTCAGCAATCAGGCCGGCTCGTGCTGGCGCGAGGGGCGTTCGCGGGGTTCGGGCGTGGTTCCGGGGCGCAAGTGCGCCATGCCGCTGCGGAAATAGACCACGCCCGTATAGACTGTCAGGCCCGCCGCAACGTACAGCAGGAAATAGGCCAGCGCCGCATAGGTCAGCGAGGGGATGCCCGGCACATAGGTGTCCGCCACGGGCGTCAGGATCATGGCGCCGATGGCGATCATCTGCACCGCGGTCTTGAACTTGGCGACGGTGGTGACCGGCACGCTGACGCGCGTGCCCGCCAGGAATTCGCGCAGGCCCGATACCAGGATCTCGCGCGCCAGGATGATCAGCGCGGGCACCAGCTTGAGCAGGCTCAACATGCCGGTGTTGGGGTTGTAGCGGGTGAAGGTGCCTTCCGCGACCAGCATCATCAGCGCGGTGGCGACCAGCACTTTGTCGGCGATGGGGTCCAGCATGCGGCCGAAATCCGAGCCCGCGTTGAGCTTGCGCGCAGCAAAGCCGTCCAGCCAGTCGCTGACGCCCGCGATCACGAACACCGCGAACGCCACCAGCCGCGCCGCCTCGCCCGGCAGCACGAAGGCGATTGCGAAGACCGGCACCAGGATGATGCGCAGGATGGTCAGGGCATTGGGCAGGGCAAACATGACGCCAGTCTAGAAGCCCGCCGGTCCGAAATCATCCGGCTGGGTGAAAGAAATCGAAGATTTTCCGGGCCAGTGTCTCGCTGACACCGGCGACGGAGGCAAGATCGGCCAGGCTGGCGCCGGCCACGGCGCGGGCCGAGCCAAAATGCTGGAGCAGCGCCTTCTTGCGTTCCCGCCCCACCCCGGCGATCTCATCCAGCGGATTGGCGCCTATGGCGCGCTCGCGCTTCTTGCGGTGGCCGCCGATCACGAAGCGGTGCGCCTCGTCGCGCAACCGTTGCAAATAGTACAGAACCGGACTTTTGGGATCGAGGCGGAAAGGTTCCTTGCCCGGCAGGTAGAAATGCTCGCGCCCCGCATCGCGGTCCGGCCCCTTGGAGATGCCCGCCAGCGCCACGTCTTCCACGCCCAGATCCGCGAAGACCTGGCAGGCCACAGACAATTGCCCCGGCCCGCCGTCGATCAGCACCAGATCGGGGCGCTTCCATCTTGCGTCGGTGGCGGAAGCATCGGCTTCCTCCTTCACCATGCGGGCGAAGCGCCGGGTCAGGACCTCGCGCATCATGGCGTAGTCGTCGCCGGGCGCGAGGTCTTCGGTCTTGATGTTGAACTTGCGGTACTGCGCCTTCTCGAAGCCGTCCGGTCCCGCCACGATGAAGGCCCCCAGCGCATGCGCGCCCTGGATATGGGAGTTGTCATAGACCTCGATGCGGCGCGGCGGGACATCGAGCCCGAAGACATCGGCCACGCCCTCCAGCAATTCGGCCTGGGCGCTGTTCTCGGCCAGGCGGCGGCCGAGTTGTTCGCGGGCGTTGGCCAGTGCCCGCTCCATGATCTCGCGTTTCTCGCCGCGCCGGGGCGTTGCGATCTCGACCTTGTGGCCCGCGCGCAAGCTCAGCGCCTCTGCCAGGAGATCGCAGCCCGGCAAGTCCTTGGAAGCCAGGATCAGCTTCGGCGCCGTGCGCTCGTCATAGAACTGGCCCACGAAGGACTCCAGAACCTCCGCCAGCGGCAGGTCGCGGTCATGGCGCGGAAAATAGGGCCGGTTGCCCCAATTCTGGCCCGCCCGGAAGAAGAAGACCTGGATGCAGGTCTGGCCGCCTTCGCTATAGGCGGCGAACAGATCGGCTTCCTCGAAGGTGGACGGGTTCACGCCTTGCGATGCCTGGATATGGCTCATGGCGCGCAGGCGGTCACGCAGCCGCGCTGCCGCCTCGAAATCCAGCGCCTCTGACGCCTTGTTCATTTGCGCCACCAGTTCGTCCTGCACCGCGCGGCTTCTGCCGCGCAGGAAGCTTTCCGCCTCCTCCACCAGTTCGCGATAACCCGCCTGGTCGATGCGGCCTACACAGGGGGCGCTGCAGCGCTTGATCTGGAACAGCAGGCAGGGGCGGGTGCGGCTTTCGAATACCGAATCCGAGCAGGACCGCAGCAGGAAGGCCCGCTGCAGCGTGTTGAGCGAGCGATTGACCGCGCCCGCGCTGGCGAAAGGTCCGAAATAGGCGCCCGCCGTGGTCCTGGCGCCGCGGTGCTTGAGAAGCTGCGGAAAGGCATGGTCCTCGCGCAGCAGGATGTTGGGAAAGCTTTTGTCGTCGCGATAGCTGACGTTGTAGCGCGGCTTGAGCCGCTTGATGAGGTTGGATTCCAGAAGCAGCGCCTCGGTTTCCGAGGCGGTCGTGACGAAGATCATTTCCACCGTCTCGGAAACCATGCGCGTGATGCGGTCGTTGTGCCCGCCGCGCAGCGCATAGGACGAGACGCGCCTCTTCAGGCTCTTGGCCTTGCCCACATACAGGACCTCGCCCGCCGCATTGAGCATCCGGTAGACGCCTGGCGCGTCAGGCAGGGTCTTGAGATAGGCGGCGATGCGTTCTGCGCCCTTGAGCGGCTTGTCGGCGGTTTCCATGACGACCCGAATATAGGGGCGGCAAAGGCCGATTTCGATCCCCGCGAGCGGCCCGGAACCGTTAGCGGGTGCGTTCGATCTCGATGCCCACGCTTTCGGCGTTGGTCAGGGCTTCGAGCTTTTCCACCCGCACCCGCACCGTGCGTACGCGTAAGTCCTCGAAACAGGCGGCGGCGATGCGCTCAGCCAGGGTTTCGGCCAGCCGCACATGGCCTTCGGCGATGATGGCGCGGATGCGCTTTTCGATCACGTGATAATCGACCACATTCTCCAGCATGTCGCCTGTGTCGGCCAGGTCGTCGGTGGCCAGGTCCACATTGATGCGCACCGGCTGGGTGCGGCCTTCTTCGCGGGCGTAGACGCCGATATGGGCCGGCAGTTCCAGGTTGCGGATGAAGACATGGCGGATGCCGCGCGCGGCGCTGGCAACGCGGGGAATCTCGATCCTGCTCATTCGGTCACGCTCACATCCGCGGTCTGCCAGATCAGGTGCTGGCCGCCGTCCACCGCCAGCATCTGGCCGGTGACGGCTTCCGCGTCCAGAAGATAGCGGATCGCGGCGCAGATGTCGGCGGGCTTGGCGCCGCGCCCGAGGATGGTTGCGGCCTGCTGGCGCGCGAAATCCTCTTCCGACTGGCGCAGGTTGCGGATGGTGGGGCCGGGGCCCACCGCATTGACGCGGATCGCCGGCCCCATGCCCTGCGCCAGCGTGGTGGTGAGCCAGAAAAGGCCGGCCTTGGAAAGGCTGTAGGAGAGGAACTGCGGCGTGGGTTTCAGCACACGCTGGTCGATCACATTGATGATGCTGCCCCGGCGCCCTTCCGGAAGCTGCCCGGCAAAAGCCTGCGACAGGACCAGCGGCGCGCGCAGGTTGGTTTCGATATGGCTGTCCCAGGACCGGCGCGTGGCGTTCTGCCAGTTGTCATCCTCGAACAGCGAGGCGGAGTTGATCAGGGCGTCCAATGGCCCCACTTCCCTGACCGCCCGCGCCACCAAGCCCTGGGTTTCCGCTTCCTTCGAAAGGTCGCATTTGAGGGCCGCGGCCTCGACGCCAAAGGCGCGCGCGGCCTGTGCCGCCGTATCGGCATCCTCTTCAGAGGTATTATAATGGATCGCCACGTTCCAGCCCGCCGCCGCGAGGTCCAGGGCGATGGCCCGCCCCAGCCGTTTCGCGGCGCCGGTAACCAGAACGTTCTTCATGTGATGAAGCCCACCTGTTTCTTCACCGCATCCATCACGGGCGTGGCGATGGCGCGCGCGGCTTCGGCGCCCGCTTTCAGCGTGCGGTCGATCTCGGCCGGATCGGCCAGAAGGCGGCGCATCTCGGTGGCGATGGGCTCCAGCCGGGCGACGGTAAGGTCGGCTAGCGCGGCCTTGAAGCTGCTGAACTGCTGACCGGCGAACTGGGCAATCGTTCCTTCGAGCGTCTGGTCCGACAGCGCGGCATAGATGTTGAGCAGGTTTTCGGCCTCGGGCCGGTCCTTGAATTCATCCTTGCCTGCCGGAAGCGGCAGGGGGTCTGTCTTGGCGCGCCTGATCTTGTTGGCGATGGCGTCCGCGTCGTCCGTCAGGTTGATGCGGCTCATGTCGCTCTCATCCGACTTGGACATTTTCTTCCTGCCGTCGCGCAGGGACATGACCCGCGTCGCGGCGCCTGTGATCACCGGCTCAGGCAGGGGGAAGAAGTCGGGCACGGAAAAATCATTGTTGAACTTCTGAGCTATGTCGCGGGCCAGTTCCAGATGCTGTTTCTGGTCCTCGCCCACCGGCACATGCGTGGCCTTGTAGACCAGTATGTCGGCCGCCATCAGAACTGGATACGTGTAAAGACCCACGCTTGCGCGTTCCTTGTGCTTGCCGGTTTTCTCCTTGAACTGGGTCATGCGGTCCATCCAGCCCAGCCGCGCCACACAGTTGAAGACCCAGGCCAGTTCGGCATGTTCCGGCACCTGGCCCTGGTTGAAGATGGGCGAACGTCGTGGGTCCACGCCCGCAGCGATATAGGCAGCCGTCACTTCGCGCGTCGCCTGCGTCAGCGCCTCGGGCTTGCCATACCCTGCATCCTGGGTGATGGCGTGCATGTCCACCACGCAGAACAGGCAGGGCATCTCCTCCTGCATCCGCACCCAGTTCTTGAGCGCGCCCAGATAATTACCCAGATGCAGCGTGTTGGTGGGCTGCATGCCCGAAAGAACCAGCGGTTTGTACGTCATGTCGCGGCGATCACATAATAAAGTACGGGTCTTATGCCTTGGCGGGCGCCGCGGCTTCAAGAGGTGGCGGGGCAAGCGCCTTGGCCAGGCGCGCCTCGATCGTCGCAAGCCGCGCCGGATGGACGATCTTGTGGCCGAAGCCGTCGCGCACATAGAACACGTCGACGGCCCGTTCGCCATAGGTCGCCACCATGGAGGTGGAGATGGACAGGCCGGATTCGAAGATCGCCTGGGTCACATCGTACAGCAGGCCCGGCCGGTCCAGGCATTCGACCTCTATCACGGTGGCGATGCGCGAGGCCTCGTTGTCGAAGTGTATCTTGGGGCGGATACTGAAGGCGCTGGCGCGTGTTCTTTGCACGCGGCGGGCAAGCTGCTGGTGGGGCCGGATCTGGCCGCGCAGCGTCTTTTCGATGGTCTGGTACAGGCGTTCAAGCCGTTCCTTGTCGCCAAAGGCCTGGCCTTCGGCATCCTGAATCGAAAAGACGTCCAGCGCGAAGCCGTCGCTGGTGGTGAAGGCCTTGGCGTCCACGATAGAGCCGCCGGACATCGCGATAGCGCCCGCAATCTGCGAGAAGAGGCCCGCAAAGTCTGGGGTATAGACGATGATCTCTGTGATGGCCCGAAACCTGTTGGTATCGGTGGCGAGCGCCAGCAGCTGGCCTTCAGCATCGGCCTTGGCCATCAGCCGGGCGTGGCGCTCCAGTTCCTCTTCCTCGAAGGCCAGCCAGTAATTGTCGTAATGGCGGCCCAGCGCCTTGTCGCGCTGTTGCGGGGTCAGGTCGGCGATACGCGCGGCCAGGAGTTCCTTCGCGGCAGCCACCCGGGCGCTGCGGCTGGGCGCCTGGTCGCCGCCGGTCATCATGTTTTCGGCTGCATAGTAAAGTTCGCGCAGCAATTGGCCCTTCCAGCCGTTCCACACACCGGGGCCCACCGCGCGGATGTCGGCCACCGTCAGGATCAGCAGAAGCCGCAGCATCTCCGGCGACTGCACCTGATCGACGAAATCGCGCACCGTTTTGGGATCGGACAGATCGCGGCGCTGGGCCGTGTCGCTCATCACCAGATGGTTCTTCACCAGCCAGGCCACGGCGGCGGTGTCGCCCGCGGACAGCCCCAGTCTTGGACACAGGCTGTGCGCGATGGCGGCGCCGACCTCGCTGTGATCGCCGGGCAGGCCCTTGGCGATGTCATGCAGCAGAATGGCGCAATAGAGCACCTCGCGCGACTGGATACGCTTGATCACCTCGGTGGTGAGCGGGTTGATGTCCCTGTTCTCGCCGCGTTCGATGGCCGCCACATTGCCCACCGCGCGGATCAAGTGCTCGTCCACGGTATAGTGATGGTACATGTTGAACTGCATCAGTCCCACGGCATGGCCGAATTCGGGGATGAAGCGGCCCAGCACGCCCGCCTCATTCATCAGCCGCAGGGCGCGCTCGGGATCGTGCCGCGAGGTCAGCATGGCAAGGAAGGCGCTGTTGGCCTCGGCATTGTTCCTGAGATCGTCGTCGATCAGGTCCAACGAGCGGGTAATGGTGCGCAGCACGTCCGGATGGATGTCCACCTGCTTGTCGTCGGCGATCTGGAAGGCGCGCAGGACATTGACCGGATCGCGCCGGAAGATGGACGGGTTGGCGTGCAGGCGGCCGTTCTCGACATAGAAATCGTCGTTGGGGCTGCGCGGCTTGAGGAAGCCCGGCAGCATCCGTGTCAATGATGGGCGCACCTTGCGATGCTGCTCCTCGAGCGCTGCGCAGAAAATGCGGGTCAGGTCCCCCACATCCTTGGCGGTAAGGAAATAGGCGCGCATGAAGGCTTCCACGGCGCGGCGCGGTTTTTCCTCGTCCACATAGCCCAGTTGCGCCGCGAGCGCCGGCTGTACGTCGAAGGACAATCGCTCTTCCGCGCGACCCATCAGATAATGCAGGTGCACGCGCACGTTCCACAAGAAGGCCTCGGCCCTCTGGAAGGTGCGGTATTCGTCGCGGGTGAAGACGCCGTGATCCACCAGGTCGGCCGCGTCATCGACGTGATAGAGGTATTTGCCGACCCAATAGAGCGTCTGCAGATCGCGCAGGCCTCCCTTGCCCTCCTTGATGTTGGGCTCGACCAGATAGCGGCTTTCACCCTGACGGCCGTGCCGGCTGTCGCGCTCGGCCAGCTTGGCTTCGACAAAGTCGCGGCCATTTCCGGTCGCGACCTCGCTCCAGAATTTCCGGCGCAGCTCCTCGAAAAGCGCCTTGTCGCCCCACAGGAAGCGCGCTTCCAGGATGGCGGTGCGGATCGTGACGTCCATCTTGGCCAGCCGCACGCTTTCGGCCAGGCTGCGCGTGGCGTGGCCGACCTTCAATCCCAGGTCCCACAGCATATAGAGGATGAACTCGATCACGCTTTCGCCCCAGGCGGTCTGCTTGAAGGGCCGCAGGAACAGAAGGTCTATGTCGGAGCCCGGCGCGAGTTCTGCGCGGCCATAGCCGCCGGTCGCCACCACGGCGATACGTTCGGCCGTGGACGGGTTCTGGGCGTAATAGATGTGCTTGGTGGCGAAGTCGTAGATCACCTGGATCACGCAGTCTTGCAGCTGTGACAGGGCGCGGGCCGCGGCCAGGCCCGGCAGGCCCTCCTTTTGGACTGCATCGCGGACCTTTTCGCGACCCTCCGTGAAGGCGGCCTTGATCAGGGTCAGGCCTGACTTGCGCAGGCTTCCCGGATCGCCGGTTTCCTTCGCCAGCGTGGTCAGGGCATGGCGCAGGGCATCGGCGTCGATCAGGTCGCGCAAAACGAGGGTGTGCGGTTTTTCGAGGCCCATAAGGGCTTGTTACCCCCGGCACCTTTACACCGCAAGCGCGGGGAACCTGGGGAACCCGACCTGACGGGATGCGTTCAGGGGCAGGGCAAAGGAGATTTTCCGATGCGAATGTCTCTTCCCGTCATCGCGGCATTTTCCCTGCTGCCGGTTCCCGCATTCGCCGTCCAGGAGGTGCCTGTTGCCGTCAATGGGGTGGAAACGGTGTGCACCGGCGTCGGCTCGGCCAAGGACGATCCGCGCTGGGCGGCCTATCCGGTCAAGATCGTACTGGCCTCGGTCCAGGGCGAAAACCTCGCCAATGTCCATCTCACGCTGGCCAAAGGCGGCAGGACCCTTGCCGAGATAGATTGCGATGCGCCATGGATTTTGGTCCGTGCGCCAGCCGGCAGCTACACCGCCACCGCTACGCTGATCGGCGGCAGCGGCGCTGCGCACAGCGCCCAGTTCGCCACCAGCGGAAAGGGTCCGCAGAAAGAGGTCAACATCCTCTTCGCGCGGCCGCAGCCCACGACGCAATAAAAGTCCGGCAGGGATGGCCTGAAAGACAAAGGCCGGCGGATCGCTCCGCCGGCCCTCAATCAAAAAGCTTCAGACCGTGCTCAGACGGGCTTGAGGTTCGCAGCCTTCGCGCCGCGAGCGTCGGGCACGATGTCGAACGAAACCTTCTGTCCCTCGCTCAGGGTGCGCATGCCGGCCGCTTCCACGGCGGTGGCGTGCACGAACACGTCCTTGCCGCCGCCTTCCGGCGCGATGAACCCAAAGCCCTTGGTGGTGTTGAAGAATTTCACGGTTCCGATAGTCATGTAACAGTTCCTGCATTGTTTTCCATCCGGCGGATGCCGGTTGGAGCGGGCTTTACGGTGTTGCAGGGAAGGAAGTTCAACCGTCGTCCAGGCGCGCACTCAAAGGCGGGCAGGATGTGTCTAGGTGCGCTTCACTGTAACGGGCCGTAACTCCACGTGACCGCGACAATACGCGCCTGTCGTGCGAAGCGCAATGGCACGCACCTGAATGTTCGCACCCGCAATGGAACTGCCGCACCGCATCATGAAGACGCAAGCGGTAGGATGTGCCGCGCGCCGCGGCGCAAGCGCTGGCCTCCGGCACGCCGCATTTGAATAGCTTTCAGGCGGACATGTTTCCTGAGAATTCGTCATCGCGCGAATATGAGCGGTCTCCGGCAAGTCATCCGTCTACGGAGTAATGCCGATGATGTCCTTTGATCATGCGGCCGTCGCCTTCACACGCGCGCCTGACGATTTTCGAAATCTTCGGTAGGCAGCACTTCGGTCAATGCGGCGCATCCTGGGCCGCGCTCAAGATGTCGGCGCAAACATCCTTGGCGTTAACCGCGATGGTGCATTCGAGTGCGTTTTCGCCAGCGAGATTTGTGTAAAGCATTCTTCCTGCTTGCTCCGCGGTAACATTACCGCTTAGTTTGGGCTGTCATCTGCCGCGGAAAAGGGGCCGCGGCAAATTCGTAAAAGATATGCATTTTCCGGATATTGCCGTCGTGGGGGCGGCTTGTCGGTTTCCTGGCGCGCGCAATCCCGAACAGTTTTGGGAATTGCTTGCGGCCGGGCGCGACGCAGTCACCGAGATTCCGCCCGACCGTTGGGCCCGCGATCTCTATTTCCATCCTGCGCGTGGACAGGCGGGCAAAAGCTATACCTGGGCAGCCGGGGTCATCGGCTCACTGCGCGGTTTTGATGCGGGCTTCTTCGGCATCTCGCCGCGCGAGGCGCGGCAGATGGATCCGCAACAGCGCCTCCTGCTGGAAGTGGCCTGGGAAGCGTTTGAAGACGCCGGCCTGACGGCATCACGTGTCGCCGCGACCGATACCGGCGTTTATGTCGGCGTGTCGGGTCCCGACTACGCGAACCTGCGCCTGGGCGATCCGGCCGGCGGGGACGCCTATTTCATGACGGGCATCACGCCCAGCATCGTCGCCAACCGTCTTTCCTATGTCTTCGATCTGCGCGGCCCCAGCTTCGCGGTGGACACGGCCTGTTCCTCGTCGCTGGTCGCCCTGCACCAGGCTTGCGAGGCGCTGCGCGGCGGGGAGGTGCCGATGGCATTGGTGGGCGGCGTCAATCTGCTCCTGTCGCCCTATCCCTTCATCGGTTTCTGTCAGGCTTCGATGCTGTCGCCCAAAGGCCGCTGCCATGCGTTCGACGCGCGTGCCGATGGCTATGTCCGCGGCGAAGGCGCCGGGGTCGTGATCCTCAAGCCGTTGAAGGCGGCGATTGCCGATGGCGATCCCGTTCGGGCCGTCATTCGCGGCACGGGCGTCAATTCCGACGGGCACACGATGGGCCTTTCGCTGCCCAGCGAGGCCTCCCAGTCGGCGCTGCTGCGGAAAATCTACGACAAGGCGGGCATCTCGCCCGAACGTCTTGCCTTCATCGAGGCGCATGGCACCGGAACGCCCGCCGGCGATCCCATCGAACTGATGGCGCTGGGAAAGGTACTGGCCGCAAGGCGCACATCGCCGCTGCCGGTCGGCTCGGTCAAAAGCAATATCGGCCATCTTGAGACCGCCTCGGGCATGGCCGGACTGATCAAGACCATCCTTGCTTTCGAGCGCCGCCTGCTGCCGCCTTCCATCCACTTCGAGACGCCCAGCCCCCACATTCCGTTCGACGAACTCAATGTCGAAATCGCCGCCCGGGCGCGGACCCTGCCGCAGGGCGAATTGATCGCAGGCGTCAATTCCTTCGGCTTCGGCGGCACCAACGCGCATGTCGTCCTGTCGTCAGCGCCCACCAGGACCTCTGACCCTGAAGCCGCAAACACGGACATGCCGCCGCTTCTTCTGTCGGCGCGGTCGCAGGGCGCGCTGAACGAACTGGCACAGGCGTGGGCGCAGCGTCTCGCCGCCATGACGCCGGAACAGGCCGTACCACTGCTGCGGGCCCAGGCGCGCCGCCGCGATCACCATCGCCACCGGCTTTATGGCGTGGCTTCCAGCCCCGGGGCAATGGCCGGCGCGCTGGCCGATCCGGCGGAATTTGTGCGCGGGCAGGCGGTATCCGCCGGGCGTCTCGCCTTCGCCTATTCCGGCAACGGTGCGCAGTTTGCCGGAATGGCCCGCGATGCCTGGGAACACAGCGAAGCCTTCCGCGCCGGCCTGACCGCCCTGGATGAATGCATGGCTCCGCTTCTGGGCTGGTCGGTGCGGGATCGTCTGCTGGACAGTGACGCCGCGACGCTGCAGCGTACCGATGTGGCGCAGCCGCTGCTGTTCGCGGTGCAGGTCGCGATAACGCAAGCCTTGCGCGCGCGCGGCATCGAACCTGAAGTGACGTTCGGCCATAGCGTTGGCGAGATCGCGGCGGCCTGGGCCGCCGGCGCCTTGCCGCTCGAAACCGCCTGTCGCGTCGTTGTGGCCCGCAGCCGCCAGCAGCAGCGCACACAGGGGTTGGGCGGCATGGCGGCCCTGTCGCTGGATGAAGGCGCGGTTCCCGATCTGGACGGCATTGAGGTTGCCGCCTGGAACAGCCGCACAAACATCACCGTGGCCGGATCGCACGAGGCGATGGCGCGGCTCAAGGCGCAGGCCGCGGACAGGGGATGGCGTCATATCGGTCTTGACCTGGATTATGCCTTTCATTCCTCGCTGCTCGATCCCATTGAGGCCGACCTGCTGGATGAATTGGGCGCGATAGACGCCCACGATTGCGGCGAACGCTTTGTGTCCACCGTGACCGGCGAGACGGCCTGCGGTCTGGATCTCGATGCGCACTACTGGTGGCGCAACGTCCGTCATCCCGTCCTGTTCCGCCAGGCAGCGGCGGCGATCACCGGCCGCGGCATCCGGATCCTGGTCGAGATCGGCCCCAGCCCGATCCTGCAGTCCTATCTGCGCGACGCCCTGCGCGCCGCCGATGCCGATGGGCGGGTCCTGGCGACGCTGACGCGCCAGCCTGCCGGAAACGATCCTTTCGAAGCGATCGCCGCCGGCTGTTACGTCGCCGGCCACGATCCCTCGGCACTGGCCGTGTTCGATGGACCAGCCGATGTTGCGGGTTTGCCGCGTTATCCCTGGCAGCGGGAGGATCATTGGTTTCCCGTCACACCCGACGCCGTGTCCATCGCCCATCCGCGGCAGGACCACCCCCTGCTTGGCTTTCGCCGGGATGCGCCGGAGGGGACATGGCTCCAGACGCTGGACCTGGCGTTGCAACCATGGCTTGCCGATCATGCCGTCGAAGGCATGTCGGTGCTTCCGGCCGCAGCCATGCTGGAACTGGTCGTGGCGGCGATGCGTGTCGCCAACCCGGAAGCTGCCCTACTGGCGGTGGACGAACTGGAAATCCGCCAGGCGCTGGCCTTGGAAGAAGGGCGCGCCCGCACCATGCGGGTGCGCCAGGACGCAAGCGGCGCCGTCATGATCGAAAGCCGTCCACGGCTGGCCGACGAGGACTGGACGCTCCATGCGGTTGCGCGGCCGGCGCCCGATACCAGCGTGGAAGCGCCAGAGGCGCAATCCCTGCCGGCGGCGCAAGATGTCATGGATGCAGATGTGCTCTATGCGCATGCGGAGAATGTCGGTCTGACCTATGGACCGCAATTCCGCAGCGTCTCGCGGGTCGAGATATTCGATCGGGACAATGCGTTCGCGTTGCTGGAGCCGCGCGGAAGCGACGGCGTGGCCGATTATATCCTGCCGCCGCCGTTGATGGACGGCGGGCTGCAGGCCTTCCTGGCCATGTCGGATGCCGACGGCGAATTCACGCTTCTGCCCTGGCGCATGACCGGGGTGAAGGTGTTCGCCCCATTTGGACGGGTGCCGCGCAGTGTGCGGCTTTCCGTCACCCGCCGCGGCGGCCGTTCGGCCTGTGGCGCACTTGTCTACCATGATGCGGCCGGCCGCGCCGTTGCCGAGATCGGTGCCTGCTGGTTCCGCAAGGTCCGGCTGACGCGCAGCCGTGGCGTGGCCGATCAGGCCTTCCATTTCGCGCTGGCGGCCAAGCCGTTGCCGGGCTGCGACGACGCACCGGAGCTGGAGCCGGCAGTTCTTCTGGATGCGGAGAAGCCGGCAGGCGGCGGTGATTCCGCGCTGCTGCTGGAAGCCTATGTGGCCTCGGCGGCTCGCCATGCGCTGCTCGAGGCCGTTCCTGTTGATACGCCCTTCGAGATCAGGGAAATGGTCCGGCAGGGCACGATTGCCGCCGATGCCGTTCCCCTTCTGGTGACGCTTCTGCGACTTCTGGCGCGGCATGGCGCGGCAGAGGAAGACCGGTGGCAATGGCGGCTGCTTGCCGAAAGCGACATGCCTGAACCCTCGCTGATCTGGCGGACCATCCTTGCAGATGCACCGGCCCTGGGTGGCGAACTGGCGCTGGCTGCAGGGGCTTTCGAAACGCTGCCCGCGTTCCTGCGCTGGGGGCGGGCTGCGGGTCCGGCGCCGGCGCTGCTCGAACAGTTTCTCTATGCTTCGCCCGATGGCCGGCGCGTCCTGGATGCGATGCACCACGCCGTGCTGCGGCATGCGGACGGCTGGCCCAGGGGGCGGCCTTTGCGGATTCTCGAGATAGGGGCCGGTCCGGGCATTCTCGCGCGGCAGTTGCTCGATGCCCTGTCTGGTTGGCACGGCACGGTGCGCTATGTCGCCGCCGATGGGGATGCATCGCGCACCGCCCGGCTGGCGGCGCAGTTCAAGGGCATCCCGGGCGCCGATGCGATCACCTGGGATGGATCGGGCGAACTGCCGGAACGGTTCGACATCGTGCTTTCGGTGTACGGATTCACGTTAGGTGGCGTGGACGAGACTCGCATGGGCCATGTGCGCCGCGCGCTCGCCACCAATGGTCTGCTCTTCGCGGCGGAACCGGAACCGGGTCCGTTATGGGATTGGATCTTTGGCCAGCAGGAAGGCTGGTGGCAAGGCGGGGTTGCTTCGGAATTCCCCGTATCGCGGCTGCGCTGCGCCGCGGATTGGCAGGCCGATCTGGCCTGCGCGGGGTTCGTTGCGCCATGCGATCGCATGCTGGATGGTTTCGCCTGGCCGGTGAACCTAATTGCCGCCCGGCGTGCGGATGAAAGTGCGGCGACCGGAGATCCGCCCCCCGCAGCGGTGATCGTGGCCATGCCCGATGATTCGCGAGCCGCCGCGCTGGCCGAGATTCTCAAGGCTGCCGGGACCGCCGTCGCACAGATTGCCTTGCCGGGCATCGGGGCAGGCGATGCGCTGCGGGATTCACCGGATGTTTCCGATATTGTCGTGCTGCCTTCGGCGGGCGCCGACGACCCGGTGGCGGCCACGAATGCCCGGTTGATGGAAGTTCTCGACACCGCGCGCACCATTGCCGCGGTGCCGGCGCGCGCGCGGCTGTGGATCGTGACCGAAGGCGCGCAGCAGCTTTCCGGCCAGATTGCCGAGGATGCGGCGCTGTGGGGTCTGGGCCGCACCATCGCAAACGAGATGCCGCAACTGGAATGCCGGCTGGTCGATCTGCATGACGGGCTGGCGCCCAGGGCTGCCGCGGAAGCTTTGCTGCGCGAGCTCATGCATCGCGACAATGAGACCGAGATCGTGCTCCTGCCTGAAGGGCGTCATGTGATGCGGCTCCGGCGCGGCACCGGCGCGGCGGCAGTGGCGCTTGGTCCGGTGAAGCTGGCCGTGGCCACGCCGGGCCGCCTCGACAGTGTCGCGTGGGTGCCCCAGGAACGGCGCAAGCCCGCGCCCGGTGAGGTGGCGATCGATGTGCGGGCCGTGGACGTCAATTTCCGCGATGTGATGTGGTCGCTGGACCTTCTGCCCGAGGAAGCCCTGCTGGACGGCTATGGCGGGCCGACGCTTGGCCTGGCCTGCGCCGGTGTGGTGACCGCCGTCGGAGATGGCGTGACCGATATCAAGGCCGGCGACCGCGTGCTGGCCACTGCGCCGGCCTGCTTCGCCAGCGAGGCGATCGCGGCGCGCCATACGGTTGCTACGCTGCCGGATGGTCTCGACTTCTGCGCCGCCGCGACATTGCCCGTGGCCTTCATAACCGTGCTCTATGCGCTGGGGCACCTCGCCGATCTCAGGCCCGGCGAGACGGTACTGATCCATGGCGGGGCAGGCGGGGTCGGCATCGCAGCGATCCAGTACGCCAAATACAGGGGTGCGACCGTGATCGCCACCGCGGGTTCGCCCGCCAAGCGGGCCTTCGTGAAGCAGATGGGCGCCGACCATGTGCTGGATTCGCGCAGCCTGTCCTTCGCGGACGGCGTGCGCGCGCTGACCGGCGGCGCGGGCGTGGATGTCGTGCTCAATTCGCTGAGCGGCGAGGCGATGGAACAGAGCCTGGGCCTGGTGCGCCCTTTTGGCCGTTTCCTGGAACTGGGCAAACGCGACTTCTTCACCGGTACGCGCGTGGGGCTGAGACCTTTGCGCCGCAACGTGTCTTATTTCGCGGTGGACGTGGATGCATTGCCCCTGGAACGCCCCGCGCTGGCGTCCGCGCTGATGGAAGAACTCATGACGCTGACAGGCCAGGGCGTGCTGAGGCCGCTGCCGTACCGTCTGTTCCAGCGCAGCGAGGTGGGCGAGGCATTCCGCCTGATGCAGGCGGCCGGCCATATCGGCAAGATCATCCTGTCCATGGAAGATGCCCGCAAGCCGGCCGGCGCAGCCCCGGCTGTCCCGGCCTTCGTGATCCGCGAAGACGGCACGTATCTGATCACGGGCGGTCTGGGCGGTTTCGGCCTGGCGACGGCGGAATGGCTGGCGAAGAAAGGCGCCCGCTCTCTCGCGCTCCTGGGGCGGCGCGGTCTCGATATGCCTGGGGCGGCGGAGGCCCTGGCGCGGCTTGGGGCGGAAGGTGTGGACGCGCGCGCATTCGCCGTGGACATCACCGACGCCGCCGCGCTGGAAGCCGCGCTGGAGCAACTCCGCCGCGACATGCCACCTCTGCGCGGCGTGGTGCACGCCGCCATGACACTGCAAGATGGTCTTCTGGCCGATCTGGATGCGGAGAAGAACGCGCGCGTTCTTTCGCCCAAGCTGGGCGGCGCCCTCAATCTCGACCGGTTGACACGCGCGGATCCGGTTGAGCTGTTTCTGCTTTATGCGTCCGCAACGACTGTGTTGGGCGCGCCCGGGCAGGGCAATTATGTCGCCGCGAATTTCGCCCTGGAGGGCCTGGCACGCCGGCGGCGCGCGGAAGGACTGCCGGCCTTTGTGGTGGGCTGGGGGCCGATCGCCGATGCGGGCTTCCTCGCGCGCAACGTGGAGATGCGCGAGACGCTCGCGCGCCGCCTCGCCGCGGAACCGATGCGGGCCATCCATGCGCTGGATGCGCTGCCCGAACTGATGGCGGGCGGTGAGCTGTCTGTTGCCTTTGCTGCGGTACGCTGGGACACGGCACAGCGCATGCTGCCGGTGCTGGACGCAACGACATTCCGCGAATTGCTGGGCGACCGCGCCGAGATCGGCGAAAGCGAGCTGCGCGATCGGCTGATGACCCTTCCGCCGGAGGAGCGCAGGGACCTGCTGCTGATGGTGTTGAAGGACGAGATCGGGCGCATTCTTTCGCAAGCGGCCGAGACGCTGGACCCGCACCGTCCGGTGTCGGAACTCGGCATGGACTCGCTGATGGCGGTGGAATTGCGCCTGGCGCTGGAACAGCGCATCGGCATCAATCTGCCGATGTTCGCCCTGTCCCCACAGACCTCTCTGTCCATGATCGCGGCAAGACTGGAACGGCAGATGGGTGCCGATCATGTCGCGACCGAGATGGCGGTCATGGCGGCGCGTTACGAACCCGCCGCGGCTTCCGCCGTGGAATTGGTGGAAGCGGCGGAATGACCGGCGAGAGCAGAACCTTCGGGCTGTCAAACGTCGAGCGCCAGCGCCTCATCGAGCGCTTCAGGGACAGCGGCAAGGCGCAGGAGCCGATCGGTCCCACGCCGAATCAGGACCCTTTCCAGGATCTGGAGTACTGGCGTCAGTTCGAAATGATCCGCATGGCCTCCGAAAGCCTGGGGATCGCCAATCCCTTCTATCGCGTCCACGAAGGCGTCGGCGGCGCGGGGATCGTGCGGGATGGCCGGCGCTACCTGAATTTCGCTTCCTACAACTATCTGGGCCTGAACGGGCACCCCCGCGTAAGCGCGGCGGCGAAACAGGCGATCGACGACCATGGCACTTCGGCCTCCGCGAGCCGGCTGCTCACGGGCGAACGATCCGTCCATGTCGCGCTGGAGCGCAGTCTGGCGGAGCTGCACGGAACCGAGGACTGCATCAGCTTCGTCAGCGGACATGCGACCAACGTGACGGTGCTGGGCTGCCTGCTGGGCCGGCCCGATCTGATTCTCTATGACGCACTCAGCCACAACAGCATCCAGCAGGGCGCGCAGCTTTCCGGAGCGCGGCGGCTTAGTTTTCCGCACAATGACGTTGCAGCGGCAGAAAGGCTGCTCGCCCAGCATCGCGGGCAATGCCGCCAGGCGCTTATCGCGATCGAAGGCCATTACAGCATGGACGGGGATGTCCCGGACCTGCCGGCCTTCGCCGAAATCGCGCGCCGGCACAAGGCATGGCTGCTGGTGGACGAGGCGCACTCGGTGGGCGTCCTTGGCCGGCATGGCCGAGGCATCGCCGAGCACTTCGGCGTTGACGGCGCTCTTGTGGACTTCTGGATGGGTACGCTGAGCAAGGCCCTTGCCGGTTGCGGCGGCTATATCGCCTGCAGCCGCAGGGGAGCGGAATATCTGCGGTACGCCGCGCCGGGGTTCGTCTATTCCGTCGGCATGCCGCCCCCCATCGCGGCCGCCTGTGCCGCTTCGCTGGATGTGCTGAGAGAAGAACCGGAGCGCGTGGCCCGCCTGAATGCCAATGCGGCGCTGTTCCTGGCGCGCGCGAAGGAAGCGGGCCTGGATACCGGACTGTCCCAGGGCTTCGGTATCGTGCCGGTGATCATTGGCAGTTCGGTGGCGGCGGCCCGGCTGTCGGAAATCCTTTTCGCGCGCGGAATCAACGTGAAGCCGATCCTGTATCCGGCGGTGCCGGAACAGGGCGCCAGGTTACGGTTTTTCCTTTCCAGCGAGCACACGGCCGCAGAAATCGGCGAGGCCGTCACGGTCCTGGCGGAGGAGGTCGCGCGGATGAAAAGCGGAAACACCGGCCTTCCCGAAACCCTGTTGCGCTGAGATCGCCATGCTGACCCTGTCGGGCGTGTGCAAGGACTATCATTCAGAACTCACCCACAAATACCGGCGGGTGGTGGATGACGTCTCGTTCACCCTCAGGCATGGCGAGAAGATCGGCGTCGTCGGGCATAACGGCGCGGGAAAATCGACCCTTATCCGCCTGATCGCGGGCGTCGAGATGCCGACGCGCGGCAGGATCGAACGCGGCATGTCGGTATCCTGGCCTGTAGGCCTGGACGGCGGTTTCGCGCCATCCCTCACCGGCAATGACAATATCCGGTTCATCAGCCGCATATACAACAAGCCGATGGATCAGGTCCGCGACTTCGTCGATGATTTCGCCGAGCTGGGGAAATTCCTCTACGAACCCGTGCGGACCTATTCGTCCGGCATGCGGGCGCGGCTCAATTTCGGGCTTTCGCTGGCAGTCGATTTCGACTGCTACCTGATCGATGAAGTGATCGCGGTCGGCGACCAGCGTTTCGTGCGCCGCTCGCACGAGGAACTGTTCGACAAGCGGGCCGACCGCAGTCTGATCCTGGCGTCCCACTCGCCCGAACTCATCCGCTCCTATTGCTCGAAGGCGCTCCTACTCTACCGTGGCAGGGCAAAGATGTTCGACGATCTCGATCTGGCGCTCGACATCTATGACGAGCTCTACTGATCAGCCCGCAACATGCTCGCGCACGCCCGCGATGAGCAGCCAGGCAATACCATAGACCAGGAGGCACGCGGCCAGCAGGAAGCAGAACGACAGGATCCGCTTGGGGTAAAGCGCCTCGTCCGGCAGGTTCGGTTCGGCGATATGCTCGATATAAAGATGCTTGCTCTGGGCGTCCATGCGGGCGGTTTCGAGCGCCTGGGTCGCGGTCGCCAACAGCTTGGCGGCCAGGTCGGCCGAAAGACTCAGCCGCTCATACTCGCCAAGCTTGCCGGCGATGGAGCCGGAGCCGCCCGCCATGGCTTTCATGGCATCGTCGAACTGTGCATCCAGTGCCGCGAGGCGGGACCGCAGCCTGGGAATGGCCGGATTTCCCGGCGAATCACGGGTCAATTCGGCAAGCTGAGCGGCCGTCTGGGCGCGCACCGTCATCAATCCCGTCAGTGTGGTGTTCAGGCTGACGGTGGTCAGTTTGGGGTCCAGGATCTGTTCGCGATAGCGGTATTGGGTCAATTGCTCCTGTATGCCGGCCAGGTTCTTTTGCGCCGATTCCACCTCATGCTGGGCATAGCGGACGGCGTCCGCCTGCGCCCTGGCATTCAGGTCATTGACCAACTTTTCGCTGGCGCGCAGCAGGGCCTGGGCAACCAGCTGGGCGTCTTCGGGACGGTAGGCCTTCACTTCCAGCGTGGTGACGCCGTTGGTCGCATCGATCGAAACGTCCACGAAACGCTTGTAATGGCGGTACAGGGCTTCAAAGCTTGCCCCGGATACCGGGTTGGGGAACCGGGTGATGAAATCGCCTTCCGGCCGGTCGAAGATCGCGCGCAACGGCACATCGCGCTCCAGCGCCCGCACCGCATCGCGTGAGGTGATGAAGCTTTCCACGGCCGAAGCGTCGTCGGAGCTGCGCTGCTGGAGGCCGGCCGATTGAAGCATCGTGCCCAGCATGGACGGCATTTCGCGACTCTGCGAGCGGACGATGAAGCGCGCTTCCGACACATACTGGTCGGACGCGATCAGGAAGAAATAAAGCCCTCCGAGGGCGGCCGGGACAATGACCAGAAGCCATAGCCAGATGCCGATCCGCCGCGCTGCCTGCAGCAGTGCGGGACCCGCCTCCGGTATGCCCTGAAGTCCCCCCAAGAACCCCGCTGGCTGCCTGTAGTCGTATTGGCTCATCCGGGAGCGAACTTATCCATGCTGCGTGGGGAGTGCAAACGGGTTGATCGGCGGGGAAGCCGCTGGATAAGATGCGCCGCGCCGCGGATTTCCGGGCAGGGGGCGGATGCTCTGGCAGCAATTTATGACGCAGTGCCGCGTGATCCATGCATTGATGGTTCGCGAGGTGATCGCATTGTATGGCCGCAGCGGCCTGGGCGCCCTGTGGCTGGCGATCGAGCCGCTGACCTTCGCCCTGCCCGTGCTTACCCTGTGGAGCATCGTTCGTGCGCCGTTCGAGCATGGCATACCCCTGATGCCGCTGTTGTGGAGCGGCTACATGCCGCTGCTGCTGTTCCGGCATGTCGGCCAGCGCATGCTGTTCTTCATCCGCGGCAACACGGGCCTGCTGTTCCACCGCAACGTCACCTTGCTCGACATTGCGCTGGCGCGGTGCCTGGTGGAGATCATACAGAACATCACCGCGGCCACCATCCTGTATGGGCTCTTCTATATCGCCGGTGCGATCGAAGCGCCGCGCGACCCGCCCATGCTGCTGGCCGGCTATCTTTTCATGGCGTGGTGGTCTGTCGCGCTGGGGCTGATAATCGGCGCGATGTGCGAGCGGTCGGAATGGATCGAGAAGGCCTGGCAGCCCATCTCCTACACCTACATCTTTTTCGGCGGCACCTGGTACCTCGCCGATTGGCTGCCGCCCGGGCTGCGCACCATTGCGCTGCTGCAGCCATCGGCCCAGTCCTATGAGATGATCCGCGCCGGCGTGCTGGGCAGCCGGGTCGTAACGCATTACGACATCGGCTATACCATTTTCGCGCTGGGTGTCCTCACATTTGCGGGCTTGCTGGCGCTGCGGCGGGGGCGGCAGCTTGTGGCCATCAGCTAGGCGCGCCGGCACCACATGCGCGCAGGGGCGTTAGGAATGGGCCGCTACCGGTTTTGTGTGCCGTGAAAATTCCCGTGCTGAACGCGCTGTTCGTTCTGGCGTTCGCCGCCGCCGCGATGGCCCAGTCGAAGCCGCCGGAAAGCTCTTCGGTCTACGCGCCTGTCGACTATGGAGCGAAATGCGATGGCGGAAAGGACGATTCCGGCGCATTCGCCCGGGCGGTCAACGACGCCCGCAACACCGGCGGCATTGTGCTGGTTCCGGCGGCAGGGCGCCCCTGCCTCCTGGCGACGGGGATAAACCTGCCCAACGGCGTTGTGCTGCGTGGCGTGGGCAGCCGGAATTTCGTGGGGTTCTCCGCCAAGGCGAACGATTGGGGTTCGCGCGGAAGCTGGATCAAGTGCGGCGACCGGACCAGGCCCTGTGTCGAACTCAACGGGCATGGCGCGGCGGTCGAAGGCGTGAATTTCATCTACGATCAGCCCGTGCCCGGCAGCACATTCGCGCCCACCGTCTATCCCTACACGATCAGGCTCGACGGCAGTTTCCAGCACATCTCCAATGTGCAGATCGTGGGCGCTACCCACGGCATATTCTGGGCACCCAGCTGGAACGGAGCGGCCTGCACCAGCGGCGGCGGCTCCGGCAGCTATCTGGAACATGTCTATATCTCGGCATTCCAGGTCGGCGTTTACATGAATTGCCTGAACGACGAGCCGGTGATCAATGACGTCCAGGTGGTCAACAGCTACTACGCCACGACGGCTTCGGTGGCGACCTATCTGGAAAAGCATCTGACCGGCTTCGATTTCCATTATGTGGACAATGCGATCATCAGCGGCATCCAGGTCTATCTGGCCAGAACCGGATTCGCCTTCACCGACGGCACAGTGCTGGGCAATACGCACAGCTTCTTCAACGGCAGGATGACCAACATCGACCAGAACATCGGCGATGTCGCAATGAAGGTGAACGGCAACGCCACGGTATGGGGCCAGATCGCGAATCTGGTCCAGCAGCAGGATACGGGTGAGCACAATGCATCGGATCACTGCCTCAACCAGCTTCAGTCTCCGAACCTCAATCTCAGCATCGTCGATTTTCGCGTCAACGACGCGGGTGGCAGCGTGATATGCCTGAACGGCAAGCTGTCGGTGGGCGGGCTGTGGCAGATCAGGCGCTATGCCGCGGTGGCGCATGGGCGCACCGCCATAGTGATGGATGAAAAGGCGATGCTGCTTGTTCCGGGCCTGAAAGACTGGACACGCATTCCCGGCACGCAGACCATCGCGGGAAAAGGGGCCGGCCAGGCGGGGGTACGGACCGGCAATGGCTATACGCGCAACTGGGTCGCGCGGCCGGGTGAGATGAAGGCAAATGGCTTGGGACAGATCAGAGCATTGACCGCAGAAGACCGGTTCGTTCCAGGGGCGGGCGGCCACACCCAGGCCCGCCTGACGGGGCACTATACGATCACGGCGGCGGCAGACGGCGATGCGACTTTAAGCATACAGCACTTTCCGGAGATCAGGACTGCGCTGTCTTGCGCGAAAACAGGCAGCTTCGATTTCGACACAAACTACCTGGAGTATGACAGTCCGCTCTCGAATCCGCTCGGCGCGCTTGATCTCGCCGCTCCACGCGGTTGCGCCATCAGCTTCGACGCGCTGGCCTTCCAGAGCCGCTAGGCGTAGGGATCGTCAGTGGCCAGGTAGCGCGTGACATAATCCGTGACGCCATCTTCCAGACTGGTGGCGGGCCTGGAATAACCGGCCGTCCGCAGTTTGCTCATGTCGGCCTGCGTGAAATACTGATACTTTCCGCGCAACTGCTCGGGCATGTCGATGAATTCGATGCGTTCGGGCACCCCCAGGGCGCGATAGACTGCGCGCGCAAGGTCCAGGAAGCTGCGCGCCTTGCCGCTGCCCAGATTGAACAGGCCGGCGACGTGCGGATTGTCGAGCAGCCACATCATCACATCCACGCAATCCTTCACATGGACGAAATCGCGCAGTTGCTCGCCATCCTTGCAGCCGGGCCTGTGGGAGCGGAACAGCGTGTAGGTGCCGCCTTCCGCAAAACGCCGGTAGATGTGGGCTACGACGCTTTGCTGGTCGCCCTTGTGGTATTCGTTAGGGCCATAGACATTGAAGAATTTGAGGCCGGCGAATTGCGGCGGCATGGAAAGGCCCAGGCTGCGCCGCCGCGCCACAAGCCGGTCGAACGCATTCTTGCTCCAGCCATAGGCGTTCAGTGGCTTCAGCGCGGCCAGATGGTCTTCGCTTTCTTTGTCGGAAAAGCCCAGCTCGCCGCCGCCATAGGTTGCCGCGGAGGAAGCATAGATCATCCGCACGCCATGTGCGGCGCACCATTCCAGGAGATCGGCCGATAACCGGAAATTGTTCTTCACGATCAGGTCGACGTCCTGTTCGGTGGTTGTCGAGATGGCGCCCATGTGGAAGACCGCCTCGATCTCGCCGGCATGTGCGTCCAGATAGGCAAAAAGCCTTTCCGGCAGCACGATATCCCACAAGCCGCGCCTGGCGACGTTGCGCCACTTCTCGCCATTGCCCAGCCAGTCGCAGGCTACGATCCGGCTTTCCCTCCGGGTCTCCAGCGCGGCCAGGATGTTCGAGCCGATGAACCCGGCGCCGCCGGTGACGATGATCATTCCATATGTCCTTCGGTGACGCCTAGCGGCTCGCAGAATGATGCGGTGAGGCTGATGTCCGGCCATTCATCCAGCGGCGCATCATATCGGCAGTGCACATCCATTGGGAATTCCGGAACGGCGTTGGCATAGGTGAAGGTTTCCGGGTCTGCATCCTGGGTTCGGAAGATGACCTTGCCAAGGTGACAGACAAAAATCTCGGACGGGCGCATGCCGTACAGCTTTAGGGCCATTCGCCATTTTCCCGCAGGCAGGTGAAATCTGTCGATCACCTTGTAACCCAGCGGCCCTCGGCACTCGCCCGGCTCCAGATGGCGGGTGTAGCTGTCGATGCTGTCTATCGGCGAGAACACGGCGCAATCCGCGCGGATCGAGAAATCGCAACCCGACAGATCGACCGGGCGGCCATCAGATAGGCGGAAACGGTTCTGGATATTCTCGTACCCGCGCATACTTGCGTCCGCAAGCGCCGCTTCGGCCGGCGTCAGCACAGATGCCCATTTCCCGACGCGCATGTCGGAAATATGCGTGCGGTGATAATGCGTTTCGGCATCCCACGCATCGCCATTGTCGCCGGCGACCGCAGTGTCGGCCGTCTCAAGCGATTTCATGATGGCCTTCACGGCTGCCGGCCTGTTCCTGTCGAACAGCGCCTCAAGTCTGGCGGCCGGAAGGATGCAGCCCAGCGTTTCCGCAATGCGGGTGACCGTGCGCGCGTCATCGGAAAACATGTCCTCGTAGACCAGGTGCAGGCCTGAGAGATACTGCGCGGCGGTCAGAACGCTGGCCATGCTGCGGTTGATTTCGATCACTGAGGGGGCAAAGTGGGCGCCAAACCTTTGCATCAGCGAGGTGATCGCATCGCGGGGATCGCGGATCGACAGGATGGCGCGGGGTGAGGCGGCCTGCAGCAGCGCCATCATGCCGCCCTGCAACTGGTGCGCCTTGACCACCCAGTCCTGGTATGGCGGCGTCGCAGAGATTGCGAAATCCCCCATCGTCTCGCCCTGGAATGCCGCATGCGGCACGCCGGCTTCGGCCAGGATGCCGCGGGCGATGTTATAGGCCCAGGTGGATGCGCTGCTCTGCATCCCAAGGCACAGGGCGATCATGTCATGAAGCTCCGACGGCGCGTCGCCTTGTTCTGGTTGTGATGTGCGATCTGATCGAAAAGGACGCGCCGCCCCCCGACGCTGGTTCCGATTCTTGAATATTCCTTATGGCTTTGCAACTATGGGGCGGGGCAGGACGAATTGGGCTGGAGGGGGGGCGCTTGTCAAACGAGCGAGAGGGTGTTTACGCCGCTCAGATAGAGGCGCTGCTTCAGCGCCTTTCAGACGCCACGGTGCGGATCGCCGAGCTTGAAACCAGCGAAAGGCGGCTTGAATCCGAGCTGCGGTCCCTGGACCAGAAGACCACGCACGCCCTTGCCCGCCTGGCGTCCGTCAATGTCCACGATCAGATCTACCCCGCCCACGCCATGTCCGGCCTGCTCCGCACGCTGACGGTGGTGCAGCGGCGCGACCTGTGGATCGATGCGGTCCAGCCGCTGGGTCTGCTCGGCCGGCCCACGGGCTCGCTCTATCCGCATGATGGCGGCACCGATCCACTCACCATCCTGGTGTGCGGCTCGGGCGGCTTTGGCGACATGATCTATCTCTCGATGGTGGTGCGGTCGCTCGCCGAACGGTTCGCCCCTGCCCGCATCGTGGTCCAGCACGAGCATCCGGGGGCAGGTGCGGTCTTCGCCGCCAATCCCTATGTGCTGGATGTGCTGACGCTGGCCGGCCGCGAACGGGAGGAGTTTCTCAACGTCGCCGCAAGCCTGGATATTTTCGACCTGATTGCCGATGTCCGGTATGTTGTAAGCTATGCCGCACCGCCGCTTTCACGCATCCCGCAGGATTTTTTGTTGGCCGCTCATTCGCGCGCGGCGGAATGGCAGAAATATGTGCGCGGCCAGTGGCCCTTCCTGAACAACATATTCGCGCGCGAAGTGACCCGCCGCGGCATGACCAAATATGATCTTGTCGGCTATACCGCCAATCTGGGCGTTGCGGGCGAACCGTTCGGTGACGTGTTCCCCGCCGCGGGCCTGCCCGCGGCCATTGCCGCCCGTCTGGGACGCGTTCCCTACATCACCGTTCATACAGGGTCCGATCCCAACATGGCCGGATCGAACGGCCTTCAGACCAAGAACATGCCGCCGGCCGTATGGGACGACATCCTGTCGGTTTGCGCCCGCGAGGGCTTCAGGACGGTCCAACTGGGCGAAAGCGGCGAAGCGCCGATGGCGGGCGTGGATGTGGACCTGCGCGGCCAGACCTCGTTCGACCAGACCGCGCTGGTCATCAAGTGTGCCCAGGCGCATATCGATACCGAAGGCGGTCTGGTGCATCTTGCGGCAGCCATGGGCACGCGCTCGGCGGTGGCCTTTGGGCCGACCCCGGTCAGTTTCTTCGGGTACAGGCAGAATGTGAATGTCGGGCCGTCCGTCTGCGGGGACTGCTGGTGGACCACGCGGGAATGGTCCATGCAGTGCCCGCGCGATCTGCCGGAACCGGAGTGCATGACCACGCAATCCGGCACCGCCATCGCAGAAGCGGCGGTCTCGCTTGCGCGCAGACGCAAGGCCCTGTCCGCGCCCGTCATTTCCCAGCCCGCGCCAAATGACGTTGCCGCTTTCGCCGCGGTCGAACAGTGGCTCGAAAGCCGGTCGGGCCGGGGCGCCCTGATCGTGGACGATGCCGCGACACTGGAAAGGATTCTGGCATCGCCCAAGGTGCTGGCCGACGCCGTTCTTTTCGTCCCGGGCGGGATGATGCGCGATCCGCGCATCGTCACGGGTGCGGTCGTGCGGCCCTTTTCCAACCATCACGTGCCGGGCGCGACCGACTCCTTCGCCTGGGCGCTGCTATTCAGCCGCCAGCCCGCGGATGAGGTTGCCATTCTGCTGGCGGAGGCCGCCCGGATCACCGGTCCGCGCGGCTATGTGGGTCTCTTCCTGCGCCGCGGCGAGCCTGTGACCGGACGCGACATGGAGGCGGCCCTGGGCCGCATGCCCGGCGCACGGCTTGCCGCGCCCAACGGCTCCAGCGCCGCAGAGTTGAACAACCGCATCGCCCAGTTCACGGTGCAGCAAAACGACCTCAAGGAACGTCTGCTTCCGAAGATCGGCAGGATGGCCGGGGTCCGCCCCGCGCTGGCGGAGGGCTGATGGGCATTGCCTTCACCAGCACAAGCCAGATCGGGTTTTTCGATCATGCCAGGATGCTGGAAGACTTCCGCCATTCCGTCACCGAACGGCGGGATGAGAGCGTCCTGCCGCCGCATGCCGTGCTGACCCGCCTGGGACAGGACGTGCTGCATGCCATGCCGGACGATCATGGCGCCTACGGGCTCCGGTTCGATGCCGCGTCGCTGCGGCCTTTTGCCAGGAAGCGATACGGCACGGCATTTGCCGGGCGGCTGCCCTTCACCTGTCTTCAGGCCGCCGTGATGCTGGGCCGCACCGACCTGACTTCCCGGTTCATGCGCGCCGGTGCCTTCAGTTTCGAATGTGCTCTGCGCTGGCTGGTGATGCATGGCCTGAATGAGCATGCGCTGTGGCATGTGGTGGATGGCCGGTTCCTTGCAGCTCTCAAGACACCCTCTATCCCGATCGCGCATGGCGTCATGTCACCCCTGATGGCCATTGTTCTGGGCGAACGGCCGGACCTGGTGTCCGAATTGATCCCTGACGGGCGGACGCCCAGCACAGAGCGGCTGCGGGCATGGCTGACCCGCGAAGGCTGCAAGCAATATCGCCTGCAGTGGAGCATGGGTGCTGCGGAACAACGCACCGCGCCGCTCGATGTCTGGCGCGATCCTGCCGTTCCAGAGGATCAATGGCTGGCGGCTGAAGATTGGCGCAGCACCCATATCGCGCCGGCGGACGATGCCGATGACGAAGATGCCCGGTCGCGTCTGGCGGATCTGACCAGGCTGGGACGTGAGCATCTGAATGCAATGCCGAGGCCGTCGGTTCTGGACCTGGGAGGGATGGGGCTGTTGGAGCGCCTGATCACGTATGGGCAGGCGGTGCGGACGGAAAAGTTGGGCCTTGCATTGCATACGCCCGCCGTTTCTCTTTCGCTGCCGCGCCTTTCGCCCGATTGTGGCCTGGCGGCGGTGGAAATCGTCATGCCTGGACTGGCGCGCGCCCGTTCCGTCGCGGTCTTCGGCAATGGCAGGGCTGTGGCGCTGCACAAATTCTGGACGGAGGAGCACGATGCGTTCGTTGCCCTTGTGCCTCTGCCGAAGGAGGGCCGGGACGCGGCCGGCATGTCCGGCATCGATATCTGCTGCGTCGATCCGGCCCTCGGCGCCATCGCCGCGCGCCCGTGGGGATATCTGCGGCGTCTCTGGCTGTTCTAGATCAGCTTGTCGTAGAGAGCGACGAGGCGTTCGCGGTAGCGGTCCACGGAGAATTTTTCCGCCTGCGCGATGCCGCGGCGCGACAGCTCGGCTCGCAGGTCCTGGTCCTGGGCGATCTGTGTGATCGCACGCGATATGTCGTCGGAGTCGTAAGGGTCGACCAGCAGCGCCGCGTCACCCGCCACTTCCGGCAAGGACGAGGTGTGCGCCGTAATGACGGGCGTGCCCAGCGCCATCGCCTCCAGAACCGGCAGGCCGAAGCCTTCATAGAGGGATGGGAACAATACGGCGCGCGCGCCGCGGATCAGCGTCACCAATGTCGAGAGACTGGCATATTCCAGGCGGACGATCCTGCGCTTCAGCCGGCCATCCTCCTGCAACGCTTCCTGCTGCCGTTCGCGCTGCGCCAGCAGGCTGGTTTCGGCGCCGTTTTCCCATCCCGGCGATGTGACCAGCACGAGCGGGATGTCGGCCTGCGATGCCAGATAGGCATCGACAATGCGCACGATGTTCTTCTTGGGCTCGAGTGCGCCGAAGAAAAGGAGGTATTCCTGATATTCCAGGCCCAGGGAACCGCTCAGTTCTTCCATTGCCAACGTCTGTGGTCGTGCAGTGTATTTCTCCGGAAAGCTCACCGCCTGGAAAGTATTGGTGACGCGATCCTCGCCCACGCCCAGGATCTCGATGATGTCGCGTCGCGAATTTTCCGATACCGTCACGATATGGTCGGCCTTCCGGGCCAGCGTCCGCAACAGCCGCCAGGTGCGGCGCTTGTTCTCGCTTGTGGTAAAGGGAAGCCGCAGCGGCACCAGGTCATGGATGGTCACGACGTTGCAGGCGCCTTTGGCGTAAAGCGGCATCTGGTAGGTGCAGTGCATTATGTCGGGCCTGACGCCGAACTCCACCGGCAGGAAATCGCCCGTCAGGTCGAACCGGCGTGCCGCCCGGTCAAAGACGTTGCGGGACAGGAAATAGTGATCGAAAACGGGCAGGCGCTGCTCGAACTGACGCGTCACCACGACCCCGTTCAGGTCCATGGGGACCGGGCGTGCCGGCGCAAGGCTGGACAGGTGGTCGCCCACGTATTTGCAAGCCTCTGCGAACAAGGGCATGCCGACGCCCCGCCGTTCGTCGAAGAAGGTGATTTCGCGCAGCATGGGATTTCTGGAAGGCGCACGTCGCGTGCTGTAGAGCACGCCGGTCTCATGGCCCATGCCGCGGGCCAGCTTGGCGAGAAGGCGCGTATAAGTGGCTATGCCGGTACCCTGGACCCGCGCAAGGTTCAGGCCGTCGAAAAATATGCGCTTTGTCATTTGTGCGGAGAAATCGGGCGAGGCGGGACCGGACACTAGCACAAGCATCCGGCGGGGCAATTGCGGTCCTTCCGCCTGCACTTGCGATGGCCGCGTCCGCAGGTCATTCTCGCCCGCGTCAGCATAAACCGGCGCAGCATGATCTATTTTTCCGTCGCCCTGCCGGGGCGCCTTGCCGACTGGTGCGATACGGCGATTGCCTGGCTCGCGGCACAGGACGGCAGAACCGTCGAAAGGTTAACGTTCGCGGATGCGGTAGACGGCAAGGTCTCCATTCTGGACGAGATCGCGCTGGCCCTGGTGCGCAGCAATGCCGATCATGTCGTGGTTGGCATTCGCCGGCTCAATGCCGGCTTGATGGATACCCTGCGCGAAACCGGCGTTCCCTTTGTCCTGGGGCTGGCCGATCCGCGTGCCGCCGTTGCAGATATTGCCGGCGGCGAAGGTGGCACCTTTCTGCATATCACCCGCGAAATGGCCAATATGGCTCCTCTGATGATGCGCACGATGCGCATGCCGGGTGGTCTGGCGATCCGTCCGGCGGACACTGTGACGCGAGGGGCGAATACGCTGGCGAGGATCGCCCGGCATCTGGGCATTTCACTGGACGAGGTCCAGGCGCACGCCATCGCAGCAAGGCTTGACCCGGACGCGGATCGCAATTGGGAAGCGCGCATCCCGCCGCAGATGCACAAGCTGGTCAACGGTGCGCTTGGGGGATACGCGGCCCACTTTTCCGGCGGCGAACTGGGCGATCTGGTGTGGCAGCGGGACCTGTTCCTGGCGGGGGACGACGATGCGCGCTCGCCGTCCGGGCCGATCGCCCTGCGGGACACGGCGAATGGCCGTTTCCTGGTCTATGGTCCCTATCTCGCGCTTCCGCCCGGCTACTGGTCGGCGAAAGTGGTCATGGGCATTTCACCAGAGGCGGTCGGGCAAACCTTCACGGTGGATGCGTTCAGCGGGCGGCATCTTGCCGTGACCAAAATCCTGGCGCGCGCCGAGGGCATCTTCACGGCGGAGATCGGTTTCGAGGTTGACGAGGAAGCGGCGCGTAACATCGAGATTCGCGTGTCGATCGGGCGCGATGTCGCGCCGGGCTATCTCGCGTTCGGGCATGTCCGGCTTCATCCGGTGGCGATCCGCCACGAGGATAGTGTCATCGCGGTCGAGGGCGATTTCCGGGCGGTGTTGTCGCTGTGAAATAAGGGCAAGGGGTATCGGGGGATGCTGTATTTCATAGTCGGGCTGCCCGGATGTTTCGGGCGCTGGTGTGCGCACGCGACGGCCGCGATGGTGCGCAAAACCCGCCCTTGTGAAGTCGTGATGGCCGACACGGCCGCGCAGCTGACCCGGCAGTTGCTGCGAACGGGCGGCGGCGAGACCGTGGTGCTGGCCAGCCATCCGGGCGGCCGCCTCCATGCGGCGCTGGTGCAATCGAATCGGAATTTCGTGGTGACGGTCGACGATCCACGGTACGTCCTGGCAGAGCTTGTGCTGGAGGGCAGGGAATTCCGCGATGCCTTGCGCCTTGTGGCATCGGCCTGCGCCGTCATTCCCAGATATGCCGCCTCCCCGCGTGCGCTGGTCCTGGGGGCAGGAAGGCACGAGGCAGTGGCCGCCGCGGGGATGATGGCATCACATTTTGCGTGCCCCTGCGATGGCGACAGTCTGGGCGCCATTGTGGCGGGCCTCCCAGGTCCCGCCGGCGAGGACAATCGCGCCCGTGCGTGGTGGACCATGCTCGATCCCGCGCGCCGCACTATCGCCCAGGACGCGCTCGGCGCCTATCTCGGCGCGGCGGACAAGCCGCAACCGCTGACATGGGGCCGCGAGATGTTCTTGGCGAACGACTGCCCGCTGTCAGGCCCTGTCGACATCACGGGACGCGCGCGGGTGTTGTTCGAGGGGCCGGAGGTCACGCTTCCGGAAGGCGCCTGGCGCCTTTCGCTGGAAACGGAGATTTCACGCGCAGCCACGGAGCAGGAATTCGAGCTTGAGCTATTCGCCGGCCGCAGGCTCGCATCGCGCACCGTCCGCCCCGAAAGGTCCGGCCCGATGCGTGCACATCTCGACGTGGTGGTTGATGACAGTGTGGACTATCCATTGTCCCTGCGCCTGTCCACGCGGCGCGCCGCGTTCGACGGCACGGTCACGCTCGTGCGCGCGACGGCACATCCCCGCTGACGTCCCTGCTTGCACCTTTGACCGCGAACACGATAGGGTGCGCCCCGGCTGGGGGAGTTTCAGGAAGATTTTCAGGCTCTTACGTATTGCTATCGCGGGCGTTGGCGGCCTGTTGCTGACGGGCTGTGGCTGGCTTCCTGCGGCGGGGCCGTCCACCAGCGCCGTGATCAGCCAGGGCGGCAGCGGCGACCAATCCCGTTACACGGTCATCCTGGTCGATGGCGCGGTGGTGAACCGGCTTCTGTCGCGGCCCGCGCCCAGCCTGCAATCGCTGTTCGGTTCGGACGCGCCACCGCCCATGACCACGATCGCGGTTGGCGACACCGTCAATGTAGCGGTCTGGGAAGCCGGCGGCAGCACGCTGTTCGGCGATGCCAGCATGGCGACGCCCCTGGCTGCTGCGGCACTTCCCGTGCCGGTCTCTGCCCGTCCCGCCTCCATACCCGACCAGGTCGTGATGACGGACGGGGCCATCACGATCCCCTTTGCCGGGCGCATCCCGGTCGCAGGCCAGACGCCACAGGCCGTGCAGGACCGCATCCGCAACAGCCTCAAGGGCAAGGCGTCCGATCCGCAGGTGATCGTGACGGTCAGCCGGAGCGTCTTCAATTCGATCACCGTCACGGGCGAGGTCGTCAGTGGTGGGCGCATTCCGGTTTCGCCCCGGGGGGACCGGATTCTCGATGTGATCGCAGCCGCAGGCGGCATGAAGGCGGCGATCTCCGACACCAGTGTCCGGCTGACGCGCAATGGCGTCACGGCGGGCGTGCCGCTCTCCAATCTGATCGAGCAGCCGAAGGAGAATATCTACGTCTGGCCGGGCGATGTGCTGACGCTGATCCACCAGCCGCGATCCTTCCAGGCTTTCGGCGCCACCGGGCGCAACGACGAGATCGAGTTCGGCCGCGAAAGCCTCAATCTTTCCCAGGCGCTTGCCAAGGCGGCCGGTCTGCAGGATCAGCGCGCCGATCCTGCCGGCGTATTCGTCCTGCGTTACGAACCGCGCGCGCTGGTGCGCGAACTGACGCCCGCACCGCCGCCCGGACAGGACCAGATGGTCCCGGTGGTCTATCGCTTCGACTTCGATGATCCCCGCGCCTATTTCCTGGCGGAACGGTTCGCCGTGCAGGACAAGGACATCATCTATGTTTCCAATGCGCCAACCGGCGGCATCCAGAAATTCTTCCAACTGTTCGGAACCCTGACGGCGCCCGTCGTCACGGGCGCGGCGGTCAACAACTCCGTCCATTGACGATGGCAAGGACCGAGGCCGAAATCCGCGACTGGTGCACCGCCTATCTGGCGAAGATGCTGGAACGCGACGACATCGATCCAGATGCGCCCTTTGCCCGCATCGGGCTCGATTCGGCGATGGCGCTCTATTTCACGGCAGATCTTGAGGCCTGGGTCGGCATCGAATTGTGGCCCGAGGTCGCGTTCGAACATCCATCCGTGGCGGCCCTGAGCGGATATCTGGCGAAGAACCAGAAGGGCTGACGCATGCCGGCCGCGCCCGCCACACTTGCCGAACTGTTGCTGCAGCGCGCTGCCGCCAAGCCGGACGCTCGGGCGGTCCTGTTTCTGTCCGATGCGGGAACAGGCGAAGCCCGCCTGACCTATGGCGAACTCGCGCAGCAGGCGGGCGCGCTCGCCTGTCGCCTCGCAGCGCGGTCGACCAGAGGCGACCGGGCGGTGTTGATGCTGCCGACGGGACTTGATTTCGTGATCGGGCTGTTCGGCTGCGCGTTGGCAGGCCTTGTGGCGGTGCCGATGATGCCGCCCCGCCGCCTTGCCACACGCGACTTCAGCCGGCGGATCGTGGCCGATTGCGCGCCGCGCCTGCTTCTGACAAGCAGTGCCATGGCCCAGGGCATGATACCGGCCCGGCTGGCGCAGGCCGGCATGGACTGCATTCTTCTCGACGCGCCGGACGGAGACGCGGTTGAACCCAAGCTACCGGCCGCCGACGATCTGGCTGTCCTGCAGTACACGTCCGGTTCCACATCTGCGCCCAAGGGCGTCATGGTCAGCCACGCCAACCTGCTGGCCAATCTGGAGGCGATCCGCCTGGCGACGGGAGGCTGTGGACATTCCACCTTCGTCAACTGGAGCCCGCTGTTCCATGACCTGGGCCTGGTGATGGACCTGCTGCAGCCGCTTTATCTGGGCGGGCGGGCAGTTTTGATGCGTCCAGCGGCTTTCGTGCAGCGGCCGCTCCACTGGCTGAAGGCTATCCACGGCCTCGGCGCAGAAATGGCGGGCGGACCCAATTTCGCTTTCGACCTTTGCGTCGATCGGTTCCGGCCGGAACAGATGGAAGGGGTGGACCTGTCCTGCTGGAAAGTGGCCTTCTGCGGTGCAGAGCCGGTACGGGCCGGAACGCTTGCGCGTTTCGCCAGTACCTTTGCGCCCTATGGTTTCGATGCGCGCGCATTCTATCCGGCCTATGGTCTCGCCGAAGCCACGCTGCTGGTCACGGCCGGCCGCCGCGGCGCGGGCGCAACCGTGTGCACGGTCAGCGCCCGCGCGCTCCAGGCGGGCCGCGCCGAACCGCCGGCGGATGTGGCAGACGCGCGTGAACTGGTCGCCTGCGGCCTTCCCGTCGCCGGCACGCGCATCGCGATTGTCGATCCCGTCACACGCGCGCCGCTGCCGCCGCAGGCGATCGGGGAAATCTGGATATCCGGGCCGGGCGTGGCGCAAGGCTACTGGCGCAACGAGACAGCCACCCTGCATGGCTTCCGGGCGCGTATTGCGGGCGAAGAGGCCGAATGGCTGCGCACCGGAGATCTTGGTTATCTTGATGACCGCGGCGCGCTGGTCGTCACGGGCCGCATCAAGGATCTCATGATCGTGCGGGGCGTGAATCACTATCCGCAGGATGTGGAGGAGACGGTCGCCCGCGCACATCCTGCGCTTCTGGGCGGGGCCAGCGCGGCCTTCACCGCGCCCGCCGGCGAGCGCATCATCGTCGTTGCGGAAGTGGAGCGGTCAAGCCGCCGCAGCCTGCTCCATGCAGAGATTGTGGATGCGGTACGCGAAGCGGTGGCGCGCGATCACGAATTGTCGGTGCAGGACGTGGGGCTGCTGCGGCCCGGCGGGTTGCCCAAGACCACCAGCGGCAAGGTCCAGCGCCGCCGCATTGCAGAGCTTTGGGCAGGCGGCGGACTGGACGTGCTTCAGCCATAGTGGGCGATGTAGCGGCGGACATAGTCTTCCCATCGCACCTTCTCGCCGCGGAACAGATATCGGGTGTCGGCCGTCGCCCAACGCACGCCAAGATCGGCGGCCACCTTGGGGTGAACGGGGACCTGGGTGGGGTGCAATGCGTCCAGCCGGGCCGCCGAGATGCCGGCCGGATTGCCGCCCATCCGGTTCACGATCTGGCGCAGCAGCAGTGCCAGGACTTCGCCATTGGGATGGTTGGTGGTGTAGAAAAGCTGCCGCTTGCGGAAATTGTCGAGAATGAATGTCCCGATTCCGCCGCCGAAAGACGCGTCCACCGCTTTCAGCCGTTTGGCTTCCAGTTCATGCAGGCGGCGGTAGTTCACGATACCCGGCCAGTCCAATGCGGCATAGGCGCGGAAGCGGGCTTCCGGATCGGGAATCTCCCGGCGCAGGCGTGCCAGAAGCCCGTCCAGGTAGGTAAAGGTGAGATTGGGCCATTCGCGGGCATGGGCCAGCTGGTCCCCGGGGCCGTTATAATGATCGAAAGGCCAGAGCGATGCGAACCCCAGCATCGGAAAGCGGATCACCGGAATGCCGGCGGGAATGGCCTCGCGCAAGGGATAGTCGCGCCAGTCCGAAATGTCCTGTGCCAGCACCAGGTCGCAGGCTGCCAGGTCGGCTCGCGCCGCTTCCAGAAGATTATCCTGCAGCTTCACGAAGTGATATTTGACCGCATAGCGGCGGTTCAGGCTTTCGGTGAGCCTGAACCCGCTGCAGACGATGTCCGCCTGGCAGTTGCCGACCACAAGGATCGATGTGCGCCTGCTCGCCGGCCGTGCGTCTAACCGTGACATGCGTCGCCGGGGCGGACCGAGATAGTCCAGTACCACATTGTCGATTCGCAGCTTGCCGGACCCCAGGCGGCCGAGACGGATCTCGAAAGGCGCGTCCTCTCCCGTATCCATGCCGAGGCCTTCGGGGACATCGAAAGTCAGTGCGGCACAGTCCATTTCACCGGCGGTGAACGTGTCCATTGCAATCGTCTCGGCCAGCCCGTTCTGCCCGGCCAATGTCCGCACGCGCTGATGCAGGCGCCGCCAGTGGCTGCGGCCCAATATCCGCACGGCCAGTACGCCCTTCTCATCATGGCGCGAGCTGCTCCCGGAAATCGTAAGCCGGTAGCGGCCGGAGGCCAGCCGCAGATAGGGCCAACCGCCTTTCAGGATGGTACGCCCGGGCGCAAAGGCGGCCACACTTCCGTCGGTAAGCCGGCGCGCGGTCCAGCCCTTGCCAAGGCGGCCGAGCAGGCGCCAGCGCATGTTGCTGGCCACGCCCGTGTCGTCGCCGACCGGCTGCAGGATGACGTCCGATATTGTCACCGCACCGTTGGCGAAGTGGAAGAAGCGGAATTCGAAGCGCGATTCCTGGCCCTGTTCCGTGCCCATTTCCTGCGGCACCAGAAACTCCATGCTGTGCCGCTCTGCATTGGCGTCAGCTTGCGTGAAATCGCGCCAGCCATGGCGGAACCGGTTCTGGGTGACGATCTCAACCCCGAACGAGGGCTGGGCCGTCATCGTGGAGCCGCTCACTTGCGCCCGAAAGGAGAGGCGATAGCGGCCCGCGCGCAGCCACCAGTGCGGCCCGTAGAGGAAACAGGATTCGGTATTCCGGCGGCCCTTGGCCGTGATGCTGCCATTGGCGTTGGAGATTGCGGCCCCTGTTCGCGTCAGGTGCGGCAGGACCGGCCTGGCTGCAAGCTCCAGTCCCGGCGAATCCGAACCTTCTTCTCCTATGGCCCAGCGGTGCATGACTGATCCGATTCTTTCCCACAGGGACTAGCGGCAAATGGGCGTCTCCGAAAAGCCCACCGCAATGTTAGCAGTAGCAATATCAGCGGCATTAACCGGTCTGACCGATAGAAATCGCCAGATCGCCCAGCCTGTGGTTGGTACAATCTGTTACAAATTGGGACTCCTGAGACGTTCCGGGGTGGGTTACTTTTCCGTCCGGACAAGGGGTTATAACAAGGGCTGTCCATGGGAAGTGGGGGGACGCGGTGCGCCGGCAGCGCATTGCGTGAGGTTGGCGCGGGGGTTGAAAGTTTACCATCTGCGTGCCGGGTAAATATCCAGTTTGCTGCGGTGCAGCACATGGCCTGTGCGATGAGCGGGGCCTGAATGGACGGCTGCGCTCCCCGACACCGCTTTCTCTTTCTTCAGGGCATCCCGACGTTGTTTTTCTCGCGCCTGGGGCGTGAACTTGCGCGCCGCGGCCATGCGGTCCACCGCATCAACTTCAACGCCGGCGACCGTCTTTACTGGCGGCTGCCCGGATCGGCCGATTACCGGGGCAGTCTGAAACACTGGCCGCAGTTCCTGGAGAAATGCCTCAGCGCATGGGGCATCACCGACATCGTGCTGTTCGGCGACTGGCGGCCCCTGCATGCCGAGGCGATCCGTATAGCCGCGCGGCATGGAATCGCCGTGCATGTCTTCGAAGAAGGCTATCTGCGCCCCGACTGGGTCACGCTCGAACGCGGAGGCGTCAACACCAATTCGTCCCTGCCGCGCGATCCCGCCTGGTTCCGGCGCGAGGCAGCCGCGCTGCCGGCATGGCGGGACGGTGTGGCCGTGGCGGGTGACTTCGCGACGCGCGCGGCGCTGGATGTGGTCTATCACGTATGGAGCTTTCTCTTCGCGTGGCTCTATCCGCGCTATCGCACCCATCTTCCGCTCCATCCCTTCCGTGAATATCTGGGCTGGACAGGCCGCTTCCTGCGTCGCCGCCGCCAGGCGCGCGAGAGCAACCGCCAGCTCGATTCGCTGGCGGCTGGAGGCAGGCCATATTTCCTGTTTCCGCTGCAGCTCGACACCGACTCGCAGTTGCGCCTGAATTCGCCACATCGCCGCCTGGCGCCCGTGATCGAGGAGGTGCTGACATCCTTCGCTCGCCACGCGCCCGGCGAGATGTCGCTGGTGCTCAAGGAGCATCCGCTGGATCCACAGGTGGTGGACTGGCAGGCCATGGCCCGGACGTTTGCTTCGCGCCTTGGAATCGAAGACCGCGTCTTCTATCTGAGAAGCGGCGACATCATGCTGCTTACCGCCCACAGCCGGGGCGTGGTGACCGTGAACAGCACCTGCGGCATGCTGGCGTTGAGCCGGGGCGTGCCTGTCATGACGCTGGCCAGCCCCGTCTATGACATTCCGGGATTGACCTTCCAACTCGGGCTGGAACGCTTCTGGACGGAGCCGTCAGGGCCCGATCCGGCTTTGTTCGATGCATTCCGCCGCGTTGTCGTCCATCGCACGCAGATCAATGGCGGCTTCTACTGTGCACCGGGCACGCGCCTGGCGGTGGAGGGCGCGGCGCTGCGCCTGGAAAGCGCACCTGTCGAGCCCGGACTGACGGTGATCGCCGCTTCGCGTGCTGTGCCGCCGCTCGGCACGGCTCTTTCCCCGGGCGAGGCTGCCTGAAGTCCGTCATGCAAGGCATCGTGATCACAGGCGCCTCAAGCGGACTTGGCGCACATCTGGCTCGCGGCTATGCCGCACCCGGCGTGCTGCTGGGGCTGGTGGGACGCGACCGGAGAAAACTGGAAGCCGTCGCAGCCGACTGCCGCGCCGCGGGCGCCGAGGCAGAGCCGCTGGTGCATGACGTGGCCGACGATGAGCCACTGTGCAGCTGGTTGCTGGCGCTGGACCGGAAAGCAGCGGTGGATCTGATCATCGCCAATGCCGGCACATCTTCCGGCGTACCCCCGGGACAGGGTTTTGAGGGCCTTGCCTCCGCCTCGCGGCAGGTCCGCACGAATCTGTTGGGCGTGATGAACACGGTCGAGCCGCTGCTGCCGGCGATGACGGCTCGGCGCAGGGGGCGGATTGCCATAATCGCTTCGGTCGCGGGCTTGCGTGGACTGCCTTACAGTCCCGGCTACAGCGCCAGCAAGGCCGGTGCGCGCGCCTATGGCGAAGCACTCAGGGCGCTGCTGCGGCCGCAGGGGATCGGGGTCAGCGTGATCTGTCCCGGTTTCTTCTCATCGCCCATGACCAACCGCTGGAATGGGCCCACGCCGTCCCTGTTGTCGCTGGAGGATGCCGCCGCGCGCATCCGGCGTGGTGTCGAGAAGGGGCGGGGACGCATTACCTTTCCGTTCTGGCTGGCATTGGGCACGCGGTTGACCGATCTGATCCCGGCCTGGCTGGGTGACGCCATTCTGCGCGATTTCCGCTTCCACATTGCGGAGAAATGACGCGGGTGGGACTGTCTATCGCCATTGGCTTCGGATTGACGCTGGCGGGCTGGGGCACCGCGCGCGCCGTGGCAGGAGCCACAAGGGCCGGGAGGTTTCTGGTCCTTTTTCACGATGGGCTTGTGCCGCTCGGTACCTTCCTGGTGCTGCTGATGGCTGGCGCGCGCCCCATTCTGGCGGGTTGCGTGGCCTTCGGCGCCTTTGCCGGTTTTGCCTTTGCCGACCATGTCAAGCGCCAGGTGCTTCGCGAACCCATCGTCTTCACTGACATGTCCGAAGTCGTCGCGTTGTTCCGGCACCCCGAATTTTATCTTCCCTTCGCCGGAACATGGCGGGTCTGCCTGGGCATGGCGGGTGTGGCGGTGACCTATGGCGTGTTGTTCTTTGCCGAGCCGCCGCTCTTCGCCGCCACGATTCCGTGGGCCGCGCTCGTTCTCGCCGGCGCCGTCTTGCTGATTCTGCTGCTGGCGCGGTTCGGTGCGCGCCCCTGGGCACGGCTGCTGCGCCGGTTCAACCCTTGTGGCGATCCCGTTGCCGATGCCCGCCGTTTGGGCCCCTTCGCCATGATCGGAACCTACGGCATCATCGCGCGCGCCGAGCGCACCGAACGCCGGGCATCTGCGCGGATGGCGGGCGTGCCATTGAAGGCGAAGCCGCCGGTGATCCTGGTGCAGAGCGAATCCTTCTTCGATGCGCGCCGGCTTGGGTTGGAGCCGGATTACCTTCCGGCCTTTGAAACCGCGCGCAGCTCCGCGGTGCAATGGGGGCGCCTCGACGTGCCTTGCTGGGGTGCCAATACGACCCGCACCGAATTCGCCGTCCTGAGCGGCCTCTCCGGTGACCAGATCGGTTTCGACCGCTTCAATCCCTATCATGCTTTCGCCCGCGGCAAGCTTCCGTCTCTGGCCCGGTTCTTCCGGTCACAGGGCTACCGGACCATCTGCATCCATCCGTTCGACCTGCATTTCTATGACCGCGACCGGATCATGCCGCTGCTCGGGTTCGAGGAGATCGTTGGCCAGGAGGCCTTTGCCCCCGCGCACCACATTCGCGGTTATGTCGGCGATGCCGACGTGGCGCGCTATTGCGCCGCCCGGCTGACCGCCGGCAGGCAGCCCGTGTTCATTTTCGTCATCACCATGGAAAATCACGGTCCCTGGGCTTCCGGCACCGGTCTTCCTGCGCAACTGGCACATGCATCGGACGGCGATGGCCTGGGAGAATATCTTGCACACCTCAAAGGCGCGGACGCGATGATCGCCATGCTCACGTCCGCCCTTGCGCAGCGCGGCGAGGGCATGCTGGGCTTCTATGGCGATCATATGCCAAGCCTGCCGCGAGGATTTTCCGGCCTGGGTTTCGCCGAGACCAGCACCGACTATTTCCTCTGGCGTCCAGGCGGCGCGTTGCCGGCGCGCGCGGATATTGCCGCGCACGACCTGCCGGCCGCGATCATCAAGTTCCTGTCCGCGCCATCTGCGCGCCCGGCGGCGCAGCTGGAGCAAGGTCTGGCGGCGGGATGACGCAGCACATCATCCTGGACCTGTCACGCCTTCTGTGGCGCGCCGAACGGTTCGCGCCCACGGGTATAGATCGCGTCGAACTGGCCTATGCGCGTCACCTGATCGCCACCGTGCCGGACCGGTTGAGCTTTTCCGGCTGGTGGGGCCGCATGTCCCTGCTGCCGCCTGCCACGGTCACCGCCATGATCGCGGCCCTCGACAGACTCTGGTCGGGCACGAGCGTCGACGACCGTGCCCATGCCGTGGTGCGCGGGCTGGTGGGAAAGCTGCGCCGCCACGCATTCCTGCATGGCGAGAAGCAGTTGCGGGCCCATGCCGCGGGGCTGCGGAATCCTCCAACCTATCTGCTGGTGTCGCATTATCGTCTCCACCGGCCTCAACCGCTGATGCGGCTTAAACGGGATGCCGGCACACGTTTCATCTTCCTGGTTCATGATCTGATTCCCATTCTTCTTCCTGGCCACGTGCCTCCGGGCCACGATGCACGCCATCGCCGCCGCATGGAGACGGTCATGGGGCTGGCAGACCATGTGATCGTGAATTCGGCAGGGACGGGAGCAGCACTGGAAAGGCTTGCCGCCGAGACAGGCGTTTCACTGCCCATCCACATCGCGCCGCTGGGCCTTGATTTGCGGCCGGTTGCGGAATGGCATGAGAAGCCGCACGAGCGGCCTTATTTCGTATGCCTTTCCACGATCGAGCCCCGCAAGAACCACAGGCTTCTGCTTCGCGTCTGGCGCTGCCTTGCCGCATCGATGGGCGATGCTGCGCCGCGCCTTTGCATCGTCGGCCGCCGCGGCTGGAAGAGCGCCGGGATCGTCCGCGAGATTCACGCAATGACCGAACTGCGCGCGCTGGTCGAAGTGCACGAAAATTTGCCGGATCGCGCGGTGGCAAGTCTTCTGAAGGGCGCCAGGGCCTTGATCAACCCCAGCTTTGCGGAGGGTTTCGGCCTTCCGGTGGCCGAAGCCCTGGCGTTGGGCGTGCCGGTGATCTGCAGTGACCTGGACGAACTGCGCGAGGTTGGCGGCGCTGTGCCGGAATTTCTCGATCCGCATCAGGACGAGCCTTGGCGCGCCATGATCGCCGACTATGCCGATACCCAATCGTCACGCCGCGGCGCCCAGATCGCGCGGCTCCAGGGCTGGCGCGCGCCCACCTGGGACGCTCACTTCGCGCGCGTCATGCCGCTTCTGTCGGACGGCTCCTAAAGCAGCGGTTTGCCGTCCGCGCCGGGCAGTGAGACTTTCATCACCTTGGCCAGGGTCGGCGCGATATCGCGCATGTCGATCTCGCCCAGCGACCCTTTCTTCGCCAGCCCCGGTCCCGACAAGATGAAGGTCGCGCGCATTTCGGGATGGACCGGCAGATAGCCATGCGTGCCCTTCACCGAGCCCGGACCAACCGGCGGGGCGGCGGGGTCCTGGCCCATCTCGTAGCCCGGCTTGAAGTCCACCCAGAAGGACGCTATCGGCGTGCCGCCCATCCGCGCAATCTCGGCCCCATCGGCAACATGGGCGATGCCCAGTTCCGGTTTGGCCGCCAGGCCCTTCAGCAAATCCGCGACCCTTGCCTTCAAGGCGGTGTCATCCGGATGCGCCAGCACGACCGGCGCCGACGCGCCGCCCCAGGGCTCGGCCTGCCAGGCGGCGATCCTGCCCTTCGCATCCAACGTTATCAGTCCCGCCTTTATGAAGGGCCCGATCAGGTTCACATCGTGCGCAACCGGCGCAAACCCGTGGTCCGAGACGATCGCCACCACCAGATCCGGCTCTGCCTTGCGTGCATCTGCCACCAGCCGGCCCACGGCACCGTCCAGCGTCTCCAGCGCGGCATTGGCCTCCTTCGAACCGGGGCCGTATTCATGCTCCATATGGTCGAGCCCGCGCAGATGCACGGTGGTGAGTTCCGGGTGTCTGGTGGCGATCAGCGCGGCGGCATAGCGGGTGCGGCCGACATCGACCTCCACCGTCTCGCCATCGGCCTGGGCCAGCGTGAGGTCGGTCTTTTTCTCCAACTGGTCCACCAGCCCCGGCGTGGAAAGGGCGCGCACCAGCTTGACGTCGTCTGCGTTATGGGCGCGCCAATATTCGGGGACATTGTAATCGATGGAAGTTGCGCCGACGCTGACCGGCCAGGACAGGCTTGCCACCTTGCCGCCGCCTTCATGCACCGCGTCCCACAGCGTGCGCACCTTGATGTCGCGCGCATACCAGTACCAGCCGGCCATGTTCTTCTGGAGCGGATCGAAGGTCTGGTTGCCCGGAATGCCGTGCCGCACGGGCCAGACGCCCGTGATCAGCGTGGTGTGGTTGGGATAGGTGACGGTGGGCGCGGCGTTGCGCACGCCGGTGGCATAGACGCCATCCGCCAGCAGTTTGCGCAGCGCCGGAACCCTCAGGCCCCGTTTATCGGCTTCCAGCACATCGGCCGGGCGCAGGCCGTCAATGGATACCATCAGGACTGGCGCGGCTTCGGCCGCATGGGCGAAAGACAATGCAATTGTGAAGAATGTTGCACGCACAAATGTCATGGACAGCTCCCAGGTACCGAAAAGGCTGTCTAGCGGGCTGATCCGACAGAGCCATGACAGCAGGACCGTGACATATGCGCTGACAATCGGCCGCAGGCGGCGGGACCGGCGAGTTGTGCATTTCGTGGAACTGTCACAGAACCATTGCCCTTCCGTCGTCCAGCCTCCCTAGGAACCCGGTTTCGGTTGCATCCGCGAAATCAGGGGAACCATCATGAATTTCACGCCACGCCGCGTGCCGAAGGGCGCGCTTCTGATCACGACTGCGCTGGGGGTGGTCTGCGGAGCTGCGGGGGCAGCGTGGGCGCAGAGTTCGGACGACGTGGAATCGGTGATCGTGTCTTCCGACCGCGAAAGCACCAATTCGGCGATTGAGATCGGCGGCGTCCAGGCCCAGAAGATCGTGCCCGGCATCAGCCCGCTGAAGGCGATCCAGAGCCTGCCGGGCGTTCTCTATGCCACTGCGGACCCCTGGGGGAACAACGAGCAGAACGAGTCGCTGGTGGTGCACGGTTTCACCACCCAGCAGCTGGGTTACACGATGGATGGCGTGCCGCTGGGCGACCAGCAGTATGGCCCCTATAACGGCCTGTCGCCGTCGCGCGCGCTCACGTCGGAAAATGTGCGCAGCGTGCGGCTGGAATCGGGCGCGGGCTCGCTGGGCGTGGCTTCGACCAGCAACCTGGGCGGCGTGATCCAGACTTTCTCCAGCGATCCCAGCGACACGTTCGGCGTCGACATACGCCAGACCGGCGGCAGCTATGACGCCAGCCGCACCTTCCTGCGGCTCGACTCGGGCGATATTGGCTTCGGCACGACCGCCTATCTGTCTTATCTGCATCAGAACCAGCGCGCCTGGGACTTCGACGGCTACCAGCATGGCGACCAGTTGAATCTCAAGGTCGTCAACGCCAGCGACGTTGGCCGGTTCACCTTCTATGCCGACTGGAACAGCAAGGTTGAGCCCAATGAGGATTCGATCTCGGTCGGCAACCAGCAGGCCGCCGCGGGCCAGGGCTTCATCCCCTATACCCGCCCTTTCCTCTATCCCGATCTGGCCGGTGCGGTGGCCTATACCCAGACCAATCCCGCCCAGCCGGGCACGCCGCCCGCCAACCTGGGCAACAACTTCTCCAACTATCACAGCGCCGCCCAGCGCGAGGACGCGTTGACCTATGCGCAGTATGACTGGAACGTGTCGCCCGACATGACATGGTCCAATCAGGTCTACTTCCATCATGTCACGGGCCGGGGCATTGTGGCAGGCCCGGTGAACAATGCGGGCCTGCCCGCCCTGTTCGCGACCTACTTCCCGAATCTCGTGGTCGGCGGATCGCCCACCAGCACCGGCAGCCTGCAGAATCTGGTGACGCTGTTTGGCGGTTACGGCTATGAGGTGCGCACCACCGAATACCGCATCAACCGCTTCGGCGAACGTTCCACGCTGAACTGGAAACTGGGCGACCACGACATCGAGTTCGGCGCCTGGTACGAGCGCAACGCCTCGCGCACGGGCCGGCGCTGGTATCCCTTCTCGCCCGCCAACAATGACATGACGCCTTATGACGTACCGCGCAATCCGCTGTTCACCCAGTATGATGTGAGCTTGCGCACCGATGACCTTCAGTTCCACCTGCAGGACCAGTGGCACATCACGCCCGATTTGACCCTGCAGGCCGGTTTCAAGACCAGCCTGCAGACGGCTGGCAACCACGTGATAACCAACCAGCGCAACGCGCCGACCGTGGCGGTGCCGGTCGTCTTTCCCACCGGCACGATCAGTTCGAACGGCTGGTTCCTGCCGCAGGTGGGCGCGCTTTGGAACGCCACCGAGCACGAGCAGGTCTTCGTCAACATCCAGGAGAATTACCGCCAGACCATTCCCTACGCGGCAGGCGGCGGCTTCTACGGCTCGTCACCCTTCAGCCTTGGCACCCAGTCGGCGTTCGACCAGTACAAGAACACGGTGCATCCGGAACGCTCCTGGACCTATGAACTGGGCGTGCGCACCCAGCATGACCTGGATCTGGGTCCGATCACCGGCATCGAAGGCCAGGCGAATTACTATCACGTGGACTTCCACAACCGGCTGTTCAACGTGGCGCCGTTCAATCTGTTCAATCCGCCGCCGTCCATCCTGGTCAATGTCGGCAGCGTCACCACCGATGGCGTGGACGTGGCCGCCACATTGCACTTCGGCGACCATTTCCAGTTCTATGACGCCATTTCCTACAATAGCTCCGCCTACAGCTCGAATTATACGCAAGGTGCAACGGCAGGCGGCGCGCCGGTCGTCGTGCCGATCGCCGGCAAGCAGGTTCCGATCACGCCGGACTGGATGAACAAGTTCATCGCCAGCACGACCTGGGGCAACTTCGAGGCGCAATTGAACGGCGATTACGTCGGCCGCCGCTATGCAACCTATCTCAACGATATTGCCATTTCCGGCCAGTTCCAGCTGGGCCTGGAGGCCAGCTACACCTTCGACGATATCGGGCTGGACTGGGTCAAGAAGTTCAAGATCAGCGGCAATGTCCTGAACCTCAACGACGAGAAGGGCGTGGCTGACATCGGCGTGCCCGGCTCGCCGGCTTCGGGAGGGTATACCTATTATCCGCTGCCGCCGCGCATGTTCTTCGCCACCGTCAGCGCGGCGCTCTAGGAATCTTCGAAAAGTCCCCTCAACTGGGGCGGCGCTTTCCGGCGCCGCCCTTCTTTTTCAGTTGTGTTCCAGCTTCAGAACATGGGCCAGCACCGTGTCGGCGATCCAGATCGTTTTCTGGTCGCTTGATACGGCCATGTAGTGACCCTCGCCGACATCATTGGAGTCGGGATTGCTGCCATGCTTGCCGTACCAGCCCTGTACCTTCCCGTCCCAGCCCAGCTTCAGCACCATCCCGTTGCGCCCCGTGGACATCCACAGCTGCCCTTTGGCGTCCTCGAAGAAACCGCAAGTGAGATTCTGCATCTGGATATCGCGGTGGGTCTTGAGGTCCTTGTCGAATATCACGATCTTCTGCGAAGCGCGGTCGCCCACCCAAACCTCGCCGGTCGGCGACACGATCACCGTGTGGATCGTGGGGTAAAGCCCGTCCGGATGCGCCAGGCTGGCGCTGGCCAGCAGGTGGCCGTCCTTGTCGAACTTCATCACGCGCGGATCGCTGCCCGGCACCACCGGCGGCTTGACGAACACGCCGCGTGGATGGGCATTGCGCACCTGGGGAATGTCATAGGTGGCGCAGAAGGTGCAGTCGGCCGGCGGCGAGGTGCCGCCATGGCTCTGCACCACATAGAAATTGTCGTCCCTGTCGAAGGCGATATCCAGCGGCTGGTTGAACATGCCGTTCCACTGGCCGTCGGTCCAGGCGCCGTTCTCGCCGCGCGTGCCGAACACCTTCAGTACTTCGCCCTTGCCGTTCATCTTGTAGATCACGTTCAGGAAGCTGTCGATCGCCCAGATGTTGCCGTGACGGTCAACACGCAGCCCATGCGGGTTCATGGCGATATTGGGATTGAAGACCCGCTTCACGGTGGTGCCCGTGGGATCATATTCCACCATCATGATGGCGGGGTTGCGGTTGAACACCAGCAGGTCGCCATTGGGCATCAACGCGATGGCCGCGACATTGCCGAATTTTTCGCCATTGGGCGCGACGGGCCGCGCGCCGAAATGATAGGGAAGCTGCGGCGCGTCGGGAATGTGCACCGGGCCGGGCGGTTCGGGTTGCGTCGGGAAGGTCTGCGCCATCGCCGGCGACGCCAGCAGCGCAGACGCCAGCGATGCGAATGCCAGGAACTTTTTCTTCATGCCGTTTCCCCTCGGTTGATGGTCAATAGCGGTCCACGCCCTTGGCCTTCCATACGGCGCGCATCGCCGGTGAAGTGGCGAAGCGGATGAAGGCGGCGGCGCTCTGACGGTCGGTGCTGCGCGCCGAAATGCCGGTCGCCATATCCATGTGCATGCCAAGTTCCGCCGGCAGTGGACCCACCAGCCAGGGGCTGGCATCGGTGTCATTCGCGCTGTGCGGGCCGTGGATCAGTCCAAGCCCCATCGCGCGCACATCGCCGTCGCCGCGCTTCAATGCGGGCTCGGCATCGCCCTTGATCGGCTGTGACCTGATTCCCGCGAAATCGGGACGCGCCAGCATATGCGCGCTCATGCCTGCCTGCATGCTGCCGCTGGCCGGATCGGTATAGAACACGACCGATGCCGTCTTCATCGCCGCGACCAGTGCAGGCACGGTGGAAATGCCAGGTCGCGGCGCATCCGGTTTCTTGAACAGCCCGATCTCGACCCGGCCCAGCGGCGTGAAATCGCTGGCCATTCCCTTCAGCACAGCGGTTCCCATCAGGTCCATCGGCAGCATCACCACATCGGCCGGGCGGGCCCGGATGTCTTCCAGGATGCTGCCCATGCCATCGACCTGGATGACGACCCTGATGCCGGTTTTCTTTTCGAAGGCGTTGGCGACGTCGGGCAGGCCGGAATTGGAGATCACCCCCGGCGTGATGACGCGAATCTCCGCCGCACGCGCAGGTATCGCCGCGCACGCCGACATCGCGGCAATCGCCAGCACGACAGCCAGACGGAACAGGCGCATCTCGTCCCCGGTTGTTCTTTTTATCGGATGAAGCAAACGCCGCTTTGGGCCGCTTGACAAGACGGCGGTCAGTCCGCCCGGCTTGGGGCCTGCGGCGCCGCGATATTGCCCAGGTCGGCCACCGTCGCCTCCCATGGGAAGGAGAGCGTCGGATCGTTCGCGAAGCGTTTCATTTTGATGGTGAGCCGCGCGCCTGCGCCCGGCCCCAGGCGCAGCGGGAAATGCGGCGCGTCCACCCGTGCCGTGGTTTTTCCATCCGACACCGAAACGATCTGATGTTCGGCATAGGCGCCGCCCTGCACGATCACGCTGCGCGGCTCGCTGGGGCTGATATTGACGAAGGTCGCCGTCAACCCGTCATCGGCCCAACTGTCCATCAGCACCGCCACATCCGGCGGCAAGCCGGCGCGCCTGCGCTCGGGGTCGAAATGCCGCAGACGGCAATACAGCAGCGTGCCGCCCTGATTGGGCGAGGTCCTGGCCCAGCTTCCATGCTGGAGATAGAGCCCGCCCTCAATCAGCTGGGTCAGCGCCATGATGGAAGCAGGGTTGTACTCGAGCGCCGAGTCCGCCAGCCGCATGTCGGGCGAGGTGGTGTCGGCGTCTACTGTCTCCATCTGTTTGCGGATGCGCGCGAGGCCGGCGCGCAGCGCCCTGGCCGGATAGTCGGGCTTCTTGCCTTCCAGGAAATCGTACCAGTCCGTTTCCTCGCAGCGCGCCCGGTCGGACGGCTTCATCGAGAGGGCATAGATCTCCAGGAAGTTCAGGCGGTATTTGCCCGGCTTGTAGCTGTAGAAGCCCTGGTCGCCATACATGGTGGGCGTGGACAGCTTGCCGTCGATGGTCTTGGCGGCGGCGTCGAACTTGTCGGCGGTCTTGCGCCAGACATCGAGGTATTTGTCGTCACCCCGCGACAGAAGGTAGGCGTTGAAGAAACCGCCCACACACCACGGCACGCGATTGCGGTCTTGCGGCTTGCCGGTCATGGGCACGATCGGCGAGAAGCTCCAGCCATAGACGCCCGCATACCATTTGCCTTCCGGCCCGCCGATCTTGCCGTCCAGCCCCACCTTGGACGGAATGATGCCGCCGTTCGCCCTGGCGCGCTCGGCCCAGGCATCGCAATAGCCCAGCACCCAGTCCTTGTACTTCTGCTCATGCGTCAGCATGTAGGCGTTGGTGGCAAGCTGAGTGGAGGCCAGGTTCAGCGGATGGTCGCCCACCACATCGTTATAGTCCTTGAAGTGGGCCAGCATCCCTTCATAGGCACCTTCGCCATGACCCAGGCTGGGGAAACGGTTCTGCACTTCTATGGGGTCACCGGTCCAGTCCAGCGCCGTGGACGGCCGCAGCATCGGCCCCCGGCTGCCGTTCAGCAGGCTCTTTATCAGCTTGAGTTTGGGATCGTAGTTGGGCGCGCCGGGATCTTCGTCCATGTAGAAGCCGGCGAAGCGCTTCACCCGCTCGCGATAGCGCGGGCTGTAGGGCGCGCCCAGCGGCATCAGGTTGAAGACGGTCAGCCCCTCGCCATTGTGCTGCCAGTCGAACTGGACGGGGAATTCCTTGAAATACATGCCCTGCCTGGCGATCGGCACATCGGTGGTGTGGGCCGCAGTGTACTGCTGCACATGGCCTTCGTAGGCCTTGGTGTACATCTCCCGGATGATCTCATCCCCGCCCAGGGCATAGAGATGCGGCCAGTCATTCACATTCTCGATGGCGTCGTCGGGGCCATCATCGCCGCCCCAGCGCGGAGTGGTCTCAAGCCAGCCATTGGCCTGGTCGAAATAGCGCCGGAAGAATTTCACACAGGCCGCGGTATGGGCATGCAGCAATTCACGCTCCAGAAGCGCCCATTCCGGCGGGTCCATAGGCGTGGCGATGGTGATGGTCTCGGCGGCGCACGCCGGCAACGGCATCGCGGCAGCCCAGGTGGCAGCGGCCGACGACAGCAGGAAGGACCGGCGCGTGCGCATCATGACTCTTATCTCCCGGAACTGTTTTTGCTGTTCTAGGCCCGTCCCTGCCGGCCCTGCAAAGTCAATTCCGCTATCAAGCGATGCACATTTTGCATCACGGGTTGAGCGAGGCCAGATAGGCGGCAATATCCAGCCGCTGATCGTCGGTCATGTGGGCCACTTCCGGCTTCATCATGTCAGCGGCGGGCCCGCCGCGCGTGCCTGCCTTGAAATCATAAAGCTGACGCACGAGTGAAGAAGGCGAGCGGCCCGCCAGCCCCGGCACGTTATCGCTGCCTTTCAGATCCGCGCCGTGGCAGGAGGCGCAGGGAAAGGCGCCCGCGCCGCTTTCCACCAGCTTTCTGCCGCGCGCGATGGAGCCCTTGGGCACATAGGCGACGAAACCCGAATTGGGATCGCGATCCTCGGTGCGTTCCAGATTTTCCGGCACTTCGATGATGCGTCTGCCGATGGGCTCGCGCCCGCCATGGGACACCACCACCAGCATGTTGTGCGGGGAGATCTCGGTCCTGGGAACCGTGTCGGTTTCCACCACGCGGATCCATTTCGTCATTTTAAGCTTTGAGAAATATTGGGCGGCGATGCGCACCTCGGCATCATTCGAAGCCTTGGCCACCGCCATCATGGAATTGATCGAGCCCATGCGGGTTTCAGACGACCTGCGGCGGCCTTCGCGCATTTCGCGCACCTGCTGCACGATATACTCGGCCGGCTGGCCCGCCAGCGAGGCATTCTCCGGGCGGCCGTGTCCGTTGGGCAGGTGGCAATAGCCGCAGGCGAAAACGTGAGGCTTGCGGCCGAAGGCCACGATGTGTGGCATGGGCGGGTGGTCCTTGGGCCGCCAGTCCGGCGGGGCAAAACGGTCGTTCACCTGCGCCACGGTGAAGACCTTTTTCGATCCCGGCACGCGGACCTTCTGGTTGGGATCAGGCTGCGGCCAGGCATGGGTCGGAACGGGGAAGGCCCAATAGGGCAGGGCCACCTTGCCCGCCTGCGCCAATGCCGCGCCGGCTGCCGCCAGCACCGCCAGACCCATAATGACACCTGCCTTGCGCATCGCTTCCCCTGTTCTGTTTGCGGGCCGGAGTGGCGCATGAATGCGCCCGCCGGGCAAGATCTTTCAGTCCGGGCCGCCGGCAGGGCCCATCTGGATCAGCGTCACGCCGGCCATCACCAGAAGTCCCCCCGCCGCCTTCTGGTAGACGTTCCGCGCCGACAGGTCCTCATGGCCCAGCCGCGGGAAAAACAGCGTCAGCAGGATGGCGAACAGGAACACGAACAGCGTCGAGGTGGCAGAGATCGCCGATACCAGCGCCACGGGCGCGAGAAGCGAGGCATAGCGCACGCCCAGGCCTCCGCCCAGGTTGATCAACTCGTTGGCGGCATTCACCCCGATCACGGCGCCCGGATTGCTGCGGAACAGTTTGACGAACTGACGCCTGTATCCCGGCGCCATCAGGATACCCGCGCCGAACAGGCCTTCGCCCACAAAAGTCCAGAAGGTGGTGCTCCAGAATTCATCATGTACCGCGAAGAATTTGAACACCACACTGGACAGCGCCAGCACAAAGGTTGCCGCGCACATCAGAAGCACCAGCCGCGGCTTGAAGCTGCGCAGGCTGAGTTTCCTGTCCAGCGACAGGCCGATCGCGCCCGCCACGACAAGCGCCGCGCCGAGGATCTGGTACCAGCGCGGAAGTTCGTGCAGAAACACCAGGCCCAGCACGAACGTGAACAGTGTGTTGGCCTGGAACAGGGGCGCGACGACCGAGGCTTCCTCGGTCTGGATCGCGCGCAGATAGAACAGCATTGCGCCCATATAGAGCACGCCCGATGCCGTCATCACACCGGTCGCCAGCGGCGCCAGGGCCAATACGCCGGGATCGAAGAACCAGATCAGGGGAAGCGCGAACACGCCCAGGAAGGCGGTGAACACCATCAGCACGGCGGTATCGCTGTGCCGGAAATACTTGTCCACCAGATACTTGTCGATGTGGGTCGAGATCGCCCACAGGACCGGGCCGGAAAAGGCGTAAAGAAGCCACATGACTTTCCTTTCGCCTCCGCAACAGTGCCTTCGCCCCGGCGGGATGCGCGGGGGCGAAGGCCGCTCCGGCCAGGCTCAATTCTTCGGTATCAGCTGCTCACTGACGGGGGTGCGCGGCGCCGTGCCCTTGTCGATCACCAACGTCACCGCCAGATGCACCGGCGGGCTGCCCGGCGCAGGCCGCGCGTCGTGCGGCGCTTCGCGCGGCACGATGAAGCTTTCGCCGGCATGGATCACCTGCTTGGGCTGGCCCTTCACATAAAGTTCGAAGGTGCCGGTGATCACCTCGGTCATCTCGACGCCATGATGGATATGCGGGCTCACGGTCTCGCCATCCTTCAGGTCACGGGTGGTGATGATGACGGTCTGGTCCTTGCTGCCGTGCGGGACGTCATATGTCTTGGTGTTCGCGCCCTGTGCCACGGCCATCTGGCCGCCCGACTGGGCGTGGGCGGCGGTGGCGGCCAGAAGGGCAAAACCGGCAATCGCGATGGCTTTCATGTCTCTCTCCCCAATAATTGACAGGGAGATTGGCGGTTTGCCCGCCTGCATGCAAGCTAGAGCGCCGTGACCTTCGCAGTTGCGGCAGCAGCCTGGCCCAGCGCGTTGCGCAGCGGAAACAGGAAGGCGTCGGCCTCGATCTCGAACACGTCTCCGGCCTCCGTTTTCACGCCGGCGCTGAAGGACAATGTGGCTGTGCCGAAGAAGTGCACATGCACGTCGCCGGGGCGGCGGAAGGCGTCATATTTGAAATGATGCGCCTCCAGGTTGGCGATGGTGTGGCTCATATTGCTCTCCCCAGACAGGAAGGGCTTGTCGAAGATCACCTGGTTGCCGCGCCGGATGCGCGAATGGCCGGTGATGGATGCGGGCAAGGTGCCGGTCAGGAGTTCCGGCCCGAAAGAACAGGGCCTGAGCTTGGAATGGGCCAGCCAGAGATAGTTGAACTTCTCGGTGACGTGATCGGAGAATTCGTTGCCCAGCGCAAAGCCCAGCCGATAGGGCGCGCCTTCCGGCCCGATCAGGTAAAGGCCCGCGATCTCGGGCTCCTCCCCGCCGTCCTGCGCGAAGGCGGGCGAGGGAAAGGGCGCCTCGGGCGGCACCACGGTTGTCCCATCGCCTTTATAGAACCATTCGGGCTGCGCGCCCTCTTCGCCCGGCGCGGGTTTTCCCTTCTCCAGCCCAAGCCTGAACATCTTCATGGAATCGGTGAGTGTGGCGCTGTCAGCCAGGTTCCGGTGCATGGAATCGCGACCCTCCGCAGAGCCCAGATGCGTCAGCCCCGTGCCCGTCACGATCAGGTGCGCGGGATCGGCGGGATGATCAACCGGCGCCAGCACGCGCCCATCGGCCAGCGCGGCGCGGATATCCACCGTGTCGCGCACGCCCAGATCGGCCACCGCGGCCTCCAGCGAAACCCCTTCGGCAATGGCGCGGCTGGCGAGCTCATAGGTGCTGGTGACGTGGCTCACGATCTGGCCGCGTCCCTCATGATCGAGCGCGGCCACCGCGCGCGCGCCATCCGTCGTCCGAAACTGCACCAGCCGCAGCGCCATGTGTCACTCCTCGATCAGATCGCCTTTTTTGCCTTGCCTTTTTCGCCTTCCCGGCGGCCGAACGCAAATGGCTTTCTGCGCGTTATTCCGCGGTGGTCTCCGGTCCCCGGGATATGCATGGCCGCCATTCGAATCCCATGGCCCGCGGGCCTGTTCTGCCTGGTGCTTCTGCTGACATTGTTCCTGGGACCGGAGCATGCGGCCGCGCAGGGCGCGGCCGGCAACGGCGCCAGCGCCAGCGGCAGCGCGGAAGGTATCCTGGTTGCCCAATTGCTGCTGCTGCTGGTGGTGGGCCGTGCGCTGGGCGAGGGGATGCAACGCATCGGCCAGCCCGCGCTGATGGGCACGCTGCTGGCGGGCATCGTCCTTGGTCCGTCGCTGTTCGGGTGGATCTGGCCCGAAGCACAGCATTTCCTTTTCCCGAAGGACGAAAAACAGAAGGCCATGCTCGACGGTCTGTCGCAGACCGGCATCCTGATGCTGCTGCTGCTGACGGGCATGGAAACCGACCTCAGGCTGGTGCGCAAGTCGGGATTCGCAGCCCTGGCCATCGCGTTCTGCGGCATCGCCTTTCCCTTCACCTGCGGCGTCCTGCTCGGCTGGTTCGGACCGCAGGCGCTGTTCGGCCAGGGCGGCGGGCGCCTGGCCCCCGCACTGTTCCTTGGCACGGCGCTCTCCATTTCCTCGATCAAGATCGTGGCGATGGTCGTGCGCGAGATGAACTTCATGCGGCGCAACCTGGGCCAGACTATCGTCGCGACCGCCATCATGGAGGACACGGCGGGCTGGGTGATCATCGCCGTCATCTTCGGCATCACGGGCGCGAAAGCCGGCGGCAGCGGCATCCATCCGCTCGACCTTGCGAAGACCGCGGGCGGCGTGGCTCTGTTCCTGCTGTTCTGCTTCACGGCGGGACGATGGCTGGTCTTCACCAGCATCCGCTGGGTGAACGACACGTTCCGCAGCGATTTTCCAGTGGTCACGGTGATCCTGGCGATCATGCTGGGCCTGGCGGGGATCACCCAGTTCCTGGGCGTCCGCACGGTGCTGGGAGCCTTCATGGCCGGCGTGCTGGTCGGACAGTCGCCTATCCTCACCGGCCATATCCAGCAGCAGTTGCGCGGTATGATCACGGCCTTCTTCATGCCGGTCTTCTTCGGCATGTCGGGCCTGTCGGCCGACCTCACCATCCTCAGGGACGGCCAGCTGGCCCTTCTGACCGCGGTGCTGATCGCCATCGCCAGCATCGGCAAGTTCGCGGGCGCCTTCGCGGGCGCGACGCTGGGGCGACTGGGGTGGCGCGAAGGCGTCGCGCTGGGCTGCGCCATGAATGCACGCGGCTCGACCGAGGTGATCGTCGCGTCCATCGGACTTTCAATGGGCGCGCTGACGCAGAATCTCTACACCATGATCGTGACCATGGCGGTGCTCACCACCATGGCGATGCCGCCCATGCTGCGCGCGGCGCTGGCTCGCATTCCCATCAGCGGGGACGAGGAGGAACGCATCCGGCGCGAAGCCCTGGATCAGCAGGGCTTCCTTCCCAGGCTGGAGCGGCTGCTGCTGGCCGCCGACGACAGCGCGATCGGGCGGATGGCAGCGCGTCTCGCGGGCCTGCTTGCGGGCGCACACGGCATGCCGGTGACGCTTATCAGGCTGGAAGCGGATATGCACGACGCGGGGCATGCGGATACGGAACGGCAAAGTCATGAGAAGCACGCGGAGCGGTCCGAGGCCAGGGATACCGCCCAGAAGGAGATGACCGGCGCGGAGTCGCGGGCGGAACGCGGCGAGGAACTGGAATCCGATCCGCTGGCGCGGGAAGTGGAACGGGGCGCGCGCCGCAGCGCCGTCAAGGCGCTGACCGACGAGGCCGAGCCGGATCCGGAGCGCGTCCACCTGACCGCGCGTGTTCCGGTGGATACGCCTGCCGAGGTGGTCCGGGACGAGGCGCGCAAGGGCTATGACCTGATGGTGATCGGTCTTGCCGGCAGCGCGGGACGCGACGGCGGCTTCACGCCCAAGGTGACACAGCTCGCCGCGGGCTTCGAAGGCCCGCTGATCGTGCTGGGAGGCAAGGAGCCCGCCCGTCTCGGCGTGCATTCGCGTCTGCTGGTGCCGGTCAACGGCACGCCCCAGTCGCGCCGTGCCGCCGAAATCGCCTTCGCCCTGGCGCGTGGCACCGGATCGGGCGTGCATGTCCTGTTCGTATCGCCGTCCGACGGGCGTTCGCGCGTGCGGACGCGCGAAGAGGGCGTGCTCAAGGACCTGGCCGATCTGGGCGAACGCTATGAGGTCCATGTGACGACGCACATCTCGCCGCGCTCGGCCGCGGCGGGAGAAATCCTCAGGGAGGCGCGCCGCGGTTACGCGATGATCGTGATGGGTGTCAGCGCAAGGCCGGGCAGGGAACTGTTCTTCGGCAACACCGCCACGAAGGTGCTGGCGGAATGGAAACATGCGATCCTGATGCTGGCGTCCTAGCCGTTCAGCTTTCCAGCCAATGAATGCTGAACAGCCGTTCCGGATCGGTCCATACCGCGCGGGGCGTGAACCCCGCCCTCGCCCCCATCTCCCGGAAGGCGGCGATGGTGTATTTGTGGCTGTCCTCGGTATGCACGGCTTCGCCTGCCGCGAACTCGAACCTCTCTCCGGCGATGGTCACCGCCTGCCGCTTCAGGCTAACGAGATACATCTCGATGCGCTGGGCGACAGGATTGTAAGGCGCATAGTGAGCGAAGGCGTCCATATCGAAATCCGCGCCCAGCTCGCGGTTGGCGCGCGCAAACAGATTCTTGTTGAAGCGGGCGGTCGCGCCGGCCGCATCGTTATAGGCGGCATGCAGCCGCGCCGGATCCTTGACCAGATCCACGCCGATCAGAAGGCCGCCGCCATTCAACGCACCGCGCATCCGCCGGAGCAGGGCCACGGCGGCCTCGGGGCGGAAATTGCCGATTGTTCCGCCGGGGAAGAAGCCGGCCCGGCGCGCACTGCCGGGCAGCGCGGGCAGTGAGAAGGGCTGCGTGAAATCGGCGACCACCGGGCGGAGCACCAGTGCGGGATAGTCGAGCGCCAGCGCGCGTGACACCCCGTCGAGGTAATCGCCGGAAATATCCAGCGGGGTATAGGCACGCGGCGCATCCAGCGCCTCAAGCAGGATGCGCGCCTTGCGCAGCGAGCCGGCGCCGAACTCCACGATCTCGGCATCGCGGCCGGCCAGGGCTGCAATCTCGGGACCATGACGGGCCAGCAGCGTCATCTCGGTGCGGGTCTGATAGTATTCGGGCAGGTCGCAGATCGCGTCGAACAGGCGCGAGCCCTCTGCGTCGTAAAAATATTTGCTGGCGATCTCTTTGGGCGTTTTCGCCAAGCCTGCAAGCAGGTCCTTCGCGAACCCATCGGCCGGCGATGCCGGGGCGGCGCATGCGGACCGTGCATCCATCACAGATCCTGAGCGAGACGTATGCCGCTGAACTGCCAGCGGGCATGGGGTGGAAAGAAGTTGCGATAGGTCGGGCGCGCATGTCCCGGCGGCGTGGCGGCGGACCCGCCGCGCAGCACCATCTGGCCCACCATGAACTTGCCGTTATATTCGCTCGCCACGCCGTCGAACGGCCTGAAACCGGGATAGGGGTCATAGGCCGACCGCGTCCATTCCCAGACGTCGCCCTGGTCGAATCCGGCGCCACAGGCCGCTTCCCATTCGAATTCGGTGGGCAGGCGTGCGCCGGCCCATGCCGCATAGGCTGCCGCCTCATAAAAGCTCACATGGCAGACAGGTGCATGAGGATCGAGCGGCTGCACGCCCGAAAGGGTGAAATGGCTTTCGCTGCCGTCATCGTCCTTCAGCCAGTAGAGCGGGGCTTCCCAGCCTTCCGCCTGCACCTGCGCCCAGCCGTCCGAAAGCCAGAATTCCGGGCGACGATAGCCGCCGTCGGCGATGAAAGCGCCGTATTCGGCATTGCTGACGGGGCGCGCGGCGATCCGGAAAGGCTGCAGCAGCACGGCATGGCGCGGGCTTTCATTGTCGAAGGCGAAGCCTGGTCCCTCGTGGCCGATCCGCACGATGCCGCCTTCATGCGCGCGCCACTGCAGGGCGCGGGGCGGGCGGGCCGACGGCGCATCGGCACGATAGGCCGGCAACAGCGGGTTGCAGAAGAAAGCATGCTTGATGTCGGTGAGGATCAGTTCCTGGTGCTGTTCTTCATGATTGAGGCCCAGCCGGATCAGGTCACGCAGGTCTTCCCGGGCACAGGCCTCTTCCATTGCCGCATCCACATGCACCCGCCAGGCCATGACCTCATCCAGCGGCGGACGGGTAAGCAGTCCCCGGCGCGGCCGCGGATGGCGGGGGCCCAGAACCTCGTAATAGGAGTTGAAAAGATAGGTGAAGCGGGGGTTGAAACTGCGATAGCCCGGAAGATGCGGCAGGATCACCGTCTCAAAGAACCAGCTTGTGTGACCAAGATGCCATTTGACGGGGCTGGCATCGGGCATGGACTGAACGGCGGCGTCCTCCGCCGACAATGGCGCCGCCAAGGCGGCGGTGCGCGCGCGCACCGCCGCATAATTCTCATAAAGGGACGAGGAAGGCTGAATGGCGGCTCTCATTCCGGCAAACGCTACGCCCGATGCTGCGGAAAAAGAACCCTCCGCGGAACCGCCTGCAAACTGCGGAAAGGCCCGAAAGTTCCAAGCTATTGATGATCCCCAGCTATTTGCCGCGGCCGGGGAACCGCGATGTTTCTATGACGTTTGACGGAATGTCCGGGAGGGCATCTGCCAGGCGGCTGGAAAAGAATGAACCTGCACATCAATGAGAAGCTGATGGCGGCCTTGCCGCCTGATTTCCTTGCAGGCGGCGGGCTGATGGGGATGGCGATGCGCAGCCACGACTGGGGGGCGACGCCGCTGGGCGCCCCGCAGGATTGGCCGGACGCGCTGCGTACCTGTCTGCGGATCCTGTTGGCTTCGCGCCAGCCCATGTGGCTGTGGTGGGGGCCGAAGCTGGTCAGTTTTCACAATGATGCCGCCCTGCGGGTCATGGGCGCGTCATCCGGCGGTCTCGGGCAGCCGGCGCGCCAGGCATGGGCCGGCGTTTGGCAACGGTTTCGCACGCGTGTGGAGGGTGCGATGAACGGCCTGGCCAGCGCGCAGGCGGGCCCCATGGCGGTGCGCAGGGACGGCACCGCCGAGGATAATTATTATACCTTCTCCTTCAGCCCGGTTCCGGAGGAAGGCGGGCGCATCGGCGGCGTCCTTTGCGTGTGCAGCGATGATACCGGCCGCGTGGTGGCCACACGGCAGCTGGCGCTGGAGATCGAACATCGCCGGCGCGTCGAGCAGCACCAGAACGCGCTGCTGGACGAACTCAACCACCGGGTGAAGAACACGCTCGCCACAGTGCAGGCGATGGCGATGCAGACGCTGCGCGGCATAGATCTTCAGGCGCGCGATGCCTTTCTCGCCCGGCTTTTCGCCCTTTCCAGCCAGCATGATCTTCTTACTCTGGACAATTGGGCGGGCACGTCCTTCGAGGGCGTCGTATGCCGGGCGCTCAGGCCCTGGCATGAGGAAGGTCGCGCCCGTTTCCATGTCGAAGGCCCGGCCATCCATCTCGATCCCAAGCGGGCGCTGGCGCTGGGCATGGGCTTCCACGAACTCGCCACCAATGCGGCCAGGTATGGCGCGCTCTCGAATGCGGAAGGCCTTGTGCATGTGACCTGGGCGATCCTGGAGGATGGGAAAACGGTACGGCTGCGCTGGGAAGAGCGCGGCGGGCCGCCCGTGGTGCGCCCGCCGCGCAAGGGTTTCGGACTGCGCCTGATCGAGCATGGCCTGGGCCGCGAGCTTTCCGGCGTTGTCGCACTGGATTTCGCGCCGGACGGCCTGGTCTGCGAGTGGGTGATGAAGCTGTCCTGAAGGCGCCGTGAGGAGGCGATGGCTGCGCGGATTCTGGTCCTGGAAGACGAAATCATCGTCGCCCTGTTCCTCGAGGATATCCTGGCGGAGTTCGGCTATCAGGTGGCGGGCGTGCTGACCCATGTCGAGCAGGCGCTTGCCCTGGAAGCCGATTATGACCTGGCGATCCTGGACGTGCACCTCAATGGCCGGGATGTGTTCGATTTCGCCGACCGGCTGGCGCAGCGCGGCACGCCTTTCATTTTCGCCACCGGCTATGGCGAGCGCGGCATTCCCGACCGGTTCCGCGGGTGTTCCGTGCTGCAGAAGCCGTTCGTGCCCGAAGACCTGAAACGCGTGCTGAATCGCATTGCGCCCGTGACCGCCTGACCGTCAGGGCCGGGTCAGGAATTCCGTGAACAGGTCATAGGCCGCCGGATTTTCGAGCATGAACAGGTGCCCGCCCTCGAAGAAGCGCAATTCTGCGCCTGGAATGCGGCCGGCGAGGGCCGTCACGGCGTCCGGTCTGGCGATGCCGTCATACCGTCCCCCCGCAACCAGCACGGGGCAGCCGATGCCGGGCAGCCGCGCCCAGGTATCGTGACCGGCCCGCGCGGCGATCTGGCGGGCCGCGCCTTCGGCATGGCCCGGTTCGTCGCGGAAAGGGTCGGCGGCGGCGAGCCCGACCAGGGCTGCGTGCCGGGCCGGATTGGCCGCGGCCCAGGCATCGTCATGGCGGATGTCGAAAAGCTTCACCTTCAGCCTGGCCAGGGCCAGCGGGTCCATCCGGGGCAACTCGTGATAGGGATAGGAGGACCCACCTGCCCCGCCTGATGTCGTGCAACACAGCACCAGTCGCCGTATCCGGCCCGGATGCCGCAACGCCAGTTCCAGCGCCACCATGCCGCCAAAGGAAACCCCGATCACATGGGCGTCCCGCCACCCCTGGCTCTCCATCAGGGCCGCGGCGTCGTCGGCATAGTCCGGCATGGTGAAGGGCGCGTCACCCTTGAAACTCTGGCCCATGCCGCGCTGGTCCCATGTCAGAAGGTCGAAATGCTGCGGCAGGGGGCCATAAAGCCGGGTTTCCGGCCGCCGCAAATCGCCGCCCGTGCCGCCGATGAACAGCAGGGGCGGGCCCGATCCGAAGCGCTCGAAATGGAAGGGCAGGCCTCCCAACCGGACAAACGGCATGATGCCTCACCTTGAAATAATATTGCGGTACGGGAGTGCCCATCCGCGGTTCCCGCCCCGGCCCCCGTTCCGACCATTTGTACCCTGGTCTGTGGCCGGAAAGACGCAGAAAATCCCTTGTTTTCCTTGGCTCTTTACAAACCGGTCTGGTATCTTTCCCACCCTAAGACAGAGGGGCCCTTCGGGGTTGAGGTATGAGGAGGTTCGCGCGCGCTGCGGTTCTTGCCGCGGGTGTTGCCGCCATGTCTGTGGCGGGTATGCCAGTGCGCGCCGATGACGCGACCCTGAGTCTTCAGTCTTTCGGCACGGCCAAGGCCATTTCCGCCTACGAACTTTCCGCCGACGGCGTGGTGGGCTTTGCGTTGCAGCGTGAAGTAGCCGCCTCGCTCGACAACAGTGCCGCACGCCTGGCCACGGCCGCCTATGGCGGGCGCTCCGTCGCGCCTTTCGCCGCCAGCACCATGCTGGCTTCCAACCTGGCATTGGATGCGGGGCAGGGGCTGGACATCGCGTCGCGCTTCACGAACTACGGCCAGGCAGAATCGCCTTTCCTGTCGGCCGTCACCACGCCCTACCTGGGTCTGGCCAACGGCGGCCGCTACAGCGGCGTGACCTTTGCGCCGGCGTCGAACCTGCGCATGCGGCTTGGTGCTTCGATCAACAGCGAGCGGCTGGACCGTTTCAGCTTCGCGCCGGCGGCGCCCGCGGGCAATCTTGCGCTTCTTTATGACGCCAGCCAGACCAAATCCCTGCTGGCCGGCCTCTCGTGGGATGTTTCCGGCGCGTTGGGCGTGGATGTCGCCGGCATCGCGTCGGAACGTTCGGGCGTGCCGCTGGGGTATGCGGGCGCGGGCGCGATCACTCCCAAGGCGGCCACACAGGCGCTGAATGTCGCCGCGCACATGAATCTGGGCCAGGGGTGGGTCACGACCGCCTCCTTCAGCGAGGGCATGACGCAACTTGACCAGCGCAGCGGGCTCGGCACTTCGCTCAAGGAACAGTCCTACTCGATCGCCATCGCCAAGCATGGCTTGTTCGGGGGAGATGACACGGTGGGCCTGTCTCTCAGCCGTCCTGCTCCCAGCCTGGCAGGCAGCTTTTCCAGCCTGACCGGCTCGGGCGACCTTCCGCCGCTGATCGTCTCGCAGAACCAAGCGCTGGGCCCGCGCGCGGCGGAAACCGATTTTTCCGTGGGCTACATCACCAATTTCCTCGACGGTGCGCTGGCGCTGCAGACCAACGCGGCCTATCAGACCAATGCCCAGGGCCAGCCCGGCGCGACCTCGGTCTCGCTGCTGTCACGCGCCAAAATCAAGTTCTGAAACTCCGGCGCGCGAATCCGGGGTTGACCCCATCGTCCAGCGGCCTAAAACGCCCTCACTCCAACGTCGTCAAAAGGAACAGTCATGGCCGGGCCGCAATTCGTGTTCGTGATGAAGGGTCTTTCCAAGACCTATCCCGGCGGCAAGCAGGTTCTGAAAGACATCTGGCTCAGCTTCTATCCCGGCGCCAAGATCGGCATCGTGGGCGTTAATGGCGCCGGCAAGTCCACGCTGATGAAGATCATGGCGGGGCTGGACAAGGATTTCACGGGCGAGGCCTGGGCTGCCGACGGCGTGCGCATGGGCTATCTGCCGCAGGAGCCGCAGCTGGATCCATCCAAGGATGTGCGCGGCAACGTGATGGAAGGCGTCGCCAAGAAACAGGCGCTGGTGGACCGTTTCAACGAGATCGCGGCCAACTATTCTGACGAGACCGCCGACGAGATGGCGCGGCTTCAGGACGAGATCGAGGCCCAGGGGTTGTGGGACCTGGACAGCCGGGTGGACCAGGCGATGGACGCGCTGCGCTGTCCGGACGGCGAAGCCAATGTGGAAACGCTGTCAGGCGGTGAAAGACGCCGCGTCGCGCTGTGCAAGCTGCTGCTGGATGCGCCTGACATCCTGCTGCTGGACGAGCCCACCAACCATCTGGACGCGGAATCCGTCGCCTGGCTGGAGCAGACGCTGCGCGACTACAAGGGCTGCGTGATCCTGGTCACGCACGACCGCTATTTCCTCGACAATGTCACGGGCTGGATCCTGGAGCTGGATCGCGGCCGCGGCATTCCGCACGAAGGCAACTATTCTTCCTTCCTTGGCGTGCAGGAAAAGCGCCTCAAGCAGGAATCGAACGAGGAGGCCGCGCAGCAGCGCACCATCGCGCGCGAGCGCGAATGGATTTCCCAGTCCCCCAAGGCGCGGCAGGCCAAGTCCAAGGCGCGCATCAACGCCTATGAAGAACTCGTGGCCAAGTCGCAGGAACAGCGCCAGCAGGCCGCCACCATCATGATTCCGGTGGCCGAAAGGCTGGGCAGCGTGGTTGTGGAGGCCGAGGGGCTGGCCAAAGGCTATGGCGACCGCCTGCTGTACGAGAATGTGAACTTCAAGCTGCCGCCCGGCGGCATCGTGGGCGTGATCGGCCCCAATGGTGCGGGCAAGACCACGCTGTTCCGCATGCTGACGGGGCAGGAAAAGCCCGACGCCGGTACGCTGCGGGTCGGCCCCACCGTGCAGATGGGGTATGTGGACCAGTCGCGCGATGCGCTCGATCCGGGCAAGACCGTGTGGGAAGAGATCTCCGGCGGAACCGACATCATCGAGTTCGGCAAGACCAAGATCAATTCGCGCGCCTATGTCGGCGCCTTTGCTTTCAAGGGCGGCGACCAGCAGAAGAAGGTGGGCCAGCTTTCGGGCGGCGAGCGCAACCGCGTGCACCTGGCCAAGATGCTCAAGTCGGGGGCCAACCTGCTGCTGCTCGACGAGCCTACCAACGATCTGGACGTGGACACGCTGCGCGCGCTGGAGACGGCGCTGGAGGATTTCGCCGGCTGCGCCATGATCATCAGCCACGACCGCTGGTTCCTGGACCGCATCGCCACCCACATGCTGGCCTTCGAGGGGGACAGCCATGTGGAATGGTTCGAGGGCAACTACCAGGATTACGAAGCCGACAAGAAGCGGCGGCTGGGCATCGATGCGGACCAGCCGCACCGGATCAAGTACAAGCGCTTCGCCCGCGCCTGAACGGGAAAGAAACCCGCGTTATTGCGCGGGTTTGCCGAGATTGACCGCCAGCTCCGACAGGTGGGAAATCAGGGTGCGGACATTGCCGTTGTTCTGGCCCAGGAAGGCCACGAACTGGTCGCGTTCCTCCAACGACAGCCAGATGCCGGATACCGCCACGTCCACCAGCACCGGCTTGCCGGTATCGGTGCGCACGCGGAAATCCACTTCCAGCGGCTGCTGGTTCGAACCCGGATCGATCAGCTGGGTCTGCACGATGTAATCGGTCGGGCTGCGCTGGGTCGAGCCGGTGACCTTGAGAGTCTGGTCGGTATAGCGCGCGAAATAGGATTGATAGGCGGCCACGGCGTAGTTCTTGAAGGCGGCCACGAAGGCCTCCACGTCGTCCGGCGGCGCCGTGCGGCGATACTGGCCGAGCGTGAACAACGCCACCCGGCGTACATCCACCAGCGAGAGCAGGAAGCCTTCGAACTGGTCCCGGCGTTGCGCCGTGGTCAGCTTCTTGTCGTTGAGGATCTGCAAGCCCTTGTTGACATTGTCGCCAACAAAGCTTTCGGCCACGTTGGCGGCAGCGGCGGGTCTTGCCATCAGCATCGGCGCGGCAAGCAGAACCGCCAGCACCAGAACGGCGCGGCGCACAAGCGGCAGGGTCGTCGGTATATGCATCGGGCTTTCTTTCCTGTTTGTGCGATGTTCGCGGTTTGCTATGGCAAGTTCAAGGCAGCAAAGTTCCTCAGAAATCGGGGAGATCCTGGCCTTTGGCGCGGCCGTTGCGTATCTGTTCCTCGCGCAGCTGGCGATACAGGCTGCGCAGCGAGGAGTAATAGTCCACCGAACTGCGCTGGATGCTCTGCACCGTCTGATATGTCTGGGCGCGCAGGTCAAGCAGGGTGAAATATTCGCGGCCTGCCGCCCACCAGATGTGCTGCTTGAAATGGATGTAATTGGTCGGGTCCATGACCGTGTCCACCGCCAGACCCGCCGCATCGCGCGGACTGGAAGGGCCGAAGAAGGGCAACACCAGATAGGGACCTTCCTTCGCGCCCCACACCGCCAGGGTCTGGCCGAAATCCTCGCCGTGGCCGGGAATTCCCATGCGGGTTGCGGGGTCGAAGAATCCGCCCAGCCCGATAGTGGTATTGATCACGAAACGTCCCGCCGACTGGGCGCCGCGCTTAAGTTCGCCCTGAAACATGTCGTTCACGAAGATGGTGGGCAGCGACAGGTTGCCCAGGAAATTGTGCACGGCGCGGCGGCCGGGCTCGGGCACCAGAATAAAGTAGAGGCCCACGGTGGGAATGACGAAATACCGGTCTATCTTGCCGTTGAACTTCAGCGTCTGGCGGTTCATCCCTTCATAGGGATCGCGGGCGGCCAGCGCCTCGGCCGAAGGCGGGGTGGTGGCGCAGCCGGCGAGCGGCAGGGCAAGCATCAGCCCGCATAGTCCAACCGCCAACACCCTCAGCCCGCGCATCGCCGAAACCCCTGATCGGCGCGGGTTCTGCCGGTTTTCGCCGGCCAAATCCAGCCCCTTGCGGCCGCCCGCAAACTAAGCATATAAAGATATGTTTATATGTAGGATGGCAATGGACAGGCTGGTTTCCATGCTGCGCGCTGCAGGCGACCCCACAAGGTTGCGCCTGCTGCTGCTGTTGCGCCAGGCCGAGCTCACCGTCAGCGAGCTGATCGAGATCGTGGGCCAGAGCCAGCCGCGCGTCTCGCGCCATCTCAAACTGCTGGTCGAGGCCGGGCTGGTCGAGCGGTTCAAGGAAGGAAGCTGGGTTTTCTGCCGCGCCGCCGACCGGGGCGTGGGCGCCGAACTGGGCGGGGCCATCGCGGCCCTGGCCGATCCGCACCTGCAGGAGGCCGACAAGGCCAGGCTCGCCCACGTGCGCAGCAGCCGGGCGGCGACGGCGGCCGCCTATTTCAAGGCCAATGCGGCAGAATGGGGACGCATTCGCGCGCTTCATGCCCCGGAAAAGGATGTCGAAGCGGCGATCCTGCGTCACCTGACCGGCGGCGCGATCGAGAACCTGCTCGATGCGGGCACCGGCACGGGGCGGATGCTGGAGTTGATCGCGCCGCACGCACGCCGCGCCGTGGGTATTGACGTCAGTCCCGACATGCTGGCCATTGCCCGCGACCGGCTCCTGCGCGGCAATATCCGCAATGCCCAGGTGCGCCTTGGCGACACCTATCGCCTGCCGTTCCCCAATGGCGGGCCGGGCAACGGCTTCGACGTGGTGCTGTTCCATCAGGTGCTGCACTATCTGGACGATCCAGGCGCGGCGGTGGCCGAAGCCGCCCGCGTGATGACGCCGGGGGGGCGCCTGCTGATCGCCGATTTCGCGCCCCACAAGGAAGAATTCCTGCGGGAGGAATTCGCCCATCGCCGTCTGGGATTTTCTGATCGCGAGGTGGACGGCTGGCTTCTGGGCGCGGGTCTTTCGCCCATCAGCGTCGAGGCCATCGCGCCGCGCGCCAGCGAGAAACTGACGGTCAAGCTGTGGCTCGCCACCGCCAGGGCCAAAGCGAAAAAAGAACCGGCAAAAAAAGAAGCAGCATGAGCCTGGAACGCCTGATCGCCGACCCGAGCCCGCTTTCGGTCTCGTTCGAGTTCTCGCCGCCGAAAAGCGCGGAAGCGGAAGCCAATCTGTGGCAGGCGATCCGGCGGCTGGAACCGCTGTCGCCCGCCTTCGTCTCGGTCACCTATGGCGCGGGCGGTTCCACGCGCGAACGCACCCATGCCACCGTCAGGCGTATCGTGGAAGAGACGCGCCTCAAGCCCGCGGCACATCTGACATGCGTGGCCCATTCGAAAGGCGAAGTCGACGACATCGTACGCGCCTACTGGGACGCCGGCATCCGTCATATCGTGGCGTTGCGCGGAGACATGCCGAACATGGACGGGCCTTATCGTCCCCATCCCGACGGCTACAGATCGACTCCCGAAATGATCGCTGGCATCCGGAAGATCGCGCCCTTCGAGATCAGCGTCTCCTTCTATCCCGAACGGCATCCGGATTCGCCCAGCCACGGCCATGACATCGACCTGCTGAAGCGGAAGATGGATGCGGGCGCCAGCCGCGCGCTGGGCCAATTCTGCTTCGACAACGATCTCACCGCGCGCTTTCGCGACGATGCGGCGGCGGCGGGCATCGCCATCCCCGTCATACCGGGCATCATGCCCACTACCAATTTCACCGGCGTGGCGCGCATGGCGGCCCGGACCGGCGCGTCCATTCCGGCCTGGCTGGCGAAAGCTTATGAAGGCCTGGATGAAGACGTCGAGACGCGCCGCGTGGTTGCCGCCGCCGTGCTGGCCGACCAGGTGCAGCAATTGCGCCGGCGCGGCTTTTGCCAGTTTCATTTCTATACGCTCAACCAGGCCAACCTCACCTATGCGGCATGCCGTATACTGGGGATCCGGCCGGAACAAAGCGCCAGCAAGGACCGCACATGAACGCCTCCCGTGACGCCCGCATAGCCTGGATGAAGCGGGAGGCCGGCAAGCGGCTTCTGCTGCTCGATGGTTCCTGGGGCGTGATGATCCAGACCTTCAAGCTGGGCGAGGAGGATTTCCGGGGCGCGCGCTTCGGCAACCATCCCTCGGAGCTCAAGGGCAACAATGACCTTCTGACCCTGACCAAGCCCGAGATCATCCAGAACATCGGCCGTCAGTATCTGGAAGCCGGCGTCGACTTCATCGAGACGAACACCTTCAACTCCAACTTCACCAGCCAGGAGGATTACGGCCTGGGGCATCTGGTCGGCGAGCTGAACGAAGCCGGCGCGCGGCTGGCGCGCACGCTGTGCGACGAATATTCCACGCAGGACCGCCCCCGCTTGGTGGCAGGGGTGCTGGGGCCAGCCAATCGCACCGCTTCAATCTCGCCCGACGTCAACGATCCCGCCTTCCGCAACATCACCTTTGACGCGCTGCGCGAGACATATCGCGACGCGGCGCGGGGGCTGATCCGCGGCGGCAGCGACGTGCTGATGATCGAGACGGTATTCGACACGCTGAACTGCAAGGCGGCGGTCTATGCCATCGAGGAAGTGTTCGAGGAACTGGGCGTGCGTCTGCCGGTCTGGATTTCCGGCACCATTACCGACCTGTCGGGCCGCACGCTGACGGGCCAGACGCCGGAAGCCTTCTGGCATTCGGTCCGCCATGCCGATCCCTTCGCCATCGGCCTCAACTGCGCGCTGGGGGCCAAGGAACTCCGGCCCTATATCGCGGAACTGGCGGGAGCCTGCGATACGCTGGTCAGCGCCCACCCCAATGCGGGGCTGCCCAACGAATTCGGCGGCTATGACGAGACGCCGGAGACAATGGCCGAGATGATCGGCGAATTCGCGCGGTCCGGACTGGTCAATATCGTCGGCGGCTGCTGCGGCACCCGGCCCGAACACATCAAGGCATTCGGCCAGGCCATCAGGGACGTGCCCCCGCGCCGAATCCCGGAAAAGCCGAAATTCATGCGCCTGTCGGGGCTGGAGCCCTTTACGCTCACGCCCGAGACGAATTTCGTCAATGTGGGTGAGCGCACCAACATCACCGGCAGCGCGAAATTCCGCAAGCTGATCGCAGCCAACGATTATGAAGCGGCGCTGGAGATCGCGCGCCAGCAGGTGGAGAACGGCGCCCAGATCATCGACATCAACATGGACGAAGGTCTGATCGACAGCGAGGCGGCGATGACCCGCTTCGTCAATCTGATCGCCAGCGAGCCCGGCATCTCGAAAGTGCCGCTGATGATCGACAGCTCCAAGTGGAGCGTCATCCAGGCGGGCCTCAAATGCTGCCAGGGCAAGGGCATCGTGAACTCCATATCGCTCAAAGAGGGCGAGGCAGCGTTCATCGCCCATGCGCGGGAAGTGCGCCGGTTCGGCGCGGCCGTGGTGGTGATGGCCTTCGACGAGGCCGGACAGGCCGACACCAGGGAGCGCAAGATCGAGATCTGCAGCCGCGCCTATCGCATATTGACGGAACAGGTGGGATTCCCGCCGGAAGACATCATCTTCGATCCCAACATCTTCGCGGTGGCCACCGGCATCGAAGAGCACAATGAATACGGCAAGGCCTTCATCGAGGCGGCCCAGGCGATCCGCGAGGGCAATCCGCACTGCCACATCTCGGGCGGGGTGTCTAACTTCTCTTTCTCCTTCCGCGGCAACGAGAAGGTGCGCGAGGCGATGCATTCGGTTTTCCTGTTCCATGCGATCAAGGCGGGCATGGACATGGGCATCGTCAATGCGGGCCAGCTGACCGTCTATCAGGACATCCCCACGCCGCTGCGCGAGGGGATCGAGGATGTGCTGTTCAACCGCCGTCCCGACGCGACGGAGCGGCTTCTGGATCTGGCGCAGCAATACAGGGGCGGGGCCGCCGCCGCTGTCGTGGAAGATGTGGCCTGGCGCAATGGGCCGGTGGATGAGCGCATCACCCACGCGATGGTGCACGGCATCGACACCTTCATCGTGGAGGACACGGAGGAGGCGCGTCAGGCCGCCGCCCGCCCGCTGGACGTGATCGAGGGACCGCTTATGGCGGGCATGAATGTGGTGGGCGACCTGTTCGGCTCGGGCAAGATGTTCCTGCCTCAAGTGGTCAAGTCCGCCCGCGTGATGAAGAAGGCCGTGGCCTATCTGTTGCCATACATGGAGGCCGACAAGGGCGCCGCCCAGGAAAAGGCCGGCAGGATCGTGATGGCGACGGTCAAGGGTGACGTCCACGACATCGGCAAGAACATTGTGGGCGTGGTGCTTCAGTGCAACGGCTATGAGGTGATCGACTTGGGCGTGATGACGCCTGCGCAGAAGATCCTCGATGCCGCGCGCGCGCAGAAGGCCGACCTGATCGGCCTGTCGGGCCTGATCACGCCCTCGCTGGACGAGATGGTGCATGTGGCGGGCGAAATGGAGCGGCAGGGCTTTTCCATCCCGCTGCTGATCGGCGGCGCCACGACGTCGAAGGTGCACACGGCCGTCAAGATCAATCCGGCTTATGTACGCGGCCAGACGGTCTATGTCACAGACGCCAGCCGCGCGGTGGGCGTGGCGTCCAGTCTCCTGTCCAGGGACGGCGGCGCCGGCTATGCCGCTGCCGTGCGCGCCGAATACGACAGCATCGCCCGCAACCATGCGGCGCAACGAAGCAACGCTCGCCGCCTCACCCTTGCTGAGGCGCAGGCCAACCGCGCCCGTCCCGATTTCGGCCATGTCGCGCCCGCGCCAAAATTCCTGGGCACCCGCGTCTTCGAAGACTACAACCTGGCGGAACTGGCCGACTATATCGACTGGACCCCCTTCTTCCAGACCTGGGAACTGGCGGGCCCCTATCCCGCCATTCTCAGCGACGAGAAAGTGGGCAAGGCGGCGACCGACCTGTTCAACGACGCGCAGAAGATGCTGAAGCGCATCATCGCCGAGAAATGGCTGACCGCCCGCGCCGTGATCGGCTTCTGGCCGGCCAACAGTATGGGGGATGACATCCTGGTTTTTAGCGATGAGGCGCGCACGTCGCCGATCGCCACGCTGCACACCCTGCGCCAGCAGATGGTGCGTGAGCAGGGCCGCCCCAACCTGGCGCTGTCCGACTTCGTCGCACCTGCGGGAACCAGAGATTATATCGGCGGCTTTGTGGTGACGGCCGGCATCGGTGAAGAGCCGCATATCAAGGCTTTCGAGGCGGCCAAGGACGATTATTCCGCGATCCTGCTGCGCGCCTTGTCCGATCGCCTGGCCGAAGCCTTTGCGGAAGCCATGCATGAACGGGTGCGCAAGACTCTCTGGGGCTATGCGCCTGACGAAAACTTCACCAATGACGAACTGATAAAGGAAGTCTATACCGGCATCCGCCCCGCGCCGGGCTATCCCGCCCAGCCGGAACATTCGGAGAAGGCCACTCTGTTCAAGCTCCTGGATGCGGAAGCCATGATCGGCGTGAAGCTGACGGAAAGCTTCGCCATGTGGCCGGGCTCGTCGGTGAGCGGGCTTTATTTCGCGCATCCAGAAAGCCGCTATTTCGGCGTCGGCAAGATCGAGCGTGACCAGGTCGAGGATTACGCCCGCCGCAAGGGCTGGAGCGTGGAGGAGGCCGAACGCTGGCTGGCGCCGTTACTCAACTATAATCCCCGCGCGGCGAGCGCGGCGTGACGCTGAAGTCCGCGTCGCGCCTTGTCGCGCTGCTGGCGGTGGCGGCGGGCATCGTGCTGGCGGTCGTCTATCGTCATGCGATCGATCCCGCCGCGATCCGCAACGCCATCGCGGCCCATCCGCTTTCGCCTGCGCTGTTCATCGCGTTGCAGGTCGCGGCCAGCCTGCTGTTCGTGCCGCGCACGGTGCTGGGCGTGGCGGCGGGGCTGCTGTTCGGCCTGTACTGGGGGGCGGTCTGGGCGCTGGTCGGCGCACTCGCGGGGGCTGCTGCGGGTTTCGCGCTGGTGCGTTGGTTCGGCATCGGCGGCGTGCTGGACACTTCGCCCGGCATTGGCCAGCTCATTGCGCGCGCCGAACATGGCGGCTGGCGCGCGGTGGCTATCGTGCGCCTGACTCCATTGCCGCACAGCCTCGGCAATACGCTGCTCGCCATGACCAATCTGAAATGGCGCGATTACCTGCTGGGTTCCCTTGCGGGCATGGCGCCGATGACGCTGGCGCAGGTGGATGTGGGCGCTTCGGGTGGCGAGATGCTGAAAGGTGGGCAGTGGGTGCTTGGCTGCCTGATGCTGGCGTTGGGCCTGGCTGCGACGTTTCTGCTGCGGCGCGTGGCGCGGCGGCAGGGTTCGCAATCTCGTCCCCGCGGGCTAGATTGAACGCACCATGTCAATCTGGGGCAAGGTAGGTGGAGCGGCCGCGGGCCTGTTTGTCGGCGGCCCGGTGGGCGCGCTTGTCGGCGCGGTGGCGGGGCATTTCCTGCTCGACCGCGAGGCCGATCCAGGCGTCACCTTCACTATCGCGGTGGTTGCGCTAGCCGGCAAGATGGCTAAGGCCGACGGCATCACCACCGAAGAGGAATTCGCGGTCTTCCGCACCCAGTTCGGCGTTCCAGCTGAGGATGAGCCCAATGTCCGGCGCATTTTCAACCTGGCGCGGCAGGACGTGGCAGGCTTCGAGCATTATGCAGGCCAGATCGCGCGGCTGTTCGTAGGCAACCCGGCGGTGCTGGAAGACATCCTCGATGGACTGTTCGAGATCGCCAAGGCCGATGGCGTATTGCATCCGGCGGAATCCGCCTTCCTCGAACGGGTGGCCGAGATATTCGGATTCGCGCCCAACGAATTCCGGCGCATCCGCGCCAGCCATTTCGCCCCGGAACTGACCGATCCCTATGTGATCCTGGGCGTCTCTTATGTGGCGGGCGACGAGGAGATCCGTCAGACCTATCGCCGGCTGGTGCGCGAGAACCATCCCGACAGCCTGATCGCACGCGGCGTGCCCGAGGAATTCATCCGGTTGGCCAACGACAAGCTGGCCGCGATCAACGCGGCCTATGAAAAAATCCAGCAGGAACGGGGCGTTAAGAGTATTTGATGATTTTTTGATGTCGAATATTGACATTTGATGATTTTATGATGATTATCTTTCCGCGGGCTCTGGGCGGGCGCGTTAGAAAGGAAAGATCATGAGCAAACTCGATATCGGCGTGGGCGAGGAATTCCCGCTGGAGGAAGGCCGCCAGCGCGGCCGCCACCGGCATCGCCATCGCTGCCACCATCGCCACGACGCGCATGCCCATACGGCGGCGCTACTCGAAGCCCTGAAAGCCTGGCGCCGCCAGATGCCTAAATCGGGAGGTGAAGCATGAGGGGCCACATGCACGGCCATCATCGCCGCCGGATGCGGGAGGAAGCTGCCGAAGACGGCGAACGCGCCACCACCCGCGTGCAACTCGAAATGCCGCCACAGGCGCTGGCGCGGTTGCAGAAACTCAAGGAGCGCAGCGAAGCCGCTTCCTATGCCGAGGTGATCCGCAATGCGCTGCGTCTGTTCGAAGCGCTGGCGGACGAACATGAGAAGGGCGCGGAATTCTTCCTCAGGCGCCCTGATGGCGAAACCATCGCCTACAAGATCTTCGTCTGATGCGCCGGGTGGACAGACCGTCGCCCAATCACGACGATCGGGACGGCGCGCCGGTCGACATGCTGGTGCTGCATTATACCGGCATGCCCACGGCCGAAGCTGCGCTGGAACGGCTGTGCGATCCGGCCGCCAAGGTTTCGGCGCACTATACGATCGACGAAGAGGGCACGATCTATGCCCATGTGCCCGAGGCGCGGCGCGCCTGGCATGCGGGCGTATCCTTCTGGGCAGGCGCCGCCGACATCAATGCGCGCTCCATCGGGATCGAACTGGTCAATCCGGGGCACGCGTTCGGCTATCGCCCTTTTCCGGACGCGCAGGTCCAGGCGCTGATCACCCTTTGTCATGGGATACTGCTGCGCCATCCGATTCCGTCTGCGCGGGTGCTGGGCCACAGCGATGTCGCGCCTGCGCGCAAGGAAGACCCCGGCGAACTGTTTCCTTGGGAGCGTCTGGCGAAGGCAGGCATTGGCCTGTGGCCCGTCTCCCAGGACAGCACGCTGGGTGCGGAAGCCCTGCCGCGTTATGGCTATGATCCGTCCGCGCCGGTGGAGGCGGTGATCCGCGCTTTTCAGCGTCATTTCCGTCCCCTCCGCGTGGACGGCATATGGGACCGCGATTGCGCCCGGCTGCTGCAATCGCTGCTGGCAAAACTGCCATCGCCCGCAGTATAAAGCGCATGTCAGATGGCCGGGTGGCCGCGGCGCAGCGATGCGTCGAGGAAAGTCCGGGCTCCACGGAAAGACGGTGCCGGATAACGTCCGGCGGGGGCGACCCCAGGGACAGCGCCACAGAAATGACACCGCCTAAGGCCCCAGAGGTCCGGCAAGGTTGAAATGGTGCGGTAAGAGCGCACCGCGCGACTGGCAACAGAAGCGGCACGGCAAGCCCCACCGGGAGCAAGACCAAATAGGGACGGCACGTGATGTTTTCCGCATCGCCGTCCGGGTCGGTCGCGCGAGGCGTTCGGCGACGAGCGTCCCAGAGGAATGGTCACCGCCGCGCAAGCGGCACAGAACCCGGCTTACAGGCCATCTGACGCCTTAAAAATCTCTAGAGAAGTCTTTGCAGGGTGAGCGGATCGCCTTCGCCATCGAAATATCTGTCGATGGCCGCGCGGAAAATGCCGTCCGGCTCGGCCAGATCGAACAGCGTCATGGAAGACCGGAACTTCATGTCGTCAGGTGCGCCGAAGATGTCGTGTGCGCTGTGGCCCGCCAGATTCAACACCGCCTGTGTGCACTCGCGCAGGCGGGGGCCGAGCACGGAATGGGCCAGATAGGCCCGGGCCTCCTCGAGCGAGGCTATCGCGTAAAGCTGCGCCATCGCGCTGTGGCCCAGACCCGCGACCTGCGGGAAGACGAACCACATCCAATGCGTGCGCTTGCGGCCCGCGCGCAATTCCGCCAGCGCCCGGTCAAAGACCGGCGCCTGTGCGTCGATGAACCGCTCCAGGCTCAGAGCCCCGCCTTCCGCGCTGAAACCGCACCGATGGCCGACCAGTCCTTGTCCTGCCAGCCCCATTCCACGGCCTGGTCATAATTCTTCTTGAGCAGGTCGGCGGTGGGCATCTCGACGCCCAGGCCGGCGGCGGCGTCGCGCGCCAGGTTCACGTCCTTCAGGCCCAGCGTCAGCGCGAAGCCTGCAGGTTCGTATTGTTCGTTCAGCACCATCGCGCCGTAATTCTTGAACACGGCGCCGGTGAACAGCCGCCCGCTCATCACCTCGTGGAAGGCCGCGGGGTCCACGCCGCCCTTGCGCAACAGGGCAAAGGCTTCGCCGATGGCTTCCAATTCGCTGGCAATCATGAAATTGCCGGCGATCTTGAACAGGTTGGCCTTCTCTGCGGCCTCACCCACCGGCACAGTGCGGCTGCCGATCTTCTCGAACACCGGCTTCATGGTTTCGAGTGCAGCGGCATCACCGCCCGCCACCAGCACCAGCTGCGCCGTCGCCGCCATGTCGGGCCGTCCGAATACGGGCGCAGACAGATAGCCGAGTCCCGCCTTTCGGTGGGCCGCCTGAAGCTCTTTCGCGAAGGCGACCGAGATGGTCGCCATGTTCACATGGATCAGTCCCTTTGCGGCTTTCTCCAGCAGCGGACCGGCCAGCCCGACTTCGCGCATCACCGCGTCATTGGCCAGCATCGAGAAGACGGCGTCGCCCTGGATCGCCGCTTCGGGCGAGGATGCGGCCGCCGCACCCTTGGCCGCCAGTTCTTCCACCGGCGCCTTTGAGCGGTTCCATACGGTCACGCTGTGCCCGGCCTTCAGCAGGTTCTCCGCGACATGGCCACCCATGCGGCCCAGGCCGATAAATCCGATTTTCATGCCGTCCTCACTGGTTCTTGGATGCCGTGAGAGAAACCCGCGTGTCCGCGCCTGTCCAGCATCCGTGTCAGGGCGAATCACTTCTGGTTGTACGACCGCATGCCCGCCCGAAGGACAACCGCAGGCAGCATAATCGTTAACGTCATGTTTACCGTCGTCACCACAATGTTACCGTGTTCGTTAATCGTTCTCACAGACTCCACCGCTAGGGCCTGTCACAATGCCGAACACTAGCCAAGCCCCTCTAAAATCAGGGTTTTTGGTTTGACGGGCCATATCATCCCATGCTATCCCATGCTGTCCCAAAAGGGCCTCACCAGCCCGCCTGACTGACGGCCGACCGACCGGCCGTGCAGGCCTGTCAGGGACGGGGGATTCAGGCGATGACCGCGTTGGTCCAGCCCTTCATTTCCACGGTTGCAGGCTCGCTCGACGGCAAGGGGCGGGTGTGCATCCCCGCGCCCTACCGCCACATCCTATCAGCCCAGGGACCCCAATCCGGTTTGGGTGGCAGCCCGGCAGGTTTCTATGTCTGCCCCAGCTTCATCGACCCTGCGCTCGATGCCTTTGGCCAGACGCTGCTTGACGCGATCAATACGCGCCTGGCCGGGCAGGACCCGTTCTTCTCGTCCAGCCATGACGACGAAGCTACGGCGCTGATCGCGCGCACCCAGACGCTTCCCATTGACGAGAATGGCCGCGTGCGCCTGCCCGACGCGTTGATCGCGCATGCCGGCCTGAAAGACAGGATCGTCTTCGTCGGCAAGGCGCAGAAATTCCAGATCTGGGATGCCGACCGCTATGCCCCTGTCGAAGCCGAGGCGCTGGCCCGCGTAAAGGCCCGCATGGAGCGCCTGCGGAGCGGGGAGGCGCCATGAGCGGCCCGGCTTCCAACGGCCATCGGCCGGTCATGCTGAACGAAGTCCTGGACATGTTGCGGCCCCGCGATGGCGCCCATTATGTGGACGGCACCTTCGGCGGTGGCGGCTATGCCAGCGCCATCCTCGAGGCGGCCGACTGCCGCGTGCTGGGCATCGACCGCGATCCCGACGCGATCGCGCGGGGCCAGGCGCTGGTGGCGCGCTTCAGCGGCCGTCTCACGCTGGTGCAGGGCGAGTTCTCGCGCATGGCCGAGTTCGCGCAGGAAACCGACGGCGTCGTGCTCGATCTCGGCGTATCGTCCTTCCAGTTCGATCAGCCCGCGCGCGGTTTTTCGTTCCGCGAGGACGGGCCTCTCGACATGCGCATGAGCCTTCAGGGTGAAAGCGCCGCCGACGTGGTCAATACCGCGTCCGAACGCACGCTGGCCGACATCATCGCCCGCCACGGCGAGGAGCATAACGCCCGGCGCATCGCGCGCGCCATCATCGCCGCGCGGCCTGTCACCGGCACGGCGCAGCTGGCCCGGATCGTGACCGAGGCCCAGGGTCCGGCGGCGCTGCGCCATGCGATCCATCCCGCGACCCGCACGTTCCAGGCGCTGCGCATCCATGTGAATGACGAACTGGGCGAGCTGGAGCGCGGTTTAGAGGCGGCGCTGGACATCCTCAGGCCGCAAGGCCGGCTTGTGGTCGTTTCGTTCCACAGCCTGGAAGACCGCATCGTGAAGCGCTTTCTGGGCGAACGTTCGACTGCCGCGCCGCGCGCCTCGCGCCATGCTCCGGCGGCCGCCACCGCAAAACCCGTTTTCAGGCTTCTCACCAGCCGCCCGCGCACCCCGTCGGCGGAAGAGATTGCAGCGAACCCCAGGGCCCGTTCCGCGAAGCTGCGCGCCGGGCTCAAACTGGCGGCATAGGAGGCGAAGATGGTCCGCGTTCTGAATTTCTTCTGCGTGGCGCTTATGGGCCTGTCGATCCTGGCGCTTTATCACGTCTCGGAAAAAACCCGCGTCGCCTCCATGGAACTGACGCGGGCCGAACGGCAGATCGCCCAGGAACACGCTCATATCGCCGTGCTGGAAACCGAATGGCAGCACGTGGCTTCGCCAGATCGCGTCCAGCAGCTGGCCGAAAGCCGGCTGGGTATGAACGATACCGCGTCCATCCAGCTGTCGTCCTTTGATCAGCTGCCGCGTCGCGGCGCGGATGCGCCGCAGCCGGGCAACAGCGCGGTCCGCAACGTTAATGCGCAGGTGCCTGCACCGGCTCAGCCTGCCGATCCCGCCCAATCCCCCAGTCCCGGCATGTGAGGATATGAGCGAAGCTCCCACCGTCTTTCAGCGGCGCATCGTCATTGGAACGTTCCTGTGTGTCGCCGCTTTCGCGCTGGTGGGAGTCCGTCTGGTCCATGTCACGCTGGTGAAGCCACTGGATGGCGCGCGCACGCCGGTGGCGGTGGCGGCGCGCGCCGATCTGACCGACCGCAATGGCGAGCTTCTCGCCCGCGACCTGCCGGTGAAGGATCTTTATGCCCGCCCGGAGGTCTTCTGGGACAAGGCCGAAGCCGCACGCGGCCTGGCTGCCGCGACGGGCGCGGATGAACGCCGTCTGCTTGCCGCCTTCGACAACACCAAGCATCCCTACGTGCTGATCGCGCGCCAGATCACGCCCGATACCGAGGCGAAAGTGATGCATCTGGGTCTGCCGGGACTCGAATTCGAACCCGGCGGCAAGCGCTATTATCCCGATGGGCGCGATGCGGCCCAGGTGGTTGGCGTCACCGATCCCGACAATAACGGCCTGTCGGGCCTGGAACTGGGTCTGCAGAAGCAGATCCGCGCGGCGGCGGGCAAGGGCGGTGCGGTTGCCACCTCGCTTGACATGCGGGTGCAGTACATCCTGGCGCATGAGGTGGAAAATGCGCGCAGGACGTTCCGGGCGCGCGCCGCCGGCGGCATGGTGATGGACGTGAACACCGGCGAAGTGCTGGGCATGGTTTCGCTGCCCAACTTCGACCCCAACGAGCGCCGTCTGGATGTGGGCGATTCCAGCCGCAACCTGATGGCGCAGGATGTCTATGAACTGGGCTCGGTCTTCAAGATATTCTCCTTCACGCTGGGCGTTGAAGACCACACCATGCGGCCGGACGAGACGTTCGCGATCGGCCAGGGCTACAAGGTCGGCAAATACACCATCCACGAGGCCGAACACATGCCGGCAACGCTTCTGGGCCGCGATGTGCTGGCCCAGTCGTCGAACATCGGGACGGCCCAGATCGCGCTGCGCTCGGGGCCCGCGCGCCAGCGTGAGTTCCTGGCCCATATGGGATTGCTCAAGCCGGTCGTCTCGGAACTGCCGGAAACCGCGCGCCCGCTCTTCCCCGCGAGCAATTGGGGCCAGATCGAAACCGCCACGGTGGGCTTCGGCCAGGGCATCTCGGTCAGCCCGCTCAGTTTCGTGGCGGCCGCCGCCTCGGTGGTGAACGGCGGGCGGCGCATCACGCCCACCTTCCTGAAACAGGCCTCGCGCGACCTGCGGGGCGAGCAACTGATCCGCCCGCAGACCAGCGTGGCGATGCGCGACCTGCTGCGCTATGTGGTGACCGACGGCACCGGCAAGAAGGCTGATGTGCCGGGTTATGACGTGGGCGGCAAGACCGGCTCGGCCCAGGTGCCCGGGCCGCACGGCCGCTACATCCCCCATGCGCTGCGCACGTCGTTCTGCGCGGTTTTCCCGGTGCACGATCCGCGCTACATCGTCTTCGTGATCCTCGACCAGCCGCATGGAACCAAGGAAACCGGCGGTTTCGCGCTGGCGGGCTACACGGCGGCACCGATGGCGGGCCGCGTGATTCAGCGCATTGCTCCGCTGCTGGGCGTGCCTTATGTGACGCCGCCGCCGACCAAGCTTGCGGGCGGACCGACCTGATGACGCCACATTCCGATCCTACAAGGCGTTCCACGCCCCCGGCTGGAGGGGCGGGAACCGTCATGTTGGGTATCAAGGATTTTACCGGCCTCACCAGCGATAGCCGCAAGGTGAAGCCAGGCTTTCTGTTTGCCGCGCTGGCCGGCACGAAAACCGACGGCGCGCGCTTCGTGAAAGATGCGGTCGCGCGCGGGGCGGTGGCCGTGCTGGGTGCGCCGGCGCTTGCAGGTGAAGTGGCGGCGCTGGGCGTGCCGCTGATCGCCGACGTCAATCCGCGCGCGCGGCTGGCGCAGATGGCGGCCGCCTTCTATGACGCCCAGCCCGAGGTGGTCGCCGCCGTCACCGGCACCAAGGGCAAGTCCTCAATCGTCGCCTTTCTGCGCGAGATCTGGACTGCCCTCGGCAAGCCCGCCGCCAGCCTGGGCACGGTAGGCGTGGTGGGCCCAAAGGGTGCGATGCCGCTTTCCCACACGACGCCCGATCCTGTGGAAATCCACGAACTGCTGGCACGGCTGAAGAAGGACGGCGTGGACCATCTGGCCATTGAGGCGTCCAGCCACGGCCTCGATCAGCACCGGCTCGACGGGGTAAGGGTCGCGGCCTGCGGATTCACCAACATCACCCGCGACCATATGGATTACCACCCTTCCTTCGATGACTACCTCGCCGCCAAGCTGCGGCTTTTCACCGAGGTGGTGCAGGATGGTGGCGTGGCTGTGGTCAACGCCGACGCCGCGCATGCCGAGCGTTTCATCGAAGCGGCGGGCGCGCGCGGCCTGACCCTGATGACCATCGGCGTATCCGGCGAAACCATCCGGCTTTTGGCATGCGAGGAACAGGGCGATGCCCAGGCGCTGACCATCGCCTATGCAAGCCAGACTTGGCATGTACTGCTGCCGCTGGCGGGCGCCTTCCAGGCCTCGAATACGCTGGTGGCGGCGGGGCTGGCCATCGGGCTTGGCGAGGATCCCGCGCAGGTCTTCGCTGCACTGAAGCACCTGAAGGGCGCGCCGGGCCGCATGGAGAAGGTGGCCTTCTCCAGGGATGGCGCTCCCATTTATGTCGACTACGCCCACACGCCGGATTCGCTGGAAAAAGTGCTGGAAGCGCTGCGCCCGCATACGCAAGGGCGCCTGCATGTGATGTTCGGATGCGGCGGCGACCGCGACAGAGGCAAGCGCCCGCTGATGGGCGCCATCGCCGCGAAGCTGGCCGACGATGTGATCGTGACCGATGACAATCCCCGCACCGAGGACGCCGCCGTCATCCGCAAGGAAATCCTGGCAGCCGCGCCGGCCGCGCGCGAGATCGGCGATCGCGCCGAGGCCATCCGCGCCGCCGTGGCCTCGCTGCGCCAAGGCGACGTTCTGGTGCTGGCGGGCAAGGGCCATGAGACCGGCCAGTATGTAAAAGGTGAAGTGCTGCCTTTTTCCGATCGCGAGCAGGCCATCGCTGCTGCCCGCTCCCTGGGAGGACGCGCGGCATGACGCTGTGGACCCACCTGGAAGCCGAAGCCGCCACCCTGGGAACGGCCAGCCGCGCATTCGAAGTCAAAGGACTTTCCATCGACACGCGCACGCTGAAGGAGGGCGATCTGTTCGTGGCGCTGAAAGGCGACAACCGCGATGGTCATGATTTCGTGGGCGCAGCCTTTGCCGCCAGGGCCGCCGCCGCGCTGGTCAGCCGTGCACCCGCACCCGGCTCTTCCGATACCTGGGGGCCGCTGCTGACGGTGGCCCATACCCAGCGCGGCCTGGAAGACTTGGCGCGCGCGGCCAGGGCGCGCAGCAACGCCAGGATCGTTGCCGTCACCGGCAGCGCAGGCAAGACCACGACCAAGGAAATCCTGCGCCTGGCCCTGAATGCGCTGGGGCGCACCCATGCCAGCGCCGCCAGCCACAACAACCAGTGGGGCGTGCCGCTGTCGCTGGCCGCGCTGCCGCGCGATGCCGAATTCGGCGTCTTTGAAGTCGGAATGAATCACTTCGGCGAGTTGCGGAACCTGGTTTCGTTCGTGCGGCCGCATGTGGCGCTGGTCACGACGATCGCGCCCGCTCATCTGGAATTCTTCGGCAACTGCGAAGCCATTGCTGACGCCAAGTCGGAAATCTTCGAAGGCCTGGAGCCCGGTGGTGTGGCGCTCATTCCGGCGGATTCGCCCTATGCAAGTCGTCTGGCTGCCCGCGCGCGTCAGGTTCACGTGAGCCGCGTGGTGACGTTCGGTGACAAGGGCGAAGCGAAACTGCTGTCCTTCAGCCCGGAGGACGCGGGCATGCGGGTCAGGGCCGACATACTGGGCCGCGCCGTGGACTGCCATGTCGGTGCGCCGGGGGCCCATATTGCGCGCAATGTGGTGGGCGCGCTGGCGGCGGTGTCGCTGCTGGACGGCGATGTGCTGAACGCGGCTGCGGCGCTGCGTCATTTCTCGGCGCTCAAGGGCCGCGGTGCACGCTTTTCCGCCCGTGGTGTCGAGGTGATCGACGAGAGTTATAATGCCAATCCCGCCTCCATGGCGGCGGCGCTGGCGCTGCTGAGTGAAGCGTCACCTTCGATTCGGGGCGGCAGGCGCATTGCGGTCCTCGGCGACATGCTGGAGATGGGCGAAGACGCTGCAGCCTATCATGCCGGCCTTGCTGCACCTATCGAGACGGCGAAGGTCGATCTGGTCTTCGCCAGCGGTCCGCTGATGAAGGCATTGTGGGACAGATTGCCTGCCTCGCGCCGCGGCGCCTGGGCCGAAAATTCCACCGCGCTGGTGCCGCAGGTCGTGGCGGCGCTCCAGCCCGGCGACACTGTATTGGTGAAAGGATCGAACGGCTCGAAGATGTCCGTCATCACAGAAGCTCTCAGATCGAAGGGGGGCTGATGCTTTATTATCTTTCGCTGCTCACCCATACCGACCAGCTGGCCTTCTTCCGCCTGTTCAAATATCTGACCTTCCGCTCGGGCGCAGCGGTGGTGACGGCGCTGCTGATCGCCTTTCTCATCAACCCCATGTTGATCCGCTGGCTCAAGGTGAAACAGGGCAAGGGCCAGCCCATCCGCACCGACGGGCCGCAGCGCCATATCCTCGAGAAGGCGGGCACGCCGACCATGGGCGGGCTCCTGATCCTCATCCCCTGGGTCTGTTCGACCCTGCTCTGGGCCAGTCCCTCCAGCGGCTATGTCTGGATCGCGCTGCTGGTCACGGGCGCGTTCGGCCTTCTGGGGTTCATGGACGACTATTATAAAGTGACCAAGCGCACTTCCGACGGTCTGTCGGGGCGGTCGCGCCTGCTGATCGAGTTCGGAGTTGCTGCTTTTGCCGCCTGGCTGATCATGCGGTCCCAGACGGGCGCGCTGTCGGGCGCACTGGCGGTGCCTTTCGTCAAGACGGCACTGATCCCGCTGGGGTTGTTCTTCCTGGTGGTGGGCGCCTTTGTGATCGCTGGCGCGGCGAATGCGGTGAACTTCACCGACGGGCTGGACGGGCTCGCCATCGTGCCGGTGATGATCGCGGCCGCCACTTTCACTCTGATCGTCTATCTGGTCGGCAACGAGAAATTCGCCGCCTATCTTCAGATTCCTTACATCGAGTCCACCGGCGAACTGGCGGTGTTCCTGGCGGCTCTGGTGGGCGCCGGCCTTGGTTTTCTCTGGTACAACGCGCCGCCGGCCGCAATCTTCATGGGCGACACGGGCTCTCTGCCCCTGGGCGGTGCGCTGGGCGTCGTCGCGGTGGCGGTCAAGCACGAGATCGTGCTGGCGCTGGTGGGCGGTCTGTTCGTGGTCGAGACCGTGTCGGTGATCGTGCAGGTGATCTCATTCAAGCTCACGGGCAAGCGCGTCTTCCGCATGGCGCCGATCCATCATCATTACGAGCAGCTGGGCTGGACCGAGCCCACCATCGTGATCCGGTTCTGGATCGTGGCGGTGGTGCTGGCACTGCTCGGCCTCGCAACCCTCAAGCTGCGGTGAGATCATGATCGCGGTTCACGCCTTTTCCGGAAAGACCATCGCGGTTTTCGGCCTGGCCCGCACCGGGCTGGGCGCGGTGCGCGCGGCCGTGGCGGGCGGCGCGCGCGTGCTGGCCTGGGACGACAACAGCGCCGCGCGCGACCTGGGCAGCCAGGCGGGCGCAACCATCGTGCCCTGGCGGGAATGGCCATGGGAAGGAATCGCGGCTGCCGTCCTGTCGCCGGGCGTACCGCTGACGCATCCCAGGCCGCATGGTGTGGTCGAGCATGCCGCGCGCGCCGGTGTGCCCGTGATCGGCGACGTAGAACTGTTCGCGCGCGAGATCCGGCCCGATCCGGCGGCGCCCGGCTTGGCGCCCGTGATCGCCATCACCGGCACCAACGGCAAGTCCACGACCACGGCGCTGGTGGGCCATATCCTGGCAGCCTGCGGCTTCGATGCCCAGGTGGGCGGCAATATCGGCAAGTCGGTTCTGGAACTGGCTCCGCCCGCATCGGGGCGCAACGGAACCCGCACCGTGTATGTGCTCGAAATGTCGAGTTTCCAGATAGATCTGGCGCGTGGCCTGGTGCCCGATGTGGCGGTGCTGTCGAACCTGTCGCCCGATCATATCGACCGCCATGGCTCGATGGAGAATTACGCCGCCATCAAGGCGCGGCTGATGCGCCAGACGGCGAAGGGCGGCCAGGTCCTGATCGGCGTGGATGACGACTGGTCGGCAGCCATCTTCACCAGCCTTTCGTCGGGCGGTGCGCAGGCCCAACCCGTTTCTGTGGGCAAGGTGCTGGGCCGCGGCATCTTTGTCGTGGACGGCATCCTCTATGACGCCCAGAGCGGCCGCGCCGAAAAGGTCATGGACATGGCCGACGCACCGCATCTGCCGGGTGCGCACAACTGGCAGAATGCGGCGCTGGCCTATGGCGCGGTCAGGCCTTTCGTGCGCGATCCGCGCGATATCGTCGCCGCCATCGCGAGCTTCCCGGGCCTAGCGCATCGCATGGAGGATGTGGGCCGGATCGGCAAGGTGCGGTTCGTCAACGACTCCAAGGCTACCAATGCCGATGCCGCAGCGCGAGCGCTGGCGGTCTATCCCGACATCTTCTGGATCGCGGGCGGCAAGCCCAAGGAAGGCGGTATCGAAAGCCTGAGCCCCTTTTTCCCCCGCATCCGCAAGGCCCATCTGATCGGCGAAGCGGCTCAGGCTTTTGCGCGTACGCTGGAGGGCCGGGTCCCTTACGAGATGGCAGGCACGCTGGACGTGGCGGTGCGCCACGCGGCGGCCGAGGCGGGTGTGTCCGCTGCGGCCGCGCCGGTGGTGCTGCTTTCGCCGGCCTGCGCGTCCTATGACCAGTTCAAGGACTTTGAGCAGCGCGGCGACGCGTTCCGCGATCTGGTTGCGCAACTGTCGAGAGATGTGAAGGTCGCATGATCAACCGCGCCGACAGAAGCGGATTCGCCGACTGGTGGTTCACCATCGACCGGGTCGCGCTCCTGTGCATGCTGGTGCTGGCGGGCATCGGGTTGATGCTGGCCTTCGCCGCAAGCCCGGCCATCACCGGTGGCCCGCTGACGGCGGGCGATTTCCGCTATACGGTGCGGCAGGTGAGCTTTGCCGCCGTTGCGGTCCTGATCCTGTGCGGCGTGTCGTTGCTCAACCTGCGCCGAATCCGCATCCTGGCGGCGGTGATATTTGCGCTTGCGCTGATCGGCTCCTTCCTGGTGCTGTTCTTCGGCGTGGATGTCCTGGGGGCGCGGCGCGAACTCGACCTGGGGCCTTTCGCGCTTCAGCCGTCGGAATTCCTCAAGCCCAGCTTCGCCATCCTGGCTGCCGCTGTGCTGGCCGACCGCCAGCCGCTCTCGATCCCCAAGCCGCTGGTGACCTTTCTGCTGCTGGTGCCCGCGCTGGCGATCCTGGTCCGCCAGCCCGACGTGGGCCAGACCGGCCTGCTGCTCTGCCTGTGGGGCGCGATGCTGTTCTTCTGGGGCATGTCCTTTGTCTGGGTAGGCATAGGGCTTGGCGTTACCGCCGTGCTGGGGTTCCTGGCCTATGAGGTCTTCCCGCACGTCCACCACCGGGTGGATCAGTATCTCAGCGACGACGGCACCGGCTATCAGGCGGGACTGGCGCTCAAGGCCTTTGCGCACGGCGGGCTGACCGGCGTGGGGCCGGGCGCGGGCACCATCAAGTATCGCATACCGGATGCCCATTCCGACTTCATCTTCGCCGTGGCGGGTGAGGAGTTCGGCCTGGTGCTGTGCGGGCTGATCGCGCTTCTGTTCTGCGTGCTGGCCGTGCGGCTGCTGTTGCGCGCAGCCGCCGCCCGCGAGCCCTTCGCCCAGCTTGCGGGTGCGGGCCTGGCGGTGGTCACGGCCGTGCAGGCCTTCATCAACATGGGTGTGGCGGTGTCGCTGCTGCCCGCCAAGGGCATGACGTTGCCCTTCATCTCCTATGGCGGCTCGTCGCTGTTCGCGGTCGCCCTGACCATGGGCTTCGCACTGGCCGTCACGCGCCAGCGGCCGCAGGTCGCCAGCAGGCTCACCACCCGCGACGATCCTTCCTTCTTCGCGGTGCGCGCATGAGCGGTTCCGACATCGTCGTCCTGTCGGCCGGCGGCACGGGCGGCCATCTATTCCCCGCCCAGGCGCTGGCGGGTGAGCTGGTCCGGCGCGGCCGCCGGATCGTGGTGATGACCGACACCCGCTTCGGCAACTACGCCACGCATTTTCCCGGCGCCGCGATCGAAACCGTGCCCTCTTCGCCTTTCAACGCGCTGTCCGCGCCTTTCAAGATCGCAGCGGGCATCGCCGTGGCGCTGGCCAAGCTGGTCAGGCTCAGGCCCGCCGTCGTGGTCGGTTTTGGCGGCTATCCGTCTGTGCCTGTGATGCTGGCGGCATCTCTGGCGCGCCTGCCAACGGCGATCATCGAGCAGAATGCCGTGGTGGGCCGCGCGAACCGCCTGGTGATGAACAAGGTGAAGGTTGTGGCGGCCGCCTTTCCCATCGCCCGCTTCGCGCCCACAGACAAGTCTAAGGTCGTGTTGACCGGCAATCCTCTGCGCCCGGAGGTCGAGGCGTTGTGGGGTTCCTCCTATCACGTGCCCGAGCCGCAGGGACCGCTGCGTCTGCTGGTATTCGGCGGCAGCCAGGGCGCGCGTGCCATGAGCGAGATCGTTCCCGCCGCGCTGACCCGCCTGCCGCACGAGATCAAGATGCGGCTGTCGGTGGTGCAGCAGTGCCGCCCGGAGGACATCGAGGCGGTGCGACACGTCTATGCCAATGCCGAGATCCGCGCCGATCTTGCGACATTCTTCCCGGACCTGCCGAAGCGCATGGCGGAAACCCATCTGGTGATTGCGCGCTCAGGCGCGGGCACGGTGGCCGAGCTGATGGCGATCGGCCGGCCTGCCATCCTCGTGCCGCTGCCCGGCGCGCTGGACGACAACCAGACGCCCAATGCCGATATCCTTGCGCGCGGCGGCGGCGGCTGGCGGGTGGCGCAGCGCGATCTCGCGCCCGATACGCTGGCGCAGATGTTGATGCGCATCTTCGCCGACCCGCTGGCGCTGGCCCGCCGCGCGGCCGCCGCGCACCGGCTGGCCACGCCGCACGCCGCCGAGAAGCTGGCCGATGTGGTCGACGGTCTGGCAAGGAGGGCGGCATGATGGCCGTGCTGAAGAGCAGGCAGGGCGTCACCACCCGCGTGCCGCTGGACATCGGTGCGATCCATTTCATCGGCATCGGCGGCATCGGCATGAGCGGCATTGCCGAGATCATGCACAATCTCGGCTATCAGGTTCAGGGCAGCGACGCGGCGGAGAACGCCAATGTGAAGCGCCTCAGGGCGATGGGCATCACCGTCCATGTGGGCCACAATCCGGAAAATCTCAAGGATGCCCATGCCGTGGTCTATTCCTCGGCGGTGAAGCCGGGGAACGTGGAGTTCGACGAGGCGCGCAAGCTGGGTCTGCCGCTGGTGCGCCGCGCCGAGATGCTGGCCGAGATCATGCGGCTGAGGTCCTGCATTGCCATTGCCGGCACCAACGGCAAGACCACCACTACCACACTGGTGGCCTCGCTGCTGGACGCGGGCGGCATGGACCCCACGGTCGTCAATGGCGGCATCATTAATGCCTATGGCACCAATGCGCGGCTGGGCGCGGGCGAATGGGTGGTGGTGGAGGCCGACGAGAGCGACGGCACCTTCCTGCGCCTGCCCGCGACCGTGGCAGTGGTGACCAATGCCGATCCCGACCATCTGGATTTCTACGGCACCTTCGAGAACATGCGCGACGCCTTCCAGCGCTTTGTCGAGAATGTGCCCTTCTACGGCTTCGCGGTGCTGTGCATCGATCATCCCGAGGTCCAGGCGATGGTCGGCCGTATCGTGGATCGGCGCATCGTAACCTATGGCTTCAGTCCCCAGGCCGACGCGCGGGCGGTGAATGTGCGTTTTTCGGAAGGCGCGTCGCATTTCGACGTGGTGTTCACCGACCGGCGTAAGGTCCGCGAAACACGGCTGGAGGGAATGAAGCTGCCCATGCCGGGCGAGCACAATGTGCAGAACGCGCTGGCCGCCATCGTGGTGGCGCGCGAGCTGGGCGTGACAGACGCGGTGATCCGCAAGGGCCTGTCGGAGTTCGGCGGCGTAGGCCGGCGCTTTACCAAGGTGGGCGAGGTGAATGGCGCCGCCATCATCGACGATTATGCGCATAACCCTTTCAAGATCGCCGCCGCCCTGCGCGCTGCGCGCCAGGCCTACAAGGGTCCGGTCGTCGCCGTGGTGCAGCCACATCGCTTTACCCGGTTGCGCGACACATTCGAGCAGTTCGCCACCTGCCTCAACGACGCCGACGTGGCGGTGATCGCACCCATCTATGCCGCGGGCGAGAAGCCCATCGAAGGCATCGACCGCGACAGCTATGCCGAGGCGCTGCGCGCCCACGGTCATCGCAACGTGATCACCATTGCAGGCGAAGAGGATCTTGCTGCCGCCGTTGCGCCCTATGTGAAGCCGGGCGCAGTGATCATCGGCACCGGAGCGGGCTCCATCACGGGCTGGATGCATAACCTGCCCGGCCGGCTGGAGGGTCAGACATGATGATGGCCCGTGTCTGTGATGCCCTTCCACCCGTGCGCGGCACTTATACGTATGGCGCGCCGCTCAGGGACCTCGTCTGGTTCCGCGTAGGTGGGGCGGCGGAAATCCTGTTCCGGCCCGCCGATGCGGACGATCTGGCGACGTTCCTGGCCGCCAGGCCTGCCGGGCTCGATGTATCGGTGATCGGTGTGGGCTCGAACCTTCTGGTGCGCGACGGCGGCATCCCGGGCGTGGTGGTGCGGCTGACGGCGGCCTTCGGGAAGGTCGAGGCGCAAGGCACACGCGTGCGCGCAGGCGCGGCCGCACTCGACAGCGCGGTGGCGCGCGCGGCAGCCGATGCCGGAATCGCGGGGATGGAATTCCTGCGTGGCGTGCCGGGCACCGTGGGTGGTGCGCTCAGGATGAATGCGGGCTGCTATGGCCGCGAGGTGCGGGACGTCTTTGTCGAAGCGACTGCCATAGACGGCCGCGGCAACCGGATCACGATGTCGGCCGCCGACATGGCCTTCGAATATCGCAAAGCGCGCGGAGCCGCGGATGACCTGATCTTCGTGGAGGCTGTGTTCGAAGGCGCGCCGGACGACCCCGCCGCCATCCGTGCACGGATGGACGATCTTTCCGCCAATCGCGAGGCCAGCCAGCCCATCCGCGCAAAGACCGGCGGCAGCACCTTCAAGAACCCGCCCGGACGCAAGGCCTGGCAGATGATCGACGAAGCCGGCTGTCGCGGCCTGGCCCTCGGCGGCGCGCAAGTCAGCCAGAAGCACACCAACTTCCTGATCAATACCGGCGAGGCTACGGCTGCCGACCTGGAGGCATTGGGCGAGGAAGTGCGCCGCCGCGTGCGGGAGAAATCCGGCGTGGTGCTGGAATGGGAGATCAGGCGTGTGGGGACGCCGGCATGAGCGCCTTTCATCGCATCGCCGTCTTGATGGGAGGCCGCAGTGCCGAGCGCAAGGTCTCGCTTTCCTCGGGCAAGGGCGTAATCGCCGCGCTTCAGTCCGAAGGTTTCGAGGCCATCGGCATCGATCCGGGCGACAATCCGGGCCAACAGCTTTACGAGGCAGCTCCCGATGCGGTGTTCAACGCGTTGCATGGCCGCTTCGGCGAGGACGGCACGGTGCAGGGGCTGCTGGAACTGATGCGCATTCCCTACACACATTCCGGTGTGCTGGCCTCGGCGCTCGCCATGCACAAGGGTCGCGCCAAGGACATCTACCGCGCGGCGGGTCTGCCGGTGGTGAGATCCATCATCGCTGATCGGCGTGAAGCCGCCAGCGCACACCTGATGGAGCCGCCCTATGTGGTCAAGCCGGTGAATGAAGGCTCCAGCGTCGGCGTCTTCATCATCCGCAAGGGCGACAACCGGCCGCCCGCGGCCCTGGGCAGCGATACCTGGACCCTGTCGAACGAGATGATGATCGAGGAGTTCGTGCCCGGCCGCGAGCTCACCGTCAGCGTGATGGGAAACCGGGCGCTGGGCGTGACCGAGATCGTCACGGATCTCGAATTCTACGATTACGAAGCCAAATATGCGGCAGGCGGCTCGCGCCATATCCTGCCGGCGCAGATACCGGAAAAGGTCGCCGGCCAGGCGATGGAACTGGCGATCGCCGCCCACCGGGCGCTGGGCTGCCGCGGCGTCACACGCACCGACTTCCGCTATGACGACACGGGCCCCGCGCCGCGCCTGATCCTGCTGGAGACCAACACCCAGCCGGGCATGACGCCGACTTCGCTGGTGCCGGAGCAGGCCGCCCTTGTAGGCATGTCATACGCGCAGCTGTGCCGCTGGATCGTGGAGGATGCGTCATGCGACCGGTGACTGTAGAGCGCAAGGGCCGCAGCGGCGCCCGGCCCAAGTCGGTGCGGTCTTCCGCCCGCCCGCCACGCGAATGGTCGGCGGTGCAGCCGGGATCGGCCCGGCAGCAGAAGGACGGCGGTCTGATCGCCCGGCTTGGCGCGCGCCTCGCACCCTTTACCCGGCGCCCCATGCTGGCGCTGTGCGGCCTTCTGGCGGCGCTTGTTCTTCTGGGGGCGCTGCTGGCCAGCGGCATTATCGGGCGCTCCATCCATGCGGTGGGACGCGGCATCGATATCGTTACAGCCGACGCCGGCTTCGGCATCTCCGAAATCCACATCACCGGCAACCGCCGCACGCCCTATCGCCAGATCCTGGAAGTGTTGGGCATGCAGCCCGGCGAAAGCATCTTCAGCGCCGATCTTTTTGCCGCCCGCAACCGGCTGGCGCACCTGGACTGGGTCGCTTCGGCCGAAGTGCATCGCCGCTACCCCGATGCGATCTTCGTGACGCTGGTGGAAAAGCGGCCCTTCGCGCTCTGGCAGATGCCGCCCGGGCCGGACGGCGAGGCGCCGATCGCGGTAGTGGAGCGCAGCGGCGGCATCATCACCACCCGCGACGTGGAGAAATTCCGCCGCCTGCCCAAGCTGGTCGGCGCCGGCGCGCCGCAGGCCGCGGCCGATCTGGTTGACGCGGTCCAGGCCCATCGCGCCGTCGCCGCGCGCGTCGCAGCCTATGCCCGCGTCTCGATGCGGCGCTGGAACCTGATCCTGGACGATGGCGTGGTGGTGAAGCTGCCGGAAGCCGACTGGGGCAGGCAGCTCGATGCCCTGGAGCGCCTGATCATCGAGTCCGGGATCCTGGAGCGGGATGTGACCGAAATCGACCTCAGGTCACCGACGCATTATTTCTTCGTGCTCAAGAGCGGCGAGAAGAAGGATGTGGAGAGGGGCAAGGAGACATGAACCAGGCTCTGCGCTTGCGCGTGAACAACGAGATTCCGGCCTACCGCACCGGACTGGTGGCGGCGTTGGACGTAGGCACCTCCAAGATCGTCTGCGTGATCGGCCAGGCCGAATCCGGCTCGCTCAAGGTGCTGGGCAGCGCCTTGCGCGAATCCCTGGGCCTCAAGGCCGGCACGATCACCAGCCTGGAACAGGCCGAGGATTCCATCCGCGAATGCGTCGCCGCCGCCGAGAACATGGCCGATGCCCGCATCCAGAACGTGCTGATCGGCGTCAACTGCGGCCAGCCTGTGAGCGTCACGGGGCGCGCGGTGCTCTCGCTGGATGGTGCGCTGGTGTCCGACGAGAATCTGCGTCACCTGCTCAATGACGGACGCGCCCGCTGCAGGCTGGACGGGTATGACATCATCCAGTCCGCACCCACGGCCTATGTGGTGGACGAGGCACGCGGGGTGAAGAATCCTTCGGGCATGTTCTGCCAGAAGATCGGGGTCGCCATGCACGCGGTGGCGGTGAAGCCCAGCCCGCTGGCCAACCTCAAGCTGGCGGTCGAGCGGTGCCATCTCAATGTGGTGGGGGTGCGGTTCGGCGCCTATGCCGCGGGCCTTTCCACCCTGACGGAAGACGAAAAGCAGGTCGGCGCCACGGTGATCGACATGGGGGGCGGCTGTACCTCGATCGCGGTGTTCCTGGAAGGTCACCTGGTCCATGCCGACGTGGTGCCGCTCGGCGGCCTTGCGGTCACCAACGACATCGCCCGCATGCTGGCGGCGCCGCTGTCCGCCGCTGAACGCACCAAGACCCTGCACGGCGCGGCAATGGGCGAGATGGACGGCGCGTCGGACGTGATCTCGGTCGCGCAGATGGGCGAGGAGGGCGATGATGCGGCCCTGCGCCTGCCGCGTTCCATGCTGACTCGCATCATCCAGGCGCGGCTGGAGGAGATATTCGCCGAGGTCAAGTCCCGCCTCCAGGCCAGCGGCTTCGAAGTCGCGGCAGGTCGCCGCGCCGTGCTGACGGGCGGAGCCTGCCAGCTTGCCGGTACGCGCGAGCTTGCCGCCCGTATCCTCGACAAGCAGGTCCGCATCGGCCGCCCGCAAGTCTTTCCCGGCCTGGCCGCCGCTTCGGCGGGGCCCGACTATGCCACGGCCATCGGCCTGCTGATGGAAGGCGCGACGACGCCGCCGGAACTTCTCAATCCCACGATCACGATGGCGCCCGTAAAATCCGATACCGAAAGCTGGCTCAGCCGGTTGACCCGCCGGTGGCTTCAATGATTCAACAATGTAACAGCGAATCAGTCGGTGATTCGGCGGTGCCATCCACGGTGATTGAAGAACATGGAGCCTCGGCGAAAGCCGGAGCGACCATCATGAGGAGCACCGGCGCGAGCCGGAGCGCTCCTTTCACACAATGTCGGAGCGGCCGCTAACGAGGAGTATGAAGATGGCGATCAACCTGAAAATGCCCGAGACCAGGGAATTGCGCCCCCGCATCACCGTGCTGGGCGTGGGCGGGGCCGGCGGCAATGCCGTCAACAACATGATAGAGGCGGGTCTGGAGGGCGTGGACTTCCTGGTCTGCAACACCGATGCCCAGGCCCTGGCCCAGTCGAAGTGCCAGCGCCGAATCCAGTTGGGCGTCTCTACCACCGAAGGTCTGGGCGCGGGCGCCCAACCCGATGTCGGGCGCGCGGGGGCGGAGGAATCCCTGCCTGAGATCATGGAACAGCTTTCGAATGCCCATATGGTGTTCATCGCCGCCGGCATGGGCGGCGGCACCGGCACCGGTGCGGCCCCGGTGATCGCGCGCGCCGTGCGCGAGGCCGGCATCCTGACCGTCGGTGTGGTCACCAAGCCCTTCGCGCTGGAGGGCGAACGCCGCATGCGGGTGGCCGAGCGCGGCATCGCCGAACTGCAGCAGTTCGTGCACACGCTGATCGTGATCCCCAACCAGAACCTGTTCCGCGTGGCCAACGACCGCACCACCATGGCCCAGGCCTTCGCCATGGCCGACGAAGTGCTGCATGCGGGCGTGCGCGGCGTCACCGACCTGATCGTGATGCCCGGCCTGATCAACCTGGATTTCGCCGATATCAAGTCGGTGATCAGCGAGATGGGCAAGGCGATGATGGGCACGGGCGAGGCCGAGGGCGAGGACCGCGCCTCCCGCGCCGCCGACATGGCGATCTCCAACCCGCTGCTCGACGATGTGACGATGAAGGGCGCCAAGGGCGTGCTGATCAACATCACAGGCGGGCCGGACCTGATGCTGTTCGAGGTCGAGCAGGCTGCCAACCGCATCCGCGCCGAAGTCGATCCCGACGCCAACATCATCTTCGGCAATACCATCCTGCCCGAGATGGAGGGGCGTATCCGCGTCTCTGTCGTGGCTACGGGTATCGATGCCGAACTCAGCAAGATGCCGCTGCCGAGCGAGAAGGTGCGCACGCTGCATCCGCACCTGGCCGTCAAGCAGCCGCCTCGCGTGCCCCAGCCCGCGCCGGTTGCCGCCGCCGCGCCCGCGCCGGTCAATCCGGTCCACGCCACGATGGAGGCGCTGGCCCAGGAGATGGGTGCACCCAAGGGCGCGGCCGGGGATTATGTTCTGGGCGGCGCGGATGCGCCCGAAATAGCACCCGATGCAGCGCCCGCCCCGTCGGCGCCGCGCTATGCCGCCACCGAAAGCTACCGGCCGCTGGAACAGCAGCCGCTGGCCCCGCGCATGCATGCGCCCGCGGAACGCAAGGGCGGCTGGAGCATTTTCGGCCGCAAGAAAGCCGCGCCCGACCTGCGCGGCGAGCCCATGCACGAACCGCGCATGGAGCGCATGCCCGAACGGATGCCGGCGCCGCGCGCCAACGTCCAGCCGATGCAGCCTATCGCCGCACCGCCCGAGCAGCAGCGCGCCGACGATCTGTTCCCGGACCACAAGCGCGACGAGCAGTTCGAGATACCGGCTTTCCTGCGCAGGCAGTCGAACTGACGGTACGTCAAAGCATGTTGTGATCCACGCCGCGGCCGGCGGGGATATGGAACCGGAAAAGGGCAGCATCAGCTGCCCTTTTCTTTTCCGTCTTCGCCCAGCGTGGGACCCACATAGAGCTTGTGTCCCGCGAAGTCGATCGCCAGCGAATTCTGACCAAGAAGGCCCAGGCCCACGATGGCGGCGGGCCGTTCGTCGAGATCGAAATAGTTGAACACCGGCGCATTGGCGACCAGCACCAGTTGATCCCCCCAGATCCGGCTGGACATGCGCGCCTCCAGCCCCAGCAGCTTCACGGCAGGCGCATCCTTGCCCAGTACGTCGCGCAGCTGGTCCGGTGGCGGGCCGAAGGACTTGAAGTCGCGCTGATGCACTCCCAGTTTCTCGGCCGCGTGCCAGTTCATCATCGTCACCGACGCACCCAGATCGAACAGGCTGTGGAAGCCCACGTCGTTGAAGCGCGTGTCGAGATACCAGAACTGGATCGGGAAATTGCGCAGCGGCCGCGGCGTCAGCGTGGCGTGGGTCCAGCCCGAATAATCCTGCTCCGCCCCGGAATCGGAGGACAGCAGCTTGAAGCGCATGGCGGTGCGGTCCAGCACTACGAAATAGCGCGACAGGACATCGACGCCCAATATGCCGTCAGGCCCGCCGGGCCCTTCATCGGGCAGCACGCCCATGACCAGGCCATGGACCGTTTCTCCGGCGACGCTGACTTCTCCGGGCGCGACCGGCATGGCCTGGCCCACATCGTTGATTCCGTAAATGGTGATGGGCTGGGGCTGGGATTGGGTCAGGCCAAGCGCCGCACGCACATGCTCGAACATCAGCGAACGGCTGGAGGCGGTATCGATCACAAAGGCGAAAGGCCCTTTGCCGTCGATCATCACATCGGTGACAAGCCGGCCCTGAAAACCGATGCGATAGGGTTGGTCGGCCAGCAATGTCGCAGCGGCCGGCGCCGGTGTCCCGGCAAGCGCCAGCAGAACAGCCACAATCGCGCCCGTTACCCGCACGCGGCCTACTCCGAAAGGCATGGTAAGGCTATCCCTCGCCCCCCTGCGACCGCAACCGCTTTGGGCACAGCTTCGACTTGCTCTAAACTGCGCCCATGACGCCGCGCCGCACCATCGCCCGCACAGTCACCGCAACCGGCACCGCCCTTCATGCCGGCACGCCGGTCACAATGACGCTTGCACCGTCCGCGCCCGGAAGCGGTATCGTGTTCCGCCGCGCCGACCTCGATGCCGACATTCCCGCGCGCTACGATCTGGTGGGGGAAACCAGACTGGGCACGGTGATCGGCAGGGGCGGCGCCACGGTCGGCGTGGTCGAGCACCTGATGGCGGCCGCGGCGGGCGCGGAGATCGACGATCTGCTGGTGACACTGGATGGTCCGGAGCCGCCAATCCTGGATGGCGATGCGTTGTCGTACCTTGATCTGCTGGAAAGTGGCGGGCTTGCCGAGCAGCCTCTGGCACGGGGCGCGATCCGGGTATTGAAGCCGGTGACGGTGGATGCAGGCGCGGCGCGCGCCGCGCTGCTGCCCGCGGACTTCCTCAGCTACACCTATCACCTCAGCTTCCCAGTGATCGGCGATCAGTACTACGCCTTTGCTTTCAGCCGGGCAGGGTTCCGGGCCGAGATCGCGCCTGCCCGCACCTTCGGTTTCCTCAGCGAGCTGGAGGCGCTGAACCAGATGAACCTGGCTCGCGGCGCGTCCCTGGCCAATACGCTGGCGTTGGACGCGGGGGGCCTGGTCAATCCCGAGCAGCAGCGTTTCGCCGACGAATTCGTCCGCCATAAGATTTTGGACGCCATCGGGGACATGGGGCTGGCGGGTGCGCCGTTGATCGCCCGTTTCGAAGGCCACCGCTCCGGCCACGCCACCAACAACGCCCTGCTTCGGGCGCTGTTCGCCGACCCGGCGAATTACGAGCGGGTGGAACTCTGACTGGGCTGGCCTGAAAGCGCCTTGAGAAAGTGACACTTTCCTGTTCCCGCCACCCCACGGTATATAAAGGGCGCGATGCGCGGCCGGTGCTCCGCACCCGACATAAGATATTGTAATACTTATGGAAATTTCGCGCCACAAGGATTGCCTATGGCCTTTGCCTTCCGTCCAGAATCCTTTGCGCGCGCCCTGCTCCTGGGCGCCGGCCTGACCCTGCTGGCAGGCTGCTCGCTGTTCGGCGGCAAGGATGACGAGACCAACAACGCCAACAAGGATGCCGCCAATTATCGCGAGCGGTCGGTCGAGGCGATCTATGCCGACGGCTGGCGGGCGATCAACGCGGGCGCCTGGGATGTCTGCGCCAGCCAGTTCAACGAAGTGGACCGCCAGCACCCCTATTCGGTGTGGGCGCGGCGCGCCATGCTGATCAGCGCCTTCTGCTCCTACCAGGCCAACCAGTACAGCGCGGCCATCGCGACGGCCGATCAGTACATCTCGCTGCACCCCGGCAGCCCGGAAGTCGCCTATGCCTTCTATCTCAAGGCCATCTCGCTCTACGAGCAGATCGTGGACGTCGGCCGCGACCAGTCCAACACCGAGGGCGCGCTGGTGGCGCTGCAGGACGTGGTGCAGCGTTTCCCTGACACCGAATATGCGCGCGATGCCACGCTCAAGATCGATCTGACCATGGACCATCTGGCGGGCAAGGAAATGGCGGTGGGCCGCTATTACATGTCGCGCGGCGATTTCATCGGCGCCATCAACCGCTTCCGCACCGTGGTGGACCAGTACCAGACCACGCCCCAGATCGCAGAGGCGCTGGAGCGGCTGACCGAGGCCTATTACAGCCTGGGCCTGGACAGCGAGGCACAGACTGCGGCCGCGGTGCTGGGCAAGAATTATCCCGGGTCCGGCTGGTACCGCGATGCCTACAACATCCTCAAGGGCCGCAACCTGAAGCCTGAGGAAGACAGGCGTTCCTGGATCAGTCAGGCTTTCCACAAGGTCTTTTGACGATTCGGAGCCTGATGTGCTCGCGGCGCTCACCATCCGTGACATCGTTCTGATCGAACAGGCGGCGCTGGAGTTCGCGCCCGGCCTCAATGTGCTGACCGGCGAGACAGGCGCGGGCAAATCCATCCTGCTCGATTCGCTGGGGCTGGCAGTGGGCGCACGCGGAAGGGCCGGCCTGCGGCAGGGCGCCGCCCAGGGCAGCGCCACCGCCGTGTTCGAGCCGGGAAAAGACCACGCTGCCTGGGCCCTGCTGCGCGAGCAGGCGATGGAGGCGAATGGCGAGATCGTGCTGCGCCGGACGCTGTCCGGCGACGGACGCAGCCGCGCCTTCATCAATGACGAAGCCGTGGGCGTGGGCCTGCTGAAGGACCTGGGCGGGCTGTTGCTGGAAGTGCATGGCCAGCAGGACGACCGTGGCCTGTTCGACAGCGCCACGCACCGCGCGCTGCTCGACGGGTTCGGCGGGCTGACGGCGGAGGCCGCCGCCGTGGCTGGAGCCCACGGGGTGTGGGCCGCCGCGCGCGAGACGCTGGCGGCATTGCAGGCCGAAGCCGCCCGCGCCCAGGCCGAGGCCGATTTCACGCGCGCCGCTGCCGCCGAACTGGCGGACTTCGCGCCCGAAGCGGGCGAGGAGGAACGGTTGGCGGGCCGGCGTGCGCTGATGATGAACGCGGCGCGCATCGCCGAAGATATATCGGCGGCGCTGGAATTCCTGTCGGGCGAGCGCGGCGCGGAAAGCGGGCTGGCCCAAGCACTGCGGCGCATCAGCCGCATGAATGAGGAGGCGCGCAAGGCCGCTGCTGCGGCCGAAACCGCGCTGGAACAGGCGTATGCCCTGGCCGAGGATGCCCGGCGCGAACTGGACAGCCTGCTTTCGCGCCTCGAAACCGATACCGGTGCGTTGGAGCGGGCGGAAGAACGGCTGTTCGCGCTCAGGGCGCTGGCGCGCAAATATGGCGTGACGCCGGAAGAGCTGCCCAAGACCCGCGACGATTTCCTGGCGCGGCGCGATGCGCTGGCGGCAGGCGGAAGCCAGATCCGGCAGGCCGAGGCACAACTGGCCGCCGCGCGCGATGCATACCTGACGGCCGCGCGGCAATTGTCGAAAGCGCGCGAAGCCGCGGCGCGCCGCCTCGAAGCCGCCGTCGCGGCGGAACTTGGCCCCCTCAAGCTGGGCCATGCCCGGTTCCGCGTGGCGCTGGAAGCGCTGGACGACGACAAGGGCATGTCCACGGGCCTGGAAAAGGTCGCCTTCGAAGTCGCCACAGTGGAAGGCGCGGCCTTTGGCGGGTTGGCGAAAATCGCATCCGGCGGTGAGCTTGCGCGTTTCTCCCTGGCGCTGAAGGTGGCGCTGGCGCAAGTGTCCGCGCCTGCCGCCATGGTGTTCGACGAGGTGGACCGGGGCGTGGGCGGCGCGGTGGCCGACGCGGTGGGCGAGCGGCTGCAGCGCCTGGCTGCGACCACCCAGGTGCTGCTGGTGACGCATTCCCCGCAGGTGGCCGCGCGCGCGGCGCGGCATTTCCGCATCAGCCGCGCGAAAGACAGGACGAAGATCGAACTGCTGGACGAGGAGGAACGGCTGGAAGAGATCGCCCGCATGCTTTCCGGCGCCAATGTCACCGACGAAGCCCGCGCCGCGGCGCGGCGGCTGATGGCCGAAGCGTCCACCCCGAAAAAGGCGCGCAGGCGCGCATGAAGCCCGTCGAAAAACTCACCGCAGCCGAAGCCGGGAAGGAACTCGACCGGCTGGCGCGAGAGATCGCGGAACATGACCGGCTTTATTATCAACAGGATGCCCCCGCCATCTCCGACGCGGAATATGACGTCCTGCGCCGGCGCAACGCCGCGATCGAAGCGCGCTTTCCGCTTCTGGTCAGGCCTGACTCCCCGTCGCATCGCGTTGGGGCGCCGCCGGCCGCGAAATTCGCCAAGGTGGTGCATCGCGTGCCGATGCTTTCGCTGGACAATGCCTTTCACGACGAGGATGTGATCGAGTTTCTTGCGCGGGTGCGCCGTTTCCTGGGCCTGAAGGAAGGCGACGAGATCGCGGTCACGGCCGAGCCCAAGATCGACGGCTTGTCCGCCTCGCTGCGTTACGAGCATGGCGTGCTGGTGCAGGGGGCGACGCGCGGCGACGGGCAGGAAGGCGAGGACATCACCGCCAACCTGCGCACCATTTCCGACATTCCGCTCAGGCTGCACGGCAAACCGCCCGCAGTGCTGGAGGTGCGCGGCGAGGTCTATATGACCCACAAGGCGTTCGAGAAACTCAACAAGCGCCAGGCGGAGGAGGGCAGGCAGATCTATGCCAACCCGCGCAACAGCGCCGCCGGATCGGTGCGTCAGCTCGATCCCGCCATCACTGCCGGCCGCGCGCTCAATTTCTTCGCCTATGCCTGGGGCGAGATCAGTGAACTGCCCGCCCGCACCCAGAGCGGCATGCTGGAGACGTTCCGGGACTATGGTTTCGTCGTGAACCCGCTGGTGAAGCGGTGCGAAACGCTGGATGAGGTGCTGGCGTTCTACCGCGATGTGGAGGGGCGCCGGGCCAGGCTGGGCTATGACATAGACGGCGTTGTCTACAAGGTGGACCGGCTGGACCTGCAAGAGCGGCTGGGGTTCGTCTCGCGGTCCCCGCGCTGGGCCATCGCCCACAAATTCCCCGCCGAGCAGGCGGAAACGGTGATCGAGGCCATCGAGATCCAGGTCGGCCGCACCGGAAAGCTTGCGCCGGTGGCCCGCCTCAAGCCGGTCACGGTGGGCGGCGTGGTGGTGCAGAACGCCACCCTGCACAATGAGGACGAGATCGCCCGGCTGGATGCGCGCGTCGGCGATACGGTGGTGATCCAGCGCGCGGGCGATGTGATCCCCCAGATCGTGCGGGTGATCGCGGAACGGCGCCCGAAGAACAGCAAACCCTACAAGTTCCCCGAGCGCTGCCCGGTCTGCGGTAGCCATGCGGTGCGCGAGGTGGACGAGAAAACCGGCAAGGCGGATGTGGACCGGCGCTGCACCGGCGGGCTGATCTGCGATGCCCAGACAGTGGAGCGGCTGCGCTATTTCGTGTCGCGCGACGCCTTCGACATAGAAGGACTGGGCGGCACGATGATCGAGCTGTTCCATGACAAGGGACTGTTGAAGGAGCCGGCCGACATCTTCGCCCTGACCGAAAAGCCCGAAAAGGTCAGCAAGGTCCTGGCCGAACATCGCGCGCAATTGAGCGAAGATCGCCGCGCCGCCGAAGGCAAGGCGCCGGTCAGGAAGGCAAAGAAGGAGCCGAAAAAGGAAAAAGAGCGCGAGGACAAGGTGGTGGCGAATCTGATGGCCGCCATCGAACGCCGCCGCACCATTCCGCTGGACCGTTTCATCAATGCGCTGGGTATCCGCCATGTGGGCGAGACCACGGCGCGGCTGCTGGCGCGGCACTATCGCTCCATAGATGCGTTTTTGGGCGGCATGAAGGCGGACGATGCCCTGGAGGAATTACAGCATATCGAGGGCATCGGCGGGGTGGTGGCGGAGGCCATTCGCGATTTCTTCGATGAGCCGCACAATGTGAAGGCGCTTCACCGGCTGCTGGCCTGGCTGACGGTGACCGACATGGCCGCGCCCACGAAATCCTCGCCCGTCAGCGGCAAGACGGTGGTCTTTACCGGTACGCTGGAGAAGATGACCCGGGCAGAGGCCAAGGCGCGGGCGGAAAGCCTGGGCGCGAAAGTGTCGGGCTCGGTTTCGGCCAAGACCGACATCGTGGTGGCGGGCCCCGGCGCGGGATCGAAGCTGAAAGATGCGCAGAAGCACGGCGTCCAGATCATGGACGAGGATGGCTGGCTGAAGCTAATCTCCTAGTATCGTGGCCGGGTGAGGCCGGCCACGGAGCGTTTGAAATCAGATCGCCCGCGTCACCCGCGCCAGCCAGGCGCGGGTTTCCCCGTCCACCAGATGAGATAGGGTTTCGCGCACCCGCGCGTGATAGGCGTTGAGCCAGCCACGCTCGCCGTCCGTCAGCAGCGAGGGCTCCACCAGGTTCAGGTCGATGGGCGCCAGCGTGATGGTCTCGAAACCCATCATCGGCCGGTCCCCGCCCACATCCTGTGGCTGCGTCACCACCACCAGATTCTCGATGCGGATGCCGAAGGCGCCGGTCTTGTAGAATCCCGGCTCGTTGGAGCAGACCATGCCCGGCATCAGCTTCTGCATCACCGGCCTTTTCGAGATGTTCTGCGGCCCCTCATGCACCGACAGGTACGATCCCACGCCGTGGCCCGTGCCGTGGTCGTAATCCAGTCCCGCCTCCCACAGCGGACGGCGCGCGAAACTGTCGAGCTGCATCCCGATCGTGCCGTCGGGGAAGCGCGCGGTGGCCAGCGCGATATGGCCCTTCAGCACGCGGGTGAAGCGGTCCTTCATCTCGGCGGCAGGCTCGCCCACCATCACGGTGCGGGTGACGTCGGTGGTGCCGTCGGGATATTGCGCGCCGGAATCCAGCAGGAACATCTCGCCCGGGCGGATGGTGCGGTTGGTCGAGCGGGTGACGCGATAATGCACGATCGCGCCGTTGCTGCCCGCCCCGCTGATCGTGTCGAAGGATATGTCGCTCAGCACGCCGGTGGCGCGGCGGAAGCCTTCCAGCGCCTCCGCCGCCTGGATCTCGGTCAACTCCCCGCCCGCGGCATTGGTTTCGAACCAGCACAGGAATTTGGCCAGCGCCGCCCCATCGCGGATGTGCGCCTTGCGCATGCCTTCGATTTCCAGCGGGTTCTTGCAGGCCTTGGGAAGTTGGCATGGATCGGCGCCCGGCCTGATCTTCGCGCCGGCCTGCGCCAGCCGGTCGAAGATCGCGCCGGCCGCGGTGGCGGGATCGGCCAGAACGCTTTTGCCCTTCATCGCGTCCAGCGCGGCGGTGAACTGGCCGGGATCGTGCACCGCGACCGAATTGCCCAGATGCGCCATCAGTTCGGGCGTGCGCTTGGCCGGGTCCAGGAACAGGTCCGCGCCGCCGTCATCGCGCAGGATCGCGAAGGCCAGCGCAAACGGGGTATGCGGCACATCGGCGCCGCGGATGTTCAGAAGCCAGCAGACGGAATCGGCCAGCGTGATCACGGCCGCTTCCGCGCCCGCTTTCTTCAGCCCGTCGGCCAGGCGCAGGCGCTTGGCCTCGCTCTGCTCGCCCGACAGGTTGTAGGCGTGCGGCACGGCGGGCGCGACAGGCGGGGCGGGCTGATCGGCCCACACCGCGTCGATGGGGTTGGTGTCCACCGCCACCAGCGTGCCGCCGGCCTTTTCCGCTGCCGCTTTCAGATGCTGCACGCCATGCTGGGTATGCAGCCAGGGATCGTAGCCCAGCTTTGCGCCGCGCGGCAGGTTCGCGGCGATCCATCCCTGCGGTCCTTCCGCCACCAGGTCGCGCGGTTCGAACAGCGACGTGTCGGTCTGCGCGCGCACCTGAAGCGTATAACGGCCATCCACAAAGATCGCCGCGCTGTCCTTCAGCACCACCGCCGCGCCCGCCGACCCGGTGAAGGCCGTCAGCCAGGCCAGCCGTTCGGCGCAGGGCGGCAGATATTCGCCCATATGCTGGTCGCTGTGGGGCACCACAAATCCGTCCAGCCCGCGCCTGGCCAGTTCGGCGCGCAGCGCGGCCAGCCGCGGCGCGCAGGCGGCGGCGTCGGACGTGTCGTCGTATGTCTGAAAGGGCTTGTCCATCGGCAAAACTTAGGCCCCGCCTCACCCTTCGACAAGCTCCGGGTGAGGATCGGGATGCCGGGGCTTTTCCAGCACCAGCGCGCTCCAGGGCCCCATGCGGCGGCGGCCCAGGAACCGCAGCGCCCGATAGAAACTCAGCACCAGCGCCTCCTGGTTGTTCAGAAGGCCCGACAGCACCAGCACCGCGCCGGGGGCCAGCGCCGCGACGATGTCCGGCGCCAGGCGGGTCAGCGGGCCGGCCAGGATGTTGGCGAGCATCAGGTCATAGGGCGCGGCGCGGGCCAGCAGCGGATTGGCCAGCCCGTCGGCGGTGACGGCGCGGACCAGATGGCTCACGCCATTGGCGCGGGCATTGTCGCGCGCGACGCTGACGGCGACGGGATCGATGTCCGACGCCAGCACCGGCCGCTTCCACAATTTCGCGGCCCCGATGGCCAGCAGCCCCGTGCCGGTGCCCAGGTCCAGCACGTTGCGGAAAGCGCGCGCGCGGGCCAGACCGCTCAACACCGAAAGGCACAGGGCGGTGGTTTCGTGATGGCCGGTGCCGAAGGCCAGGCCCGCCTCGATGCGCATGGGGATCACCCCGTGCGGCACCGTGCCCGCATCATGCGCGCCATAGACGAAGAAGCGCCCGGCCCGCACCGGCGGCAGGCCCTGCTGGGACAGCCTGATCCAGTCCTGGTCGGGCAGGGGGGCGACCGCGACGGCGCGCCCGGCGATGCGCGAAAGAAAGGCGGCGTCGGGCGCTTCGGTATAGAGCGCCTCCACCACCGCGCCGTCGGCAAAGGGTTCTTCGGCGATCAGCACGGCCTGGGCGCTGCCTTCCAGCTCCAGCGCGGCGGCGGCATCGGCGGCTTCGGGCTTGGTCAGCGCGATGCTGGCTTTCCAGAGGGGCGGGGCGGTCATGGCGGGGATATGCCCACACGGTGCAGGGCCGTCAACGTTCGGCCCGCGCGTGGCCCCCGAACATCTTCCGGCAAAAGCGCGGATAGCGGATCGGCGGGCGGCGATGCGAATTCGGGCTTGAGCAATTTAATTGTGCGGCGAAAAAAACAGTCCCTCCCCCCGGTTTCGCGCCAACCCGTTGATGCCGAACAGTGCGGAGCGCGGCCTATCCAACGCGCGCCGTGCCTGGGCGCAAAATCGCGTCCGGCTAAGTGATGGCGGCATGACGGTGGATAAGCGCGGCGCGTCTGTTTCATCGCCGCCTTCTACCATCGCGGCGCGGGCCGGGAACAGGGTGGATATGCCGGGATCACCCGCATGCGCGGGTGGTGACATTCAGGGCAACGGTTCAGGCGCGGCTCACGAACTGGTCGATCACCCGCTTCTCGCCCGCCTTGTCGAATTCCACCGTCAGCTTGTTGCCTTCGACATAGCGCACGCGGCCATAGCCGAATTTCTGGTGGAAGACGCGGTCGCCCCGCGCATATTGCGACGCGCCGGGGTCTGACGTCTGCACGCTGAAAGCCTGGGCCTCGATCAGCGGCGGGCGGGGGCGCCAGCCGCCGCCGGCCTGGGCCGCCTTCATGTTGGCTTGCGCGCGCCGCCAGCCCGGCGAGTCATAGGTGCTGCCGAATTCGCCGGCATTGTCGCGGAAACCCGAATAGCCGCCATAGAAGCCTTCATCCACCGTGGTCTCGACATGGGCCTCGGGCATTTCCTTGAGGAAGCGCGAAGGCAGCGCCGCCTGCCACGACCCATGCACCCGGCGGTTGGCGGCAAAGGAGATGTGGGCGCGCTTTTTCGCCCGCGTCAGCCCCACATAGGCGAGCCTGCGCTCTTCCTCCAGCCCGGCAAGGCCGTTCTCGTCCATGCTGCGCTGGCTGGGGAACAGGCCTTCCTCCCAGCCGGGCAGGAACACGGTGTCGAACTCCAGCCCCTTGGCCGCGTGCAGCGTCATCAGGTTGATGCGGTCGCCGGATTCGTCCTGCGCGATCTCCATCACCAGGCTGACATGCTCCAGGAAGGCGGCGAGAGATTCGAACTCCTCCATCGACCGCACGAATTCCTTGAGGTTGTCCAGCCGGCCCGGCGCTTCGGCCGATTTGTCGGCCTTGAGCATGTCGGTATAGCCGCTTTCGTCCAGCACCATTTCGGCCAGTTCGGTATGGGGCAGCACGCGCGCCGTCGTGCTCCAGCGCGCGAAATTGGCCGCCAGGTCGGAAAGCGCCTTGCGGGCCTTGGGCGGCAGCTCGTCGGTTTCGGAGATCTCGCGCGCCGCGGCCAGCAGCGGCAGCGACCGCGCCCGGGCGAAGGCGTGCAGCGCGGCGACCGACGCATCGCCGATGCCGCGCTTGGGCTTGTTGACGATGCGCTCGAAAGCCAGGTCGTCGTCGCCCTGGGCGATCAGCCGCAGGTAAGCCATCGCGTCGCGGATTTCGGCGCGTTCATAGAAGCGCGGCCCGCCGATCACGCGATAGGGCAGGCCCAGGCTGATGAACCGGTCTTCGAATTCGCGCATCTGGAAGGACGCGCGCACCAGCACCGCCATCTGGCCGTAAGGATGGCCGCGCCGGTGCTGGTCCTCGGCCTCGGACGCCACGTTGCGCGCTTCCTCTTCCGCGTCCCAGACGCCCTGGATGCGGATCTTCTCGCCCTCTTCGCCTTCGGTCCACAGCGTCTTGCCCAGCCGGCCCTTGTTGGCGGCGATCAGGCCGGACGCCGCGCCCAGGATGGCCGGGGTGCTGCGATAGTTGCGCTCCAGCCGGATCACGCGCGCGCCGGGGAAATCGCGTTCGAAGCGCAGGATGTTCTCCACCTCCGCGCCGCGCCAGCCATAGATGGACTGGTCGTCGTCGCCCACCACGCAGATGTTGCCGCCCGCCGTGGCCAGCAGCTTGAGCCAGAGATACTGGACCACGTTGGTGTCCTGATATTCGTCCACCAGCATGTAGCGGAAGCGGTCGCGATAGTCGGCCAGTATGTCGGGATGGGTCTTGAGGATGTTCAGCGTTTCCAGCAGCAGGTCGCCGAAATCGGCCGCGTTGAGCGCCTTCAGCCGTTCCTGATACTGGCGGTAGAGCAGCTTGCCCTTGCCGAAGGCGTATCCCTGGGCCTCGCCGTCGGACACGTCATCGGGGCGCAGGCCGCGGTTCTTCCAGTTGTCGATCATGGCGGCCAGGGTGCGGGCGGGCCAGCGTTTCTCGTCCACCCCTTCCGCCTCGATCAGCTGCTTCATCAGGCGAAGCTGGTCGTCGGTGTCGAGGATGGTGAAGTTGCTCTTGAGCCCGGCCAGCTCGGCATGGCGGCGCAGCATCCGCGCGCCGATGGAATGGAAGGTGCCCAGCCATTGCATGCCTTCGACCACGCCGCCGATCAGCGCGCCGATGCGCTCTTTCATCTCGCGCGCGGCCTTGTTGGTGAAGGTGACGGCCAGGATCTGACCCGGCCAGGCGCGGCGCGTGGCCAGGATGTGCGCCAGCCGCGTGGTCAGCACCCGCGTCTTGCCCGTGCCCGCCCCGGCCAGCACCAGCACGGGGCCGTCCACCGCCTCCACCGCCGCGCGCTGTTCGGTGTTCAGCCCCGCCAGATAGGCAGGCTCGCGCGGGAGCGGCGCCGAAGAGGCTTCGAATGCGGAATCCAGGGGATCGGAATAGCGGTCGCCATAGCCGCTCATGGACGCAAACCGGATCGAGGAAGCATGGAACAATATTAGAACACGGGGGCCGGAAAGCCCACCTATTTATCCGTCGCGTTCTTTTCCAGGGCGTGCCCGCCCAGGCGGCGTTCCCGCTGTTCCCGGCGGGCTTCCTCCAGCTTCCGCACGGCTTTCGGCGTGCCGTGCAGCAGGCGGTTGGCCTCGGCGGCCGCTTGCTTTTCCGTCCGGGCCCTGGCCTTGCGGGCGCGGCGCAGATTGACGATTTCAGCCATGCCGGAAGGCTAAGGCGGCGCGTCCCTGGCCGCAAGGGCGTGCAGCCTGAGCGCGCTGGCCAGCGGGCGCGCGCCCCGTGCCGCGTCGATCCGCGCCACCAGGGCCGCCGGGCTGAGGCCTTCGCGCGCGGCGGCCCGGTCGATGACGGCCCAGAACTCCGGCTCCAGCGCGACGGAGGTGCGATGGCCGGACAGGGTGAAGGAGCGCTTCCTGAGGTTCACCGGCCGCGCGCCTTCCGGATCGCCCGCCAGTCCAGTATGGCCAGTTCCCGCGCCAGCTTGCGCCCGCCCGGTCTTGGCGGCATCAGCACGCGCGGCTTCTTCAGTTTCGCCACCGCGCCCGCCGCGATCACTGCGTTGCGATCCACCCAGCCGTCGGTGTCCAGCAGGCGCACGCGGCCCCATTGCCGGCGCATGGTGCGCACAAGATCGTCGGGCGTGGGGTCGTCATCGTCCGCCACGATCACATTCATCAGGAACAGTCCGCCGCGCCGCGCCAGCCGCGCGCGGGCCAGCCGGAAGAAGGCGGACGTGCGGAACGGCGCCGGCATGCCGTCTTCGCCGAAGGCGTCCAGCACGATGGCGTCGTGACGGCGGCGGTTCCTGCGCAACCAGCCGATGCCGTCGGCCACATGGCAGGGGATTTCGGCGGGCAGGTGGAAATAGTCCCGCGCGATGTCGAAGGACAGCTTGTGGATGTCCACGAGGGTCACGGCCACGCCGCTGCGATGAAGCATGGTGGCCAGCGTGCCGCCGCCGCAGCCGATCATCAGCACGTCGCGCGATCCGGCCTGGCGCAGGAAGGCGTACATGGCGTGGATATAGTCGGCGGTGGAGACGCCGCGGCTGTCGGCGGCGCTCTGGTGATAGTCCTTCTGCCAATAGGACACGCGGCCCGTCCGGTTGTCCTGGACGATCACATGGCCGGGCGCGGGGGAGGCGCGGCGACTGGCGAGGGGGATGTTCTTCAAGGATTCTCCCGACGAATCCGACTATAGTCCTCACCCTGAGCTTGTCGAAGGGTGAGGATGCAGATTCATGTTTACATGCTGCGATGTGCCGACGGCTCCTATTATGTCGGTCTCACGCGCGAGGGTCTGGACAAGCGGATCGGCGAACATCAGGGCGGTCAGTTTCCGGGTTATACGCACACCCGCAGGCCGGTCACGCTCGTCTGGTCACAGGATTTTCAGTGGCTCAAGGACGCCATCGCCTGCGAGCGGCGGATCAAGGGATGGCGGCGCGAGAAGAAGGAAGCGTTGATCCGCGGCGATTACGATGCCTTGCCGGGTCTGGCGAGGACTGCGAGACCTCATCCTTCGACAAGCTTAGGATGAGGGATTTTGGATTCCGGCGAGAATTGTGAAGCCTCATCCTTCGACAAGCTCAGGATGAGGAGTCTGCGATTGCTGGGTCACTTCGGTGCGATCATGTCGGCGGGCACGACGATGGCGTCGAACTCCGCCTCCGTCACGAAGCCGCCCTTGACCGCCTCCTCCTTCAGCGTGGTGCCGTTCTTGTGCGCGGTCTTGGCGATTTTGGCGGCGTTGTCATAGCCGATCTTGGGCGCCAGCGCCGTCACCAGCATCAGCGAGCGTTCCAGCCCCGCCTTGATATTGTCGCGGCGCGGCTCGATCCCCACCACGCAATTGTCGGTGAAGCTGATCGCGGCGTCGGCCATCAGCCGCACCGACTGCAGGAAATTATAGGCCATCACGGGATTGTAGACGTTGAGCTCAAAGTGCCCCTGGCTGCCGGCGAAGGTCAGCGCGGCGTGGTTGCCGAAGATCTGCACGCAGACCTGGGTCATGGCCTCGCACTGGGTGGGATTGACCTTGCCCGGCATGATCGAGGAACCGGGCTCATTCTCCGGCAGCGCCAGCTCGCCCAGCCCCGAACGCGGTCCCGAACCCAGCAGGCGTATGTCGTTGGCGATCTTGAACAGCGATGCCGCCACCGTGTTGATCGCGCCGTGGCTGAACACCATCGCGTCATGGGCGGCCAGCGCCTCGAACTTGTTGGGCGCGGTGGTGAAATGCAGCCCCGTGATGGCGGCGATGCGCTCGGCCACCATCCTGTCGAAGCCTACCGGGGCGTTGAGGCCGGTGCCGACGGCGGTGCCGCCCTGGGCCAGTTCCATCAGCTTGGGCAGGGTCTGCTCGATGCGGGCGATGCCGTTCGAAACCTGGGTGGCATAGCCGGAGAATTCCTGGCCCAGCGTCAGGGGGGTGGCGTCCTGGGTGTGCGTGCGGCCGATCTTGATGATGTCCGCCCACGCCGCGGTCTTTTCGGCCAGCGCCTTGTGCAGATGCCCCAGCGCGGGCAGCAGGCGATGATGGATCTCCTCGGCGCAGGCGATGTGCATGGCCGTGGGATAGGTGTCGTTGGACGACTGGCTCATGTTGACGTGATCGTTGGGGTGCACGGGCTTCTTGCTGCCCTTGACCCCGCCCATCATCTCGATGGCGCGGTTGGAGATCACCTCGTTGGCGTTCATGTTCGACTGGGTGCCCGATCCGGTCTGCCAGACCACCAGCGGGAAATGGTCGTTGAGCTTGCCGTCGATCACTTCCTGGGCGGCGGCCACGATCTTCTCGCCGATGGCCTTGTCGAGATGGCCCAGCGCCATGTTGGTCTCGGCGGCGGCGCGCTTGACGATGCCCAGCGCCCGGATGATGGCGGCGGGCTGCTTCTCCCAGCCGATCCTGAAATTGCCCAGGCTGCGCTGGGCCTGCGCCCCCCAGTAACGGCTGTCGTCGACTTCAATCGGTCCGAAAGTGTCTGTTTCGGTGCGGGTCTTGGTCATGATGGAAATCTTTGTGCGGGTTATTTCTTGCGGAAGGAATCCAGGCTCACCACTTCGCCGGGGGCCGACTTGTCATGCCCGGCCTTTTCGCCGGCGGGGGCCGGCCCTGGCGGCTCCGGCGGTTCGTCCTTGTCCGTCTCGGCCTCGGCATGCGGGACCGCCACCGGCCCCGTGGCGGCCTTGGGCGCGCCTTCTCCCTCGGTGCGGAACTGCAGGCCGAACTGCACGCCGGGGTCGAAAAAGGCCGTCAGCGCGTTGAAAGGGATATGCAGCGGCGCCGGCAGTTTCTTGAAGGTCAGCGTCACCTCGAAATAGTCCTCCTTCACCTTCAGCGCCCAATACTGGTGCTGGATGATGATGGTCATCTCGTCGGGATACTGCTCCTTCAGGAATTCGGGAATGTCCACGCCTTCGGCATGGGTCTTGAAGGTCAGATAGAAATGATGCGCGCCGATCAGGCCGGATTTTTCGATGCGCCGCAATGCTTCCCGCACGACGCTGCGCAGCGCCGCGTCCGTCAATGCCTGATAGCCGATAAAGTCCTTTGCCATATGAGCCGGAGACTAAGCGCGGCGCTCATGGAGTCAATTGCGGCGATGGACGGGGCTGCTTCCTGCGCGGCCAATTTGACGCAATTGCAGGGGGAAAACGGAACCCCCGTCCCCCAAGGCTGTTGTGCATAAAACCGCTCCGGACTGGTCCCGGGGCGCATAAAATTGCACAAACCGGCGCGCGCCGGAAAGCATGGCCGGCCCTTTTTTATCACGGTCCTGCCGATGCCGGGTGCGCTGTCCGGATGGCGGCTTTCCGGATGGCCGCTTTCAGCATGGCTTCACGGCGATCTGACATCTTGATGACGCGCGGCACCGGGCGTATGCCGGGCCGGCCCTCATGACCGCTCCCGAACCCAGATCCGTCGACGCCCTGCTGCCCGAAGACATTGCGGAAGCCCCCATACCCATCGGCGAGGCGGCCGGCGCGGAGAAAACCGGCGCCTTCGTCTTTCTGACGGTCTTCCGCCACCGCAACTATCGCCTGTTCTTCGCGGGCCAGCTCACATCGCTGATGGGAACCTGGATCACCAATGTGGCCCAGGGCTGGCTGGTCTACAGTCTGACCCATTCCCCGCTGCTGCTGGGCGTTGTGTCGTTCGCCGGCCAGGTGCCGGTGTTCTTCTTCTCGGCCTTCGGCGGCATGATCGCGGACCGCTTTCCCCGCCGCCGCACCCTGCTGGTCACCCAGGCGCTGGCCATGGCGCAGTCGGTCGCGCTGGCCGTCCTGACGCTGACCCATCTGATCGCGGTGTGGATGGTGGTGGCGCTGGCGCTGTTCCAGGGGCTGGTCAACGCCGTCGACGTGCCGGTGCGCCAGTCCATGACGGTGGAGATGGTGGGGCGCGAAGACCTGCGCCACGCCATCTCGCTCAACTCCATGATGTTCAACCTGGCGCGCATCATGGGGCCTGCGGTGGCGGGCCTGCTGGTCGCGGCGGTGGGGGTGGGCTGGTGCTTTGCGCTGGATGCGCTGTCCTATGCGGCGGTGCTGTGCGGGCTCTATCTGATGCGGTTTCCCCCGCATGTCCGCCGGCAGCATGGCGATGTGCTGCGCGCGGTGGGGCGGGGGTTCGTCTATGCCTGGCGCCAGAAGGAGATCCGCGCCTCGCTGGTGCTGGCTGCGGTCTGCTCGGCCTTCGGCGCATCCTATATCTCGCTGATGCCCGCCTTTGCCCGCGACGTGCTGCACCAGGGCAGCGAGGGGCTGGGCCTGCTCTACAGCGCGGCGGGCGGCGGCGCGCTGATCGGCGCCTATGCGCTGGCGCGGCTGCCGGACCGGCATCTTTTCCTTGCGCCCGCGCTGGCGGCCGCCGCGTTCGGGGTGGCGCTGATCCTGTTTTCCCAGTCGCGCTGGTTCGCCCTGTCGCTGGCGCTGCTGCTGCCCGCGGCGTTCAGCCTGATGCTGCTGGGCGGCTCGACCAACACCATCATTCAGCTTCTGTCGCGCGACGACATGCGCGGGCGGGTCGTGTCTTTCTATGCAATGAGCTTCATGGGGATGATGCCCTGGGGGTCGCTGGTGCTGGGCTGGGTGGCCGAGCGGCTCAGCCTGCGGGTGGCGGTGACGGCGGGCGGGCTGATCTGCATCCTTGCCGCGGTCGCCGCCTGGTACGACCGCAAGGACGAGGCCTGGCGCGTGAAGGCGGCGGAATGATGAAAGTGGGAGAAGTTTCTGTTGCCCGGTACTTCTCCCGAAACCGCGCTTGCCTAATCAATTAGGCAGCGAGCACCATTTCGTTATCGTTGGCACTTGTACGATCAGCCCGATGACGGCGGATACCATACCGGGCGAAAGAACCGTCTTTACACGTCCGTCGATCCTGTTTCGCCCCCACAGAAACCCACCCGCGGCCTTTACAGGCCTCGCGCGGGCTTGTGGTGGAGGCGCCGGGTACCGCCCCCGGGTCCGGTCCGCTTATTGCACAGCCGTTTATCGCCATAGCCGGCAAGCCGGCAGGCACAATATAAGTCCTGACCCTTAACAATTGAAGGGTTCCCGTGACCGGGTTCCCACAGGAAAATCATGGGATTGTTCACCGGCGAGGATCAGGTTCATCATATCGGTGAAGGCCTGCTCTCCCGCACCCTGCCGCGGGCGGAATGGACGCATGGCGCGCATTTCGCCGCCGCATTGTGGCTGATGCGCTACCGCCCCGGCCTGGACCCGGCACGGACGATGCCCAGTCTGATCCGCGCCTATAATGAATCCGTGGGCCGGACGAATGACGATGCGGGCGGCTATCACGAAACCATCACCCAGGCCTCGCTCAGGGCCGCGCGCGGCGTGCTGGACGCCAATGCGCCGGACGTGCCGGTGTATGTCATCGTCAATGCGCTGATGCGCACCAACCTGGGCGATCCCAACTGGCTTCTGGAATACTGGTCGCGCGACCGGCTGATGTCGGTGGCCGCGCGGCGGGCGTGGCTGGACCCCGACCGGAAACCGCTTCCCTTCTGAGCGGGCTTCCACAGGATGAAGGCGGCGCGCGAATCCGCTAGGATCGGGCCATGCGCCAATATCTCGACCTGCTGAGGCTCGTCCGCGACACGGGGGTGGAAAAGACCGACCGCACCGGCACCGGCACCCGCTCCATCTTCGGCCACCAGATGCGCTTCGACCTGGCCGAAGGTTTCCCCCTGGTCACCACCAAGAAGGTGCATCTCAAGTCCATCATCTATGAGCTGCTGTGGTTCCTCAGGGGCGAGACCAATGTGCGCTGGCTGCAGGAGCGCGGCGTGACCATCTGGGACGAATGGGCGGACGCCAATGGCGAGCTGGGGCCGGTCTATGGCTATCAGTGGCGATCCTGGCCGCGCGAGCGCGACGGCACCATAGACCAGATCTCGAACCTGATCCGCGACATCAAGGCCAATCCGGATTCGCGGCGGCTGATCGTCACGGCCTGGAATCCCGCCGACATCTCGAAGATGGCGCTGCCGCCCTGCCACTGCCTGTTCCAGTTCTATGTCGCGGAAGGCAGGCTGTCGTGCCAGCTCTACCAGCGTTCGGCGGACGTGTTCCTGGGCGTGCCGTTCAACATCGCCTCCTATGCATTGCTCACCATGATGGTGGCGCAGGTCGTGGGGCTGGCGCCGGGGGACTTTGTGCACAGCTTCGGCGACGCCCATCTCTATCTCAACCATCTGGAGCAGGCGGACGAGCAATTGTCCCGCAAGCCCTTCCCTCTGCCCACCATGCGGCTGAACCCGGCGGTGAAGGACATTTTCGCCTTCCGCTACGAGGATTTCACGCTCGAGAACTACCAGGCCCATGCCGGGATCAAGGCCCCGATCGCGGTCTGAGACCGGTTTGACAAATGCCGCGGGGCGCTTAAAAGACCCCGCCAAAGGAGATTTCCATGGCGACGGATGTTGAGGGCAGGGAACAGACCAAGCTGGCCAATGGCGGCGGCGCCTTCCCCTTCTGGGTCTCGGTCGTGATCGTCACGGGCTTTTTCGCGATCCTGTTCGGGATCGTTTACGGAATCATCCAGCTTTTCGTCTGACCGTCTCTTCGCGGGACCGGCACGCCTTTACCGCGGCAGCGCGAAGGCGATCAGGCTGTCGCCGCCCGTGGGACTGGCGAGATAGGAACCGCCCGTCGCCACCACCGCCACATATTGCCGCCCGTCCCGGCCCCGATAGGTGACCGGCGTGGCATGGGCGGAATAGTCCAGCTTGTACGTCCACAATTCCTTGCCGGTCCGGCTGTCGAAGGCGCGGAAGCGCTGGTCGTTGGTGCCGCCGATGAAGGTGAGCCCGCTTGCGGTCAGGATCGGCCCTCCGTTGCTGGGCCGGCCGGTGTTCTGCTTGCCCTGCGGCAGGCTGTCGGAAATCCCCAGCGTCACCTGCCAGGCGATGTCGCCGCTGTTGACGTTGACGGCGGTGAGCAGGCCCCAGGGCGGCTGCTGGCAATAGAGCAGCGTCTTGGGATCGACAAAGCGCCCGGAGGTCATGTTGTATTCGCCGTCCGGCTGCCGCACCAGCTTTTCGACATAGCCGAAATTGTTGGTGTTGACGATGAACAGGCCCAGTTTGGGATCGAAGGCGCCGCCCGCCCATTCCGGCCCGCCTTCGCCGCCCGGAAAGCGCACGATGGCGTGATCGGCGGGAATGGGCTGGAAACGCACCGAGCCGGTCAGATGCTCCTTCGCGATCATGGCTTCGCAGAAGGCCTTGTGTTCGGGCGTGACGTCCGCGACCTCGTTCAGCGCGAAGCTGCTGCGCGCCAGTTGCGGCGGCTTGTCCGGCACCGGCTGGGTGGGCCAGGCGGTTTCGCCGGGCACGCCGGATGCGGGCACCGGCGTTTCGGTCACGCCGAAGATGGGCTTGCCGGTGACGCGGTCGAGCAGGAACAGCAGCGCGTTCTTGTTCATCGCCGCGACGGCGGGAATCTCCCGTCCATCCTTCTTCACCGTCAGCAGCACGGGCGGGGTGTCGAGGTCGAAATCCCAGATGTCGTGATGGACGACCTGGAAATGCCAGAGATATTTGCCGGTGTTCGCATCCACCGCCACCAGGCTGTCGCTGAACAGGTTGAGGCCCTTGTGGTCGCCGCCATAGCGGTCGAAGGTGGGCGCGCCGAACGGCAGATAGGCGATGCCGCGCTTGTCATCGACGGTCATCATGTTCCAGACATTGACGCCCGAACGCTGCTTCCAGCTGTCGCCGTCCCAGGTGTCGTGGAACTTCTCGCCCGGCCGCGGAATGGAATGGAAGGTCCAGACCAGCTTTCCGGTCACCACATCCCAGGCGCGCACATCGCCGGCCGCGCCTTTGGCGGGCGATTCCTGCACCCGGCTGCCCAGGATCGCGAGGTTCCTGTAGATCGCGGGCGGCGAGGAATAGCCGTAATAGGCATTGGGCAGGCCGTTCATGATCTCCGGCGTCCTGGTGTCGACGATGCCGTCAACGCCGAAGCCCCTGGCGGGCGCGCCGGTCTTGGCCTCCAGTGCGACCAGCTTGCCGCGCTGGGTGCCGAAGATCAGGCGCGGGCCGTGGCGGGAATCGCCGGGCCACCAGCCCATGCCGCGAAAGGGCGGCTGGTCGCCGCCGGGCAGTTCATAGGCCCAGAGCTGGCGGCCGCTGGCGCCGTCCAGCGCCACCACCCGGCCATAAGGCGTGCCCAGATAGACGATGCCGTCCACCACCAGCGGCGTGGTGGTGGAGGCGGGCGGCCGCGCCGGCTTTTGCGACGGCACGGGATTCATGTGATAGGTCCAGGCGGGCCGCAGGCTTGCCACATTCTGCGGCGTGATCTGGGTCAGCGGCGAGAAGCGCCCGCCGCCCGCATCGCGGCCATAGGCGCGCCAATCGCCTGCCTTCGCGTCTCCCGCCGTCGCGCCCGGCTTGTCCTGAGCCGCCGCCGGCAGCGCAAGGCCCGCCGCCAGCACAGCCATCGCCAGCCGTTTCACGCGCCCATCTCATCCTGCCGGTAGACGGCGATGATCTCGTCGAAATCCTTTTCCGCGGCAAAGCCCAGTTCGCGCGCCGCCGCGGCGGAGAAATTGCCCGCCCAGCTCTTGACGATGTCGGCAATGAACGGATCCTCCACGCGCTTGATCCGCGCCACCGCCTCCTCGCCCGCCGCGCGACGCAGCGCCTCGATCTCCTCGCCCACCGTGGCCGACACGCCCGGCATGATCATGGAGCGGTGCGCGCCCAGCGCGGCGGTATCCACGCTCGCCGCATGGATGAAGAAGTTCACCGCGGCGCGGGGCGAGGCGAACCAGTGGCGCACCGTCTCCTTCACCGGCAGCAGCGCTTCCTGTCCGGCCAGCGGCTCGCGCAGGATGCCCGAGAAGAAGCCCGATGCCGCCTTGTTGGGCTTGCCGGGCCGGATGCAGATGGTGGGCAGGCGGATGCCGATGCCGTCCAGGAATCCCTTGCGGCTGTAGTCGGCCAGCATCAGCTCGGTCATCGCCTTCTGCGTGCCATAGCTGGTGGTGGGGGTGAGCGCGATGTCGTCGGGGATCGGATCGGGGAAGGGCGGGCCGTAAACCGCCATGCTGGAGGCGAAGACGAAGCGCGGCTTGTAGGGGCTTTTCCGGCCTTCCAGGCGGATCGCCTCGAACAGCGCCCAGCTTCCGTTGAAATTGATGCGATAGCCCTTCTCGAAATCGGCCTCGGCCTCGCCCGACACGATGGCGGCAAGATGGAAGATCACATCGGGCCGCTCCTGGATCAGCGTTTCGGCCACGCCGCGCTCCGAGAAGTCGGCCACGATGGCTTTGGTGCCCTGGGGCGCACCGGCGGGGATCGGGCTGTCCACCACGTCCACCAGCGTCAGGCTTTGTATGGGCTTGCCGCCCACCATCTTGTCGGCGGCCAGCCGCGCGACAAGCTTGCGGCCGATCATGCCGCCCGATCCGGTGACGAGGATTTTCATGCCCTGATGTCCATGCGTTGCGAGGCGCGACCATAGCGCATGACAGGAACCCGGCAAGACCCGGATGTTGCGTTGCAGCGCAAGATCGATGCGCGCCGCTGCGCCGCGCGCGCCATGACCTTTGACGCCTTCCCGGCGCGGGATTAGCGTCCTGCCAAACAAAGCACCGGCCCGGATTCGGCCCGGAAATCGGCTGACGCCCGCCGAAGAGTCCGTCTGGGAGGACATATCGTGAAATTCCGCTTGGCGCTGGCCATCGCCGCTTTTCCGCTGTGCGTGCAGGCCGGGACGCTTTCCAGCTCTCTTCCCAGTCCTTACGCCGTGCCGGAGCATCAGTGGGCCACGCCGCCTGCCGGCGAGGAAAAATGGGGCTCGACCGCCGGGATCGAACGCGGGCCGCATGGCGAGATATGGGCCATCGACCGCTGCGGCGCCAACAGCTGCGATGGATCGGATCATGCGCCCATCGTCCAGCTCGACATGGCCACCGGCAAGCCGGTCAGAAGCATCGGCGCGGGCCTGTTCGTGTTTCCCCACGGCCTGCATGTGGACCGGCAGGGCAATGTCTGGGTGACGGACGGCGCCGTCAGCAAGGACGGCACTAAGGGGCTTCAGGTCATCAAGCTGTCGCCGGACGGCAAGGTGCTGATGCGCCTGGGCACGGCGGGGCAGCGCGGCGACGATGCAACTCATTTCCAGTCGCCCAGCGACGTGATCACCGCGCCCAATGGCGACATCTTCGTGACCGACGGCCATGCGCCCATCGCGCCCATCATTCCGGCGGGGCTGGACATGCGGGTGATGAAATTCGCAGGCGACGGCAAGTTCATCAAGCAATGGGGCCGGGCGGGCACCGGGAAGGGCGAATTCAACAATCCCCATGCGCTGGCGTTCGACGCGCGGGGCCGGTTGCTCGTGGCCGACCGCGCCAACAACCGCATCCAGATCTTCGACCAGGACGGCAAGTTCCTGGACGAATGGAAACAGTTCGGCCGGCCCAGCGGCTTCTATGTCGCGGGCGACCGGCTTTATGCCATCGACGCCGATTCCACCGAGGCGATCCATCCCGGCTGGAAGAAGGGCGTGTGGATCGGCAGCATCTCCAAGGCGCTGCCCGATGCTTTCGTGCCCGACGACGCGGCGGGCGAGGGCGTGGTGGTGGGGCCCAACGGCAACATGTATGGCGCGGTGAACGTCGCGCCGCGCGGCATCACGCGTTATCTCAAGCAGCAGGTCACACGGCAGTCGAGTCCAAGGGAGAAGCGGTCATGAGCGACAGCAGGCGGAACTTCCTTCTCAAATGGGTGAGCGGCGCCAGCGCCGCCTGGCTGGCGGCCAACTGGCCCGCGGAAGTGGCGGCGGCCGAAAAAGCGCAAGGCATGGGCAATTTCACCTTCTTCACCCGTCCGCAGGCCGCCGAGATCGACGCCATGTCGGCGCAGATCTATCCCACCACCGACACGCCCGGCGCGCGCGAGGCGCAGGTGGTCTATTTCATCGACCTGGCGCTGGTGACCTTCGCCCAGGACAAGCAGGATGTTTACCGCCAGGGCCTGGCGGATCTTGCCGCCAAGACCGGCGGCAAGCCCCTGGGTTCGCTGCCCGACGACCAGCAGATCGCGCTTCTGACCGGCATCGAGAAGACCCCTTTCTTCAAGACGGTGCGCGATCACACCATCATGGGCATGTTCGCTGCGCCCCAGCATGGCGGCAATTTCCGCAAGGTGGGCTGGCAGCAGATCGGCTTCGACGACAGCCTGAATTTCCGCGCGCCCTTCGGCGCCTATGACAAGGCCTGAGGAGGACAGGATGCGCATCTACAGCCCTTCGGAAGAAGTCGATTTCGTGGTCGTGGGCTCCGGCGCGGCCGGCGGCGTGATGGCCAAGCAGCTCGCGGTGGCGGGTTTTTCGGTCGTGGTGATGGAGCAGGGGCCCTGGGGGGCCTATGGCCACGAACAGGATTACAACAAGGATGAGCTGTCCAACCGCTTTCCGGCGGAAGACGACATGCTGCTCAGCGATCCCAGCCGCCAGCGCAACACCTTCCGCCGCAACGCCGGCGAAAAGGCCGTGCCCGGCCACCACAATTACGGCTGCGTGGTGGGCGGGGGCACCGTCACCTATGGCGCGTCGAGCTGGCGGCACCTGCCCTGGGAGTTCGATGAGGCGTCGCGCTTCGGCACCATCGCGGGCACCGGCGTCGCCGACTGGCCGGTGAGCTATGCGGAGATCGAGCCTTATTACACCCAGGCGGAATGGGAGATCGGCATTTCCGGCCCCAACCTTCAGACGCCGCTGATCGCGCCCATGTCCAAACCCTATCCGCTGAAGCCGCTGCCGCTCAAAAGCTCGGGCGCACTGCTGCAGAAGGCGGCGGGACAACTCAATCTCACCGTGACGCCCAATGTCGCCGCCATCATCACCGAGCCCTATAACGGGCGCAGCGGCTGCATCAACTGCGGCATGTGCTCGGGCTATGGCTGCCAGGTGAAGGCGCGATCCTCCTCGGCGGTGGCGCTGCTGCCCATCGCGGTCGCCACCGGCAATTGCGAGATCCGCGCCCATTCCTATGTGCGCGAGATCAATGTGGACGCTTCGGGCCGCGCCACGGGCGTCACTTATTTCGAGAAGAAGAACAACAACCGCGAGGTGTTCCAGAAGGCCAGATGCGTGGTCCTGTCGGCCAACGGCACCGAGACGCCGCGGCTGCTGCTGCTGTCGAAATCGAGCCGCTTCCCGCAGGGGCTGGCCAATTCCAGCGGCCTGGTGGGCAAATACCTGATGAGCGGCAACGGCGGCGGCGCGTCGGGCCTCTTTCCCGAACCGCTGAACGAATACAAGGGCTGCGTCACCGGCGCGGCGGTGCTGAGCTATGTGCCCAACGACATGAAGGGGCGCGGTTTCTATGGCGGCGGGCGCATGACGGCGCGCGGCCAGATGTCGCCGATCCAGTATGGCCTGGCCGGGCCGCACGGCGCGCCCAGCTGGGGCGCGGGCTACAAGAAGGCGCTGATCGAACAGGCCAACCGCCGACTGACGATGGTGAACTTCATCTCGCAACTGCCGGTGGAGAGCAACATGGTGGATCTCGACCCCGATGTGAAGGACGCCTGGGGCCTGCCCGCCATGCGCATCACCAGCACCAGCCATGAAAACGACTTCAAGGCGATGCGCTTCTTCATCGACCGGTCGGTGGAGATATTGAAGGCGGCGGGCGCGACCCAGGTCTGGGCCGACGATGTTTCCGACAGCCGGGGCGGCGCGCATGCCCGCGGCACCGCGCGCATGGGCAACGATCCCAAGACCAGCGTGGTGAACAAGTATCACCGCGCCCATGACGTGCCCAACCTGTTCATCGTGGACGGGTCGAGCTTCGTCACCGGCGGGCGCAACCATCCCACCATGACGATCTCGGCGCTGGCCTATCGCTGCGCCGACCATCTGGTGAAGGCGGCGAAGGCCGGCAACGTCACCATCTGAGACGGAAAAAGCCGGACGGGCGCTTGGAGCCCATCCGGCGATATCCGCCGGGCGGCATCTTCCGATGCAGCCCGGCCGTTCCGGTAAGCGGCGGGCCGCTTACGGGCCCGAGCTGCCCGAGCCGCTCAGGCTGGTCGCGACGCTGTTGAAGGTCGTGCTCAGGTTCGAGCCCACCAGCTTGATGGCGGTGATGATAACCACCGAGATCAGCGCGGCGATCAGGCCGTATTCGATGGCCGTCGCGCCGGATTCGTCGTTGAGGAAATTCTTGAGGATCGTCATGGTCAGCCCCGTTATTGAAAGCATCCCCACCCTAGCGGCCAGACTTTGCCCAAGGCTTACGGCAATGCCTAAAAGGCGGGACTTCCGCGTTTGATTCATTTTGAATATGAACCTGTCCCGCCGGGCCCGGCGCGGCGCTAAGGGGCGGGTTTTCAAGCCTTTTCGCGCCGGCTCCCCTTGGGCCGCATTTGCCAGTGCGCGGCGCTGTGCTAAACGATCCGGCATGCGGGTGTAGTTCAATGGTAGAACGGCAGCTTCCCAAGCTGCATACGAGGGTTCGATTCCCTTCACCCGCTCCAGTCATTCCCGCCGCAAAGAATAACAACGCCAGCGGAACCGCCGGTCCGGCCGCTCGCCCAAGCGCGCGGCGTTCGCCGCTTTCGCAGGTCCACCGGACCTGCGCACGCGCTGCGCGCGCCGCGGCTTACGCGTTCTTGTCAACGCGCGCCGCTATGCCCTAAAAGGCTTCGCCCGGACCGCCCAGAGGGGCCAGGCCGCGCAGAACTAGGGAGACTCCATTTGAAGGCCGTTCTTTATCTCGCCGCTGCCGCGGCGCTGCTGACGCCGCTTGCCGCGTCTGCACAGTTCCTGGGCAAAGAGGATATGCAGGTCACGGGCAACAGCATGCCCGGCACCTATTGGGCGCCCAAACCCACCACGCTGACGCCCTATACCGCGCCCAACAAGCCGGTCTGGCGGCTGGCGGAGATCCTGGCCGCGCACAAGGGCCAGAGCGACTGGGTCCAGCCCATCGTGCGCAACAAGGACCAGGAAGCCGACTATATCTCGATGGGCGCGGGCGAGAAGACCAAGACGAAGATGTGGCCCGACGACCGTCTGGTCTTCATCGTGTGGGACGGCTCGATCAAGGTCTCGATCGACGGCTATCAGCCCTTTGTCGCCACCAAGGGCTTCATGGTGAACGTGCCCTTCCGCCACATGTACACGCTGGAGAACGTCGGCAAGACGCCCGCGCTGCGTTTTGAGGTGCGCCAGACCGGCTCCGAGCCGATCTATCCGGCTTCCGAGACGCCTGATCCCGTGAAGGGCTACACCTATACGAAGGTCACCGAGCACCCCGGCCCGGCCAAGGAGAAGGACTCCAACCCCATCTATGTGGATTACATGAAGGAGTTCAACGGCACGGACAAGCGCTATGGCGGCAAGTTCGTGTGGGACGACCACTTCACCTCCAACATCCTGCGCGGCCCGGGCGCGCCGGTTCCGCCGGACACCAACAAGGGCCATTTCCATGTCGGCTGGACTGAGTTCTGGTTCGTGATGGAAGGCTCGATCGGCATCAAGATCGAGGGCGTTCCCTACTTCAAGACCGAACCGGGCGACATCATCACCGCGGCCCAGGGCCGCTGGCACCGCGCGGGCGACGATCCGAGTGCGCCGTGGTCGACGCGCGTTCCCTTCAATCCGCGTCCGCCGATCCTGCACAACTTCGAAGTCACCGGCGACTGAACGGCCGTCCGGTTTCGGAAAGACCAGCCGCCTCGTGCCGGAAACGGCGCGGGGCGGTTGCCTTTTGGGGCATGTGGCCGTGATTGTCGCAAAATCTGGCCGAACCGCGTTGCCGCGACGCTGTGAGAACAAGCGTCCTGCGCAGTGATCTGCGCGGCTCCGGCGAACATTACCGCTCCGGAAAATCGTCCCGATTGGAATCCTGCAAAAGGAAGTTCGATCGCGCATATATCCAAACCCGGCCCCGCAAAACCGCGGTGTTATTCATAAGAACCGCACAGGGCTCTCTGCTACGCTTTCAAACAGAGCGTTGGGGAAGATTTCCGGATAGTCCACGCAGCCGGGGCGGGCAGGGTTCTGCCGGCAGGGCAAGGCGCATCCGTCAGTCATTCCCGCAGGGTGATCGGAGTGGGCCTATGACGATTTCGACGGGTTTCTCAAATTTCGCAAAGCCGGCGACGGGAAGAAAGCCGTGGCTGACGGCCGTCTGCCTTGCGGCTCTGGCGGCCGGCGCCATGGGGTTCAACCCGCCCGCCCATGCGGCCAGGGCCGCGGCGGCAGACGATGCGGCGCCGGCAAAACGCGGCACGGACGGGCTGACCCGCAACGACGGCTTCGTGCCCTTCTGGTTCGACCCCAAGGGCCGCGTGCTGATGGAAATCCCGGTCTTCGACCAGGACGTCCTTTATTATGTCTCGGCCGCCACCAATCCGGGCTCGGTCGAAGCGCCGTTCGACCGGGGCATCATCTTCAGCTCGGTGATCCATTTCGAACGCTCCGGCGACAAGGTGATCGTCAACCAGATCAACGAGAATTTCCGGGCGGTCAACGGCAGCGCCAAGACCAAGGAAGGCGTGGCCGACAGCTTCCCCACCTCGGTGCTGGCCGTGCTGCCGGTGCAATCGGCGGCGGGCGGCAAGGTGGTCGTGGATGCGACGCCATTGTTCATGCGCGACGCCGGCGACATCGTCGCGAAGTTCAAGCGCGCCAAGCTGGGCGACTACAAGTTCGATCCCTCCCGCAGCGTCTTCTATCCCAGGCGGATGAAGGCCTTCCCCGAGAATACCGAGATCGAAACGGTTTCGACCTTCACCTCCGACGCGCCGGGCTCGGCCCTCAGCAACGTCACGCCCAGCCCGGGCACCTTCACCATGCGCATCCATCATTCCTTCCTGAAGGCGCCGGAAGGCTATACGCCGCGCGTGGCGGATTCGCGCATCGGCGTCAGCGCCATCCGCTTCAAGGATTTCTCCAAGCCGATCGACGACGATCCCGATACCGAATGGGTCACGCGCTGGCGGCTGGAGAAGAAAGACCCCAATGCCGCGCTGAGCGAGCCCAAGAAGCCCATCGTCTATTATTTCGATCCCGCCATCCCCGACCCCATCCGCCATGCCTGCGAGGAAGGCCTGTTGTGGTGGAACAAGGCCTTCGAGAAGGCCGGCTTCAAGAACGCCATCCAGGCCAAGGACGCCCCGCCGGACATGGACCCGATGGACATCCGCTATGCCTATGTGCTGTGGATCCAGCGCGACGAGCGTGGTTTCTCCTCCAGCGGCAATTATCACGATCCGCGCACCGGCGAGACGCTGGGCTCCAAGACGCATCTCGACACCTATCGCTTGCGCACCATCGCCAACTATTACGACGCCTATAGCGGCGCGCTGCCCGACGACGGCAGCGGGATCACCGTCGCCGATCCCAGCCTGACGAGCGAGGACAAGTTCGACAAGATGCCGAAAGGCCAGCGCGACATGGCCTATCTGCGCCAGGCGCTGCTGGCGGCGCATGAACTGGGCCATACGCTGGGCTTCCAGCACAACTGGGCGGCCAATCTCAACAACCGCTCCTCGGTGATGGAATATCCCACGCCGCGCGTGAAGGTCACGAACGGCAAGCTGGACCTGTCGGAATCCTTCATGACCGCGGTGGGCGCCTATGACGATTACATGGTGCGTTACGCCTATACCCAGTTCGCGCCTAGCCAGGAAAAGGCGGGTCTGGACGGCGTGATCAAGGACATGAAGGACCATGGCATTGTCTTCACCAGCCAGGAGGACCCCCGCTACACCTGGTACGACGATCGCGAGACGCCGATGGAGAACCTGCGCGAGACGGCCGAGGTGCGCAAGCTGGCGCTGGCCAATTACGGTCCGGCCATGCTCAAGCCGGGCGAACCGATCGGCGCCCTGCGCGACGCGCGGCTGTGGATGATCTATCTCAACCAGCGTTACGCCATCGAATCCGCACTGAAATATGTCGGCGGCCAGTTCCAGAACCTGACGGTGAAGGATGAGGCGCATCCGCAGCCGGCAACGGAATTCATCCCGGCCGGCGAACAGCGCGAGGTGCTGGGCCTGCTGATGGATGTGGTGAATCCGCAGAGCCTGGAGATGCCGGAATCCCTGCTGGCGCAGCTGCCGGCGGACCCGGGACGCAACCTGGAGGACCTGTCCAAGGACCCGGTGTTCGACCAGTTGCGCGCGGCGCGCATCCTTGCCGCCATGACCATCCAGCCGCTGTTCGCGCCCGATCGCGCGGCGCGCATGGTGGCGCTGGCGGCGCGCAAGCCCGACACGCTGACCTTCCCCGAGATGGTGGACACGGTGATGGCCCACAGCTGGAAGCTTTCGCCCGGCGGCAACGCCCAGGAAAAGGCGCTCCTGCGTGTGGTGCAGAGTGTCGTGATGCAGTCCATGATGGCGCTGGGCGGCGCCGCGGACACCGCGCCGGAAGCCAAGGACTATGTGCTGGACCAGCTTGCGGCGCTGGCCGACGATCTCAAGGCCCGCAAGGACGGCGATCCGCTGACCGATGCCTTCTATCGCCAGTCGGCCCGGGAGATTCAGCATTACCTGAGCAACCCGTCGGCCAATGTGCCCAAGCTGATCGAGCCCGTCTGGGGCAGGGGGCCGCGTTCGCGTTTCCCGCAGCCGCCCGGGCCGCCGCTGTAAGGGCTGCCATTATAAGAGGGCAAGCGGCCGGATTCGGTTTCCGGGCGGAAACCGGGATGATTGCTGTGAAAAAAGTCGGACAAGGGACATCCGGCGGGAAGCGGCTGCCGCTGGGCCGGAACAGCCGGGTGCCCGCATGCGTTTAGGTTCCTGTAAGGAGCCCGAACATGCGTACCACAATGCTTGTGCTTGGATTTGCTGCGGCCCTCACCGTGGCGGGATGCGGCGACACGCCCGGTGACCGCGCGCTCAGCGGCGGCATGATCGGCGCGGCCGGCGGCGCCGCCATCGGCGCGGCTGCGGGAAATCCCGGAGCCGGTGCAGCCATCGGCGCGGTGGGCGGCGCCATCGCGGGCGCCGCGACCGATCCATGCGATCTGGACCTGGGCCAGCCCTTCTGGCGCGATCATGGCGGACGCGACGGCTATGAGCGCCGCTGCGGACATCCCTATCGCGAGCGGGATAGGGATCGGGATCGCTACTGACGGCGATCATGCACCGGCCCGGCCGGTCTCCATCATGCCTGCGAAGGCGGATTCGAGGGCCTTGCGGAATCGCTCTCCGTCGAAAAGAGGCGCGTGCCTTCGCGCAAGCTTTTCCCGGATGGCCAGCAGCCGGTCCGGTTTGCGCGCCAGCCGCAACGCCAGTCCTTCGTAATCCGCGAGGCTTTGCGTGACCAGTTCCGGGGCGCCCGCCGCCTCCAGCAGGCTTGCGGCCACGCGGCCCGCAAAGGCTTCGCCCCTGCAGGTCAGAACCGGCAGGCCCGCCCACAAGGCATGGGCGGCCGTGGCGTGCGCATTGTAGGGCAACGTATCGAGAAACAGGTCGGCCAGCGCGTGGCGGGCCAGATGCGTTTCCAGCGGCGCATCGGGAGCAAAGACCAAGCGGTGGGGCGCCACGCCGCGCGCCGCGGCCGCCCGCTCCAGGTTCGTGCGCGCGTCGGCATCCGGCTGTTTCAGCCACAGCGTGCTGCCGGGGACGGCGGACAGAAGGCGCATCCACACATCGAACAGCGCCGCGGTGATCTTCCAGTGCGTGTTGAAGCAGCAGAAGATGAAGCCGTCGTCCGGCAGGCCCGCCTGGGCACGTGTGGGCGGCGCGCCGATGACGAGGCCTTCATCGGTGGGAAAGAAGCTGTGCGGCAGATGCACCAGCTTCTCGGCGAAATCCGGCTGATGCTCTTGCGGGGCGACGATGCGGTCGGCGATCAGGTAATCCATGAAGTCCGCGCCGGTCGTGGCGGGATAGCCCAGCCATGCCACCTGCACCGGCGCGGGCCGGAAGGCGAAGATGGCGGGGCGCGCCCCGCCGGTATGACCGGCCAGGTCGATGGCGATGTCGATCTCCGCGGCGCGCATCTGTCGCGCGATGTCCGCGGGCGCAAGCGCGCAGACATCGTGGAATTGATCGAAGGCGCGTTCCATCCGCGCGCGCATCGTGCTGCCGTCGCCCGGAGCCAGCGAAAAGGCGATCGCCTCGAAGCGGTCGCGGTCGTGGCTTTCGATCAGCGGCGCGATCTGCTGGGCCACGGCATGATCGCGGAAGTCGGGCGAGACATAGCCCAGCCTGATGCGGTCATGGCCGTAGCGTTCGCCGTTCCACAGCGGCGCGGGACGCTGCGGGATCAGCGCGCGGATCATGTTGCGCCCGCCCTGAAGCTGGAGCCGGCGGTCGGCGCTGTAGCCCAGCAGCACCTGCGGCGGCACGGCGATGCCGCGTGCGACCAGCGCCGCGATTTCCCCGCCGATCTGCGCGGTGCGCGTCCAGTCGCAGAGATTGAGCGCCGCCATCGCGCGGTTGCCCGCCGCCATTGCGAGATCCGGCTGCAACGACAGCGCCCTGTCGTAACTGTCCAGCGCTTCGCGCTGGCGGTTCATCGCCGCCAGCACCACGCCGCGGCTGTAGTGGATGGCGGCGGTATCGGGCGCGACGGCCAGCGCCCGGTCGAAGCTGGCCAGCGCTTCGGCGGGGCGGTTCCAGTCCGACAGGATCACGCCGCGATTATAAAGCGCCTCGGCATGATCGGGCGCGCGGGCCAGCAGCCGGTCATAGGCCGCCAGCGCTTCGTGATGCCGCCGCGCCGCCATCAGGGCATGGGCGCGATGGGCAAGCGCTTCCGGATAGGCGGGGTTCAATTCCAGCGCGAGGCCCAGAAGGCGCACCGCTTCGTCATAGCGGCCGCGCTGGCCTTCCAGGAAACCCAGCATGTGCAGCGCAGGAAAATTGCGGCCGTCGGCCTCGATGATCCGGCGATAAAGCCGCGCAGCTTCCTCCAGGCGGCCCGCGCGATGCGCGGCCAGCGCGTTTTCCAGGGACGGATCCATCGCGCGCTGCGGGTTCCTTCATCGCCCGGCGCGCGCAAGGACGCGCAAAACAAGCCGGAACAAAGCTATAGACGGCGTGGCGGCCAGCCGCCAATATGGATGTATATAAAATACAGGATGAAGATGCGGGCGCGTCCTGCCTGCACAAGGCCTGGAACAAAGGGACCGGCGGGGAATGGCAGCGGGCAGGATGTCGAAAAGGGGAAATCTCCGGAACCTGGTGTTGGCCGTTCTGGCCGCCGGCATGCTGGCGGGATGTGACGGAAAACCCGGCAGCGCCAGCCACAGCGGCGGCGTGGTGGACGGCTGGCCGGTCTGGGGCCATGGGCAGGCCGGACAGCGCTATTCCGCCAACACCCAGATCACGCCCGACAATGTGAAGGACCTCAAGGTCGCCTGGACCTATCGCACCGGCGACCTGTCCAAGCCCGGCGAACATGCCAGCCTGGCTTTCGAAGCCACGCCCATCCTGGCCAACAACACGCTGTATCTGTGCTCGCCGCGCAACCGCATCGCGGCCCTCGACCCTGTCACGGGCAAGGAAAAGTGGATGCGCGACCTCAGGCCCGACATCAACGGCGCCACGGTCATCACCTGCCGCGGCGTGTCCTATTGGAAGGACAGCCAGGCCCCGGCGGGCGCGGTCTGCGCCCAGCGCATCTTCGCCGCCACCATCGACGGCAAGATGTGGGCCCTGGATGCCGATACCGGCAGGCCCTGCGAAGGCTTCGGCCAGGGCGGCCGCGTCGATCTGCACGACAATCTGGGCTATATCGAGAAGCCGGGGCTTTATGGCGTGTCGTCCGCGCCCACCATCGTGGGCGACAAGGTGATCACCGGTTCCAAGATCATCGACTTCCACAATGTCGACATGCCGGGCGGCGTGGTGCGCGCGCTGGATGCGCGCGACGGCCACGTGGTGTGGGCCTTCACGGCCGCCCCGCCCGATCTGCCGCCGGGCGACGGCAAGACCTATCCGCGCAGCGCGCCCAACGTGTGGGCGCCCATGTCGGTGGATGTGGCGCGCAAGCTGATCTATCTGCCCACCGGCACGCCGCAGGTGGATGCGGTGATCGGCAAGGGCGACTGGGATTATTACGGCAGCTCGGTGGTGGCGCTGAATACCGATACCGGCCAAGTCGTCTGGCACTACCAGTTCGTGCACAAGGACATCTGGGATTACGACACGCCCGCGCAGCCGCTGCTGTTCGACTACAAGGCGGCGGACGGCAAGGTGATCCCCGCGCTCGCCCAGGCCACCAAGATGGGCTACATCTTCGTGCTCAACCGTGTGACGGGCCAGCCCATATTCCCGGTGGTGGAAACGCCGGTCTCGACCGGCGGCCTGCAGAAGGGGCTTTCGCCCACCCAGCCGATCCCCACCCTGCCGGAACATCAGATCACCACCACCAAGCTGACCGACGACGACATGTTCGGCTTCGCGCTGGTGGACAAATGGGATTGCGTGCGCCGCTTCCGCAAGCTGAAGAACGAAGGCATCTTCACGCCCTTCTACAGCCAGTCCTCGGTCGATTATCCGGTCAGCGTCGGCGGCATGGACTGGGGCGGCCTGGCCTTCGATCCGGGCCGCAACATCCTGATCGTCAATTCCAACAATGTGATCGGGGCCCATCACCTGGCGCCGCACAAGGGGTCTGAAGGCTATTCGCCGCTGATCGGCACGCCCTATCGCCAAGTCTATGACAACATGATGTCGATGTTCGGCGCGCCTTGCAACGCGCCGCCCTGGGGCAAGCTGGCGGGCATCGACATCACCACCGGCAAGAAGATCTGGGAAGTGCCGCTGGGCACCACCCGCGACGAGGCGCCCTGGCCGCTGTGGTTCCACCTGGGCGTGCCCAACCAGGGCGGCGCCATCACCACCGCCTCGGGCCTGACCTTCATCGCCGCCACCACCGACCGCTATTTCCGCGCCTTCTCGACCGAGACCGGCAAGGAATTGTGGCGCGTCAGCCTGCCGGCGGCGGGCCAGTCCATGCCGATGACCTATCGCCTCGACCAGAACGGCAAGCAATATGTCGTGCTGGCGGCGGGCGGCCATTCGGCGCTCCAGAACGAACAGGGCGATTACGTGATCGCCTATGCCTTGCCCTAGGGAGATCGTGGTGGAGGACGTGCGGCACGGAACGGCGGAAAACCTGCGCGGCGGCGCGCCGACCACGCTGCGCGCCCATGTCGTGAAGATGCTGGGGGCCGACATACTGGCGGGCAAGTACAAGCCGGGCGACCGGCTGAACGAAAGCCAGATCGCGCGCGAACTCAACATCAGCCGCATCCCGGTGCGCGAGGCGTTGTCGCAGCTTCAGGAGCAGGGCCTGGTGCAGAACCGCGAGCGCCGGGGCATGTTCGTGACCAACCTGGGCCAGGAAGAAGTGCTGCAGATCAGCTCGCTGCGCATCATCCTGGAGACCGAGGCGCTGCGCCTGGCCAAGATGCACATGACCGCCGAGATCGCGGCCCGGCTGGAAAAGCTGGTGGACCAGATGGACACCTGGAACGGCACGCTGCTGGAAGCCGCCGCCCTGGACCTGGAATTCCACCGCATGATCTGGAAGGCGGCGGGCAATCCCTATCTGGAGCGCGCGCTCAACGCGCTGATGGTGCCGCTGTTCGCGCACAAGACACTGGAGCATGTGACCAAGGAGGTGCGCCGCTGGCGGCTGTCCCACCATCGCATGCTGCTGGACGTGATGACGGGGCGCACCGGCGACGATCCGCAGGAAGTGCTGCTGACCCACATGCGCATGGCCTATACCGAGCCCGAGCGCTATTCGACGCTGGCAAAGCAGCCGTCTTAAAAGGCGGCAATCTTCTCTCAAACTGTCGCAGTTTTCGCATCTGCGGAAAAGCCGCGCGCGCATGCTGCGCCCATGCTGCGCCAAGTTATCCGCTGGTCAAAAGGGCGTCGTCGCTATAAGAGTATATTGTCTACAGAGATGGGGGCCCTCGAAAATCTCCGCCTGTCCAGACATAGGGATTTCTGGGGAAGGAACCGCCTGTCATGCACATCTTCAAAAGCGTTCTGTTGTCCGGCGCCGTGGCGCTGGCCGCGTTGTCCGCGCCCGCGTCGGCGCAGACGGCCAAGGATTATGCCCGCTACGCCAATTGGCCCGCACCCAGGGCACAGGGCCAGAACGTCGGTGGCATGCACATCTTCCTGTTCGCGGGGCTGAAGAGCCACGGCCCGGGCGCGCATGACTATCCGCACTGGCTGGACACCTGGAGCAAGCTGCTCACCGCGCATGGCGCGGTGGTGGATGGCGGGCTGTCCTTTCCGTCGGTCGCGCAGCTCAATGCCGCCGACGTGGTGGTGATCTACAAGGGCGATGCCGGCTACATGACCCCGCAGCAGCGCGCCGATCTTCAGGCCTATGTGAAGCGCGGCGGCGGACTGGTGACCTTTCACGACTCGCTCTGCGGCCCCGATCCCGCCGACATGGCCACGCTGGTCGGCGCGGGCAAGAAGCATGGCGAGGTCAATTACACCTGGACCGCGACGCTCGACTACAACGTGGTGGACAAGGGCAATCCCTTCACCGCCGGCATGCCGATGCAGATTTATGACGAAGCCTTTTTCAAGCTGAATTTCGCGCCCGAGGTTCATCCCATCCTGACCGTCACCATGCCCGACACGCCCAGCGCGCGGAAAGGCGGCGGCGTGGGCCAGACCATTCCCCAGATGTGGACCTATGAGCACACGCTGCCCGGCGGGCAGCCCGCGCGCGCCTTCGTCTGGATGCAGGGCCACATGGTCGACAGCCTGGAGGATCCCGCAATCCGGAACGTGTTGATGCGCGGTATCGCCTGGGCGGGCAAGAAGCCCGTGGGCGAACTGGTGGACTATGTGCCGCCGCCGCCGCGCATGATGCGTCCCGAACAGTAACCGGCCTGCAAGCGGCCGCCTGGATGCGCCGGGCGGCCGTTCGCATGTCCGAAGAGGCCGGCAGGCGCCGGAGGCAGACCAGGCCGGAACAGATCAGGGGAAGGAATGATGCATTCGATCTTGAAGGGCGCGATGGGCGGAACGGCGCTGGCGCTGCTGGCGACGGCGGCTTTCGGCGCGGGCGGGACCGACTGGCCCATCAGCGGCCATGACGCGGGCGGCCAGCGCTATACCCGGCTGACCCAGATCAACAAATCGAACGTCACGCGGCTGCAGCAGGCCTGGACCTATCACCTCACGCCCGCCGGCTATGCCGGACGTCCGCGCCTGGTCGAGGCTGTTCCGCTGGTCGTGGGCAATACGATGGTGATCGCCTCCACCTATGGCGAGATCGTCGCGCTCAACGCCACCACGGGGGCGGAGCTGTGGAAGTTCAAGATGCCCGACGACGACGTGCCTTCGGCGCGCGGCGGCGCCTATTGGCCGGGCGGCAAGGCCTATATCGTGGGCTCGCGGCTGGGCCGGCTTTATTCGCTGGACCTCAAGACCGGCACGCTGAACAAGAGCTTCGGCGAGAACGGCATCCTGAACCTCAAGACGCCCGAAGTGATGGTGACGGGCATGCAGGACATCTACAACCAGCCCTCGCCGCCGGTGATCTACAAGAATCTGGTCATCACCGGCGCGGGCACGCCCGACGGCGGCCCCAACCGCGGCCCGCGCGGCGACACCCGCGCCTGGGACGCCAGGACCGGCAAGCTGGTCTGGACCTTCCACACCGTGCCGCTGCCCGGCACCTTCGGCTATGACACCTGGACGCCCGAAGGCGCCAAGAACCGCTCCGGCGTCAATGTCTGGGGCTATATGACGGTCGATGAGAAGCGCGGCATCCTCTACATGCCGCTGGGCGCGCCCAACAATGACCGCAGCGGCGTGGACCGGCCCGGCGACAATCTGTTCGGCTCTTCCATCGTCGCGGTGAAGGCCGATACCGGGGAATATCTCTGGCACTTCCAGATCACCCATCACGACATCTGGGACTATGACACCCAGGATCCGCCGGTGCTGCTGGACGTCAAGAAGGACGGCAAGACCATCCCCGCGCTGCTGACGGTGAACAAGAACGCGCTGGTCTTCATCCTGGACCGGGTCACCGGCAAGCCCATCTTCCCGGTCGAGGAACGCCCCGTGCCGCAATCGAAGGTGCCGGGCGAAAAGACCTCGCCCACCCAGCCCTTCCCGGTGGTGACCGAGCCTTTGTCGCAGAACACGCTCTCGCGCGACAACCTCTACAAGGGCGAGCCCAGCCATCAGGCCTGGTGCGAGAAGCTGGTGGACGACAACCACATGGTGCTGGGCGGGCCGTACCTGCCGCCCGGCTATAACGAGATCACCGTCTCGCCCCCCGGCACACAGGGCGGGGTGAATTTCTGGGGCGGTTCCTTCGATCCCAAGAACCGGCTGTTCGTCGCCAACGTCAACAACCTGTTCCAGCCCATGCATGTGGTGAAGAAGCCGGACGGCACCTATGCCAACGACTATGGCGTGCTGCGCTTCTGGGATCCGGACAAGCATCTGCCCTGCGGGCCCACGCCCTGGGGCCAGCTTGTGGCCGTCAATGTCGATACCGGCAAGGTCGCCTGGCGCAAGACGCTGGGCGTCACCGAAAGCTTCCCCGCGGGCCTTCAGGATACGGGCCGCCCGGGCACCGGCGGCACCATCGTGACGGCGGCGGGCCTGACCTTTGTCGGCGCCACCGATGATTTCCGTTTCCGCGCCTTCGACACCGCCACCGGCGACAAGCTGTGGGAGGTCAAGCTCAAGGCCTCGGTGGAAATGACCCCGGTCAGCTATCGCGGCACCGACGGGCGCCAGTTCGTGACGGTGGTGGATACGGGCGGCTCGCAGATCGGTTCGACCGTCACCAATGACGAGGTCATCGCCTTCGCCCTGCCGAAGTAACAGCCGGAAGATATACGGAGAAGCCGCCTTGCGTATCGTGTCTGCCCTTGTGTTGCTTGCCCTGTCCGCCGCGCCCGCTTTCGCGGACGATTTCAAGGACCTGCCGGACGGCCCCGGCCGCGATGTGACGATACGGGTCTGTTCCCAGTGCCATTCCCCCGAGATCGCCGCGCACCAGAACCTGGATCCGGCCGGCTGGAAGGACCTGGTGAGCCAGATGGCGAACAACGGCGCCAACGCCACCGACGCGGAGTTCGACACCATTACCAAATATCTCTCCACCGCCTTTCCGGCGCACTGAAACGGGATGAAGATGCGACATTGGCTCAGTGGCATGGCAGTGATCGGCGGCGCGCTGTTTTTCGCCGCCGCCGTGATCGCCCAGGAAGCGCCCGCGGGCGGACGCGGCGTGCCCGGATCGCGGGCCGAGGCGACCCGCCAGTTCCTGGGCCTGGGCGTTGCGCCCGACAAGGCCGCGGCCGCGCTGGGTGCGCCGCTCTATCAGCAGAACTGTTCCTTCTGCCACGGGCCCACGGCGCGCGGCGCCGAAGGGCCGAATCTCGTCACCTCGGACGTCGTGCTGGGCGACGATCATGGCGAGAAGCTGGTGCCGTTCCTGAAGGCGGGCCGCCCCGACAAGGGCATGCCCTCCTTCGCCAAAGTGTCCGACGCCGATCTGAAGAACATCGCGGAATTCCTGCACCAGCAGGTCGAGAACGTCGCCAACCGCGGCACCTACAAGGTGCTCAACATCGTCCAGGGCGATCCGGCGAAGGGCAAGGCCTATGTCGCGGCCAACTGCATGTCCTGCCACACCGAACAGACCTTCGCGCATATCCGCAGCAAGTTCCGCGCGCCCGAACTGATGCAGCGCGGCTGGGTCTGGCCCAGCCGGCCCGCCGATCATTCGCTGGACGTGATGGCCAGCGTGCGGCTGGCCGACGGCAGCGTCGCCGCGGGCCGGGTCGTCATGGTCAGCGATTTCAGGATCGTGCTGGTGGACACGGCGGGCAAGCTGCAGACCATCGAACGCGGGCCCGGCGTCAGTGTGGCGCTCAAGGACCCGCTGGAGCCGCATCAGGCCATGATCATGACCCTGAAGAATGACGACATGCGCAACGTCACCGCCTATCTGGACACGCTGAAATGAAGCTGGCTTCCTTCCTGTCTGCCGCGGCCGTCTCCGCGCTCCTGCTGGGCACCGCCGCCGCCGCCCCCGTCTATCTGGACCCCAAGCTGATCGGGAAAACGCCCATCGACAGCTGGACCAGCTTTTCCGGCGACTATACCGGCCAGCGCTACAGCACGCTGAAACAGATCAACGCCTCCAATGTGGGCCAGCTGACCCAGAAATGGGTCTACAAGATCGGCGATGTGGGCGCGCAGCGCGGCGCCGCCGTGCCGGTGATCAAATCCACGCCCATCCTGGTGAACGGCGTGATGTTCATCACCATTCCCGACCATGTCTTTGCGCTGGATGCGCGCACGGCGAAGCTGTTGTGGCAGTATGACTGGGTGGACCATGGCGGCCATCTGGTGGGCCAGCGCGGTGTGGCGGTGTGGAAGGACAAGGTGTTTTTCCAGACGCCCGACAACTGGCTGATCGCGCTCGACGCGGGCACCGGCAAGGAATTGTGGAAGAAGAACTACGCCGACGCCCGCAAGCAGTATTTCTCCACCTCCGTGCCGCTGATCGTGAAGAACCATCTTCTGGTCGGCGTGGGCGGCGATGCGATGGACATGCCGGGCTTCCTGAATTCCTACGACCCCGACACGGGCGAACTGCAATGGACCTGGTGGTCTACCCCGCGCAAGGGCGATCCGGCGCTCAAGACCTGGCCGAACGAGCACGCCAGCGAGCATGGCGGCGGCATGACGTGGCTGCCCGGCACCTATGACCCCAAGCTCAACCTGATCTATTGGCCCACCGGCAACACCAATCCGGTGTTCGCGGGCCAGGGCCGGCCCGGCAACAATCTCTGGACGGAATCGCTGGTGGCGCTGGACCCCGACACCGGAAAGCTCAAATGGTATTTCCAGGTATCGCCGCACGACACCCACGACTTCGACAACAACACCACGCCGATCCTGTTCGACAAGGTGGTGGACGGAAAGAAGCGCCAGCTGGTCTCGCAGGCGGCGCGCAACGGCGTGTTCTTCACGCTGGACCGCGTCACCGGCAAGAATCTGGTGGTCAAGCCCTTCGTGCCGCTGGATTACATCTCCGGCTATTCGCCCAGCGGCGAGCCGATCCCGATTCCCGACAAGGACCCGCAGGTGTCCGGCTCGATCAACATCGGCAACGCCACCAACTGGCCCGCGCCCACCTACAGCCCCGACACCGGCTATTTCTACGTCAACTCGGTGGAGAGCAAATCCATCTATTACCTGGTGGACAACGATCCGGAACCGTCGGGCTATGGCGGCACGGGGCAGGGCATCGGCGTTTCGAAGCGCGTGCTCAAGGCGATCGATCCCCTGACCGGAAACTTCGCCTGGACCCACACCTATCCCAACCTCAACAATGCGCCGGGCACGCTGGGCGCCTCGATGCTGACCACGGCGGGCAACCTTCTGGTCACGGGCGACGACCAGAAGAACCTGATCATCTTCAGCGCCGACAAGGGCGAGATTCTCTGGCACAAGGAAGTCACCGCCAACGAATCCAACGGCCCCATCACCTACATGATGGACGGCAAGCAGTGGCTGGTGATGGCGGCGGGCGACAGCCTTTACGCCTTCACGCTGCCCTGACGGGCGTCGCGGAACTGGCGGCTTTCGCAAACCCTTCCGCCGCGCTAAAAGGCGGCGGACTTATGCAGGAACAGGACAATGAAGCTTTTGCGCTATGGCCCCAAGGGGCAGGAAAAACCCGGCCTTCTGGACAAGGACGGGCGCATCCGCAGCCTTGCCGGCGTGGTCGCGGACATCGACGGCGGCGTGCTGGCGGACCTTTCGGCGATCCGTGCCGCCAACATCGAAAGCCTGTCGCTGGTGGAAGCGGGCGTGCGCATCGCCGAGCCCGTGGGCAAGGTGGGCAAGTTCCTGTGCATCGGCCTCAACTATTCCGACCATGCCGCCGAATCCGGCATGCCCGAGCCCAGCGAGCCCATCATCTTCATGAAGGCCACATCGGCCATCATCGGCCCGAATGACGACGTCTATCTGCCGCCCACGTCGAAAAAGTCGGACTGGGAGGTGGAACTGGGCGTGGTGATCGGCAAGGAAGCCCGGTACGTCTCCAAGGAAACGGCGCTGGATTACGTGGCGGGCGCCTGCGTGGTGAACGACCTGTCCGAGCGTGAATACCAGCTTGAGCGGCTGGGCACCTGGGACAAGGGCAAGGGTTGCGACACGTTCGGGCCGTTCGGGCCGTATCTGGTGACGCTGGACGAGGTGGGCGATCTCAACAGCCTGGGCCTGTGGCTGGACGTGAACGGCAAGCGGATGCAGACGGGCAATACCTCCAGCCTGATCTTCGACGTGCCGACCCTGGTCAGCTATGTCAGCCAGTTCATGAGCCTGCAGCCGGGCGATGTGATCTCCACCGGCACGCCGCCGGGCGTGGGCCTGGGCATGAAGCCGCCGGTCTTCCTGAAAGAGGGCGACGTGATCGAGCTGGGCATCGACAAGCTGGGCAGCCAGAAGCAACTGGTGAAGCGGACCAGGATTTAGGGCCCCATGTCATGGCCGCCCCCGGATCGCGCGAAGCGCGACCGTGGGCTCAGGATGAGGCCCGGGCCATGACAGTGGAAGAAAAGAAAACGGCGCCGGAGCGATCCGGCGCCTTTTTCTTTTGCGCACCGGCCCGGCATTTCGCCGGACGGCTTTGAATGGAAACGCGGCTAGTGATTGTCCCGCGGGATGCCCATCGTCTGGTCGATCTTCTGGTACTTGACCGCATTCTCCAGCACCATGCCGGTGCCCATCTGGCCGACATGCTCGCGCTGGATCTCCTGCCAGGGCGTCTGCGAGGCGGGATATTTGTAGCCGCCTGCCGCCTCAAGCGCCTTTTTGCGCTCGGCCAGTTCTACATCGCTGATGAGGATGTTGGCCGTGCAGGTGTTGAGGTCGATCCGCACCCGGTCGCCGTCTTTCAGCAGCGCCAGGCCGCCGCCCACGGCAGCCTCCGGCGAGGCGTTGAGGATCGAGGGCGAGCCCGACGTGCCCGACTGCCGCCCGTCGCCCACGCAGGGAAGGGCGTTGATCCCCGCCTTCAGCAGCGCCGCCGGCGGGCGCATGTTCACGACCTCGGCCGCGCCGGGATAACCGACAGGTCCCGCGCCGCGCATGATCAGGATGGTCTGGTCGGTGATGCCCAGCGACGGATCGTCGATGCGCTTGTGGTAATCCTCCGGCCCGTCGAACACCGCCACCGGGCCTTCGAAGGCGTCTGGGTCCTTGGGGTTCGACAGATAGCGCTTGCGGAACTCCTCGCTGATCACGCTGGTCTTCATGATCGCGGATTCGAACAGGTTGCCGGTCAGCACCAGGAAACCCGCATCCTTCTTCATCGGCTTGCCGAACGGCCAGATCACTTCCGGCAGCATCACCTTGCGGCCGCGGCAATTCTCGCCGATGGTCTTGCCGTTGACGGTCAGCGCATTCTCGTGGATCAGGCCCTGCTCCATCAGGACGTTCACCACCGCCGGCACGCCGCCCGCATGGTGGAAATCCTCGCTCAGATATTCGCCGGCCGGCTGCAGGTTCACCAGCAGCGGCACCTTGTGGCCGACCGTCTGCCAGTCCTGCAGCGGCACGTCCACGCCGACATGGCGGGCGATGGCGGTCAGATGGATCGGCGCGTTGGTCGAGCCGCCGATGGCGGAATTGACCACGATGGCGTTGTGGAACGCTTCCCGGGTCAGGATCTTCGAGGGGCGCAGGTCTTCATGCACCATCTCCACGATGCGCTTGCCGGTCGCATAGGCCATCTGGCCGCGCTCGCGATAGGGCGCGGGGATCGAGCCCGAGCCCGGAAGCTGCATGCCCAGCGCCTCGGCCAGGTTGTTCATGGTCGAAGCCGTGCCCATCGTGTTGCAATAGCCCACCGACGGCGCCGAAGACGCCACCAGCTCCATGAAGCCGCGATAGTCCAGCTCGCCGCGCGCCATCATCTCGCGCGCCTTCCAGACGATGGTGCCCGAGCCGGTGCGCTCGCCCTCGTGCCAGCCGTTCAGCATGGGGCCGACGGAAAAGGCGATGGCCGGAATGTCCAGCGTCGCCGCCGCCATCAGGCAGGCCGGCGTGGTCTTGTCGCAGCCGATGGTCAGCACCACGCCGTCCAGCGGATAGCCATAGAGCAGTTCGACCAGGCCCAGATAGGCCAGGTTGCGGTCCAGCGCGGCGCCGGGCCGCTTTCCGGTCTCCTGGATCGGATGCACCGGGAATTCCATCGCGATGCCGCCCGCCTCGCGGATGCCTTCGCGCACGCGCTTGGCCAGTTCGATATGGTGGCGGTTGCAGGGCGACAGGTCGCTGCCGGTCTGGGCGATGCCGATGATCGGCTTGCCCGACTGGAGTTCTTCGCGGGTCAGGCCGAAATTCAGATAGCGTTCCAGATAGAGCGCGGTCATGTCGGGATTGCCGGGATTGTCGAACCAGGCGCGGCTGCGCAGCGTCTGCGGGGTCTTGCCGTCGTATTTCTTGCCGGATGTGTCGGACATGGGAGTTTCCTAACGAGAGGGATTTCAGGCCGCGAACAGGCTCATGCCGCCGTCCACGCGCAGCACCTGGCCGCTGACGAAGCCGGCCTGCTCGCCGGCAAGGAAGGCGACCGCGGCGGCGATCTCGGCCGGCTTGGCATAACGCTCCAGCGAATAGCCGTCCATCTTGGCGGGATCGGTTTCGCGCGTGGCCAGGAACCGGGCCGTGGTGGTGGGGCCGGGGCTGACGGCGTTGACGCGCACGCCATGGGTCCGCATCTCCAGCGCCAGGCACCGCGTATAGTGGATGATCGCCGCCTTGGCGCAGCCATAGACCACTTCCGGCGACACGCCGATATGGCCGTTCAGCGAGCCGAAATTGACCACCGCGCCTTTTTTCCGCGCGGCCATGCCCGGAACCACGGCGCGGCACATCAGCATGGTGCCGACGAAGTTGCGGTTGAAGACGGCCATCGCATCCGCCAGCGAGACGTCCAGCGCGCCGTTGGGATTGGGCTTGGTCCCGGCCGCGCCGATGTCGCCGCCGGCGCAGTTGACCAGGACCGAGATGGGGCCGAGGGCCGCTTCGGTCTTCTTCACCATGGCTGCGACCTGATCTTCCTGGGTGATGTCGCCCGTGACCGCCGCGCACGTGCCGCCGCGCTGTGACAGCGCATCCGCCAGCGCCGTCAGGCTGGGGCTTTCGCCATACTGGGCGGGCGCCTTCTCGTCTATGTCGTGGATCGCGACGGCTGCGCCCTGGGCCAGCAGCGTTTCGGCGATCATGCGACCCAGACCGCGTCCCGATCCCGTCACCAACGCCACCGCGCCCTGGAAATTGTGCGGTGACGGCGTCAGCATGTTGCTCAAATCCGGGTACTCCGTAGCGAGGGCTCTTGCGGGGAATCCTGAAGGGGCGGCCCGCGGGCGGCCGCCGGTAAGCCCTTGTTTTCTTATCCGGTTTGCCATGCCGCCGGCGCGCAAAAGCACGCTGGCCGCATTGACTTACCGCTGCCTGAATTTAGTATACAACTCGCAAGCCGATGGAAAGGGCTCAGTCGGGTCCGGTGGCGGCTTCCCATGCCCCAATAACGGGACAGGATAAACACGGGGGCGGGAGGCTCATTTGAAACCGACGCATGCGCGCTACTGGGTCGTGGTGTTCGCCCTGGCCCTCGCGATGATCATGTACATCCAGCGTGTGGCGATCAGCCAGGCGATCGTGCCCATTGCCGCGGACCTGCACCTGGACAAGCGCGAGACCGGCATCGTGCTGGGCGCCTTCGGTCTTTCCTATGCGCTGTTTGAAATCCCCATGGGTCTTCTGGGCGACAAGCTGGGCGTGCGCTGGGTGTTGTCGCAACTGGTGCTGATCTGGTCGGTGTTCACGGCGCTGACCGGGGCGGCCTGGAATCTGGTGTCGCTGTGGGTGGTGCGCTTCCTGTTCGGCGCGGGGGAAGCGGGCTGCTTTCCCAATCTCACCCGCATGCTCTCGGCCTGGCTGCCGGTCAGCGAGCGGGTGAAGGCCCAGGCGGTGATGTGGGCCTTCGGCCGCTGGGGCGGGGCGCTGGCGCCGCCGGTGGCCTTCTTCGTGATCTATCATTTCGGCTGGCGGCTGGGCTTTGTCGCGCTCGCCATGCTGGGTGTGGCCTGGGTGGCCTTCTTCCTGCCCTGGTTCCGCAACGATCCCGCCCAGCACAAGGCGGTGAATGCGGAAGAACTGAATCTGCTGCAGAGTTCGCGCGCCCTGGTGCTGCACGAGCACGGCGTTCCCTGGTACCGCCTGCTGATGCAGAAGGACATCGCCTTCCTGGGGCTGCAATATTTCGGCTTCTCCTACACCTGGTACTTCTATGTCACCTGGCTGCCCACCTGGCTGCAGCAGGCGCGCGAACTGGCCCCCGGCGTCGCGGCCAGCTATGCGATGATCCCGCTTGCCTGCGGCGGACTGGGCTCGATCGTGTCGGGCTTCCTGCCGCTGTCGATCCCGCGCAAATGGGTGGCGGTGGGCGGCTTCTTCGCCACGGCGCTGCTGATCTTCATCATCCCCAATACGCCGGGCGTGCTGGTGCCGATGCTGCTGATGGGTCTGGCCAGCTTCTGCAGCGACCTGACCATGCCGATTTCCTGGGACACCTGCGTGAAGATCGGCAAGCAGTATACCGCCACCGTCTCCTCGACCATGAACATGCTGGGCAATTTCGCGGGCTTCTGCGCGCCGGTCGTGTTCGGCGAGATCCTGCAGGAGACCGGCAACAACTGGTCGATCGTGATGTACACGATGGCGGCGGCCGCCATCGTTTCGGGCGCCTGCTGGTTCTTCATCGAACCGGACGCCGAGCGTTGAGTTTTCCATCGGGAAGGTATGTGACGTGAAGATTGATCTGACTGGCAGGACGGCGGTTATCGTGGGCGGCTCGGGCGGGCTGGGCGAGGCCATGGCGCACACCCTGTCGGAAGCGGGCGCGAAGATCGCGCTGGTGGGCCGCAACCAGGCCAAGCTGGACAAGGTGGCCGGCGAACTGAAGGCCAAGGGCGGCGTGGTGGAGAGCTTTTCCGCCGACATGACCAGCGAAAGCGACGTCGCGCGGCTGGCCAAGGAGGTGAATGCGAAATTTGCGGGCCCGCAGATCCTGATCAACAGCGCGGGAATCAACATCAGGAAAAGCGTGACCGAATTCACGCTCAAGGAATTCGCCGGCGTGGTGGATTCCAGCTTGGTCACCACCTTCCTGGCCTGCAACGCCTTCGTGCCCGGCATGAAGGGCACCGGCTATGGCCGCATCATCAACCTGTCGTCCATGCTGGCGCATGTCTCGCTGCCCAACCGCACGGCCTATTCCAGCGGCAAGGCCGGACTGCTGGGCTTCACCAAGTCGCTGGCGCTGGAACTGGCGGGCGAAGGCATCACCGTGAACGCGATCTCGCCCGGTCCCTTCCACACCGAGATGAACCTGCCGGTAATCAACGATCCCGAAGCCAACAAGCTGTTCCTGACCAAGCTGCCGGTGGGCCGCTGGGGCAAGGTGGAGGAGATCGGGGCGCTGGCCTGCTATCTCTGCTCGGACCTGGCCGGTTTCATCACCGGCACCGATATCGTGATCGACGGCGGCTGGACCGCCGCCTAGCCGGGTGGCGCCGTGCGTTCGCCGCGCCATCGGCCGGGTGACTGGTTTAAATCCTGGAGGAAAAGATGACGACGCGCCGTGACGTGATGATCGCCGGAGCCGCGCTCGCGGCTGCCTCTGCCATGCCGGCCTTTGCAGCGGCGGGCTCGCCGCTCGGCACCTCGCAGACCGCGCTGGGGCATTATCTGCGCAAGATGCGGGCCGACAATGGCGGCAAGGTGGATGCGCTCAAGGTGGTGGATTATGTGCACGGCCTGGGCGGCGGCGGGGTGCAGTTCACCGTGCCGCTGGACACCGACCTGAAGGCCTTGCGCCGGCGGCTGGACCGCAACGGCATGTTCGTGCAGGGCGATCTCGATCTGCTGACCCGGCATCTGTCCGACCTTGGCGCGTTCGAGCAGGCGCTGCGCAACTACAAGGCGCTGGGCGCCGATGCCGTGCGGGTCGTCTGCTTCGTGGGTCGCCGTTACGAAACGTTCAAGACCTTGCAGGACTACAAGGACTGGCACGCCACCGCGATCAAGGCGCTGGATGCCTGCCTGCCGGTCGCCGAAAAGGTCGGCATCGCGCTGGCGATGGAGAATCACAAGGACCGCGCGGTGGACGAGGAAGTGGAGATCCTGCGGAAATATTCCAGCCAGCACCTGGGGGCGAATGTCGATTTCGGCAACAACATCGCCATGTGCGACGATCCCATGGACGTGATCGCCAAGCTGGCGCCCTATGCCAAGGCCACCCACATGAAGAACATGGCGGTGCAGAGCTATCCCGACGGTTTCCTTCTGTCGGAAGTGCTGTTCGAGGACGGGTTCATGGACATTCCGGCCATGTGGGCGGTGCTGAAGAAGGCCAATCCCGCCCTCAAGCCGGTGCACGAACTGATTACCCGCGATCCGCTCAAGGTGCCGGTGCTGACCGATCCGTATTGGGTGACCTGGCCCGACAGGCCGGCGAAGTTCCTGGCCGACACGCTCCGCCTGGTTGGCGCCAACCAGAGCAGGAAGCCCTTGCCCGTTGTCAGCACGCTCTCGCCGGAAGACCAGCTCAAGGCCGAGGAAGCCAACAACGCCAAATGCTTTGCCTGGGGGCGGACCGCGCTGGCTTAGGTCCGCCGTCCCGGCGCGCCCTGTTGCGCGCCGCTCACTGCACGGTGAAGTGCATCACCGTGGCCGAGGTGAACGTCTGGCCCGGCCGCAGCACGGTGGAAGGAAAGTCCGGATGGTTGGGGCTGTCGGGGAAGTGCTGGGTTTCCAGCGCCAGCCCGTCGGTCGCGCGCAGGGTAGTGCCCGCCGCGCTCACCGCATCCCCGCGCAGGTTGTTCGAGGAATAGACCTGCACGCCCGGCTCGGTGGTGGACAGCTCCAGCGTGCGGCCGCTGGCCGGATCGGTCAGCCGCGCCGCCAGCTCCAGCGCGCCGGGCCTGGACTTGCGCAGCACGTAATTGTGGTCATAGCCGCGCCCGATCAGCATCTGCGGTTCGCTGGAGCGCAGATGCGCGCCGATCGGCGTGGGACTGCGGAAATCCAGCGCAGTGCCCGCCACATCGGCCATTTCGCCGGTCGGTATCTGGAAGGCGTCGGTGGGCGTGACCTTGTCGGCCATCACCGTCAGCACCTGGTTCTCCACCGAACCCGAGCCGTTGCCCGCCAGGTTGTAATAGGTGTGGTTGGTGAGGTTCACCACGGTCGGCTTGTCGGTGGTCGCCTTGTAGTCGATGCGGAAATCATTGTTGTCGGTGAGCGTATAGGTGACATCCACCGTCAGCGTGCCGGGGAAGCCCTGGTCGCCGTCCGGGCTGACAAGCCGCAAGGTCACGCCCGCCGTGGTGGCGGTCTTGAATGTCGCCACCGTCTGCAGGACGCGGCTGCTGTAGCCCGGCCGCCCGCCGTGCAGCGTCACGCCGTTCCGGTCCATTGCCAGGTCGTAATGTTTGCCGTCCAGCGTGAAGCCGTTCTTGAGGCGATTGGCATAGCGGCCGGTCAGCGCGCTCATCGGGCCGGTGGCCTCGATGCCCGCAAGGTCCTTCTGGCACAGGATCACATTGGCCTTTTTGCCGTCGCGGCCCGGCGCCTCCACGTCGCAGATGATCCCGCCATAATCCAGCACCTGCGCGCGCATCCCGTGATTGTTGGTCAGGGTGAAGACGTGGGTCTGCGTGCCGTCTTTCGTGGCGCCGAAGGGCGCCGTTTCCACCGTCCCGGCCAGGGCGGGCCCAATGGGCGCGGCCAGCGCCGCAAGCAACAGCATGGTGACGGTCGCGCCGGTCTTCATTCGTTTCCCCTCCGCTTGTCCCTTGGCGCCGCCTGTTCTGGCGGCTTGTTTTGGCAGTGGCCTCGCCCGGAACACTATAGTATTCAGAACCCGGATAAAGAGTGCGCCCCGGGACTATCCCCGGAAAACGCCTCGCCAAACCGAAGGGGAAGCGCGCAGACCGGCGCCGCCAGATGTGCAGGCGCCGTTGCCGAAAATCGCATGAAGCTGGTATTTCGCAAAAGCACACTGAAACTGGCCGCGGCCGGCGCCGGTATCCTGGGCATCGGCCTTCTGGCGGGCGCGGGCATCGCCGCGCCGGCGGATACGCCGGTCAATCCCTTCGCCGGCAATGCGGCGGCCATCGCCGCGGGCCAGAAGGTGTTCAATTCCACCTGCTCGGCCTGCCATGGCGAAGGCGCCAGCGGCGGGCGCGGGCCGGCGCTCAATACCGGCAGCTTCACGCACGGCTCCGGCGACTATGACCTGTTCCAGACCATCCGCAGCGGCGTGCCCGGCACCCAGATGCCCAGTTTCGCGGCGCTGCCCGGCGACGATGTCTGGCGCGTCGTCACTTATATCAAGAGCCTGGCGGGCAAGGGCGGCGGGGAAGTGGCCGCCGGCGACGCCAAGGCGGGTGAGGCGTTGTTCTTCGGCGCCGGCAACTGCACCGCATGTCACGAGGTGAACGGACGCGGCGCGGCCATCGCCGCGGACCTGTCGGAAGAAGGATCCAAGCCCCTGGGCGCGATCCGGAACGGCGTTATGCACAAGGTCGGCCGCAGCTTCGGCGCGCCCGCCCATTTCGCGGACGTGACCCTGGCCGACGGGCGCACGTTGCACGGTTTTGTCGGCGCCGAGGACAGTTTCACCCTGGTGCTGGCCGTGGATGGCAAGACGCTCACGCTGGACAAGAAAAGCCTGCGCCAGATCGTGCCGACGCGCGACGCGCTGCCGCACGACATGACGCTGACGGCGGCGCAGGCCGATGACCTGGTGGCTTACCTGTCGCATCAGAAAAAACGCGACTTCACGCAGACAGCAAAACTCGATCCGGCGCCGGTGCTGACCTATCGGCGGCTGGCAAACAGCCGCGCAGAGCCGCACAACTATCCCACCTACTGGGGCGGCTATGACGGGCACCACTTCACCGAACTGACCCAGATCACCGCCGCCAATGCGGCGCGGCTGCAGGCGCGCTGGGCCGCGCCGCTGCCGGGCCAGTCGCCGCTGGAGGCGCTGCCGCTGGTGGTGGACGGGGTGATGTATGTCTCCGGCCCGCCGGGCGACGTCTATGCGCTGGATGCCAGGACGGGGCTTCAGCTCTGGCACTTCCACCGCAAGCAGGACGTGGTCAATCCGTATCAGATCAATCCGTCCAACCGCGGCGTGGCGGTGCTGGACGGGCGCGTCTTCTTCGGCACGCTGGACGACAATCTGATCGCGCTCGATGCGCATACGGGGCGCGAGTTGTGGGAAGTGCGCCTGGCCGACACGCTGGAAGGCTTCACGCTGACCGGCGCGCCGCTGGCGGTGGACGGCAAGATCATCATGGGGTCTTCGGGCGGCGAGATGGGCCTGCGCGGCTTCCTCGACGCCTATGATCCGGCCAGCGGCAAGCGGCTGTGGCGCGTCTATACCACCGCCGCGCCGGGCGAGCCGGGCGGCAAGACCTGGGAAGGCGACAGCTGGAAGCTGGGCGGCGGCGGCACCTGGCTGACCGGCAGCTATGACCCCGAGCTGCACACGCTGTACTGGAGCGTGGGCAATCCCGCGCCGTCCTTCAATCCCACGGTGCGCAAGGGCGACAATCTCTATACCGACAGCGTGCTCGCGCTCGATCCCGATACGGGCAAGATCAAATGGCATTACCAGTTCACGCCCAACGATTCCCATGACTGGGATTCGGAAGAGGATCTGGTGCTGGCCGACCAGGTGATCGACGGCAAGCCGCGCAAGCTGCTGCTTCATGCCGATCGCAACGGCGTCTTCTATGTGCTGGACCGCGAGAACGGGAAATTCCTCTGGGCCAAGCCCTTCGTGAAGGCCACCTGGGTCAAGGGCTGGGACAAGAACGGCCGGCCCATCGTGGACCACGACACCGACGCCACGCCCGAAGGCAAGGTCGTCTGGCCGGCCACGGGCGGCACCAATTTCCAGGCGCCGTCCTATGACCGCGCAACCCAGACGCTCTATCTGCAATATGTGGACTCGCGCGGCTGGGCCAACAGCGGCCCCGCGGTGTTCGAGCGCGGCAAGCTCTATACCGCGCGCGGCACGGTGGTCCCGCCGCCCGGGCCGCCGCCGCAGCCGGGCATCATGGCGCTGGACACCACGACGGGCGCGGCGAAATGGAAGTTCCCGGTCGCGCGCGGCACGCTGTCGGGCGGGGTGATCGCCACGCGCGGCGGCGTGGTGTTCGCCGCCACCGCCGAGGGCCAGTTCATCGCGCTCGACATGCGGGACGGCAAGCCGCTGTGGAATTTCCGCACCGGCAGCCCGATCACCGCGTCGCCCGTCTCCTATGCGGTGGATGGAAAGCAGTATGTCGCCATCGCCGCCGGCAATATGCTCTACGCCTTCGCGCTTCCCGACTGAGGACATCCATGACGGACAATGAAAAGCCCCTGATCGTGGTGATGGGCGTGGCCGGTTCGGGCAAGACCACCATTGCCAGCGGCCTGGCCGAGAAGCTGGGCGTTCCCTTTGTCGAAGGCGATTCCCTGCATCCGGCCGCCAATGTGAAGAAGATGGCCAGCGGCATGCCGCTGACGGACGAGGATCGCTGGCCATGGCTCAAGGCGATCGGCGAGCGCATGGAAGTCGAGCGCGTCACCGGTCACGGCGTGGTCGTTTCCTGTTCGGCGCTCAAGCACAGCTATCGCGATTGCCTGCGCGGGCAGGTGAACGGCCGCGTGCAGTTCGTCCTGCTGGATGGGCCGCGCGAGCTGATCGCGGCGCGCATGGCGGCGCGCAAGGGCCACTTCATGCCGCCCGCGCTGCTCGACAGCCAGTTCGCCACACTCGAAAAGCCCACGCCGGACGAGCATGCCGTGGTGCTGGACATCTCCCATACGGTGCCTGTGCTGCTGAGGGAGGCCGCGCAGTCGCTGGGCACATAATTCCCTCGCAAGAAAGGGTTGACGATGCGCAACAGGAAACTGGCTTTTCTTCTGGCCGCCACGATTTTGGGCGGCAGTTCCGCGCTGGCCCAGACGGGCGGCGACCTGGTCAAGAACCCCACCCCGCCGCCCCCGGTGAACGACCGGACCGGCATCATCGGTCCCGACTATGCCGATGCGCCGGAAACGGCCGTCAATCCCGCCGTGCCGCAGGGCGATGTGCGCGAATTCATCCTCTATTCCGACGAGAGCAAGATCTACCCCGGCATCGTGCGGATCGAAGGCGAGCTGGCTGCCAGGCGCGATGCCTACGGCAACCGGCTGGCCTGGCCGGCGGATCAGCTTTCCAGGCCCGGCCCCTATCAGCGCCATGTCTGGGTCTATATCCCCAAGCAGGTGCAGCCCAACGCGCCTTTCATGGTGGTGCAGGACGGACATTCCTATATCCATCGCCTGGCGCCGGTGCTGGACAACATGATCGCCGCGCACCGGCTGCCGGCCATGGTGATCATCGCGCCCGACAGCGGCGGCAGCGACGCGCAGGGGTCCGAGCGCGGGCTGGAATATGACACGCTGTCCGACCGCTATTCCAACTGGGTCGAGCAGGAACTGCTTCCCGCCGTGTCGAAGAATTACGGTGTGACCTTCACCAGCAATCCCGACGGGCGCGCCGCCATGGGCGGCAGCTCGGGCGCGATCTGCGCCTGGACGATGGCCTGGTTCCACCCGGAGCGTTACCACAAGGTGCTTTCCTATTCGGGCACCTTCGTGAACCAGGCCTCGCCGCAGGATCCGAAAACGCCGCGCGGCGGGTGGGAGTATCACGCCACGCTGATCCCCAAGACGGCGAAGAAGCCTATCCGCATCTGGATGGAGGTGGGCGAGAAGGACCTGCATTTCGACGATCCCGAATCCACCTGGCACAACTGGCCGCTGGCGAACAACCGCATGGCGGCGGCGCTGGCGAAGAAGGGCTATGATTATAAGTACGTCTGGGCGCGCGAGGCGCGGCATGTCGATCCGCGCGTTGTGATGCAGACGCTGCCCTCGGCGCTGGAATGGCTGTGGCGGGATTATCCGAAGTCTTGAAGCCGCCCATCCATCGCGCGGCCTGACGTTGGATGGGCGGGTTAAACCCGCCCAGGGAGGGACTTGTCGTCCACCCCGATCCTCCTGGCGTACCACGCCGTCACCAAGGGCACGCACAACATCGTCACCACCACGCTGGCGGCGACCAGCACCGTGGCGGCGGGCGCGGCGGGCGCATAGGCGGGATTGGCGGCCGCGACCAGCGCCGGCACCGCGGCGGCGTTTCCGGCCGTGGCCGCCGCGGCCAGGCCCGCGATGCCCTTGCCGCCGCTCACCCGGTCGGCCAGGAACATCACGGCGCACGACACCGCCAGCACCGCGAAGCCCAATGCCAGTCCCAGAAGGCCCGCCCGCCACACCAGCGACAGGTCCAGCGAGGAGCCGATGGCGAAGGCGAAGAAGGGAATCAGCGCGGGCGCGGCCTTGCCCAGGAAATCGCGCATCTCGCGGTCCAGGTTGCCCAGCACCACGCCCGCCATCAGCGGCAGGATTGCGCCCAGCAGAGTCTGCCAGGGAAAGGCCAGCAGCCCTCCCAGCGTCATCATGGTGATGAAGGGCCCGGATTCCAGCGACATCACCGAATAGGCGCCCATCTCCTGCGGCGTGCCATAGCGGCCCATCAGCGCCATATAAAGCCCGCCGTTGGTGTCGTTGATGGCGGCCACCACCGCCAGCGTCGAAAGGCCCGCGAACCATCCAGCCCTGATCGGCTCTACGCCCAGGAAATGACCCAGCACAAGCGCCGCGGCGGCGCCCATGCCGACCTTCGCGGCCAGCAGCACGCCGCCCTTGCCCGCCACCTGCGGCAGGGTGTCGAACGGAATGGTGGCGCCCATGCAGACATAGAACACCGCCAGGATCGGCAGCGCGCCGGTGAACAGCGCGCCGGTGAACGAGCCGAAGAAGGCGCCTGTGCCGGGGGCGAAGGTGGCGATCAGGGCGCCTGCCGTCAGCGGCACGATCACCATGCCGCCGGGTATGCGCTCGACGGCGCGCTTGATCGGCAGGTTCATGCTTCCCCCAAAGGCCTGTTTGTGTTTCCGGCGCCCCGGTCAGTCTAGCCACGGCTTTCCCCGCTTGACAGCGGGACGCGCCGGAGGCGTCAGCGTTCCAGCAGGTAAAAGGCGCAATCCCGCCGGATGCCGCCGGGCAGCAGCACCTGGCTGTGCCTTTCGGCCAGCCGGAATCCGGTCTTCTCCAGAACCCGCGCCGCGGCGGCATTGCCGCTTTGGACCGCCGCCGCCAGCCGCACAAGATTCAAGACGCCCCATCCGTGCGCGACCACGGCAGCGGCGGCTTCCGTGGCCAGGCCCTGGCCCCAGCGGTCGGGACGCAAGACGAAGCCCAGCTCCGCCGTGCGCCCCTCGATCATGCTGAGGTCCACGCTGCCGATGGCGTCGCCCTTCTCGAACACTGTCCAGTAGCGGCAAACACCGTTCGCCATGGCCGCCTGTTGTTCGCGTATCAGTTCTTCCACCATCGCCAGACGCGTGATCGCGGCATGGTTCCAGAACCGCATCGCCAGCGGATCGCCCAGGATGTCGAACAGGGCCGGCGCATCGCCCGCAACCTGGGGTAGAAGGGTCATGCGGCGGGTGACAAGAATCGTCATGCGGCAGGGGCACCAAAAACATGAGGCGGCCGGCTGCTTTCGCGCCGTAGCCGCCTCACTCTGCCCCCTTCAATAAGGACATCCGGATCCGGCCCCCATTTTCCGGATCCAAGCGCTGCAGGGTTTCCCCAAACCGTCCATCTGCAGCGCCTTAACTGTGCCTTAGAACCACTTCGGCGCAATGGTTTTGCAATGCTGCCCCGTGCTTTGCGCGGGTGATGTGTACTTTTCGCAACAATTGTTATGGTTGCCAGTGTCAAGCCGGGACGCCGTACGGCCTGAAATGCTTGGACAGCTTCAGGCCCTGGCGCTGATAGTTGGAACCGAGTCCTTCGCCATACCCCTGCGGCGGGGGATCGGTCAGCCGTTCGAACACCAGCCGCCCGATGATCTGGCCGTGTTCCAGGATGAAGGGAACTTCGCGCGAGCGCACCTCCAGCACACCGCGGGCTGACGGCGGCCGGCCGGGCTCATAGCCGAAACCGGGATCGAAGAACCCCGCATAGTGCACGCGGAACTCCCCCACCAGCGGATTGAAGGGAACCATCTCGGCGGCATGGTCCGGGGGAATCGCCACGCGCTCGCGCGACACCAGGATGTAGAACTCGTCCGGGTCCAGCACCATGTCGCCGCGCATATTGGCTTCGATCGGCTCCCAATAATCCTGCGGGTCCAGAGCGCCCACCTTGTCCACGTCGATCAGGCCCGTGTGCTTCTTGGCGCGGAAACCGATCCGCCGGCCTGCGTCGGCGCTGCCTTTAAGGTCGATGGAAAGCGCCAGGCCGTTGTCGATGTTCGGCTCGCCATCCACCAGCGGCACCTGCTCGTGCAGGCGGCGCAGCGCCGTATCGCTGGACTGGGGCGAGCCGTGGCGGATGCGCAGCTGGTTGAGGCGCGAGCCTTTCCGCACCAGGACCGGAAAGGTCTGCGGACATATCTCGGCATACAGCGGTCCGCGATAGCCCGCCTCGACCCGGTCGAAGGACGGCGCGCGATCGGTGATCAGCCGCGTGAAGACATCGATGCGGCCCGTCGAGCTTTTGGGATTGGCGCCGCCCGAGACGCGGGCGGAGAAGTTGGCCCGCTCCAGCAGCGGCACGATATAGACGCAGCCCGACTCCAGCACCGCGCCGTCGGTCAGGTCCACCTCGTGCATGAACACCGATTGCAGCCGTTCTTCCACCGTCGCGGCGGGGCCGGGCAGGAAGCTGGCGCGCACGCGATAGGCGACCGGTCCCAGCCGGAGGTCGAGGCTGGCGGGCTGGATCTGGCCGGGCGCGAAGGGTTCGGAGGCCGTGATCTCGCGGCCCTGGTCCAGCAGCCGTTTCAGCACATGGCTGGGCAGGATGCCCGTCGAAAACCGGCCATAGCTTTCGTCTGCGGGCGTGAGGTTTTCCAGGGTCGCGGCCATCAGCCGTTTATAAGGGCGCCGGGGGCATGGGTCACGGTTCCGGTGCCCAGGAAGGCCCGGATATCCCCAATCGCCTCGGCCAGTCCGCACCGTTTGACCGGGACCGCCTCCGGAAATGCCGTCAGCAGGCGGCTGGGGGTGGCGCCTTCGAGGATCACAAAGCATCCCCGGTCCTCCGGGCCCCGGATCAGCCGCCCGAAAGCCTGCTTGAGGCGGAAGCGCGTGATCAGGTCGTCATAGCCCTTGCCGAATCGCGCGCGCCGCGCCTTGTGCAGGATGGTCGGCTTGGGCCAGGGCACCTTGTCGAACACCACCAGCCTCAGCGAGCGCCCCGGCACGTCCACGCCGTCGCGCAGGGCATCGGTGCCGAGCAGGCTGGCGTTCTCCTCGGCCCGGAACAGGTCCACCAGCGCGCCGGTATCCAGCCGGTCGATATGCTGGGCATAAAGCGCGAGCCCGGCTTCGGACAGCGGCGCGGCGATGCGCGCGGCCGTCTCGCGCAGCGCGCGCACGGCGGTGAACAGGCCCAGTGCGCCGCCGTCCGATGCCAGGAAGAGTTCGCGATAGGCGGCGGCCAGCGCATCGGCCTCGCGCCGGGGCACATCCTTCACGACGAAGATGCGCGACTGGTCCTGGTAACGGAAAGGCGAGCCGAAATGGGCGCGCCGCGCGGGCTGGGCCAGATGGGCGACGCCGGTGCGCACTTCGGCATTGGCCCAGTGATCGTCCGTATCGCCGCCGCAATCGCGCAGCGTCGCGGACGTGATCAGCGCGCCGTGCGCCGGCTCCAGCACTTCCGAGGCCAGCGGCACGGTGGGATCGATCCAGTGGCGCCTCAGCCCCACATCCACGTCGCGCCCATCCTCGCGGACGACCTCGAACCAGTCGACGAATTCTTCCATGATCTCGCCGGTATCCAGCGACTCCAGCATCCGGATCCAGGCGGGCAGGATCAGCCCGGCCCGCCGGTCCACGCCGCGCGCCGCCGCATAGAGCCGCGCTTTCGTATAAGGCTCCAGGTCGGCCGCCTTGTCGTTCATCTTCTTGCGCAACAGCCGCGCCAGCGCCGCCAGCGGCTCTGCGATGCGGGCGAGCCCGCGCGCCAGCGCGCGCGCGGCCGCCAGCATGTCATCGCCCGCAGGATGGGGTTCGGCCTCCAGCGTATAGAAGGCATCGGCCTCGGCGCTGCGGGCGCGCACATGCGCGTAAGCCGCGGTCAGGAACATCTCGCCCGGCCCGCGCGGATTGCCGCCCAGGCGCTGCGTCCAGCCTTCGCCCGCCAGCGCCGAGGCCGCCGCAACCGCATCTTCCAGCGCGCGCTGCGCCGTCTCGTCGTCGGCGATCAGGTCTTTCAGCCGCTCCTCCAGGCCGCGCATCCGGCTGCGCGCGCGCCCTTCCGGTCCTCGGATCCAGCGGCGAAGCTCGGCCATCTCGCGCCCCGACAGCATGGCCGAGAATCCCGAATCCGCCGCATCGAACAGGTGATGGCCTTCGTCGAACACATACCGCAGCCGCCGTCCGGATTCATTTTCGGGCGGCGTGTCGCTGGTCTGGTCGGTCGCCAGCCAGTCCTGCGCCGACTGGGCGATCACCAGCGCGTGATTGGCCACCACGATGCTGGCATGGCGCGCCCTGCGGATTGCGCGCTCGATGAAGCAGGCGCGATAGTGCGGACAGGCCGCATAGATGCATTCGCCCCGCCGGTCGGTGACGGCGGAAAGCGGCATGTACGACGCCAGGAAGGCGGGGAAGCCCGCGCCCGACAAGTCGCCGTCGGTGCCCGAACCGATCCACCGGGCGATCAGCGCCAGCGCGACGCTGCGCGGGCCGGGCGCAAGCGCGGTGCGCTTGGCCGCCTCTTCGAAATTGAGAAGGCAGAGGTAATTCTCGCGGCCCTTGCGCACCACGGCCTTTTCCGCGCGCTCCACGGGATCGGGCCAGAGGCGGGCGATCTCCTGCACGATCTGGCGCTGCAGGTTGCGGGTATAGGTGCTGATCCACAGTCCAGGGCCGTTCTTCTCGGCCCAGACGCTGGCGGGCGCCAGATAGCCCAGCGTCTTGCCGGTGCCGGTGCCGGCCTCCACCAGCGCGATGCGCGGCGCGCCGGCCTGCTCGCGCGGCCCGAAGGCATAGGCCGCCGCATCGCTGTAGGCCGCCTGCTCGGGGCGCACCGCCGTCACCATCATCGCCAGGCGCGCGCGCGCCTCGGCAGGGTCCACGGCCTGCGCGCCCGGCTGGCCGGCGGGCGCCTGGTCTTCCCACTGGGGCAGGCCGCGCCAGGCCTCCAGCCCCGCAATGGGCGAGCCGTGCGGAACCTCGCCCACGATTGCCTTCAGCGGCGATGCCCAGCGCCAGCCCGCGCGCTCCAGCGTGCCCACAAGCGGGGCGACCGCCGCGCGGGCGTCCTGCGGCCAGTCCGCGACTTCGTCCAGAAGGGCGCGCGCGATCGCATGCAGCGACCTGGCCGAATCCTCCGGCACATGCGGCGCGGAAAGGCCCAGCGCACGCGCCATGCCCAGCGCGCTGGGCACGAAAGGCCGGCCCGGCCGCACGAAGGCGAACAGCTCCAGCACATCGAAAGGCGGCGGCCCCGCCTTCGCGCCCAGCCGGCCGGCGGTGAAGGCGGCATGGGCCACCAGCACGTCGCCGCCTTCCAGCAGCGGGCGCGCATCGTGCAGGCCGATGCGCTCGGCCGCGCCGTCGGCGCGCGCGACCGCGGCGCCGGGCGCAGCGGGAACAAGGGCGATCAGGGAAGAAAGGACATCCATCCGCGCGCGATAATGCGGCGCGCGCCGATGGTGTCAAATGATCGCCGGCGGGGCCTCAAGCCACCTCAGGATCAGGCCACTTCGGGATAAAGATGGACCAGCGCCTGCCGCGCCCGGACATGTTCGCCGACCAGCAGCTGGGCGGCATTGCGCAGGCCGTGCGGGGTTTCGCCTTCGCGCGCCGCCCGGGCAAAATCGCGTGCGGCCTGGGTGACCGCCGACAGTCCGAGGCCACCGGCGGCGCCGACGATGTCCTGCGCCAGGCGCGCCGCGTCATCCCATTTCTGGGCGCCACAGGCTTCGGACAGCGCACCGGTGAGCTGTTCGGCGTTCGCCACATAGCATTGCAGGATTTCGATCAGCGCGTCCGTGCCCACCGATTTCTCCAGCGTGCTGAAGACCACGGGGTCGATGGCCGCGCGCACGGCAGAGGGCTTTGCGCCATCCGCCGGCGGCTCGCAGATCTCGTCCAGCGCCTGATAGAGCTGGTCGGCCTCCACCGGCCAGCGCAGCACGATGTCAGTGGCGGCGGGCGCGTGGTCGCCGCGCAGCAGCACCGCCACCAGCGGCGCCTTCACGCCCGGCGCAGCGGCCAGCATGTCGGCATCGCCCGCGCCCGCGATGATGGCGTCGAACGAGTCCCGCCCCGCGCGCTCCACCGCTTCGGCCATGCCGGCGGCGTGGGTGATGCGGTTGCCGAACGGCTCCAGAAGGCGGGCGACCGCGGCGGAAACGGCGGGCGCGCGCAGGAAAAGCAGCAGCGACAGGCCGGAAGGCGGCGCATGACCGTCGGCGTCATCGCGCGCGCTTTCCACATGCGTCACGCCCGACACCGGAAGGGTGAAGAAGAAGCGCGAGCCTTCGCCGGGCGTGCTTTCGAAACCGATGGTCCCGCCGGCCTGCTCGACCACGCGTTTGGCGACGGCCAGCCCCAGGCCCGCGCCCTGTTCCTTGCGGGCATAGGAGGAATCGCCCGGCGAGAAGGGGCTGAACAGCAGGTGGGAAACCTCGGGCGCCACGCCATGGCCGGTATCGGAGATCGTGAAGCGCACGCCATGCGCGCCCTCGTCGCGTTCCAGGCGGATGTCCACCAGTCCGCGCTCGGTGAATTTCAGCGCGTTGTCCGCCAGCTTGAGCAGCACCTGGCGCACCTTGCGCGGGTCTGCGGCGACGCGCGGCAGGCCGCCCGCGGCGCTCAGCGTCAGGTGCAGCCGCTTCTCCCAGGCGCGCGGCTGCAACAGGCGCGCCACCGCGCGCGCGGCCTGCACCGGATCGCAGTCCTCGTCCGAAAGCTGGCCCGTATCGTCACGGGTCAGCGCGATCACGTCGTCGATCAGGGTCTGCAGTCCCTGACCCGCCTGCAGCATCACCTTGACATGGTCGCCCTGCTGTCTGGGCAGTTCGGCGCGGTCCAGAAGCTGCGCCATGCCCAGAAGCGCGTTCAGCGGCGTGCGCAGTTCGTGGCTGATGTTGGCGATGAAGGCCGACTTGGCCAGCGCGCAGGCCTGGGCGGCGTCGCGCGCCAGCAGGGCCTCGCGTTTCTCGCGCTGAAGCTTGATCACCAGCTCGCCGTTCTCGTTGCGCAGGAAGATGCTTTCGTCCAGCAGCCGCGCCATGCCGTGGCAATAGCTGGTCAGCACCGCGGCGAAGATGGCCACCAGGATGGCGGCGAAGGTGGGATAGAGTCCGCCCTGGATCAGCAGCAGCGCGACCAGCGGGCCGAGCGCGAACAGCGTGTGGGTGACATAGGCGGGCCGGTGCGCGGAGCGCGCGATGAATTCCGTCGCCGTCATGCCCAGGAAGGCCAGCGCCAGATAGGCCTGGGCGGGGAAGGAGCCCCATACGAACCAGAACAGCGTGGCCACGCCCCAGGTCGCGCCGGAGATCCCGGATACGAACGTATAGCGCCGCGCCCAATAGTGCGGATCGCTGTCCTTCGGGCGGTTCTTGTAGGCCGTGGTGAGCTGCTCCGCGGCGATCACCACCGCGATCTGCAGCGTCAGGGGAATGACGGGCAATATGCTGGGCGGCTGGCCCGCGATCAGCGTGACGGGCACGCAGAGCACGGCGAAGGGCAGGGACAGGTAATGACGGCCGAGCGCGTACAGGATATCGATGCGGCCGGCAAAGACGGCCTCCGCGTTTTTTTCCTGCGAGACAAAATGCTCGGACATTGCGCAAATCCTTGCCGCAGCTTAGCTTTCGCGCCCTTTCGAAACGTTTAATCCCGCATTTACGCAAAGTGGCATCCCACGTGAAAAGTATGGCCGAACAGGCACTTGCCGCCAAAGCCTGGCCCTTCGAAGAGGCCCGGCGCCTGCGCGCGCGGGTTGAGGCGCGCAAGGCCCGGGGCGAAAAGGTGGAATCGGTCTTGTTCGAGACCGGCTATGGGCCGTCGGGCCTGCCCCATATCGGCACTTTCGGCGAGGTTGCCCGCACCAGCTGGGTGCGCCACGCCTTCGAGACGATCTCGGACATCCCCACGCGCCTGATCGCCTTCTCCGACGACATGGACGGCTTGCGCAAGGTGCCCGACAACCTGCCCCAGCCGGAGATGCTGGCGGCGAATCTGGGCAAGCCGCTGACGTCGATCCCCGATCCCTTCGGCACGCATGAAAGTTTCGGCCACCACATGAACGCGCGGCTGCGTGCGTTCCTGGACCATTTCGGCTTCCGCTACGAATTCTATTCCTCGACCGCAACCTATAAATCGGGCCGCTTCGACGAGGCGCTGCTGCGGATCCTGGCCAGTTACGACAAGGTGATGGCGGTGATGCTGCCCACCCTGGGCGAGGAGCGGCAGCAGACCTATTCGCCTTTCCTTCCCATCTCGCCCCGCTCCGGCAAGGTGCTGCTGGCCAAGGTGGTGGACCGCGACGTGACCAGGGGCACCATCACTTATGTGGAGGAAGACGGCAGCCTGGAAACCGTGCCGGTGACGGGCGGGCACTGCAAGCTGCAATGGAAGCCCGACATGGGCATGCGCTGGGCGGCGCTGGGCGTGGACTATGAGATGTACGGCAAGGACCATCTCACCTCGGCCACGCTGTACGATGCGATCTGCCGCATCGCGGGCGGCACCCCGCCGGAACAGTACATGTTCGAGCTGTTCCTGGACGAGAAGGGCCAGAAGATCTCGAAGTCCAGGGGCAACGGCATCACCATCGAGGAATGGCTTTCCTATGGTCCGCCGGAAAGCCTGGCGCTGTTCATGTTCCAGAAGCCGCGCGCCGCCAAGCGGCTTTATTTCGACGTGATCCCCAAGGCGGTGGACGACTATATCGCCTATCTGGATTCCTATCATTCCAACGGCACCACCGAGGAACAGCGGCTGGAAAACCCGGTCTGGCACATCCATGCCGGCAAGGTGCCGGACGAACGCTATCCGGTCAGCTTCGCGCTGCTGCTCAACCTGGTGTCGGCTTCCAACGCGCACAACCGCGACGTGCTGTGGGGCTTCATCCGCGCCTATGCGCCGGGTGCATCGCCGGAGGCCAATCCGGGGCTGGAGAAGCTGGTGGGTTTCGCGCTGCGCTATTACGAGGACTTCGTGAAGCCGTCGAAGGTCTATCGCGCGCCCGATGCGCGCGAGCGCGCGGCGCTGGAAGATTTGGCGGCGCGGCTGGAGGCGCTGGGCGAGGAGCGTGACGGCGCGGCGGTGCAGAATGTGGTGTATGAGGTGGGCAAGGCGCACGGCTTCGATCCCCTGCGCGCCTGGTTCGCGGCGCTTTACGAGGTGTTGCTGGGCCAGACCCAGGGGCCGCGGTTCGGCTCCTTTGCCGCGCTGTTCGGCTGCGCGAAGACGGCGGCGATGATCCGCAGCGCCCTCAACGGTGATTTCACGAAGCCCGCCGAACTGGTGAAATGAGGGGCGGCGTGCCCAAGGCGGCGCTGCTGGCGCTGGTCCTGCTGGCGTCTCCCGCAACCGCGGCGGACGACATCTTCGGCCTCTATGCCGCCGGCGATTATGAGCAGGCGGCGCGCGCGGGCGAGGCGGCCCATACCGCGCCCGGCCTTGCCATCGCGGCGCGCGCCGTGCTGGCCGATGAAGTGCTGCGCGACCAGCCCTGCATGCCCTGCCTCAAGCGCGCCGAAACCCTGGCGCGCCAGGCCATCGCGATCGATCCGCATCACGCCTTCGCCCAGGTCTGGCTGGCGGTGGCGCTGGGATATCAGGCGCGGCTGACCGGCACGGTGCGGGCGCGGCTTGCCGATGCGCCGGGCCAGTCCCAAAGGGCCCTGGAAGCGGCGGTGCATGACGAGCCGCGCAATGCCTATGCCGTCTCCGCGCTGGGCGGCTGGAACATCGAGGTGGTGCGGGGCGGGGGCCATTACCTGGCGCGGTTGCTCTATGGCGCCACGGAAGAGAAGGCCCTGACGCTGTTCGATCAGGCCGTCGGCCTGGCGCCGGCCAATGTCGCGGTGCGCTACCAGATCGCGCTGTCGCTGGCCGGCTATGATGCGGACAGATTTCGCGGCCGGATCGCGGCGGAACTGCGCGCGAGCCTTGCGGCCCGGCCGGCGACGGCCTACGAGCAGCGCATCCAGGACCGCGCCAACGAACTGCTTGGCCTATTGAACCGGGGCCCGCGGGATGCGTTTGAAAACCGGGTGCGGAAGTATCAGGGCTTTCCGGACTAGGAGCCGAGTCGGTTTTGCGCAAGCTGGTTCATCTTTTGTCACTTGCGATATGCCTTGTGCTGGTCGCAGGCTGCTGGCAGACGCGCTCGCGTCCCTATCGTGGCGTGCAGCCGCTGATGCCGTTCGATGAGGGCGCCGTCGTCGAAACCGGTCCCGACAGGAAGCCGGTGCGCTACACGCTGGCGAAGATCGCGGGCGGACGCTATCGCCTGACGCAGACGGATCGCGGCCAGGATTTCGGGCAGGGGTTCGACCTGGCCTTCTTTCCGCTGCCCGGCGCGCCGTCGCGCGTGCTGGTTTACGAAGCGGCCGCGCTGGACCATCCGGCCGCCGACGAATCGCTGCGCTATCACGGCCTGCTTGTGCTGACGGGCAGGGGCGGCGCGCGGGAAATCCGCCCCGACTGCGAGAAGGACGCAAAGGCCGCCGCCGCTTCCGGCACCGTGGCGGACAAGTCCGGCGACTGCACTTTCGCGGACCGGGCGGCGCTTGAGACATCGCTGCTGGCATTGTGGAAGAGCGGGAAGAAACCCGCCTATCGCTGGACATTCAGGTCCGCCGTCAACAAACCGGGGGGCACGCCGCCCCAGCCCAGCAGCTATTGACCGGGGACACCGTTGGCGGGCGTGATTGGCGGGACCGCTACTGGCTCGCCCAGATGATGCGGTGCACGAAGGCGATCTCGCTCAGCGCGAAGCTGCGGTCTTCGAAGGCGGGATTGAAGCTCCTCAGTTCGATCCGCTGTGCCGTCATGCGGCCAAGCTGCTTGGCCATCACTTCGCCGGCATGGGTCTTGACCACCACGCGGTCGCCGCGCCTCAGCGATCCCGACGGCGACACCACGATACGGTCGCCGTCGCGATAGACCGGCAGCATGGAATCGCCGGTGATCTCCAGCGCGTAACAATGCTCGTCGGCGATTTCGGGAAAGGCGATGTCTTCCCAGCCGGAGCCTGCCGGAAATCCGGCATCGTCGAAATAGCCAGCGGCGCCTGCCTGGGCCATGCCGATCAGGGGCACCATGCGCAGGCGCGGCGAGCGGCTTGCGCTCTCCCCCACCAGCGCCACGAAATCCTCCAGCGTGGCGCCGGTCGCAGCCAGCACCTTGGCCAGGCTTTCGGTCGATGGCCAGCGCAGCTTTCCATTGGCGACGCCGCGCTTGCTTTTGTTAAAGGTGGTCGGATCCAGGCCGGCGAGCTTGGCCAGCCCGGAAGGCGACATGCCGTGTCGGGTGGCGAGGGCGTCGATGGCGCGCCAGATCTGGGAATGGGTCAGCATTGAAGTCTAGGAATCAAACCGGATTTTACGGCTATTATTCCTAATATAAAAGAGGTCAGGGTGCCCGTCCAGAGGGTATTCACGGGGCGATACACGCAGAAGGGAGGAATGGGCTTGTCCGTCGTTGATCTGGGTGCCCGCATGCTGCGGGGATTGCCCGCCGAAACCGCCCATCTTGTGACAGTGCGGCTGGCGGGGGCGCTGGCGCCGCTGCTGCCGGAGCCGCCGGCCGACGACCCGCGCCTGGCGGTCAGCGCCTTCGGGCTCGATTTCCCCAATCCGGTGGGCCTGGCTGCCGGCTTCGACAAGAATGCGCAAATTCCCGACGCCATGCGCCGTTTCGGCTTCGGATTCGTCGAGTGCGGCACGGTCACGCCGCGGCCGCAGCCCGGCAATCCGCGGCCGCGCCTGTTCCGCCTGGGCGAGGATCGCGCAGTCATCAACCGCATGGGCTTCAACAACGAAGGCATGGCGGCGGCCGCGCGCAACCTCAAGGCCCGGCGCGGCCGGGGCGTCGTGGGTATCAATATCGGCGCCAACAAGGATTCGGCCGACCGGATCGCCGATTATGCGCTGGGCTTCGCCAAGCTTGCTCCGCTGGCCGACTATGTGACGGTGAATGTCTCTTCGCCCAACACGCCGGGCCTGCGGGGCCTTCAGAACCGCGAGGAACTGGCGAGGCTGCTGGCGCGGCTGACCGAGGCGCGGACGAAAGGCGTCCACAGGCCGATCCTGCTGAAGATCGCGCCCGATCTCGACCTGGCGGCGCTGGACGAGATCGCCGATGTGGTCCGCGCCAGCGGAATCGAAGGACTGATCGTCTCCAACACCACCATCGCCCGTCCGGCGCTCCGGTCGCGCCATGCGGGCGAAGCGGGCGGCCTTTCCGGTGCGCCGCTGCGCGAGATGGCGCTGGGCGTGCTGCGGAACATGCACATCCGGCTGAAGGGCAGGGTGACGCTGGTCGGCGCGGGCGGCATCGCGTCGGGGGCGGATGCCTACGCCCGCATCCGCGCCGGGGCTTCGCTGGTGCAGCTCTATACGGCGCTGGTCTATCAGGGGCCGGGACTGGTGGACCGCATCAAGCGCGATCTGCTGGCCCTGCTGGCGCGCGACGGCTTTGCCGATGTCGCGTCCGCGGTCGGCACTGAAAGTTGACGGTTTGTCACGATCGGTTAAAGTTCCATCGGAGTGACCGATGGATGCCAGGACCAGCCGCCGCGAACTGACCAAAATCCAGAACCGCGAAACCATATTGGCGGCAGGCCGGCGGGTCTTCGCCGAGATGGGCTTTGCGGCCGTGACCGTGCGCGACATCATCCGCGCCACGCCGCTGGCCGCGGGAACCTTCTACAACTACTTCAAGTCGAAAGAGGATGTGTATCAGGCGCTGCGCGACGAGGCGGCGCTGGCGATCCGGCCCAGCCTGCGCGCCGCCCGCAGGAACGCGTCCAGCGCCGAGGAATTCCTGGCGGCCGGCTTCCGGATATTCTTCGGCTTCGTGGCGCAGACGCGCGGCGGGCCTGCGCCCGCGGACGCCGGGCGCTTCCGGATGGATTCGCCGGAAGTGCTCGCGGGCTTCGCGGAGTTGCGCGAGGACATAGAAGACGCCATCGCCCGCGGCCTTCTTCCCGCGCTGGATCCAGGCCGCCTGACCGCGGCGCTGACCGGAATTGCCTTCGAACTGGCGGGCCAGGTGCAGGGCGAGGGGGACGCGGAAGATCTCAGCCGTTTCGCCACGTCTCTCCTGCTGGGCGGGATCGGGGCGCTGCGGGAACCGGACGCAGGCTAGGGGTTCGCGGCGGGTTTCACGCCCGCCCCGTCCTTCGCCGCGAGATATTCGCCCCAGATGCGCGCCTCCTCGCGGCCCAGCCGGCAAAGATAATCCCAACTGTAGAGCCCGCTGTCATGGCCGTCGTCGAAGCCGATGCGGACGGCATAGTTGCCCACCGGCTCCAGCGCTTCGATCTTCACCTGCTCCTTGCCGAGGACGATCTTCTTCGGGCCGCCGTGACCGCGCACCTCCGCGCTGGGCGATTCCACGCGCAGATATTCGGCGCGCAGCGCGAAGCGTTCGCCATTCTCGAACGCGACCGTCAGCACGTCGCGCGCCGGATTGAGACGGATCTCGGTCGGCCAGGAAGCCTGCATCACGCCGCTCGCATCAAAGCCGCTCTTCATCGGCCAGTTCGCGCGCTTCGCCCGGCAGCATGATCGGCACGCCGCCGCGGATGGGATAGGCAAGGCCCGCGGCCCTGCTGACCAGTTCCTGCCGGGTCCGGTCATAGACCAGCGTGGTCTTGGTCAGCGGGCAGACCAGGATCTCCAGAAGCTTGGGGTCCGTTTCCATCTCCGGCCTCTCAGTTCAGCGTGGTGGGGCCCGCATCGCCGCTCATTTCCAGCAGCGCCATCAGCGTCGATGCGCGGTCCTGGAAGGTCTGTGCTTCCAGAAGCGCCTGCTTCTCGGCCGGATCGAAGGGGCACATCATGGCGAGCGCATTGATCAACGCTTCGCCGGGGGCGGTCATCACGCTCTTCCAGTCGGCCTTGAGGTCGCGGCTGGCGAGATAGGTCTTGAGCGCCGCCAGCAGCCGGTCGCGCGGGAAGCCTTCATCCTCGGTCTGGGCCAGGTCCGCGGCGAACGGCGCGAAATCGCACAGGCCGGCGCGCCAGGGCGTGCCGCCGTCCGTCTCGCCCGTCAGGCGGAAACGGCAGATGCCCAGCAGCGTGATCAGGTAGCGATTGTCTTCCGTCTCGCGGAAGGCCACGATCTTCCCCGCGCAGCCGACGTGAGAGAGTTTCGGCTTCAGCACCGTCTCCTCGCTTTCGGTCGGCTGGATCATCCCGATCAGCCGTCCGCCCGCCATCGCGTGATCCACCATTTCCAGATAGCGCGGCTCGAAGATGTTGAGCGGCAGCGCGCCGCGCGGCAGCAGCACCACGCCGGTCAGGGGAAACAGCGGCAGCGAAGCCGGCAGGTCGGTGAAGGAATGATAATGTCTGGGCATCGGACCATCCTGCGAAGGGACGCCTGCAAGGGGACGTCAGGAAAACAGCAGGCCCGACAGTTTGCGCCGCGCATCCACGGTGCGCGGATCGGCCGGGCCCATCGCCTCGAACAGCGTGACAAGCTGCTTGCGCGCCGCCTCGTCGTTCCATTTGCGGTCGCGCCGCACCACCTCCAGAAGCTCGGTCAGCGCCCCCTCCCGGTCGCCGCCGGCATCCAGCGCCATGGCAAGGTCATAACGCGCCTGATGGTCCTTGGGATCGGCCGCCAGACGCGCGCGAAGGGCCTGGGTCTGGGACTCCTCCGGCGCCGGCGCCAGCCGGAGTTTCAGTTCGGCCTCCACGGCGCGGATGGCTTCGTCCTGGGCCGCGTCCGGACGCACCATCCTCAGCGTGGTGCGCGCCCGTTCGATGTCGCCGCCCGCCAGATAGGCCCGGGCCAGGCCCGCCACGGCCAGGGGATGGCCCGGCTCGTCCTGCAGGATATGGCCATAAGCCTGAGCGGCCATCGCGATGTCGCCTGCCGCCAGCGCCTCGTCTGCGACCGCCAGGACCTCCGCGGTATGTTCGGGCCCGCCATGACCGTGGCCGTGGCCGTCGCCGCCCGCAAGCTGGGCGACAAAGCTCTTCACCTGGCTGTCGGGAATCGCGCCCATGAAACCGTCCACCGGCTGGCCGTTCCGGAAGGCATAGACGGTGGGAATGGACTGGATGCGCAACTGCTGGGCGATCTCGGGATTCTCGTCGATGTTGACCTTGACCAGCTTCACCGCGCCGTTCGCGGCCTCGACGGCGGCTTCCAGCGAGGGACCCAGCGTCTTGCAGGGGCCGCACCAGGGCGCCCAGAAATCCACGATCACCGGCACGTCGCGGCTGGCCTCCAGCACGTCGGCGGCGAAGGTGGCCAGGCCCGAATCCTTGATGTGCGGACTGTTGCCGTTGGCGGCGTTGCGGGCGGGCTCGGAAGTGACGGGACGTCCGCCGGGACCTATTAATGCCATGAGGAGCTTTTCCGGTAATCTGCCCCGGAAAGATGGTCATTCCGGCGGCGAAAGAAAAGGCCCGGTTCCACAGGGCCGTGCGAAACCGGCAGGCGGAGGAAGGATTTATGGGAAGATCCGGTCCGATGGTTTTTGGGGCGGCAGCCGTTCTGGCGGCGGCGGCATTCCTGGCGGCGGCCGTGCCCGCCGGGGCGCAACTTGCCGTCGCGGACCGTCATGTGCGCCGGGACGGCGGTAAGCTCACCCTCGACATCCACTATCCCCGGACGGGACGCGCCGCGATCGACCGCAAGCTGGCCGATTATGCGCTGGGCCTTGCGCGCATCGATGCGAAGACCCTGTCCTATGCAACCCGCGAGCGGCCCTATTCGGTGACGCTGACCTACAAGGTGATGCGCAACGACCCCAGGATCTTCTCGGTGCTTTTCCAGGGCGATGTCTTCACCGGCGGCGCGCACGGCCTGCCGGTGGTGCAGAGCTTCAACCTGCGTCTGCCGGAAGGGCGTGAACTGGCGCTGGGCGATCTGGTGGCCGGCCCGCCCGCGCTCGAACGCATCAGCAGGCTGGCGCGGGCCGAACTCACCCGCCGCCTGTCCAAGGACGGCGCGACCCAGTTCATCCAGGACGGCACCGCGCCGAAACCCGAATCCTTCGCGGTCTTCGCCTGGCTGCCCGACGCGCTGGTGGTGGAATTCCCGCCCTATCAGGTCGCGCCGTACGTCTACGGCACGCAGAGCGTCACCATCCCCAAGACGGCGCTGGCGGGCGTGATCCGCCCCGATGCGCCGCGTTAAGGCACCAGCTTCCGGATCCATTCCGGCAGCGCGAAGGCCGCGGCGTGAACGGCCGGATTGTAATAGTCGGTTTTGAGTTTCGCCTTCTTATAGGCCGCCGCCGCTTTCCGGATTCCGGCGGGCGTGCCCAGCGGCTTGCCGCCCTTGGTGGCCCAGCTCAGCGCCATGAAGCCGCCGATATAGGTCGGCACCACGGTCAGGTAGAGACCCGAGCGCGGGAAGAACTGCGAAAGCTCTTCCAGCGCCTCGGTGATCTCCCAGGGCTGATAGAAGGGAACGCCGGTCTGGAAGGTGGCATAGCCGCCCTTCCGCAGCGCGCCCTTCACGCGGTCATAGAAGGTCTCGCCGAACAGCGCCTTGCCGGGTCCCACCGGATCGGGACGGTCGGCGATGATCAGGTCGAAGCGGTTCCGGCTGGACTTGCGGCCCAGATATTCGAAGGCATCGGCCACCTCGACCGTCATGCGCCGGTCCTTGAAGGCCCTGGCGTTCACTTCGCCGAAGAACTTGCGGCAGAGTTCGATCACCCGGCCGTCGATATCCACCAGCACCACTTCCTTGACGCCCTTGTGCTTGAGCGCCTCGTCGGCGATGGACAGGTCGCCGCCGCCCACGATCATCACCCGCTCCACCTTGCCGTGCTCCAGCATGGGCAGGTGGGTGAGCATGTCGGCATAGGCGCTTTCGTCCCGGCTGGTGATCTGCACGATGTCGTCCAGCGTCATGACGCGGCCGTTGGCGACGGTGTCGAAGATGCGGATGTGCTGGTAGCGGCTGCGCTCGTCGGCCAGCACCTTCGTCACCTCCATGCTCTGGGCGTAACCCTTGTGGAGCTTCTCCTTGACCGAGATCAGCGGCTTGCTGTGTTTCGCCATAACCTTTCCTTAGCAATTGTGACAGCGGCAAGCCGCCGTATAGGGCCGGCGCGCCGGTCTGTCTACCGCGCCGGAAAGTCATCTAACGCCGATTTGACAGGCCTTTGTTCGCCGCGTGCATCGCTGCCGCGCGGCGTCCGCAAGCCGTCCGGGCCGCGCTCCGGGGCGCGGGCGCGGGCGTCACGCGGGTCAAAAAAATCCGGCAAGGGACCAATTTTTTCTTGCATAGGGGGGGAGTTAGCCCTATTTGCAATTTCGACCCCGCGAGAAAAAAAGCGGGACAAAGCGGCGTAGGGTTGCCCCCCTCCGTCGCTTTCTTCTTTAGGCGCGTCCGGAAGTCCCACAAGGCCAAGGCGCAGGTGTCAACTCTAAGACGGGTAGGTGCTTGAAATGGCTCGACTCAATCTGGTGACGGCGAACAAAGAAGCAAGGGCGCCTCGCGTCCGCGCAACTGCGAGGCCCGTTCCGGTCATCGTCGCTCCTTCGAACGATGACCACAAGGATCACTTCATCAACAAGAACGGCCTGTCCTATGCGGGCAGCCACGTGATCATCGACCTGTGGGAAGCCAAGGGTCTGGATGATCGCGAGCGCATCGAAACCGCGCTGATCGACGCCGTGCAGGCGGCGGGCGCGACGCTCCTGCACATCCATCTCCACAAGTTCGAGGATGGCGGCGGCATCTCGGGCGTGGCGGTGCTGGCGGAAAGCCACATCTCCGTCCACACCTGGCCGGAAAAGGGCTATGCGGCGTTCGATGTTTTCATGTGCGGCGATGCCGAACCGCGCAAGGCGCTCGACGTCTTCAAGAAGGCGTTCGAACCGGGCCGCGTGATCGTCGGCGAACACAAGCGCGGCGTCATCTGACAATCCGCGACCGGCGAAATCGCCACAAAATCGAAGGGCGGGACCACCGGTCCCGCCCTTTTTCCGTGTGGACTGCTCCGGCGCCAGCCCGCTTCCGGCCCATCAGCTCTTGGGAAGCTGGGTATCCTCGACCGCCTGATGCGGCTGGGGATTCCACATTCCCGACTCGTACACATAGATGGCGAAACCTGCCATCACGAGCGCAATCGCGATGGCAATGACAAGTCTTGATGTCTTGTTTTGCGCTTCCTCGGCATGGTGAAACTCTTGCAGATTGCTCATGGCAACTCTCCCGGTTCACTCGCCGGTACTATACCACGGCTGAACGCCGGGCCGAGGGGGCTTGTTGTGGAACCCGGCGGCGGAAAGGCGGGAATGCTGGACCGGCAATCCCCGGCGCGCCCCTTGCGGCTGCGAAGCGGAATCAGCCCAACATCTTGCCGGTGACTTCGAACAGGTTGGGAGAAATGCCAGCCAGGCCGTGGATCGCCTCGATCTCCGCGCACATCAGGGCCTGGCGGGCCGGATCGTAGCGCCGCCAGCTTTCGAAGGCGCCGGCAAGCCGGGCGGCGACCTGGGGATTGATCGGATCGAGCGTGCGGACCACCTGGCCCACCAGCCGGTAGCCCGCGCCGTCGGCATTGTGGAAGCGCAGGTGGTTGCCGCTGAAGGCGCCGATCAGGGCGCGCACCCGGTTGGGATTGCGGATGTCGAAGGCGGGATGCCGCATCAGCGCCTGCACCGAGGCGGGCGTCTCCGGCAGGGGCGAGCCGGCCTGCAGGCCCATCCACTTGTCCAGCACCAGCGGATCGGACTTGAAGCGGTCGTGGAAATGCGTGAAGGCGGCATCGCGCAGCGGGCTTTCCATGCGGGTGAGGGCCGCCAGGCCCGCGATCATGTCGGTCATGCTGGTTGCGGTGCGATAATGGGCATCGGCCAGTCCCGCCGCGGCCTCGTCATCGGCGGCGGTCAGGTAACGCAGGCAGGCATTGCGCAGCGCGCGCCGGCCTGCCGGGCCTGCATCGGGGCTGAAATCGCCCTCCTCGCGCATCTGTTCGTAGAGCTGGGCTATCCTGTCGCGATGCGCCAGCGCGATCGCGCGCACCAATGCCAGCCGCGCGGCATGGATGGTGTCGGGATCGGCGGGCGCGCGCTTCGCCGCCAGTTCCGTTTCGGTCGGCGGCATCAGCATCTGGGCGGCAAAGGCGGGATCTTCCTGCGCCTGCGCCAGCACATCGCCGATGGCGGCGATATAGTCGCTGCCGGCCCCGCCGGGCGAATCCAGCATGATCTCGGCGGCCAGGATCTGTCCCGATTCCCAGCGGTTGAAGGCGTCGCCGTCGCGCCCCATCAGGACCGCGCGGTCATGGCGGCTGAGCGGCGCATGGAAGATCACGGGCGCGGAAAAATCGCGCCCCAGCGACAGCAGCGGTTCCTCCTCCACGCCGACGAAGACGAAGCGGTGGGCGCGGTCCGTCATCTCCAGCACGCCGGTTTCGGGACCCTGCCGGTTCTCGCCCTCCAGCGTCAGGGGCAGGGCCGCGCCGGACTGGCCCGTCAGGCCCACGCGCACGGGGATGTGCATGGGCTTCTTCTCGGGCTGGCCGGGCGTGGCGGCGAGCGACTGGGTCAGTTCGAGCGTGTAGGTCCGCAGCGCCGGATCATAGGCGCCGCGCGCCTCCACCACCGGTGTGCCCGCCTGGCGGTACCACAGGCGGAACTGGCCCAGGTCGCGGCCCGAGGTGTCCTCGAAACATTTCACCCAGTCCTCGACGGTGGCGGCCTGGCCGTCATGCCGCTCGAAGTAGAGGTCGGTGGCCTTGCGGTAACCTTCCGGCCCCACCAGCGTGCGCAGCATGCCGATCACCTCGGCTCCCTTGTCGTAGACCGTGGCGGTGTAGAAGTTGTTGATCTCGATATAGCTCTGCGGCTGCACCGGATGGGCCAGGGGACCGGCATCCTCCGGGAACTGCCGCGCCCGCAGCGCGCGCACCTCCTGGATGCGCTGCACGCCGTGGCTGCGCATGTCGCCCGAAAATGTCTGGTCGCGGAAGACCGTGAGCCCTTCTTTCAGCGAAAGCTGGAACCAGTCGCGGCAGGTGATGCGGTCGCCGGTCCAATTGTGGAAATATTCGTGGGCCACCACGCTCTCGATGCGGGCATAGTCGTCGTCGGTGGCGGTCTCGGGGCTGGCCAGCAGCACCTTGTCGTTGAAGATGTTGAGGCCCTTGTTCTCCATCGCGCCCATGTTGAAGGCGCTGACCGCCACGATCATGAAGATGTCGAGATCGTATTCGCGGCCGTAGGTGTCCTCGTCCCATTTCATCGCCCGCTTGAGCGCGCCCATCGCATAGGTGGCGCGGGGCTCGTTGCCGTGCTCGACATAGATGGCCAGTTCCACGGCGCGCCCGGACATGGTGGTGAAGCGATCGTGGATGCTGCCCAGGTCGCCCGCCACCAGCGCGAAGAGATAGGACGGCTTGGGGAAGGGGTCGTGCCAGACCGCGAAATGCCGCCCGCCCGGCAGCCGCCCGGCCTTGATCCGGTTGCCGTTGGACAGCAGCACCGGATACTGCGCCTCGTCCGCCTCGATGCGCACGGTGAAGACCGAAAGATTGTCGGGCCGGTCCAGGAAATAGGTGATGCGGCGGAAGCCCTCGGGCTCGCACTGGGTGCAGAAGATGCCGCCGGACTGATACAGCCCTTCCAGCGCCGTGTTCGACGCCGGGGCGATTTCGCTGACGATCTCCAGCGTCAGCTTGTCCGGCGGCCTGGGAAGGGTCAGGCTCTTGTCGTCCAGCAGATATTCGTCTTCCTCCAGCACGCGTCCGTCCAGCGTCACGGACACGAGTTTCTGATTCTCGCCATGCAGCACCAGCGGCCCCGTCCCGTGGCGGCGTTCGATCGCCAGCCGCGCCGCCACGCGCGTGGCTTCCGGGTCCAGCGCGAAATCGAGATGGATCGTGGTGATGCGGAATTCCGGCGCCCGGTAATCGGCGAGATGGATGGCGCGCGGTTCTTCTGTACGCATGGACGGACGGCTCGGCTGAAGGGCGGTTTTATATTGCCCGCCTGATATAGCCTGCCTGGCCCGGCAAGGCATCCGCCAAATCGGCGCGCCCGGCCTAGGCTGTCCGCTTGACTTCGGAAAGGATGTCCTGTGCCTGATGCGCCAGTTCTGCCAGCGCGTTGGGCATGTCCTCGCCCGACTTGCGCGCCCAGTCCACCAGCGAACTGGCGAAGGCGGCCAGTTGCGGCGCGTTGGCGATCAGGCGCGCCTGTTCCTCGATCCTGGCGGGATCGAGGTCATACTCCGCGCCCGGCACGCGCCAGCCGCCCCAGTCGGCATCGCCGGTGATGACAACCGGGTAGGTGCCCGGCACGGGATGGCGGGAACAATCCTCGGTCGGCTGCCACTTGTTGCGGGCGCGCACCACGCGCCATGCCGGCCTTTCCGACGGCGTGTCGTCGGCCAGCGGTTCTTCGCTGAGCAGTTCTTCCGCGGTGAACTCACGCCCGAGACCAACGTCATAGTGAACGCGGATGGGCTCATCCAGGCCTTTGGCCCAGTGCGGCACCACCCGCTCGATCAGGGCCCAGGTGCCCACAGGTTTCACATAGACCCGCTGGTTCTTGTGGAACTGCGCCTTGGCCATGGGAATGTTCCGAGAATGCCTGCCGATCCTAGCCGGGCGCTGTTAAGCCCCGGTTAAGGACCCGCTGCGAGTTCGAGCGATCCGGCGGAGGTTCAAGGCGCCGTGCCCGCCAGCCAGTCCAGTTCGCCCGCCAGCAGCACATTCCGGCCGATCACGATGATGGCGAGTGTGGGGGCGGCTTGCGCCGCGGCGGCCAGTCCCGCCAGCGTGGTGATCGTCACCTGCTGGTCCTTGCGCGCCGCATTGGCGACGATGGCCGCGGGTTCGCCCGGCGGCCGTCCCGCCGCCATCAGCGCATCGGCGATCTCGCCCGCGAATTTGCGGCCCATATAGAAGACCAGCGTGGGCGCGCCGCGCGACACGGCCTGCCAGTCCAGCTGCGTCAGCTTGCCGTCCGCGCCATGGCCGGTGATGAAGGTGACCGAATGGTTGGTGTCGCGGTGGGTGACGGGAATGCCCGAATAGGCAAGCCCGCCGATGCCCGCAGTGATGCCGGGCACCACGCGGAAGGGCACGCCTGCGCGCGCCAGGGCCTGCGCCTCTTCGCCGCCGCGGCCGAACACGAATGGATCGCCGCCCTTCAGCCGCAGCACGCGATTGCCCTCCCTGGCCAGCTTCACCAGAAGCTCGGAGATCTCATCCTGCTTGCAGGAGCGCACGCCCGCGCGCTTGCCGGCATAGATCTTTTCGCCGTGCGAAAGCGCCAGCAGCGTTTCATCCACCAATGCGTCATAGAGCACGAAATCGGCCTGGCCCAGCGCCTGAAGGCCCAGCGCCGTGATCAGTCCCGGATCGCCGGGACCGGCGCCCACCAGCCATACCCAACCTTTTTCGAGAGACGGCAGCCCCAGCTTTGCCGCAATTGTCTGATCCATGCCGCCTCTATATCACGCCGCAAATTCGGGAAAACAGCGCGCGTTCCCGCGTTTCCTGATGCAGGCCATGAACGCCACAAATATCACAAGCGGCGATGTTGCGCTCGGGGTCCCATCCGGGCAAAGCTGCGCCGCATTTCTCGATGAGACTGACGCGTGACCAAGCCCCGTTCCGACCTTGTCCCCAACACCGCCGACTATGAAAACCTGCCGCTCGTCACCGCCAACGGTTTCCGCGAGTATGACGCGCGCTGGCTGTTCGGCAAGGAGATCAATCTTCTGGGTGTGCAGGCGCTGGGGCTCGGGCTGGGCACCTATCTTCATTCCATCGGCGTCGCGCCCAGGGTCGTCACGGGCCATGACTTCCGCTCCTATTCGCTCTCGATCAAGCAGGCGCTGACCATCGGCCTGCTGCGCGCCGGCTGCGAGGTGCATGACATCGGCCTGGCGTTGTCGCCGGTCGCCTATTTCGCGCAGTTCGCGCTGGACTGTCCGGCCGTGGCGATGGTCACCGCCAGCCACAACGAGAACGGCTGGACCGGCGTGAAGATGGGGGCCAAGCGCCCGCTGACTTTCGGCCCCGACGAGATCAACGCCATCAAGGACATCGTGCTGGGCGGCAAGGGCGTGGAACGCGCCGGCGGCGCCTATGTCGGCGTGCCCGATATGCGCGAAACCTATCTTGAGGCGATCACCAAAGGCGTGAAGCTGTCCCGTCCGATCAAGGTGATCGCGGCCTGCGGCAACGGCACGGCGGGCGCTTTTGCGCCGGAAGCCTTGCGCCGCATCGGGGCCGAGGTGATCGGCATGGACACCGACCTCGACTTCACCTTTCCCAAATACAATCCCAACCCCGAAGACCTGGAAATGCTCCACGCCATGAGCGCGGCGGTGAAGGAGAAGGGCGCGGACCTTTGCCTGGGTTTCGACGGCGACGGCGACCGTTGCGGCGTGGTGGACGACCTGGGCCGGGAGATCTTCGCCGACAAGATCGGGGTGATGCTGGCGCGCGACCTGTCGGCGCGGCACAAGGATGCGCGCTTCGTGGTGGACGTGAAATCGACCGGCCTCTATCTGACCGATCCGGTGCTTACGGCCAACGGCGTCAAGACCGACTATTGGAAGACCGGCCATTCCTACATCAAGCGCCGCACCGCCGAACTGGGCGCGCTGGCGGGCTTCGAGAAGTCGGGCCACTTCTTCTTCAATCCACCGCTGGGCAACGGCTATGACGACGGCATCGTGGCGGGCATCCAGGTGCTGGCGATGCTGGACCGCGCGGGCGGAAAGAAACTGTCGGAACTGTATGACGGCCTGCCCAAGACCTGGGGTTCGCCCACGATGGGGCCTTATTGTCCCGACGACAAAAAATACGCGGTGGTGGATGAGCTGGTGAAGGACTATTCGGCCCTGGCGGAAAAGGGCGAGACGCTGCTGGGCCAGAAGATCGCCAGCGTGGTCACGGTGAACGGCGTGCGGGTGACGCTGGCCGACGGCACCTGGGGACTGGTGCGCGCCTCCTCCAACAAGCCCTCGCTGGTGGTGGTGGTGGAGAGCCCGGCATCCGAAGCCAATATGCGCGCCATGTTCCAGGACATAGACGCACGGCTGGCCAGGCATCCCGAAGTGGGCGCGTACGACCAGAAGATCTGACCAGAAGATCCGACTTGTCTTGAACGGCGCGGCGGGCAAGCATCCTCCAAAAGATTGGGAGGGATGCATGGACCGGCGCGAAGCGATCGGGCTTGGGCTGGCGGCGCTGCTGCCGGCCAGGGCGGAGGCCCAGGCCATGAGGGCCGATGGCTATCTGCCCGGCGATTCCACCGAGTTCGTGCCGCTGTGGCCCGGCACGCCGCCGGGCGGCGAGGGCATTGCCCTGACGCTGAAAGTGACGGACGCCGTGCAGCCCGACGGTTTTCACGTCCGCGCCATAAGCCAGATCCAGACGCCGGGCTTCTTCGTCTATCGGCCCGCCAGTCCCAACGGCCTTGGCCTGCTGGTGATCCCCGGCGGCGGCTATTCCAGCGAAGGCGGCGACCGCGGCGGGCGCGAGATCGCCCAGCATTTCGCGGCGCGCGGGATTGTGTGTTTCGTGTTGCGCTATCGCCTGCCGGGCGAAGGCTGGCGCAACCGCGCCGACGTGCCCCTGCAGGATGCCCAGCGCGCCATGCGCCTGATCCGGCGCGACGCGGCGAAATATGGCGCCGATCCGGCGCGGCTGGCGGCGATCGGATTTTCGGCGGGCGGCCATCTGTCGGCGTCGCTGGCCACGCGCCATGACGCAAAGCTTTACGCCCCGGTGGACGATGCGGACGGGCTGGATGCAAAGCCCGTCGCCGCGGGGCTGATGTATCCCGTCATCACCATGGGCGAAGGCGCGCACCAGGGCTCGCGCGACAAGCTGCTGGGCGAAAATCCCGCCGCCGCCGCGGTCGATGCCTATTCGCTGGACCGGCATGTGGGACCGGCGACCGTGCCGTCCTTCCTGTGTCTGGCCGCTGACGACGACGTGGTGCCGCCATTGCCCAACGGCATCGCCATGTTCGCCGCGCTGCAGGCGGCAAAAATCCCGTCGTCGCTGCATGTGTTCGAAACCGGCGGCCACGGCTTCAGCCTGCACTGGGCGCAAGGAAAGCCCTGCGGCGCATGGCCCGACCTGTTCCTGGCCTGGGCGGCCACGCACGGGTTCAGGGCTTGAGGGCTTCCAGCAGCGCCTTGTGGAAGGCCGCGGGATCCTGGATCTGCGGTGAATGCCCCAGATCGGGAAATTCGATCAGCTTTCCCTGTTTCATCCGCGCGACCGCCGCCCTGGCCAGCGCCGGATAGTTGCCCAGTTGCGCGCGCAGCGGCGGCGGGGCCATCTGCTTGCCCGGCGCGGTGGTGTCGTGATCGCCGATCATCAGCAGCACCGGCATGGCGAGCTTTTCGAACTCATAGAATACCGGCTGGGTGTAGATCATGTCATAGGTCAGCGCGCTGTTCCACGCCACGATGTCGTGGCCCGGCCCGCGATACATGCCCGCCAGCATCTGCACCCAGGGCTCGTATTCCGGCTTCCAACTCCCGGCATAGTAGGTGGCGCGCTCATAATCGCGGATGCTGGCGGCAGTGGTGTTGAGCTGGGTCCTGTATTGCGCGTCCAGGCTTTGCCACGGCACGCCTTTTGCGCGCCAGTCTTCCAGGCCCAGCGGGTCCACCAGCACCAGCCGTTCCGTTGCCTGCGGATAGAGAAGCCCGTACCGCACGGCCAGCATGCCACCCATGGAATGACCCATGACGATCGCGCGCGTCACGCCAGCCGATTCCAGCAGCGCATGGGTGTTGGCGGCAAGCTGCTCGAAGGTGAACTGATAGTGCTCGGGCTTGGTGGATTTGCAGAAGCCGATCTGGTCGGGCGCGATCACGCGGTAGCCCGCTTCGCTCAGCGCGCGGATGGTGCCTTCCCAGGTCGCGGCGCAGAAATTCTTGCCGTGCAGCAGCACGACCGTTTCGCCGTTCGGCTTCGCGGCGGTGACATCCATATAGGCCATGTCCATCGCCGTGCCCTGCGACGTGAAGCGGTAATGGCGGACCGCAAAGGGATAGCTGTAGCCCTCCAGTTGCGGGCCATAGACCGGGCCCTCGTCCGCCCCTGCCGGACCGGCGAAGGCATAAAGGATCAGCACCGCAAGCGCGCGTTTCATGATGGGACCATACGCCTTGCCCGCGAAAGGGAAAGCGTGTGACCCTGTGTAGCCCTCAGGCCCGGTAATTTCCCACCAGAACCGTGCGCGACGCGCCCGCCCGCTGCGGCAGGCCGCGATGCACCCCTGTCTGGCAGCTTATGATGGCATCGCCGCGCCGCGCGGTCAGCGCCACTTCGTGGCCCGCAAAGGCATAGGAGTCGGTTTCCATCCGCCCGAGCAGGCCATTGAGCCGCGCCTCGCGCCGCAGCAGGTCGAGGCGGCGATGCGATCCCGGCACATAGGCATAGGGCCCGTCATCCGGTCCCTGCACGTCGCTGAGATACAGGAACACCTTGTAGCTGCTTTCCAGATTGTCGACATGCAGGCCGCGCGTCACCGTCACCGAATCGCTGCGCAGCATGTTGGCCCGCCGGAAACGGGCCGGCGACAGCCGGCCGATCACCTCGCCGGCGGCCGGCGATTGCAGCGCATCGCAGCAGGCTTCCAACGCGCGCCAGCCGTTTTCGCGCGCGGACCTGTCGATGAAGAAAAAGTCGATCACGCCGCGATTCACGGCGTCGGGTTCGCGGCTGCGGATGTTGGCCCAGGGCCGGCCTTGCGCCTCTATCGCCGCGTGCTTGCGCAGCAGCGCCCCGTCCACCTGCCAGACGATGCCGTCGACCGTGCCGTGATCTTCGGGCGTGGCCAAGGCTGCCTCCAGCCGCGCCGCAAGCGCGTCGGCTTCGTGCCGCGCGGCATCGGCAAGGCCGGGGTCGATGAAGTCGCGCAGCACGACAATGCCGTACCGGTTCAGGATGTCTGCCGCCTTGCCGGTATCGCCGGCCTGCGCGGTCAGGTCCGCCGCTGTGACATTTATGGGCCTGAAGCCGGCGCCGATGCGGGCATAGCCGTTTGCATCCAGAAAACGCCCCAATATGGGACGGGCGATCCGGCGGTTGAAACGAACGGCGGTTTGGTGAAACAGCATCTGGACGGTAAACAGCCCGGCCCCCGGAACAAAATGCAAATGGTATCGCGTCTAACCGGCAGGGCGGCCAAAAGTTCCCGCGATCACGCCGCGCGGCGTTGTCGCACGATGGAAAGCGCATCGCGCAGCACGGCCATGCCGGCTTCGTTGCGCACGCCATGTTCACTGAGATGCCGGCGGAACAGGCGCGCGCCCGGATGGCCGTTGTAAAGGCCCAGCATGGGCTTGATCAGCGGATACAGGCGCGCGCCGCGCCCCAACTGCCGGGCGACATATTCGCAATAGGCGTCCACCGCGGCATCCACATCCACCGGCGCGCCGCCGAAGAAGCGCGGATCGATCCCGGCCAGCATGGCCGGATTCTGATAGGCGGCGCGGCCCAGCATAACGCCGTCCACATGCGCCAGATGGCGTTCGGCCTGTTCCAGCGTCTCGATACCGCCATTGATCAGGATGGTCAGTGCGGGCCGTTCGCGCTTGACGCGATAGACAAGGTCGTAATCCAGCGGCGGCACATCGCGGTTTTCCTTTGGCGAAAGTCCCTCCAGCCAGGCCTTGCGCGCATGGACCGCGAAGACCGTCGCGCCCGCCGCCGCGCAGGCATCGATCAGCGCGCGCAGGGCTTCCTCGGGATTCTGTTCATCCACTCCGATGCGGCACTTGACCGTGACCGGCAACCGCACGGACGAACGCATGGCCGCCACGCAATCGGCCACCAGCGCCGGCTCCTTCATCAGGCAGGCGCCGAAACGCCCCGACTGCACCCGGTCGGACGGGCAGCCGACATTGAGGTTGATTTCGTCATAACCGAAGCCGGCGGCGATGCGCGCAGCTTCGGCCAGCTTCGCCGGATCGCTGCCGCCAAGCTGCAGCGCCAGCGGGTGCTCGAACGGCTCGAAAGCCAGAAGACGGGTCCGGTCGCCGCGCAGCACCGCATCCGCCGTCACCATCTCGGTGTAGAGCAGCGTGTTCCTGGTCAGGCAGCGGTGCAGCACCCGGCATGGACTGTCGGTCCAGTCCATCATCGGGGCCACGGCAAACCTATATGCTTGATTTATCAGCATTATTCGCTTACATTCCAAAGACTTAGAAGGTCGCCATCACACACTTTTGTAGCCGGATTTTAGACGCTTTGCGCCAGGTTTCGACGTCTGTGCGGGATGGATTTGTGATCGAAAACGCGGTTGATCCGCTTCGGCCGGGATCGCGCAAAGCAGGGCGCGGGTCCAGCGACCCTTGGTCAGGATATTGGTGCCATCAAACTTGTTATTGCGCACACCGCGGTGGGACAGAGGCAAGTGTCGAGCCCGTGTGGGTTGGCCCGGTTTGCACTCAAGCGTCTCAGGTTGGTTGGCAAGAGCCAGGAGCGCGATCGTCGACCAACCGGAGATGAGCTGACCAAGCTGTTCGCACATTTTGATGCGAGCATGCGGCACCTAATCCCAATGAACCCAACTTCGCGATTGCGACGGCGATAGGCCAGGGAGGAATTTGTCGGGTGGCATGGAGCGACCTTAATACTCGAACAAAAAAGCTGACCATTCGTGATCGCAAAGACCTGCAGGAGCCGGCCCTCGATGCCCCGGCGGAGTGACCTATTAGCCTCGCTAATGGCCGGCCCTGGAAATTGTCGGTTGTCAGGGACCCGCCGACCAATTTTTCTTGTCTGTGTGAGGGCCCGCCGGCTGAACGATCTCCTGGAGTTTTGAAGCCACGCGCAGGACATGGATCGCTGCCGCCCGGTCCCGGCGGTCGAAGGGAATGAGGTTTTCGCGTGCATCAGCCGCCGCCGGCCCAACCCGGAATGCGGGAAGACGAAGTCGAAACGCCGGCCCTGCTGATTGATCTCGATGCATTCGAATACAATCTGTCCCGGATGGCGGCGCTGCTTTCGCCCACGGGCGTACGGCTTCGGGCGCACGCCAAAACCCACAAATCCACCGTCATCGCGCAATTGCAGTTGGATCACGGTGCGATCGGCCATTGCGTTCAAAAGGTCGCCGAGGCCGAGGCCCTGGCATGGGGCGGCGTGCGCGACATCCTTGTCAGCAACGAGATCGTGGGCGGCGCCAAACTCGCCCGGCTCGCCGCGCTGGGCCGCATTGCCCGCATTTCCGTCTGCGCCGACAACGTGGCCCAGATCGCCGCCATCGAAGCCGCCGCCGGCGCGGCCGGCGTGCGCATCCAGGCGCTGGTGGAGATCGACGTCGGCGCGGGCCGTTGCGGTGTCGCCCCTGGCATCGAGGCGGCCATGCTGGCGGAACGTATCGCCGCGTCGCCGCATCTGACCTTCGGCGGCTTGCAGGCCTATCACGGCGGCGCGCAGCACATGCGCGACCCATGTCAGCGTAAGGCGGCAGTTGCCGGCGCGGTGTCGGCCGTGATGGAGACCACGACATTGTTGCGCCGCAAGGGGCTGGATTGCCCGATCGTCAGCGGCGGGGGTACGGGCACTTTCGCGCTGGAGGCGGCGTCCGGCGTCTATACCGAGGTTCAGGCCGGCAGCTATATTTTCCTGGATGCGGACTATGGCCGGAACCTCGATGAGGAGGGCCTGCCGGTTTCGACCTTCCGCAACGCGCTTTTCGTGCTCGCGTCGGTGATGAGCGCGCCGCGCCGGAATGTGGCGGTGCTGGACACGGGCCTGAAGGCCCTGGCCGTCGATTCCGGAATGCCGCTGGTCTGGAATCGCCCCGGGGTCCGCTATGCTCGGGCATCGGACGAGCATGGCGAGTTGGAGATCATGCCGGAAACCACAGGCCCTGCGCTCGGCGAAAAGCTTCGGCTCATTCCGGGCCACTGCGATCCCACGGTCGATCACTATGACTGGTATGTCGGTGTGCGGCATGGCCGCGTGGAATGTCTCTGGCCGGTTTCCGCGCGCGGCGGCATGTATTAGCGCATTATTCCGGCTAATGGCCGGGGTCGGGAAAAACGGTTTGCGGCGGCGGCCCGTGCGCTGTGAAATGCCGGACAGGGCGGCTGTTGACAGGAGCCTATCGTGTCCAGGCGGGTAACATCGAGGACGATTGCATTGAACACGCAGAAGAGTTCCGCGGGCAAGATCGAGGCCCGCATCGCCGGCATGGGCTATGCGCTGCCGGTTCCCCCGGCGCCCATCGCCAGTTTTGTTCCCTATACCATCCGGGACAATCTGGTCTTCGTTTCCGGCCAGTTGCCCATCGGGCCGCAGGGGCTTGCCTATGTCGGCAAGCTCGGCCAGGAGATTTCGCTGGAAGACGGCCAGAAGGCCGCAGCGCTTTGCGCGCTGAACCTGATGGCGCAACTCAAGACCGCCTGTGGCGGCGATCTGGATTTGCTGCGCCGCTGCCTCAGGCTGGGGATTTTCGTGAATGCCACGCCCGACTTCGGCAAGCATCCCGAAGTCGCCAATGGCGCATCGGATTTCATCGTGCAGGCGCTGGGCGACAATGGCAAGCACGCTCGCGCGGCGGTCGGCGTCGGTTCGCTGCCGCGAGGTGTGCCGGTGGAAGTCGAAGGGATATTCGAAATATCCTGACCTCTATCCGTATCGCGCGCAGGACAGGCCGGTCGTGTCGATTTCCGGCGCCTTTCCCGAAACAAGGTCCGTCAGGACGCGAGCGGAGCCGCAAGACATGGTCCATCCCAGCGTGCCGTGGCCGGTATTGGTATAGAGATTGGGATAGGGCGTTGCGCCGACCACCGGCGTGCCGTCGGGCGTCATGGGCCGCAGGCCTGTCCAGAAGCTGGCCCTGGAGAGATCCCCGCCCCTGGGAAACAGGTCCCTCACCGAATGATCCAGCGCAGCGCGCCGCTCGGGCCTGAGCGTGCGGTCATAGCCGGTCAGTTCGGCCCGCCCGCCCGCGCGGATGCGCGTTCCCAGCCGGGTGATCGCGATCTTGTACGTTTCGTCCATCACCGTCGAAACCGGGGCCGCATCAGGATCGGTGATGGGCACGGTGATCGAATAACCCTTGACCGGATAGACGGGAATGGAAATTCCCACCTCTCGCAGCAGCAGCGGCGTATAGCTGCCCATCGCCGCCACATAAGCATCCGCAGTCAAGGTCTGGTCTTCCAATGCGACCCCGGCGATCCGCCCGCCCACGACGGTAAGCTGCCGGATGGTCTTGCCGAACAGGAACGTCACGCCCAGCCCTTGCGCGATTCCGGCAAGCGTCTTGGTGAAGATGTTGCAGTCTCCGGTCTCGTCGCCGGGCAGGCGCAGGCCGCCGGCGATCTTCTCCCGCACCAGCGCCAGGGCGGGCTCCGCCGCGACGCAACCGGCGGCGTCCAGCAGCTCATGGCGCACGCCGAACTGTTTCAGCACCGCGATGTCCCCGGCCACGGCGTCAAGCTGCTGGCGGGTCCGCATCACTTGCAGCGTGCCGCGCGTGCGCTCGTCATAGGCGATGGCGGTGTCGGCCCTGAGCTGTATCAGGCAGTCGCGGCTGTATTCCGCCAGGCGCACCATACGGGCCTTGTTGAGGGCATAGCGTTCCGCGGTGCAATTTCCCAGCGCCTGGAGCAGCCAGGAATAGAGCTTGAGGTCCAAGCCGGGACGGATGATGAGCGGGCTGTGCGGCGCGAAGGCCCATTTGAGCATCTGCAGGGGCAGGCCCGGCTTGGACCATGGCGCGGAATAGCCGGGCGAGACCTGTCCGGAATTGCCGAAACTGGTTTCCTCCGCGGCGGCGCTTTGACGGTCCACCACCGTCACCTCGTGGCCCGCCCGCGCCAGATAATAGGCCGAGGTAACTCCGATTACGCCCGCCCCCAATACCAGAACCTTCAATGTATGCTCCAACAGTTGTTTTTATCTGCGCCGTCAAGCCGGTCTGGCTTTCTGGCTTTTGAATCGTCCAAAGGCAACACCAACAAGCGCGAACCAGACCGGCGCGACATAGAGCGCGACCCGCGTTCCCGGATCGAGCGCCAAAAGGCCCGACACGCAGGCGAGAAACGCCAGCACCAGCCAATTGGCGGCCGGCGCGCCGGGCATGCGGAAAGCGACCGGGCGAGCATGTCCTTCCGTCACGGCCTTTCGATAATTCATGTGCGCCACCATGATGACGGCCCAAGTCCAAAGTGTTCCGATCAGCGAGACGCTGGTCACCCAGATGAACACGCGGTCGGGCACGACGTAGTTCAGCAGCACGCCCACCAGCATCAGCGCCGCGGACAGGCTGATGGCCCGCGCCGGCAGGTGCCGCCGGTTCACGACGCCGAAGGCCGCCGACGCCCGGCCGCTGCGCGCCAAGGCGAAAAGCATCCGGCCGGTGCTGTAGATCCCGCTGTTGCACGAGGAAGCGGCGGCGGTGATGACCACCAGGGTGACAAGGCTGGTGGCGCCCGGAATCCCGATGCGGTCGAACACCATCACGAAGGGACTGATCCCGGGGTCGAGCTGATTCCACGGCACCAGCGACATGATAACGATCAGCGCGCCGATATAGAAAATCGCAATCCGGTATATGACGCTGTTGGTGGCGCGGGGCAGCACGCGTTCCGGATTTTCCGCCTCTCCTGCAGTGACGCCGATCAGCTCCACGCCCTGAAAGGCGAACATCACCATCTGCAAGGTCTGCAGCACGCCGAGCAGGCCGAACGGCAGCATTCCGCCATGCGACCAGAGATTGGAAAAGCTTGCCGTCTTGCCGAGTTCGCCGATGTGAAAGAGCGTAATGGCCAGGCCGCCCACGATCAGGATCACGATCATGGAGACCTTGATAAGCGCGAACCAGAATTCCATCTCGCCGAACATCCTGACCGCCAGCATGTTGGTTGCATAAAGCAGTGTCAGCGCCAGGAGCACCGGAACCCATTGGGGAAGATCGGGAAACCAGTAATGGACATAGACGCCGATCGCCGTCAACTCGGCGATGCCGGTGATGACCCACATGAACCAGTATGACCAGCCGGTGGCGAAGCCCGCGAAGGGCCCAATGAATTCATCGGCATAGGCGATGAAGGATGCGGCGACCGGGCGATAGAGCAGCAATTCGCCCAGCGCCCGCATGATGAAGAAGATCACGAGGCCGCCCACGATATAGCTGAAGATCAGGCCGGGGCCCGCATGATGGATGGCTCCCGCCGATCCGAGAAAGAGCCCCACCCCGATCGCGCCGCCTATCGCCATCAGTTCGACATGGCGGGTCTTCAGCGCGCGCGAAAGCGCGCCATCCTGGGTGTGCGGCGGGACGTCCGGCTGTGTCATGCAGGCACGATTTTCTTCACGCGTGATCGACGCACCTTTCCGCAAGGAATGTGCGCGCCTTGCCTTTCATGGAGGCCCCATCCGGTGTTCTATGCGTTTACCGCATTGCAACAAAATCACTTGCGCGGAGGATTGGCATTAGTCAGAGTAATGAGGAAATGAATCTGGCGCCGTCCATCCTCACTTGGTTACGTTGTTTCGAGGCGGCAGCCCGGCACGACAGTTTCACCCGCGCGGGCGAGGAATTGAATCTCAGTCAGGGCGCGGTCAGCCAGCAGATTCGCCAGCTCGAGCAGTGGTCGGGGTGCATATTGTTCCATCGCCTGCCCCGCCGCCTCCAGCTTACCAGCCAGGGCGCGCAGCTTCAGACGGAGGTCGAGCCGGCGCTGCGCCGGATCGAGCAGGCCATGGCCGCCCTGCGAACCACCGCCGCCCCCATTCATGTGAACTGCTCGTCCTCCTTCGCCCTGCGCTGGCTGATGCCGCGCCTTGGGTTCTTCATGCGCCAACACCCTGAAATAGATGTGCGTTTGACCGCCGAATACCATCTGCTGGATCGCGCCACTTTCGCCCGCAGCGGCATGCATGTGGCGATCCGCTACGACCCGTTCGAGCATCCCGATCTCAATGCCGAATTCCTGATGGAGGACTATCTGCTGCCGGTGGCCAGTCCCGCTTTCAGCCTGGAGCATCCGCGGCTGGAATCTGCGGCCGATTTCGAAGGTGTGACGCTGCTGCACGATGCCCAATCATGGCCCAATGCGGCGGAGTATTCCGAATGGCAGGCCTGGCTTGCCGGCGTGAAAGGTGCGCCGGTGGACCCGCGCCGGGGGCTGAAATTTAACCTTGCCGATTTGGCGATCGCCGCAGCGCTGGCTGGCGACGGCGTCGCCATGGCCGGCATGGCGCTGGTCCAGGACGAGTTGGCGAAGGGGCGGCTGGTGCCGCTCTCGCACCGGGCGGTGCGGTCGCCCGCGCGCTATGTTCTCTTGACGTTGGACACGACGGATAGACGGATCAGGGCTTTCGCCGACTGGTTGCGGGAGGAATGCGACCGCTTCACGGCCGACAGGAAACAGGTTCTCGAGGGTCTGTCCGCCGACGGATCATTACAAAACGCGCCTGTCGCGAAGGCCGTCTGACCGGGACGTTGCCGAATATATCGGCATCCCGGCGTTTCGATTCCGGACATGATCCGCGCGCGCGTTTCATAAGCCCGCATTTTCCCTGACAGATGCAGCGGCGTGCGCGTTGTGCGCGAGCGCCTTATTTTTGCGCTGGCATGACTGATTTCTTCGCTATTAGTCCTGCTAATGCCGCTTTGCACAAATAGTTCATTGCCAGAAATCTCCGTTGTGCCGAACGTCGCTGTCACGATGTTGGCCGACGGCATCATGCGCTGTGCTTGGTGCTTGTCGATCCGGAAGGGGTTTCATGGGCATTCGCGCGCTTGCTTGCAGACTGAAGCGTTGTTCCGGCGGCGTGTTGCTTGCGGTTGCGATGCTGGAGCCGGCGGCGCAGGCGCAGGCCCCGGCCAAGAAGCCTGCGGAAATCCCGCCCTACATGAGCGCGCCGGAAAGGGTGGTCAATCCGCCAGCTTCCGCGGCGCTCTCGCCGGACGGACTGCGCGCAGCCTGGGCGAGCGCCGACGGCAAGAGCATCCTGAGCGCGACGCGCGCCACGCCGTCCGCGGAATGGGCGGCGCCCGATCGCCTGCTGACGACCCGTGGCGTCATCCACAAGCTGGTCTTTTCGCCCGACGGCAAGAGCATTGCCTATGAGAATGCCCGCACCTGGCGGGACAATGGCGCGGCCAATGATTCCTGGTCATTCATCTGTGTCTATGACATCGCGTCCCGACAGATCTCCTATGTCGATCCGTCTTTCGACAAGGACAGCGATCCGTCCTGGTCGGCCGACGGCGCGCAGATCACCTTCACCCGGAAGGTGGATGGGCTGCCGGACAAGCATCTGACAAAGCCGGTCACGCGTTTGGCCTTGGGCGCGTGGAAACCACCGGCGTTGCGCCCTGGTGAGTCCTTCACCATGGCATCGGTGATCGCCGCGCCGTTCCTTTATGCGCCGACCCCATCCGGCGACGGCGCGGCGATTGCTTATATCTCGCGGGAGGCGAAGGACCGGAACGTCTATTTCCTGCGCGCCGGGGAGCCCGCGCGCCTGCTGGCCAGTTATGGCGGCGACGAGGGGCAGGACATGTCCGATCCGCCCGCGGTTTCCAGAAGCGGCGGGGCCGTCGCCTATGTGCATGGCGGGCGCATCAACCGCCAGGGCGATGCGCCGAACCCGACGGCGCTTCCGGATATGCCGCAGCAGCAGGTCTGGATCATCGGCACCAACGGTCCCGATGCGCCGCGCCTGCTGGGACCGGGCAAGGATCCGGTCTTCACGCCCGACGAGAAATACGTCCTGTGGCGCGCGCGCGGAAACATCATGGCCGCGCCGCTGATCTGGGACAATGGACGCCTCCTGGGCGTAGGCGATCCCAGGGAATTCCTCACGGGCTCCCGCGAGGAGATGCGCTTTTCCCCCGATGGCGGCAAGATCGCTTATACGCGCGGCGACGCTGTGGAAATCTATGATTTCGCCACCAAGGTCGCGGTGGTCGTGCCTCATGGCCAGGATGTCGATGCCGGCCCGGTCTGGTCGCCCGATGGCTCGCAGCTGGCTTTCCGGCGCGTGCCCGCGGATGCGCCCAACCTGATCCGCAATTCCTGCGGCCAGTCCCGCTATTGTGGGCCGGTGGTGGAAAAGCAGCCCTGGGCGATCTGGACCGTCGCGGTTTCCGATCTGCAGCATCCCCGCAAGATCTGGCAGGCCCGGCCCGGTATGGGCTCGGTCTTCTATGACATGGACCAGGCCTATGCGCCGGGAACACATGACGCCCAGATGTTCTGGTCCACGGACGGCCATATCGGCTTTTCCTGGGAAGGCGACGGATGGCGCCATCTTTATTCGGTGCCGGCGTCCGGCGGAAAAGCCAGGTTGCTGACGCCGGGCGATGGCGAGGTGGAATACGCCGCGCCGTCGGTGGACGGAAGATCCATCGTCTATGCCACCAATATCGGCGATCTGGGCAGACGCCATATCGCGGAAGTGGATTTCGCCGGCGGACCGGTTCGCCAACTGACCAGCGGCGAAGGCGATGAATGGACGCCGGCGCCAATGGCGGGCGGCAGAGTGGCCTATGTTGCCTCCGACTGGGCTCATCCCGAAAGCGTGGTGGTGCGCGAGCCGGGCGGCGCGACCAAGACGGCCGAATTCCCCAAGACGCCGGCAGATTTTCCATCCTCGCTTCTGGTCAAGCCCCAGTTGGTGGATTTTCCGGCCGCCGACGGCCAGACGGCATACGGCCAGTTGTTCGTGCCGGCAAAGCCCAATGGCTGCGCGATCGTCTTCTCGCACGGCGGGAATCGCCGCCAGATGCTGCCCGGCTTCCACTATATGGATGCCTATCAATATCTGTACGAGATGAATCAGTACCTGACGAGCCGCGGCTGCGTGGTTCTGTCGGTCGAGTACCGCGGCAGCATCATGCGCGGCCATGTCTATCGCAACAAGCCGGGCTGGGGTTTCGACGACAATTCCCAGATCCTGGATTTCGTCGGCGCCGCCAACTGGCTCAAGAAGCGCAAGGATGTGGATGCTGGCAAGGGCATGGGCATCTATGGCCTGTCCTGGGGCGGCTATATGACGGCCAACGCGTTGGCAATGCATTCCGACATCTTCACGGTCGGCTTCGACATGGCGGGCGTTCATATCACCGGCGACGACGAGGGCATGAAGAAGACCGCCGTCGGCATGATCGACGGCTGGAATTCGCCAGTGTTCCTGGCCCAGGGCGACGACGACATGAACGTCAATTTCAACGACGGCACGGCCCTGTCGCACGCGCTGCAGACGCGCCGGCCCAATGTCGAATTCCGGCAGCAGGTTCTGCCGGGCCAGACCCACGATCTTTATCTCACCTATGAGCAGCTTGTCGGCATCTACACCGAAGGCAGCGACTGGCTGCTCAGTCATCTGGGAGTCAAATAGCGGAAAGGATGGAGCGCACCGTCGCGGCGGGCAGAAAGACCCGCGCGAACGAAAAGAAAAAGATAGAGCCGGGGGAGGGCACGCCTGCAGGAGTAACCAACTTTTGTAGGGGAACAAAATGTCCGCATTGCGTGTCAAAAGCTCAGCACTCGATTATTCCGGTCAGCGCGCGTTTCGGCGCCTCATGCTGGGTACGGCCGGCATTCTTGCACTCTCTCTCGTCGCGCATCGGGCGCATGCACAGGATGTGGAGCAGGTGCAGGTCACCGGAACGCGCATCGTGCAGGACGGCTATAGCGCCCCCACGCCGGTGACGGTGATCGACTCCGCGCAGATCAACGCCGTCGCGCCGGCAAACCTGGCCGATTTCGTCAACCAGCTTCCGGCGGTGATCGGCAGTGTCACCCCCAACAATTCGCAGGGCAGCATCAGCGCAGGTACGGCGGGTCTGAACGCGCTGAACCTGCGCTCGCTGGGCACCAGCCGCACGCTGGTTCTTCTGAACGGCCATCGCGTGGCGGCGTCCGACGCGACGAGCGACGTCGATATCAACACCTTCCCGCAGGAGCTGGTGAAGCGCGTTGACGTGGTGACGGGCGGCGCGTCCGCGGACTATGGCTCGGACGCCGTCGGCGGCGTGGTCAATTTCGTGCTGGATACGCAGTACACGGGCTTCAAGACCAGCTTCGAGTATGGCGAAACGACCTATGGCGAGAATCCCAACTACAAAGGTTCGGCGACATGGGGCACCGATTTCGGCGGCGGGCGCGGGCACTTCCTGCTCAGCGGCGAAATCTACACGGCCCAGGGCATTCCCAACACGCCACGCTCCTGGAACAACGGCGCCTATTTCAAGATCATCAACCCCGCCTTCCAGGGACCGCTGCTGAGCACGCCCAGCAACGGCCAGCCTTATTATCTGGTCACCGGCGGCGCCTATCCCAGCCAGACCACGCCCGGCGGCTTGATTGTCAGCGGCCCGCTGAAGGGCACCTATTTCGGCACCGGAGCGAGCGTCAACCAGCTTAACTATGGATCGGTCAGCGGCCCCTGGATGCTGGGCGGCGACGGCCAGGTCACCAGTGCGAACTACTACGGCGGCGAGTCCCTGGCGGCCTCCGAACTGCGCCAGAATGTCTTTAGCCGCGTGAGCTATTACGTTACGCCCGACATCGAGGTCTATGCGGAAGCCGGATACGCCAAATATCACGGCAAGAGCAACTATATGACCGACTGGGCCAATGTCGGCGGCGTGACCATCCAGAGCGACAACGCCTTCCTGCCCGCCAGCGTGCGGACGGCGCTGCAGAACGCCAACACGACGTCCTTCACCATGGGCACCACCAACCAGGGCCTGCCGCCGCCCGGCACCAACAACAGCCGCTCCAACTATCATTTTACCGGCGGTGCCGACGGTTCATTCAGTGCTTTCGGCGGCGATTACAAATGGGACTTCTATGCCCAGGACAGCAAGACCGACACGCATGAGCTGACCTTGGGCAACTGGAACGTCGCCAAGATGGCGGCGGCCCAGGACGCGGTGGTGGCGCCGGCGGGCAACAGCGCGGGCATCGCGGCGGGCACGATCGTCTGCCGGTCCACGCTGACCAACCCCACCAACGGGTGCGTCCCGCTCTCGCGCATCGGCATCAACGGCGGCCTGCAAAGCCCCAGCGCCTATGCGGCCGGCATCGCCTATGTCGAGGGGCCGCAGCCTTATCGCAACGAGCATCTCGAGGAAGTATCCACCGGATTCAACGTGTCGGGCAGCCCGTTCAGCGACTGGGCGGGCCCGGTTTCGATCGCCTTCGGCGGTGAGTGGCGCAAGGAGGCGATCAACGGCTTCGTGCCCACCCAGTACCAGTCCGGCTGGCTGTACGGCAACTATCTGGTCAATCGTGGCCATTATTCCGTGGCCGAAGGCTATATTGAAACCGCCGTTCCCATCATGCAGGGCATGGATTTCAACGGCGCCTTCCGCTACACGGCCTACAGCACGTCGGGCGGCGTCAACACCTGGAAGGTCGGCCTGAACTATCAGCCGATCGACGACCTCAAATTCCGCCTCACCTATTCGCATGACATCCGCGCCCCCAACCTCAGCGAGCTGTTCGCCGCCGGTATCGCGCGCGCCAATACGGTTCTGATCAACAACATCTCCTACGCTTTCCAGCAGAACCAGACGGGCAATCCGAACCTCTCGCCCGAGGCGGCCAACAGCCTGGGCGTGGGCGTGGTGCTGACGCCGACCTTCGTTCCCGGCCTGACCGCGTCGGTGGACTATTACAACATCAATGTGGCGCACGAGATCGGCACCATCGGGGCTCAGACGGTCGCCACGCTCTGCTACGTGCAGCATGTGGACTCCTATTGCCAGAACATCGCCGCCACGGGCACCGGCGCCAATATGGTGATTTCGACCATCCATCTGACGCCGATCAACTTCAGCGCCCAGAAACTGCAGGGCATCGACTTCGACCTTACCTATCAGGTGCCGCTGGATGCCGTGGACTGGCTGGGCAAGATTCCGGGCGATCTCACGCTGCACGCGCTGGCCACCCACTATATAGAGAACTACACCAATGACGGTATCGACCCGACAACCGACACGGCGGGTGTCAATGTCGGCAGCGGCTCGCCGAACTGGGTGTTTCGCGCCCAGGCCACCTATCACACCAATCCCTGGACGTTCGACATCATCGGCCGGGGCGTGAGCGCGGGCAAATACTCCAACGAGTATATCCAGTGCACGAGCGGGTGCCCGGTGGCGACGGTGGGGCACTATACCGTCAACTACAACAGCATACCCGGCGCCTTCTATCTGGACACCAATGTGACCTATGACTTCACGGCCTATGGTTCCGAAGCCGAGCTGTTCTTCGCGGTCAAGAACCTGTTCAACACCGATCCGGTTCCGGTGGCCAACGGGCCCGACGGTCTGAACACGCCGGCTTATTTCCAGACCAACTCCAACCTCTACGACACGATGGGCCGGGTCTTCCGCATGGGTGTGCGGGTGAGCTTCTAAACCCTGTGGACGGCGCGCCCGGCCAGGCCGGGCGTGCCGTCCCTTCGCAAACGTGATCGAGAAAGCCATGCAGTCCAGGACAAATCTGAGCGCCGCCGCCGACCTCTGCAAGCTCAACCGGACCGTCTATCCCAGGAACGGCCACCGCGCCGGCATTGTGTTCGATCCCGTCAAATACGTGGCCCGCTCCCTCCATATCGACCGGCAGCCGCCGGCGATGGGTGTAGCGGCGACGATCGTCAACGGCCAGATCGCCATCGATAACGGCAAGATGACGGCGGTGCTGTCGGGCCGGCCCCTGGCGCACGTCCCCACCAGGGGATCGTGCCTGTAGCGGTGGTGAATTCATGGAGGGTTGGACGATGAGACGGTATTGGAAGTGCGGGGCTGCGGCGGCCGCGCTGCTTGCCTTGTTGCCCACGGGATCGCTGCTGGCCCAGGGCCAGTCCGTGGACCTGCTGATAAAGGGCGGCACCGTCTATGACGGCAGCGAAGGCAACAAGGGCTTCGTGGGCGATGTCGCGATCACCGGCGACAAGATCGTCTATGTCGGCCCGCATGCCAGTGTCACGGCGAAACGGACGATCGACGCCAAGGGCAAGATCGTGTCGCCAGGCTTCATCGACACCCATGCCCACCCGGGCACATCCACCGGAGACCGGAACTTCGTCGCCGAGCCGGACCCCAAATGGCGGCAGCTCCAGGCCTGGCTGGCCCAGGGCGCCACAACCATCGTGGTCGGCGTGGACGGCGGCGGCGCTCCCGAAGTGCAAACCCTGCTCGACCAAGTCCGTACCCGGGGCATCGGTCCCAATGTGGTGGCCTACGTGGGTTATGGCGCGATCCGCAAGCGGGTGATCGGCGAGGATGACCGTCCGCCCACGGCTGCAGAACTGGCGACTGAAAAGCAGCTGGTGGCCAAGGGCATGTGCGAGGGCGCGGCGGGTTTCTCCACCGGACTGTTCTATTTCCCGCAGAGCTACGCCAAAACGGACGAGATCATCGAGCTGGCCAAGGAAGCAGCCAAGCGGGGCGGCATCTATGACACCCATCAGCGCGATGAATCCTCCTATACCATCGGGCTGGTCAACTCGGTCAACGAGGCGCTGCAGATCGGGCGCGAAGCCGGCCTGCCCGTCACCATCTCCCACATCAAGGCGCTGGGACCCACCGTGTGGGGCAAGTCCGCCGATGTGGTCAGGCTGATCGACCAGGCACGCGCGTCGGGCCAGAAGGTGACGCTGAATCAGTACCCTTTCCCGGCTCTGCAGACCGGGCTGGAGGCGGCGTTGGTGCCACGCTGGGCGATGGATGGCGGCTATCCCGCCATGATCAAACGTTTCAACGATCCGGCCACGCTGACCAAGATCGAATCGGAAATGCGCGACAATCTGAATCGCCAGAACGGGCCGCACACCATCCTGTTCACCCATCGCGGCCAGCCCTGGAGCGGCAAGTATCTGGACGAGGTGGCCAAGGAGTGGAAGGTGGATCCCATCGAGGCCGCCATTCGCATCCTGCGCCAGACCGACAAGCAGTCCCTTGTCGGCTTCGACATGTCGGAGCCCGACATCGAGACCTTCATGAAGCAGTCCTATACGGCGACCGGCTCCGACGGCGGTGACGGCCATCCCCGCCAGTATGCGACCTATCCCACCAAATATGTGGAATATGTGGTCAAGCGCCATGTCATCGGCCTGGGTCAGTTCATCCGGTCTTCTTCCGGCCTGCCGGCCGATATTCTCATGCTGGACCATCGCGGTTATCTGAAGCCGGGCTATTACGCCGATGTGGTGGTGTTCGATCCCAAGACCTATGCACCACGCGCCGACTATGTGAACTGGGACAGGCTGTCGGTGGGCGTGGTCGATCTGGCGATCAACGGCAAGCTCGCCATCGACAATGGCAAGATGACGGTGGCGCTGTCCGGGCGTCCGCTTCCCCACAAGCCCACGCCGGGTTCCTGCCTCTGAGAGAGACGCAAGAGAGAGATACATGACCCTCAAGACTTTTCTGAATGCCCGCACCGCCCTGGCCGCCCTGTTCGTCACGCTGGCGGCGGACGGCATGTCCCAGGCCCAGCCCCAGCCGGTGGACCTGCTGATAAAGGGCGGCACCGTCTATGACGGCAGCGAGGGCAACAAGGGCTATGTCGGCGATGTGGCCATCTCCGGCGACAGGATCGTCTATGTCGGGCCCCACTCCAGTGTCGCGGCGCGGCGCACCATCGACGCAAAGGGCATGATCGTGGCGCCGGGATTCATCGACGATCATACCCACGGTGACCGGGCTTTCTTGAACAACACCACCGATCCCCAGCTTCGCCAGTGGCCGGCCTGGATCATGCAGGGCGCTTCCACCGTGGTCACGGGCGTGGACGGCGGCGGCGCGCCAGAAATCGAGGACCTGTTCAACAAGGCCAAGAACCCAGGCGTCGGCGTCAATATCGTGCCCTTCGTGGGCTATGGCACGATCCGCAAGCGCGTGATCGGCGAGGATGACCGTGCGCCCACGGCTGCCGAACTGGCCACGGAAAAGCAACTGGTCGCCAAGGCGATGTGCGAAGGCGCCTGGGGTTTTTCGACGGGCCTCTGGTACACGCCGCAATTCTTCGCCAAGACCGATGAACTGATCGACCTGGCCAAGGAAGCGGCCAGGCGGGGCGGCATCTATGACACCCATCAGCGAGACGAGGCGTCTTACTCGATCGGCCTTCTCAATTCGGTGAAAGAGGCGCTGACCATCGGCAAGGAAACGGGCATGCCGGTGCACTTCGCCCACATCAAGGCGCTGGGCCCTACTGTGTGGGGCCAGTCGGCCGGTATCATCAAGCTGATTAACGATGCGCGGGCGTCGGGCCAGATCGTCACCACCGACCAGTATCCCTATCGCGCCAACCAGACGTCGATCCAGGCGCAGATCATCCCGAGCTGGGCGCTGGATGGTGGCTATCCCGCCCTGATCAAGCGGTTCAACGACCCCGCCACGATGGAGAAGATCCGGGCCGAGACCAACGAGAATCTCAAGCGGTCGGGCGGGCCGCACGCCATCCTGTTCACAAAATATGGCCAGCCCTGGACCGGAAAATATCTCGATGAGGTGGCGAAGGAATGGAAGGTAGAGCCGTTCGACGCCGCGGTGCGGATCATGCGCCAGACCGACAGGCAGTCCGTGGTGGTCTTCTCGATGACGCCGCAGGACATCGAAGCACTGATGAAGCAGCCCTGGAACGCTACCGGCTCCGACGGCGGCGACGGTCATCCGCGCGAATATGGAACATTCCCCACCAAGTATCAGGATTATGTGAAGAAGACGCACGTCATCAGCATGGGCCAGTTCATCCGTTCTTCCACGGGCCTGTCCGCCGACATTTATGGCCTGAACAAGCGCGGCTATCTGAAGCCGGGATATTACGCCGATGTGGTGGTGTTCGATCCCAACAAGTTCGTGGCCAAGGCGGATTACGTCAAATGGGACCAGCTCTCGGAAGGCGTGGTCGATCTTCTGGTCAACGGAAAGCTGGCGGTGGATGGCGGCAAGATGACGGCGGTGCTGTCGGGCCGGCCCCTGGCGCACGTCCCCACCAAGGGATCGTGCCTGTAGCGGTGAATTCATGGAGGGTTGGACGATGAGACGGTATTGGAAGTGCGGGGCCGCCGCGGCCGCTCTGCTTGCCTTGTTGCCCACGGGATCGCTGCTGGCCCAGGGCCAGTCCGCGGACCTGCTGATAAAGGGCGGCACCATCTATGACGGCAGCGAGGGCAACAAGGGCTATGTCGGCGATGTGGCCGTCTCCGGCGACAGGATCGTCTATGTCGGCCCGCATGCCAGTGTCACGGCGAAACGGACGATCAACGCCAAGGGCAAGATCGTGTCGCCAGGCTTCATCGACACCCATGCCCACCCCGACAGCCAGATTTACAGCCCGGATCCGCAATTGCGGCAGGTGCCGAACTGGATCATGCAGGGCGCCACCACGCTGGTGCTGGGCGTGGACGGCGCTGGCATCGGCGGCGCGAGCGGCGGGCTGGTTCATTCGGGCGTGGAGATCAAGGATACCTTCGCCAAGTTCACCCAGCAGGGCATCGGTCCCAATGTGCTGGCCTTTGTCGGCTATGCGCCGATCCGCGAACGGGTGATCGGCGAGGAGGCACGCGCGCCCACGGCCGCCGAACTGCTGGCGGAAAAGCAGCTTGTCGCCAAAGGCATGTGCGAAGGCGCCTGGGGTTTCTCCACCGGCCTGTGGTACACGCCGCAATTCTTCGCCAAGACCGACGAACTGATCGAACTGGCCAAGGAGGCAGGAAAGCGCGGCGGCATCTATGACACCCATCAGCGCGACGAGGCGTCCTATTCGATCGGGCTGCTCAATTCCGTGAAGGAGGCGCTGACAATCGGCAAGGAATCCGGCATGCCGGTGCACTTCGCCCATATCAAGGCGCTGGGTCCGACCGTGTGGGGCCAGTCGGCCGGCATCATCAAGCTGGTGGACGCGGCCCGCGCCGCAGGGCAGAGCGTGTCGGCGGACCAGTATCCCTATAACGCCAACGAGACCTCGCTGCAGGCCCAGATCATCCCGAGCTGGGCGCTGGATGGCGGTTATCCCGCCCTCATAAAGCGGTTCAACGATCCTGCAACGCTGGAGAAGATCCGGGCGGAAACCACGGAGAACCTCAAACGGTCCAACGGCCCCCATGCCATTCTTTTCGTCGCCTCGAAGCAGCCCTGGAACGGAAAGTACCTCGACGATGTGGCGAAGGAATGGAAGGTCGCTCCGGTGGATGCGGCGATCCGGATTCTTCGCCAGACCGACAAGCAGGCCGTCGATGTCTTTTCCATGACGCCGCCCGACATCGACGCGCTGCTGAAACAGTCCTGGACATTCACCGGCTCCGACGGCGCCGACGGCCACCCGCGCATTACCGGAACCTATCCCACGAAATATCAGGAGTTCGTGAAAAGACGTAAGGTCATCAGCCTGGGCTTCTTCGTGCGCCAGTCCAGCGGCGCCATTGCCGACTTCTACAAGCTCGACCGCCGCGGTTATCTCAGGAACGGCTATTACGCCGACATCGTGGTGTTCGATCCGGTCAAGTATGTGGCCAAGTCCAGTTATGTGGACTGGACCCCGCTGGCCGAAGGCGTCACAGCGACGGTCATCAACGGCAAGATCGCGGTCGATAACGGCAAGATGACGGACGTGCTGTCGGGACGGCCGCTCTCGCATACGGCGACGCCAGGCTCGTGTCTGTAGGTAGGGATATGATCCGGACGGGGAACCATGGCACGGCCGGATGACCGCAATATCTCACGCGGGAGCGTGCCGGAATTCGCGGTGGGGGCGTTTTTCCTGGCGGCAGGGCTCGGCCTCCTGGCCGTTGCCCTGCTGTGGGCGCGCCTGCCGCCGGGCGTGGCCCATCTCTCCTATTATATAAGTGGGCTGCTTCTGGTTCCGGGGGCGGGGTTTCTGTCTGCGGCCATGACGGCCTATGCCCGGCGCCGGGGCAGACTGGCGCCCCGGGGGCGGGGCTGGCGTCCGGCCAGGCGGTTGCCGCGAATTCTGGAGCGGCCATTCGATCTGACCATGCGCGCCTGGTCCTGGCTTCGCGGCATTGACTGGGTAGGCGACTGGTTGGCGGTGGCCGGCGCCTTCGCGATCTGCGTGGCCGCTCTGTACGCGCTGACTATGGGCTGGCGCACCGCGGCCGCTTCGCCAAGTCTGCTGATGGACGAGTTGGCCGCCGGTATTCTCCTGCTTTCGGCTTTCGCCCTGTTGGTGCTGGAGCGCAAATATGCGGCCATGCCGGAACAGGTTTTGCCGGAAGCGCCGGCGCTTTCGCGTTTGTGCCGGCTGCCCCTGCTGGGCGCGCTGGGGCTGGCGGCCACAGCGGGCATCCGCTGGTTGGGCCTGTCTTTTGCAACACCGCTGGAGCGCGCCCTCGCCGTCATTGCGGGGCTCGTGGCCGCCGAGATCGCACTGCGCAGCGCCGTCCATGTTTTCATGCCGCTCGCGCCCATTGCCGTGCGCCGCAGTCATGCGGTCAGCACGGTTGCCGGGCTGATCCAGGCGAAAATCCCCAACGCACGCGCTTTCAACGCGTCGGTTCGCAGCCAGTTCGGAATCGACCTGGCGCGCAGTTGGTCGCTGGGCTTCCTGCGCCGCGCTTTGCTGCCGCTTTTGCTGGGCATGGCGGCGTTTTCCTGGCTGCTGACGGGGATCACCGCGCTGGAGCAGGGCGAGCGGGCAATATATGAATCCTTCGGGCAGCCCCGCGCGGTTCTGCATCCGGGCTTGCATCTGCACTGGCCCTGGCCGTTCGGCTCGCTGCGACCGGTCGAATACGGCACCGTGCGGCAGATCACGATCGACAGCAATGCCGGGGAAGTGGCGCCGCAGCCGTCGTCCGCCACGAACATCGAGGGCGATCCGCCGCCATCCTCCAACCGCCTCTGGGATTCGTCCAGCCAGGAAGGAAGCTATCTGGTCGCCGATCTCTCCAACGGCGCACAGAGTTTCGAGGCGGCGGACATAGATATCACCATCGTCTATCGCATCGGCTTGTCCGACCAGGCGGCAATGCTGGCCGCCTATCGCGTCGCCGCGCCTGACGCGGCGGTGCAGGCCGTTTGCGGCCAGATGCTGGCACGCTATTTCGCCGGCAACACCATCGAAAATGTCCTGGGCCAGAACCGCGAGGCCTTTGTCGGCCGGTTCCAGAAAGAGCTGCAGGCGCGCCTGACTGCCCTTTCCGCCGGAATAGAAATCATGGCGGTGGTGGTGGAAGGCATCCATCCTCCGCCCAAGGCGGCGGCGTCCTATCAGGGCGTTCAGGCGGCCGCCATTGATTCCGCCACCAAGGTCTCCACCGCCCGGGCCGAAGCCGCGCGCGAGATGAAGATGGCATCGGTGGTGGCCAACGCGACGCGCAATGACGCCATATCGGCCGCGGCGGAGCGCGTCGGCAAGGCCAGGGTCGATCTCACCTTGTTCGACGGCGAGCGCAAGGCCTATGCCGCGGGTGGCGCGGCTTTCCTGCTGGAGCGCCGCCTGGACCGCCTGTCCAGGGGACTTGCCGACAAGCCTTTGATCGTTGTGGATCATCGCATTCCGGCGGCCGCGGTGCCCACGCTCGACATGCGCCAGCCGGAACGGGCGCGCAGCGGCTTCGGCGATCCGGGCGCAGACTAGTTAGGGAACGAAGATGATGCTTGAAGGCGGGACGGGAATTGGGCGGACGCTCTGGGCCAAGCGGCGGTTCATCGTCGGCGCGGTCGTGGTTGCCGCGCTGGTTCTGTCGGCCTGCCTGGTCCTGGTCAATCCGGGGGAGGCGATCGTCATCACCCGGTTCGGCAATCCGGTACGCGTCGTGACCAGGCCCGGCCTGGCCATCAAGCTGCCCGCGCCCATCGAAAACACGATGGTGGTGGATTTGCGGCTGCGAACGACTTCCAGCGGCCTGCACGATGTCGGAACCAGGGACGGATTGCGGATTCTGGTCCAGGCTTACATTGCCTGGCAGGTTCCGGCCGATCCCGACCATATCCGCCAGTTCCTGCGCGCGGTGCGAAACCAGCCCGGCATCGCGGCAGAGCAGTTGCGAAGCTTCACCGGATCGGCGCTCGAGATCGCCGCCAGCGGCTTTGCGCTTTCCGATCTGGTGAACACCGAGCCGGCGAAGATCAAGCTGGATCAGTTCGAGGACGCTCTGCATCGGCGCATAGGCAGCCAGGCGCTACGCGTCTACGGCATCGCGGTGCGGCAGGTCGGGCTTGAGCGCCTTACTCTGCCGGCTCAGACGCTGAACGCCACCATCGAGCGCATGAAGGCCGAGCGCGACACGGTCGCTGCGGAACGATCCGCGGAAGGGGAGCGCGCGGCGGCGCAGATACAATCCGACGCAAATCGCGACTCCCGCGTCCTGATCGCCCAGGCCAATGTGGATGCCGCCGCGGTCGAGGCCAAATCCCGCACAGAGGCCGCCACGATCTACAAGCAGGCCTATGCCGCCGATCCGCAGCTCTACACCATGCTCCGCTCCCTGGATTCGCTGGAGACTATGGTCGGCCCCAATACCAGGCTGGTCCTGCGGAGCGATGCGGCACCCTTCCGCGTGCTGGTCGAAGGACCGGGCGGAGGGCGGAAATGAACGCCGCCGAACAGGGCATCCGCGAAGACCTGAAGGAAGTCGGTCCTTGGGGCCAGTCGGTCGCGCTGGCCTTCCGCTTCCTGTTCATTGCGGTCTGCTGCATCGCGGCGGGCTGGTTCGTGTCGAATGTCCGCCAGATTCCCCCCGACGGCCAGGCGGTGGTGATGCGGTTGGGCACCGTGGCGCGCGTGCAGGGCTCCGGCCTTCTGGTCGCTTTCCCCCGCCCCATAGAGCAGGTCGTCGTCGTACCCGCCGCCGCGCGCCAGGTCGCCCTTCCCATCGCGCGCTTCAGTCAGGGGCAGGATGCGGGCGCCAGCGCCGACCGCGGCTATGATCTGGCCCGCGACCCGCGTCTCAACAGCGGCTTCCTGCTGACCGGCGACTCCAACGTGGTGCATCTGGACGCGCAGATATTCTATCAGGTGGCCGACGCGGCCGCCTATATGGTGTCGGCGGATCATGTGCGGCCGGCTCTGCAGCGGCTGTTCATCGCGAGTGCGATCAGGATTCTGGGCAGGCGCGATCTCGATTCCATTCTGGTTGCGCGGCCGGAAATCGCCGCGCAGCCAGCCGAAGCCGCACGGCGCGAAAGATTACGCGCCGACATCCTGGCGGAGGTTAATCGGCGGCTCACTGTCCTGGCGGCCCAGGGGGTGGGCCTCGGCGTCATGGCCAGCCGGATAGATCTGGTGCCGTCCATTCCCGCGATGGCCAAGTCGGGCTTCGACAATGTCCTGACGGTGACGCAAAGCGCGGAAACCACCATCGCCAATGCCCAGACGGCGGCCCAGTTCACCGCGCAGGACGCCAACAGCAAGAAGGACAAGATCGCCACCAGCGCGACCGCCACGGCGACCGAGCTCGTCACCAATGCGAGGGCCCAGACCGCGTCCATCGCCGCGATGAGCGAACAGTCGCGGGACATGTCGCGCAGCATGCAGATGACCCGCCTGTACGCCGATCGCGTTCGCGCCATATTGGCCAAGGCCGGCGGCATAGACGTGGTGGACAAGGAAGGTGCCCGGCTGATGCTGCCCGGCGTTGCCGCGGCCAAAAGCAAGGGCAATTGACCATGTCCATCGCCCAAGCCGAAATCATTCAGGCCGACGCGGATGACACAGTTCTGCTGAGCAGCAAGGAGCAGCGCGCGCTCGCCCTGCGGCTGTCGCTTTCGCTGGCTGCGGCGGGCTGCCTGGTGGTCTCGATCGGCCTGGAACTGCTCTACCCCGCGCAGCGCGATGTGGCGCAGCTTGTCGCCGGGCTTGCCGCCTTGCTGGTCGGCGTGCCTGCGTTGCAGGCCGCCTGGGCCAGCCTGCTGAATCCCGACCTCAATGGCATAACCGATCAACTGATCGCCCTGGCCTTCATCGCGGCCTGGGCCAGCGGAGACTTGATTACCGCCACCTTGCTGCCGCTGATTATGATGGTCGGTCATATCCTGGAGGAGCGCTCGCTTCTGGGCTCCCAGGAGGCGATCCGTGCCCTGACGCGGTTGACCGAGACCCATGCGCGCCGCATCGAGGCCGACGGCGAGGTGAAGGATGTCCTTTCGGGCGACCTGCGCGCCGGGGACTTGCTGGAAGTGCGGGCCGGGGACCGCGTGCCCGCGGACGGGGTGATCGAAAGCGGGATTTCCAGCGTCGATACCGCGTCCCTCACGGGCGAGTCCGTGCCGGTGGACGTCGCCCCTGGCGAAATGGTGTTCAACGGCTCGATCAATCTCGATGGCCGCCTGACGATCCGCATCACTCGCGCGGGTCACGAGACCACGCTGGGCCGGGTGATCGCGCTGATGCAGGATGCCGAGACCATCAAGCCGGCGGTGGCGCGGCTGCTGGAGCGTTATGCGCCGCGCTATCTGACCTTCGTGCTGCTGCTGACCGCCAGCCTCTGGCTGCTGTCCGGCAACACGGCCGCAGCACTGGCGGTGCTGGTGGCGTCGTGTCCCACGGCGCTGGTCCTGGCCGCGCCGGCCACTTCGATCGCGGCCATCACGGTGGCCAGCCGGCACGGCATCCTGGTCAAGGGCGCGGCGTTTCTGGAACAGATGTCCACGGTGGACGCCGTGGTGTTCGACAAAACCGGCACACTCACGCTGGGCGATCTGCGGCTGGTGGGCACGGTACCGGAACCGGGCATGAGCGTGGTGACGCTGCTCAAGCTCGCCGCAAGCCTGGGCGCGGCCAGCAGCCATCCGGTAAGCCGGGCGCTTTCGGCGCAAGTGGACGAGCATGAGCGGCTGCCGGTCGTGGAGCTCAAGGAGACACGGGGCCTGGGTATCGTGGGACAATATGAAGGCAAGCTGGCCGCGCTGGGACGCAGCCAATTGTTCGAGGAAATCGGCGTCAAGGCCCCCGCGCCGCCAGATCATACGGGCCCGATGGCGGGACTGGCCTATGGCGGCCAGTTCTGGGGCTGGCTGCTGCTGGCAGACGATGTGCGTCCGGAATCCAGGCAGGCCGTGGAAGATCTGCGCGAACTCGGGCTGACGCGGCAACTGGTGGTCACGGGCGATCGCGCGCCGGAGGCGCACCGGGTCTCGGCGGTGCTGGGCATATCGGAAGTGCGCGCGGAAGCCTTGCCGACCCAAAAAATGGAGTTCGTGCTGGACGAGATCAAGCGGGGTTACCGGCCGATGGTGGTGGGCGACGGCATCAACGACGCGCTTGCGCTCAAGGTTGGCGCCGTGGGCGTGGCGATGGGGGCCCAGGGCACGGATGTGGCTCTGGCATCGGCCGACCTGGTGCTGATGACCAATGATGTGCGGCGGCTGGCCACCTGCGTCCGCCTTAGCCGGCGCAGCCGCCGGACCATCCTTATCAATGTCGGCATGGCCATGATCTGGACGATGGTGGTGATCGGCCTGGCGGCGGGCGGCGTGTTGGGCACGAGCGGAGCCCTGATCGCGGCCCTGCTGCAGAATGCCGGCATCCTGGTGGTGATGGCCAATGCGGGGCGGCTGCTGCGATTCCAGGACAATCTGCCGGATGCGGCCTGACATGGATTTGCGGTGCGCCCAAATGCAGCCTTGCCAGGATCGCGGTCCGGCACAATCCTCATCCAAAGGGCGTCGCGCTTGATTTTTTCGCTGAAGCAGGGGATCACATGGTTTGCCGCAGTCTGAAGGTCGCTTCCGTCATGGCGCATGCGGTGTTCGCCGCCGCCTTGCTGATTCCGCCGGGCGCGTTGGCGCAAACACCAACACAGGCACCGGCACAAACATCAACACAGGCGCCGGCGACTCGGGGATTCGGACCGGACAGGACTATCCGCCCGCCGGCGAACGCCGCGATTTCACCCGATGGTCTGCGCGCTGCTTGGGCGGCTGATCGCGATCACAGCATCGTGAGCGCCACCCGCGCGCCCGGCGGCGAATGGAGCGCCCCCAACCGGCTTCTCACCACCCGCGGTGTGGTGCAGGCAATGGTTTTTTCGCCGGACGGCAAGAGCATCGCCTATGAGAACCGGCGGACCTGGAAGGACGACAACACCGCGAACGATACCTGGCAGTTCATCTGCGTCTATGACATCGCGACCCGTCAGATATCCTATGTCGATCCGTCTTTCGACGTCGACGCCGATCCGCAGTGGTCGCCGGACGGGTCGCAGATCACCTTCACCCGCAAGGTGGAGGGGTTGCCAGACGCCCACCTGACCAGGCCTGTGACGCGGCTCCAATTGGGCGCCTATACGCCGCCGCCCAAACGCCCGTCCGAGCGGTTCACCATGGCCTCGATCATCGCGGCTCAGTTCATCTATCCGCCCGCGCCTTCGGGCGACGGCAAGGGGCTGGCCTACATCACGCGCGAAGCCAAGGTGCGGAATGTCTATTACCTGCCCCTTGGCGGATCGGCGCGCCGCATCGCCAGCTATCCCGGCGACGAAGGCCAGGACATGTCCGACGCGCCCGCCGTGTCGCGCACCGGCGCCGCGGTCGCTTACGTCCATGGCGGGCGGATCAACCGCCAGGGCGATGCGCCCAATCCCACATCGTTCCCCGACATGCCGCAACAGCAGGTCTGGATCGTGGGCACGGTCAATGACGCGCCGCGCTTCTTGGGCCCAGGGCGCGATCCCATGTTCACGCCCGACGACCGGTATGTGCTATGGCGCGCGGGCGGGAAGGTGATGGGAGCGTCGCTGACCTGGCGGAAGGGACGGCTGTTCGGGGTGGGCTCGCCCGAGGAATTCCTGACGGGCTCGCGGGCGGGTCTGCGTTTCTCGCCCGACGGCGGCAAGGCCGCCTATGAACAGGGCGATGGCGTGGAAGTCTATGATTTCGCCACCAGGACAGCGGTGGTCATTCCGCACGGTGCGGACGTGGACAGGGGCCCGATCTGGTCACCGGACGGCGCCAGCCTGATATTCCGGCGGGAATCGGGCAGGTCGTCTGGACAGCCGCGCAACGCCTGCGGTCGCGAGCGTTATTGCGGCCCGCTGACGGCGGATCAGCCCTGGTCCATCTGGACGGTGCACCTTTCGGATCTCAAGCCGCGTATGCTCTGGCAGGGCCATGCCGGGCAGGGCTCGGTGTTCTACGCGCTGGATCAGACGTTGAGCCCCGGTCAGCATGGCGACCAGATGTTCTGGACGGCCAATGACCGGATCGTCTTTCCCTGGGAAGGCGATGGATGGCGGCATCTTTATTCCATTCCGGCCGCGGGCGGCGCGGCCACGCTGCTGACGCCGGGTGACGGCGAGGTGGAAACCGCGGCATTGACCGCCGATCGTACGCATATCGTTTATGCCACCAATATCGGCGAGCTGGGCCGGCGGCATATCTGGACGGTGGGCTTCGACAGCGCGCCGCCCAGGGCGCTGACCGGCGGCGAGAAAGACCAGTGGTCGCCGGTGCCGCTGTCGGGCGGGAAGATCGCCTATATCAATGCGGGCTGGGCCGATCCGCCCCATGTGATCGTGCAGGACAGCAAAGGTAAAATGCTGGCGGCCCGCTTTCCGCAGACGCCTGCCAAATTTCCCGCGAGCCTGCTGGTCAAGCCGCAACTGGTGTCGTTTCCAGCCACTGATGGCCAGACCGCCTATGGCCAGCTTTTCGTTCCGGCCAAGACAAACGGCTGCGCCATCATCTTCTCGCATGGCGGCATGCGCCGCCAGATGCTGCCGGGCTTTCACTATATGGATGCCTATCAATATCTCTATGAGATGAATCAGTATCTGGCCAGCCGGGGCTGCGTGGTACTGTCGGTGGATTATCGCAGCGGCATCATGTACGGGCTGGACTTCCGCAACGCGCCGGGCTTCGGCTATGCGGGCAATTCCGAGCTTCGCGATTTTGTCGGCGCGGCCAAATATCTCCTGGCGCGCAAGGATGTGGATGCCGGCCGCGGAGTTGGCGTCTATGGCCTGTCGTGGGGCGGCTATATGACCTCCGAACTTCTCGCCCAGCATTCCGACCTGTTCAAGGCTGGTTTCGACATGGCGGGCGTCCATTATGCCGGCGACGCGGAAGGCGAAAAGTATTCGGCGATCGGCAATATCGCCAGCTGGACCTCGCCGGTCTTCCTGGCTCAGGGCGATGACGACATGAATGTGGACTTCAACCAGGGCACCACGCTTGCGCGGACCTTGCAGGTCAAGCGTCCCAACGTGGAGCTGAAACAGCAGGTTCTTCCGGGCCAGACTCACGACCTCTACCTGACCTATGAACAGTTGGTGGCCATCTATGACGAAGGCAGCAATTGGCTGCTCGATCACATGGGTGTGAAATAGGACGTGGACCTGTATTTGGCACGCAGGTCCAGTCTGGCCGGAGTCCCGAAGAGTCAGGCAGAGCGTCCCTCCGGGACATGCTCTGCCTGACTGGTTCCTTCAGTTCAGGATAATCGGCTGGGTTCAGGCACCATCGTCGGCGGCGCGTGCGACGTCACAATTCCGTTTGCGCGGGCGGGATGGTTGCGCGGCATCTGGTTTTGAAGTCTGAAGATATCTGGAACGCGCCGATTTTGTCGCCAGGACGCGGCGCAGGAATACTCGCAGATCTGTACGTGCGGTACCTCACGGCGGGACGTGATCCCGCCGGCAGGACCGAATGTATCTTCCCAGTTTGGAACCTTTTTAGGCTGCCGGCATTTCCCCCGCAGCCGGGGGTTATATCGTTGGGAATATAATACATATAAAGTAATGTGAAATATCGAGCTGAGGGGGTGGTAATGTCCGTGCACTTTGCCGGGCGTATCGTTTTACCGACGACCCACAAGACCATCTTCAGCCGATTGACAGGTGTGGCCCTATTCGTCCTGGCTGGCCTCCTGCACTCCGCCCCGGCGACGGCAGCCTGCCTCACCTCCGGCATCACCACCAACTGTACGACCAACACGCCCAACCCCTACACCGGCACGATCGGCAACGGGCAGAGTACGGCCTCGGGCTACAGCGTGACGCTGCAGCCCGGCGCGCAGATCAGTTCCGGCAACGCCAACGCCATAAGCCTGGGCGACAATGCCGTCATCAACCTGGGCACGGGCAGCCTGGTCACCAATGCCGCGACCAGCGGCTCGGGCACCAACGGCAACGGCCTGTGGAACGCAGGCAAGAACACCATCGAGTTCGGCTCTAACGGCCAGCTGACGATCGGGACAGGCGCCACGGTCCAGTCGACGGGCACCTCGAACAATGCCGAGGCCATCAATGTGATGGGCATCGGCAACACGATCACCAATTACGGCACCATCACCTCGCGCAGCGGCGCCGCCATCTGGTTCGAGGACAGGACCACCGGCGGCAGCAACACGGTGGACAATTACGGCACCATCACGACCAGCCTGGGCGCCAATTCCAACGTGATCGGCAACAATTCCAACGGCAATGTCAATTTCATCAACGAAAGCGGCGCTGTGGTGAACGGCAGCCTGTCTTTCGCCGCGGGCAACGACACGCTGACGCTGTTCCCCAATTCAACCATCACTGGCGGTTTCAATGGCGGCGGCGGCACCAATACCCTGATACTGAATGGCGCGGCAGGCTCCAGCGATACGCTGGCCGGCAATATCAGCAATTTCCAGACCCTGACCAAGACCGGCCAGGGCACCTGGACCCTGTCGGGCGCGGTCGGCAACAATGGCGGCAATGGCGCGCTCAACGTCGAGGTACAGGCCGGCACGTTGGCCCTGACCGGCAACAACAGCAATTTCAACGGCAGCGTGCTGGTCGATGCGGCAGGCACGCTGGAAGCCCGTGCGCAAAGCCTGCCGCCCACCGTCACCGACAACGGCCTGGTACGTTTCGCCCAGGACACGGCCGGCACCTATGCCGGCGTCATCAGCGGCACCGGCGCGGTCGAGAAGACGCTAGGCGGTACGCTGACCCTGACGGGCGCCAGCACCTATAGCGGGGGCACCACCGTCAACCTGGGCGAGGTGGTGGTTTCCTCCGACGCCAATCTGGGCGCGGTTGCGGGCAGCCTGATCCTCGATGGCGGCGCGTTGGGAACCACCGCCGACACCACCCTGACGCGCACCGTCACACTGGGCGCTTCGGGCGGCACCATCGATCCCATGGCGGGAACGCTGACCCTCAATGGCGCGGTTGTCGGCGGCGGCACGCTGACCAAAACCGGCGCGGGCATTCTGAACCTGGCGGCCGCCAACAGCTACATCGGCAACACGATCATCAACCAGGGCACGGTGCAGATCGCGTCGGATGCCAATCTTGGGAACCCGGCCAGTAATCTGGAATTCAACGGCGGCACGCTGGCCACCACCGCCGATGTCACCACCGCGCGGTCGGCGACGCTGGGCGCGGCCGGCGGCACGCTGCAGACCGCCGCCGGCACGACCTTGACCGACAGCGGCGTCATTTCCGGCACAGGCATGTTGACCAAGACCGGCGATGGCACCCTGGCGCTCACCGCCATCAACACCCAGTTGGGCGGCACGTCGATCAACGGCGGCAAGATGATCGTCACCAACGACGCGCAGCTGGGCGATCCGTCGGCGCCGCTGCAGTTCGACGGCGGCACGCTGGTGGCGGGGGCGGGCACGGCGGTGCGCCCCACCGTGATCCATGACGGCGGCGGTACGGCGGAGCTGGACGGCGACCCGCAGGATCAAAGCCAATGGCTCACCATCACGGGCGTGGTCAGCGGCACCGGCAGCCTGACCAAGACCGGCAGTGGAACGATTATCTACAGCGGCGACAACAGCTATACCGGTCCCACCACCATCGCCGGCGGCTATCTCTATATAAACGGCAACTCCGCCGCCCAGACGGGAATCGTCACCGCCCAGAGCGGAACCCGGCTGGGGGGCACCGGCACGATCGGCGGCAGCGTCGTGATCCAGGATGGGGCCACGCTCAGTCCAGGCTCTGTTCCTGGCACACCCGCGACCCTGACCATCAACGGCGATCTCACGCTCGCCAACAATTCCACCCTGTTCTACAACCTGGTCGAGGCGGACACAGCAGGCGGCGCACTCAACGACCTTACGGTGGTGCACGGCAATCTCACGCTCGGCGGGACGATCGACATCGCCGATCAGGGGCAGACGTTGGGCCCCGGTATCTATCGTATCTTCAATTATGACGGGACCCTCACCAATAATGGGCTGACGCTCGGAACCCTCACCACCGATCCGTCCGTCACAGGCACGCCGCTGACCGGATTCTTCGTCCAGACCTCGATCCCTGGTCAGGTGAATCTGGTCAATCCCGCCGGTCAGGTCCTCAACTACTGGGACAGCCCGCTGGGCAACGGCGACGGCATCATCACCGGTGGCGACGGCCCATGGTCGGCCGCGCCGCCGCCCACCGGCAATGACAATTGGACCGACGCCACCGGCATACCGGCCGCGCCCTGGTCGCAGGACGGCTTCGCCATTTTCGCGGGCGCGCCGGGCACGGTGACGGTGGATGACACCCAGGGCGCAGTCAGGGTCGAAGGCATGCAGTTCGCCGTTGACGGTTATACGATCAACGGCGACCCGCTGACGCTGGTCAACAACTCGGCATCCCCTGCCGCTACCGAGATCCGTGTCGGCGACGGATCGAGCGCGAGCGCGGCCATGACCGCCACGATCAGCGCGGTCCTCGCCGGCAACGCCGCGGTCAAGACCGGTCCCGGCACGCTGGTCCTGACCGGCAACAACAGCTTCGGCGATCCGGGCTCCGGAATAAGTCTCGAAATCTTCGGCGGCACGGTGCAGGTCTCATCGGACGCCAATCTCGGCGCGGCCGGCGACCTTGTCGCCATTGCGAATGGTGCGACGCTTCGCACGACAGACACGTTCACGATCGACCGCCGCATCGGCATCGGCACGCCGGGCGGCGACGTGGATGGGGGCACCATCGAGACTGCCGCCGGCACCGTCCTGACCGTGAATGGGGCGATCATCGGCAATCCGACCGACGCCGCCTTGACCAAGACAGGCGACGGGACGCTTGTGCTCCTCTCCAGCGGCAGCAGCTACACCGGCGGTACGACAATCTCGGCGGGAACGCTGCAGCTTGGCAATGGCGGCACGACAGGCGCGATCGTCGGCAATGTGACCGACAATGCCGCCATCGTCTTCAACCGGGCCGACCCCGTCGTTTTTGACGGCGCGATCACTGGCAGCGGCACACTGACCGAGGAAGGCGGCGGCACGCTGACCCTGACCGCCGACAACAGCTATACCGGCGGCACCACCATCGTTGCGGGCAGTACCCTGCAGCTTGGCAATGGCGGCGCGACCGGCAGCATCACCGGCGATGTGACCGACAATGGCGCGCTGATCTTCAACCGCGGCGGTTCTGTCACCTATACGGGTGTGATCTCCGGCCCCGGCACCGTCACGCAGGCCGGTCCCGGCATCACCATCCTGATGGGCAACAACAGCTATACCGGCCCGACCACGGTCTCGAATGGCTGGCTTTATGTCGATGGCGACCAGAGTGCTGCGACGGGCGCGATGACCGTCGCCGGGGGCGCGCGCCTGTCCGGCAACGGCATTGTCGGCGGCAATGTCACCATGGCGGACAATGCCACGCTTAGCCCCGGCGCGGTGCCCCAGACCCCTGCCACCCTGACCATCAACGGCAACCTGACACTCAGCAACAACACGCAGATGCTCTACAACCTGGCCCAGGCCAATGTGGCGGGCGGGGCGCTCAACGACTTGACGGTCGTCAAGGGCAACCTGACCCTGGATGGCGTGATCAATGTGGCCGATGAAGGCCAGGCCCTGGGCCCCGGCGTCTACCGCATCTTCAACTATAGCGGCACGCTCACCGACAACGGCCTGGCCGTTGGTTCCTACGAAACGACGCCGGCCGATCCGTCCCAAACCGCCACGCCAACCCGTCCCCTGACCGACTTCGTGGTCCAGACCGCCATTCCGGGCCAGGTAAACCTGGTCAACACCAATGGCCTGGCTCTCACCTATTGGGATGGCGGCGACCTCGTTCCCGCCCTGAAGGACAACACCGTCGTCGATGGCGGCAACGGCACCTGGCAGGCGCCAGGCCCGGCCTCGACGGACAACTGGACCAATGTGACCGGCGCTACGAACGCGCCCTGGGACAACAGTGGCGTAATCGCCATCTTCAGCGGCATCGGCGCCGGGCCGAACCCTCTTCTGAGGCCGGCCCCGACACCTCTATGCTACGGTACCCAGGGCCGTGCCGGCTGTACGGTGACGGTGGATGACAGCCAGGGCCAGGTCACGGCTGGCGGAATCCAGTTCGCCACCAGCGGTTACAAGGTTGTCGGCGGCGCACTCAATCTGGTGGATATAGGCGGATCGGGTATCACCGTAATCAGGGTCGGCGATGGGTCGGACCTGAGTTCCGGCATCGTGGCCGAGATCGATTCCGTACTGCTGGGCAGTACGACTTTGACCAAGATCGATCAGGGCACCCTGATACTTGCGGGCGCCAACACCTACAGCGGCGGCACCGAGATCGATGGCGGCACGATCCAGATTTCCAGCGACGCCAATCTGGGCGCGCCAGGCACCGGTCTTGTCCTGGATGGCGGCGCCCTGGCCTCCACCGCCGACGTGACCAGCGCCCGCGCCGTCACGCTGAATGCGGGCGGCGGCACCTTCCTGCCCGCGGCGGCAACGGCGCTCGAATTGGATGCTGCCATTGCCGGTCCCGGATCGTTGACCATGGGCGGTGCGGGTACGCTGGTCCTGACGGCGGAAGAAACCTATTCCGGCGGCACAATCATCAGCGGGGGCGTCTTGCAGGTCGGCAACGGCGGCAGGACCGGCAGTATCTCCGGCAATGTGGCCGATGGCGGCACGCTTGTCTTCAATCGCTCCGACACCGTCACCTATGCCGGAACGATTTCCGATTACAGCTATACCGATATCAACGGCAACCCGGCCACATCCGCGGGCAATTTGGTCCAGAACGGTAGCGGCACGCTGATCCTGACCGGCGACAGCAGCTTCACCGGCACAACCACCATCGCCAGCGGCACGCTGCAACTGGGCAATGGCGGCGCCAGCGGTGTCGTTGTCGGAGACATCGTCGACAATGGCACCCTGGTGGTGAACCGCTCGGATACGGTGACAATCAACGGCCTTATCTCGGGCACGGGCGATTTCGTGCAGGCCGGCACGGGCACGACCATCTTGACCGGTAACGGCCAGGTCAACACCTACAGCGGAACCACCTACATCGACCAGGGTACGCTCCAACTCGGAACCGGCGGCGCGAGCGGCGGCCTGGTCAGCCGGCGTCTCATCAACAACGGCGTCGAAATCATCGACCTCGGGATTGATTTCTCGACGGATGCCGTCGCCACAGGCACGGGATCGGTGATCGTCAAGCTGGGCGAAAACAACACAATGGTCGTGCTCGGGAACAACAGCTATACCGGTGGCTCCACCTTGCTGTCGGGCACGGTACAGTTCGGCGATGGCGGTACCAACGGCCTGATCGTCGGCACCATCAACAATTTCGGTACGATCATCTTCAATCATTCGGATGACCTGATTTATGACGGCCTCATCACCGGCACCGGCAACGCGATCAAGCTTGCCCCCGACAGGTTGACCTGGGCATCGGACAATACCTATACGGGCGGCACGCTCATTTCAGAGGGCACGCTGCAGCTCGGCATTGGCGGAACCACCGGCAGCATCCTGGGCGATGTCGTCGACAACGCCGAACTGGCCTTCAACCGTTCCGATTCACTTCTGATGAACGGCGTGATCTCGGGCACCGGCAAGCTTACCCAGATGGGCACGGGCACCACCGTTCTGGGTGCCGACAATAGTTATACGGGCGGCACGACCATCAGCGCCGGCACACTGCAGGTCGGTAACGGCGACATCCATGGCAGCATTGTTGGCGATGTCACCGATAATGGCATCCTCTCCTTCAGCCGTTCCGACATATACACCTTCGCCGGCACCGTCTCCGGCAGCGGCCAGCTTGTCCAGGCCGGATCGGGAACGCTGATCCTCACTGCGGCCAACAGCTATAGCGGCGGGACCTCGGTTGAGGACGGTGTGTTGCAGATCGCCAGCGACGACAACCTGGGCGCGGCTTCCGGCCCGCTGCATATCGGCGGCGCCACGCTGTCCGTCACCGCCGACATCACCTCCGCGCGCCCGACGATCCTGGAACAGGGCGGCGGTACGTTTCTCGTTCCTGCCGGGATAACATTGCAGGAGAATGGAACGTTCGAGGGCGCCGGCGGCCTCACCTTGACCGGTGGCGGGCTGATGATCCTGACCGGCGACGGCACATACAATGGCGGCACTTCCATCCAGGGCAGCACGCTTCAGATTGGCAATGGCGGCGCCACCGGCAGCATCACGGGCGATGTGATCGACGATGGCCTGCTCGTTTTTGACCGTTCCAACACCCTGACCATCGGTGGCATCATCAGCGGGACCGGCAGCCTGACTCAGGACGGGGCCGGAACAACCATCCTCACCGGCAACAACGCCTATGCGGGCCCAACGCTGGTTTCTGCCGGCACACTGTTCGTCAATGGCGACCAGAGCGCGGCGACCGGCCTGACCACCGTGGCCAGCGGCGCGACGCTGGGCGGCACCGGCATTATCGGCGGCGACGTGGTCATCCCCGATGGGGCCACCCTGGCGCCTGGCGACGACCCGGGCACGCTGACCATCAATGGCAGCCTCTCGCTCAGTTCCGGCTCGCTCCTGGCCTATGACCTCGGCCGGTCCAATGTGATCGGCGGGCCCCTCAACGACCATACCATCGTGAAGGGCGATCTGATCCTCGACGGCACACTCAATGTCATCACGGCGCCGGGTGGCAGCTTCGATCCGGGTGTCTACCGCATCATCACCTATGCCAGCACCTTCACCAACAATGGCCTGGAGATCGGCACAATTCCCTCGCCCAATTTCTACGTGCAGACTTCGGTGGCCAATGCCGTCAACCTGGTCAATACCAATGGGTTGACGCTGAACTTCTGGGATGGTGCAGCAGGACCCAGGAATGACGGCATGATCCAGGGTGGAAACGGCACCTGGCAGAGCTCGGCTGGAAATGACAACTGGACCGATATCAACGGCACCGTCAATGCGCCCTTCACCGACGCGGCCTTCGCGATTTTCCAGGGGGCCGGCGGCACGGTGACCGTGGACGGATCGCTGGGCGCCGTCCGTGTTGAAGGAGCGCAATTCGCGGCGGACGGCTATGTGATTCAGGGTGACGCCATCACCCTGGCCGGAGGCGCCACCACCCTGATACGAGTCGGCGACGGCACGGCCGAGAGCGCGGCCTTCACCACGACCATGGATTCCGTACTCACGGGCAATACCACCCTGGTCAAGGACGATCTGGGCACGCTCATTCTCGGCGCCGCCAACACCTATACCGGTGGCACCGTCATAGAGGGCGGCGTCCTGCAAATCTCCAGCGATGCCAACCTTGGTCTTGCTTCCGGAGCTTTGACCCTGGATGGCGGTACCCTGGCCAGCAGCACCAATCTGACGCTAACCCGCGCCACCAGCCTGGATGGCATTGGTGGCGGTTTCGCGCCCGCCGGCGGCACCGCGCTGACCATGGACACCGCAATTTCCGGCACCGGCATGCTTTACATGATCGGCGACGGCACTTTGATCCTCACGAAAGCCAACAGCTACAGCGGCGGCACCACCATTTCCACAGGCATTCTGCAGCTGGGCAATGGCGGCACCACCGGCAGCATCATGGGCGATGTGGTCGACAACGCCACGCTGGCCTTCGACCGCTCCGATACCGTCACCTTCAGTGGCGTCATCAGCGGCACAGGTGGCGTGACCCAGGCCGGCAGCGGGACCACCATTCTCGACACCGGCGAAACCTACAGCGGAAGCACCACCGTCAATGCCGGCACGCTGGCGGTAGGTGACGCGGACCATACCGCGGCGATCCTGTCGGGCGGCGGCCTGGTGACGGTGGCCAGCGGGGCCACTTTTGGCGGCTATGGTGCGACCGTTGGCGATGTGACTAACAACGGAACCATCGCCGTGGCCGATGCCATTCCGGCCTTTGCCGGACAGGGTACCGGCAGCTTCACCGTCGCAGGCACGCTGACCAATACGGGGCTGGTCGCGCTGGGCGGCGCGGGCGTGGGCAATCAACTCAATGTGAGCTTCTATGCCGGCCAGGACGGCCGCATCGCCCTGAACAGCATGCTCGATGGCGACGGCTCTCCCAGCGACCTGCTGGCGATCAATGGCGGCACAGCCACCGGTCATTCCACCATCACCGTCACCAATGTCGGCGGTATGGGCGCCGCCACGCCCGGCAACGGCATCCTGCTGGTCAGCGCCCTCAACGGTGCCACCACCGCCAGCGACGCCTTCAGCCTGGCGGGCCGGGCAGTCGCCGGTCCCTATCAATACACACTGTTCCGCGGCGCGCGCGACGGCTCGGCACCGGACTCCTGGTATCTGCGCACCGAAGCGACCAACCCGCCTGGCGGTGGAGAAGGCTCCGGCGAGGGTAATGGCGGTGGAACAACCAATCCACCTGGCGGCGGCGGAACGGCTCCTCCGACCGGACCGGTCACCCCCAACTACCGCGCCGAAGTCTCGCTCTACGCCGCCCTGCCTTCGATGGCGCTGGGCTATGGCACCACCCTGATCGGCACGCTGCACAAAAGAGTGGGCGAGGAGGCATTTCTCGCTGGCGAAGACGGCCAGGAGATCGGTTTTTCCGGGGCCTGGACCCGGCTGATCGCCGACGACAGCCGCTGGAGCGCCGCGCCCGGCGGCATCTACAGCGACGGGCCTTCCTTCAACAGCGGCACGCTGGCGGTGCAGGGCGGCGTCGATCTCTATCACAGCCGCACCGGCGAGAACCGCGAGTTCGCGGGCCTGCTGGCCTCCTTCGGCCATGTCCATGGCGCGGTCACCCATTATGACGGCACCTTCGCCGGCAATGACCGGTTCGGTGCGATCTCGGTGGGTGGCTACTGGACGCATTTCGGTCCGGGCGGTTGGTACGTCGATGGCGTGATGCAAGGCACCTGGTACAATGCGCGCGCCAATTCGGCCTATGACACCACCCTCAAGACCACGGGCGGAGGCGTGAACCTGTCGGCCGAAGGCGGTTATCCCTTCGTCCTGGGCGACACGCTTCTGGGCGAGGGCTGGACGCTGGAGCCGCAGGTCCAGCTGATCTACCAGCACCTGACCTTCTCTGATGGCGCCGACATCGCCGCGCAGGTGCATTTCGACCAGGTGAGCTCGCTGGCCGGGCGCATCGGCGGCCGCGCCACCCACAGCTGGACCATGGGGAACGGCCGGCCCCTTACCGGCTGGCTGCTGGCCAATGTGTGGAACGAGTTCCAGGCCAATCCCAAGACCGAGTTCTCATCCGACGCGGGCTTCGTGCCGTTCCAATCCGACCTCACCGGCCCCTGGGGCGAAGTCGGCCTGGGCCTCAATGCTCAGATCACTGAAACCCTCTCCCTCTACGCCTCAGCCAGCTACCAGAAAGGCTTCGACCGCGGTATCCGGTCCTTCTCCGGATCCATCGGTGTCAGAATCAATCCGTAAACCCGGAAGCAGCTTCGGCAGTTGGCATAGGTTGGGACGATCCCGTCGCAATCCAGCCGCAATCCCATCAAGGCGATATGTTCAGCCTGCGCTTCTGCTGGCCGCCGGCGTCGAAATTGTCCGGTTCCAGCCAGGATTCGAAGCGCGCTTTCAGCCCCGGCCATTCGTGGTCCAGCGTGGCGTACCATGCGGTGTCGCGGTTGCGGCCCTTGACCACCATGTGCTGGCGGAAGATGCCTTCGAAGCTGAAGCCGAAGCGCAAGGCGGCGCGGCGCGACGGCTCGTTCCTGCTGTCGCACTTCCATTCGAAACGGCGATAGCCCAGATCCTCGAAGACATGGCGGGCAAAGAGATAAAGCGCCTCGGTGGCAATGCGGGTGCGCGCGATGGCCGGTCCCCACAGGATGCTGCCCACTTCGATCACGCCGTTGGCCGGATCGATCCGCATCAACGCCTGGCGGCCCTGGGCAAGGCTGGTGGCGCGGTCGATCACGGCGAAGAACAGCGGATCGTCCGAAGCCGCCGCCTTTTTCATCCAGGCCGCCATCTCGCCCGCGTCGCCGGGCGGCGGGTCGAACAGATAGCGGAAGCGCGCTTCCGTGCCCGGCTCCAGCGCGCTGGCCAGCAGGTCTTCGGCATGGCGTTCGGCGTCCAGCGGCTCCAGCCGGGCATAGCGGCCATCCAGAACCGTCCGGCCGGGCCGCGCCGCGCCGGTCCAGCGCGTCAGGTCGGTCATCCCTGTTTGCCGGCCGAAAACACCGGCATGGAGAACTCCGCGCCGCGCTGTATCGCGGACGGCCAGCGTTCCGTTACGGTCTTGGTGCGGGTCCAGAAGCGGATGGAATCGGGACCGTGCTGGTTGAGGTCGCCGAACACCGAGCGCTTCCAGCCGCCGAATCCGTAATAGGCGAGCGGCGTCGGGATCGGGACGTTGATGCCGACCATGCCGATCTGGACCTGGCGCGAGAAGCTGCGCGCCACATCGCCGTCGCGGGTGAAGATGCAGACGCCGTTGCCATATTCATGGCGGTTGACCAGCGCCAGCGCCGCGTCGGCCGTGCCGGCGCGCACCACCGACAGCACGGGACCGAAGATCTCCTGCTTGTATATCTCCATCTCCGGGGTGACGCGGTCGAACAGGCAGGGGCCGACATAGAAGCCGTTCTCATAGCCCTGCAGGCGGAAGTCGCGGCCATCGACCACCAGCTCCGCGCCCTGGTCCACGCCGCTGTCCACCAGGGACCTGATCCTGGCCCGGGCGGCGGCGGTGACGACCGGGCCGAAATCCACGTCGCTTGCGGTATAGGGACCGACCTTCAGCGCCTCGACGCGGGGCTTGAGCACCTCCATCATCCTGTCGGCGGTGTCTTCGCCCACCGGCACCGCGACCGAGATCGCCATGCAGCGCTCGCCGGCCGAGCCATAGGCCGCGCCGATCAGCCCGTCCGCCACCATGTTCATGTCGGCGTCGGGCATCACGATGGCATGGTTCTTGGCGCCGCCGAAGCTCTGGACCCGTTTGCCGTTGCGCGCGGCCTCGGCATAGACATATGCGGCGATGGGCGTGGAGCCGACGAAAGACACCGCGCCGATCTCCGGATGGGCGAGGATGGCGTCTACCGCCTCCTTGCCGCCGTTGAACACGTTGAAGATGCCCCTGGGCAGTCCGGCCTCGATCAGAAGCTCCGCCAGGCGCATCGGCACCGAGGGATCGCGCTCCGACGGCTTCATGATGAAGGCGTTGCCGCAGGCGATGGCCGGCATGCTCATCCACAGGGGGATCATGGCGGGAAAGTTGAAGGGCGAGATGCCCGCGCCGATGCCGATGGGCTGGTGCATGGAATACATGTCCAGCGCGGGGCCGGCGCCCACCGTGAACTCGCCCTTGGCGAGATGCGGGATGCCGATGGCGAATTCCGCCACGTCGATGCCGCGCTGCAGGTCGCCCATCGAGTCGGCGACGGTCTTGCCGTGTTCCAGCGACATCAGCTCGGCAAGCGGCTTCATATTGTCGTTGACCAGCGAAACGAATTTCATCAGCACGCGGGCGCGCCGCTGCGGATTGGTGGCGGCCCAGGCACCCTGCGCGGCGCGGGCACTTGCGACGATCGTCTCCAGCTCCGCCGCGCCGCCCATGGCGACGCGGGCGATGACCTCGCCGGTGGCCGGGTTGAAGACGTCCGATTCCGCGCCGGTCGCGCCGGTCGCGGCGCCGTCGATGAAGTGTCCAATCCTGCGCAAGTCGGTCTCCGGGTGATGGATGTTCAGGTGATTTTCCGCAAGGCGGCGGAAAGCTTTTCCACGATCTCGTCGATCTGGTCCTTGGTTACAACAAGGGCGGGGGTGAGGAACAGGGTTTCGTCCCGCACCCTGGTCAGGATGCCATAATCGCGGCTGCGCTGGAACAGAAGCTGCCCGCGCGCGCCGGGGGCCCCGGGGCGCGGCACCAGTTCTATCGCGGACGCCAGGCCGACCCCATGAATGCTGCGAATGACCGGCGCGCCCATCAGACTGTTGATCGCCTGTTGCCAATAGGGCTCGATCTCCCGGCTGCGGCGCAACAACTGTTCGTCTTCCAGGATCGCCAGCGTCTCCAGCGCAGCGGCGACGGCGGCGGCTTCGGGGATGATCCCGCCCTGCATCAACAGGTCGGCCATGTCCGTCCGCGCCACCACGGCGCCCAGCGGCGCGGCGTTGTTGGTCAGGACCTCGCCCAGCATTACCAGGTCCGGCGTCAATCCCAGCCGCTGGGCGGCGGTGGCGGTTCCGACACGGCCAAGGGCAGCGGCGGTTTCGTCCGCGATCAGCAGCATGCCGCTACGTTCGCACAGCAGGCGCAATCCCTCCGCCTCGGCGGGATCAGGCGGCGACAATCCATCGGCCATGCCCAGCGGCTCGATCAGCAGCGCCGCGATCCGGTCGGGCCCCAGCGCAGCGGCCCGCGCGGTGATGTCGGCCAGCGCGCGGCCCACAAACATATCCTGCGGATCGAGCGGCGGGGGCGGAAGACCGCAGGCGGATCGGCAGGCGCAGACCAGGATGCGTTGGCGCGCCGTCTGGCCGCGGCGTCTGTGATATTCCCGGGCGACCGCAATGGCCTGCGCGAGAGACTGTGCGCCCGAAGCAGCGAAGGCGACCTCGTCCAGATGCGGCGGCATCAGCGCGCCGATCTGGCGGCGCAGCCTGTCCAGGCCGCCCCGCGCCGCGGGCCCGGACGGCGCGGCGCGAACCGCCGCCGCGATGCTGTCGCGGCCATGACCCAGTAGCTGACGGCCGTCGCCGGCCGTCACATCCAGCAGTTGAGCGCCTTGCGGCAGAAGCACATGCATCGCGCTTGCGCGCCGCGCTTCATGAAGCCGGCGCGCGCCTATGTCCTCGCCCGCCGCCATCATGGCCGCCGCGACCGCAGATGTTCGACAGGAAGAACGCGCCACATGGGACGGATTTTTCACGCTGCGCGGCATTCCGGCAATTCTGTTATTGCACAGGCGATAAGAGCATGTTTTCCCTGATCCCCTGCCGCGATTGATCGAAATACGCAGCACTACGATCACCGGGTTTCATGCCGGCATCAGCAGGCTTCCGCCGTGGACTCGCGGTCCTGGAACTTCAGCAGCCGCCCGGCATTTGCCATCACCGCGAAGGTGCCGAAATTCTGCATCAGCGCGGCGACCAGGGCGCTGGATGCGCCGAATACGCCACACGCGGCGATCGCAACCACGATCGCGGTCCAGCCCATGCCGATGCCGACATTGACCATGATGGTGCGGCGGCTCTTGCGGCTCAGCCGCACGCTTGTGCCCAGGCGGCGCAGGTCGTTGGTCATCAGCACCAGATCGGCGGAGGCCAGCGCCACATCGGTGCCTTGCGCGCCCATCGCGACGCCGACCGCGCCGGCCTTCAGCGCCAGCGCATCGTTGATGCCGTCGCCCACCACCATGGTGCGGTAGCCGGCCTTGGCTTCTTCCAGCACGAAATGCATCTTCTCGTGCGGCAGGACTTCCGGACGCACTTCCAGGATGCCCATGCGTGCGGCAACGCGTTCGGCCTCGGCGCGGCGGTCACCGGTGACCATGATCTGGCGCGCAAGGCCCAATGCGCGCAACTCGCGCAGCGCGCTCTCGGCCTCGGGGCGGATCTGGTCGGCCAGCAGCACCCAGCCCAGAAAGCGCCCGCCGTGCGACACGCCGGCCACCGGCCCGTCATGGCTGCCCGGCGGCGGTGTTACCGGAATGCCCAGGCTTTCGAACAGCGCGCCGCGTCCCAGCCCCACCCTTGCGCCGTCGAGCACGCCGACGATGCCCAGGCCGCGCGTTTCCTTGATCTCGTGCATGACCAGGCGGTCCTGCTCGCGCACCGCCATGCCCACCGCGCGGCTGACGGGATGGCTGGAGGCAGCGCCCAGGCTGCCCGCCAGGCGCACCATCGCTTCGGCATCGACGCCGTCATCGGCGGCTGTGCCCACCAGGCGCAGTTCGCCCGACGTGATGGTGCCGGTCTTGTCGAACACCACCGCGTCCACGCCCGCGAGCTGTTCGAGGAAGGGCGAGCCTTTCACCAGGATGCCGTGGCGGCTCGCCACCGAGATGGCGGCGATGGAGGTGGTGGGCGCCGCCAGCACCAGCGCCACCGGGCAGGACGCCACCAGGATGGCCAGCATAGCGCCGGTATTGCCGGTGAGGAACCAGGTGCAGGCCGAAACCAGCAGCACCAGCGCCATATAGCCGCCGGCATAGCGTTCGAGCAGCTTGGTGATGGCGGGCTTGATGTTCTCGGCATCCTGCATCAGCGCGATCACCCGCCCCAGCGTCGTATCGGTGCCGACCTGGCGGACGCGGACGGTCAAAAGGCCATCCATGTTGATCGAGCCGTTGAACAGCTGCGATCCCACCGTCACGTCGATCGGCACGGATTCGCCGGTGATCGAGGCGGTGTCGACACTGGAAGAGCCGGTCAGCACTTCGCCATCGGCCGGCACGCGGTCGCCGGCGCGCACCTCGATGATGTCGCCCACCCGCAGGCTCGCGGCATTGATCTCCTCCACCTCGCCATTGGCGCCGATGCGGCGCGCGGTCTTTTCGGTGAGGTTGGTCAAGGCGCGGATCGCCTCCTGCGATCCCAGAAGCGAACGCTCTTCCAGGATGTGACCGATCATCATGATCAGCGGCAGCAGGGTGGCGGTGACAAGGTCGCCGCTGGCCCAGGCGGCGATGAAGGCCAGCGCGATCAGCTGGTCGGTGATGCCGTGCAGGCCGGGATGGCGAAGCGAGCGCCAGGCGGCTTGCAGCGCGGGCACACCCACCATCACGGCGGCGATGGCGGCGACCAGCTGGGCGACGGCCTCCTGCTGGGGGCTGAAGAAGCGCAGGCCCACCGACAGCAGAAGGGCGCACGCCGCGCCCAGCGACAGGCCCAGCCGCCAGGCCAGCGCATGCTGTTCGCTGCCGCTCAGCAGCGCCGTATCGCCAGATTTCGGGGCTGTCACGGCCTGTGCGACGGAATTCATGGCGTGCTTCCCCCGCTGACATGGCCGTCGGCCGAGACCAGTTGCACCTTGCCGGCCTTCTTCAGGATCGGTCCGATGCGGTCGTAATAAAGCCGCGACATCTGCATGCCGCGCGACATGTCCTTGTCGGCGCCGCCCAGCGCGGTGATCGAGGCGGTGGCGACGGTGGCCTTGGAGACATTCTCTTCCGCCGCCGCGGCGGCGTTGGACTTTATGCTGTCGGCGTCGCTTTGCGCCTTCTGGGCGGTGATCTCCTTGTTGGTTTCGGCGGCGGCGACGGCGCGCGCCGATTCCTGGGTGACCGACAGAACCGAGTCGAAAGCGTCATGCGCCCCGCGCGGGATGGACGGCACCAGATCGACGCGGTTCACCACCACCCCCAGCGGCGCGCCCTGGTCGGCCAGCCGGCGCAGGCGCTCGTTGACGGCATTGACCATGTCGGCGCGGAGCCGCTCGCGCCGCGCCGCCTCATCGGTGCGGGAGGCGTTCTCGGGCCGCGCCACCAGGATGGCGTCGAGATCGCGCGCGCCGATGATGTCCACCGCGCTGGCGATCAGAAGACGCTGCAATGCCGGACGCACATGGTCCGCCGCCACCAGATAGGCCTGCGGGTCGTCGATCTGGTAGAACAGCTGCGCTTCCAGATGGATGACGCTGGAATCGCCGGTGAGTAGGAAACCGGAATTCAACCGGGGCTTCTCGTTGATGTCGAAGCCCATCGTCTTGTTGGACGTGTCCGTGCTGCCGCCGTCGTCGAAGCGCGCGATGCGCAGGGAAATCTGGCGGGCCGAGGCGGGGATCAGCGTGACATGTTCCAGCGGGCGGGGCAGGGCGAAGAGCAGGCCCGGTCCCTGCACCCGCGCCACCTGGCCGAAACGCACCACCACCGCCTGATTGTCCGGCGGTACCTGGCGCACATTGGACAGAAGCCAGCCGATCGCGATGGCGATGGCGATGCATTGCAGGAAGCGGAAGGAAAGCCGGACCGCCTGCCCCCAGGCGCCGACATCGCGCGTGTCTTCGTTGCCGGCGGCGGCGTGACTCATTTGCCGCCCTTTGCGCCAGGACCTTCGACCAGGGCGCGGAACGGCGCGGCATCGGTGCGCAGCACCACCGTGGTGTTGCTGTTGACCATGGTGCCCAGCGCGTCCAGCGACCGCAGCATCATGTAGAGCTGCGGATCGGCGGTATATGCCTTCTTGTAGATGGCGGCCGCCTCGATGCGCGACTTGGCCTCGATGTCGGCGACATCGGCCTTTGCCTGCGCGGTCAGGACGCGGGCGTCGCGGTCGGCATCGGCCTGGATCTGCGCCGCCTGCCGGGTGCCTTCGGCGGAGCGTTCCGCCGCGACGGTGGAACGTTCGGCCTTCATGCGGTCGATGGTGGCGATCAGGGTCTGGTTGGGCAGCGTCAGCCGCTCCAGTCCGACCTGGCGCACGGTGATGCCATAGACCTTCAACGCCTGCTCGTTGATGCGCCTGCGCAGCGCCTCCTCGAATTCCGCCAGGCGGATCTTCCGGGGATCGGTGTTGACCAGGCTGGCCAGGTCGAAACTGCCGGCAGTCACCTCCAGCGCCGAGCCGGTGAAGCTGCGCAGCTGCTCGGCGGCGACCTCGGGCTGGTTGCGCACGGCGCGCAGGAATTGCTGCACATGTTCGGGATCATTGGGCACCTGCCAAGCGACATAGGCCTGCACCAGCAGGCGCAATCCGTCGCGGGTGCCCACGTCATGCAGCCCGCTGGAAGTGGTGCGCAGCCGCAGGTCCACCGACACGGTGTTGTCGATGGGCTGGGGCAGTTTCAGCGACAGACCGGATTCGTTTATCACCCGCACCGGCCCGCCGAACCGCGTGACCACCACCGCTTCGCCGGGGCTGACCTGGACCAGACAGGCCGACAGCACCAGCACGGACACGACCAGGACCGCGATCAGGAAGCGGCGGCTGTACCAGAAGGCCAGGCCGGCTTCGCCGGGAGGACGTTCGGAAGAGACGGCTTCGGACATGGCGGGACCTTTACTTTCTGCTGGGCTTTCTACTGGCCGCCGCCGGGCTGGGCGGCGGGAGGGCGTATTTGCATCATCTGCAGCTGGCTGGCGGGAATGCGGGAATCCAGGATCACCATTGGCGTATCGGGCGTGATCGCGCCGGTGAGGGTGGCGAGCCGCTTTTCGAACAGGAAGGCCTGGCCGCCGGCGCGCCAGGCCTCGACGTCGCCCGCCAGCAATGCAGTGCCGACCTTGGCGTCGGCGATGGTCTCGGCGGCCTGTGCGGTTGCGCCGTCACGGGCCTGGATGGCGTCGGCTTCGGCTTGGCGCACATCGCGCACCGCGTCGCCGCGCGCGCTGGCGACCTTGGTGATGGCGTCGATTCCGGCGGCCTGCACCTGCTGATAGGCTTCGGCGGCGCCGGCCGGCGGGTGAATGGTTTCGATCACCACGCCCAGCACATCGATGCTGTCGGACAGGGTGTTGATGCGGGCCTGCAGCTCCTTCTGGAAATTGCGGATGAAGGTTTCGCGGTCCTGGCCCAGGATGGCCGACAGGGTGTAGCGGGCGAAATAGCGCGCCAACATCTGTCCCGCCGCGGCGCGGATCAGGTCGTCCGGCGCCGCCAGGCTGTAGGCGGCGCTGAGAGCCGCCGCGTCCGACAGGCCGATGCGATAGATGATGCGCAGGTCGATATTGATGATCTCGAAATTCTGCTGGCCGTTCTGGCCGCTGGCGACCAGATAGCTGGCTTCGGTTGGACGCGAGGCTTCCCACAGCCGGTCGGCGCCGGTGGGTTGCGGCCCTTCGATGGTGGGCGTTTCCGGCGCGGCAGCCGGATTCGTCATCGGCGCGCCGTACACCTCTGCGTCCAGGAAGGCGATCGGGATCTCGTGCACCACGCCATATTCGACAGGACGCAGCCGCCCGAAGGGCCAGGGCAGGCCGATGTGCAGGCCGGGATGGGAAACGGCAAGCGGCCGGCCGAAGGCCTCGGCGACGGCGCGCTCACTCAGCCCCAGCGTGGAAACGCCGGTGAGAAGCCACGCCGCCACCGCCATGCCGCCCAGCATGGGCAGGGTGGCGCGGCGGATATAACCCAGCGCCCAGCTGCGCCCCAGGTCGATGCCGAACTGGCCGCTGATCGAAGCCTGGATCGCCGTCAGGCTGGGACGCTGCCATTGCAGCAGACTGGCGGCCAGGCTGGCGGCGTGGCAGCGCGCCATGGGTGGCGGCAGCGGGACGAAGATGTAGGACAGGCCGCGCAACGCCAGTTCCGCCGCCACCAGACCATCGAACAGGATGACGGCATGTTCCACCGCCGCGGGCAGGGGCAGGGCGAACCAGCGCAGCGCATGGGCCAGCGCCAGGCCCATCAGGGTGAACAAGACCAGCCGCAGCAGATAGGTGAGCGGCCTGGCTTCGGCGGTGCGTGCCGCGGAGGCGAGACGGCGTTCCAGCACCAGAAGCGGAAAGGCCAGCGCCACCAGCGTTCCGGTGATCCAGGGCAGCCGCGCAGCCGGCAGAAACGCGTCGCTGCGCCAGCCCTTGAACAGGGCGAACAGCGCCAGCAGCGACGGCAGCACCGCGGCGGCGACCGGCAGCCAGTCGCCGCGCCAGTCGATGGCGGTGATGCGGTTCAGTGCGATCAGGACACGGCGGCGCATGTCCTCCACCGGCCCCGGCATCGGCCGCTTGAAGGACCAGTCGATGCTGCGATGCCGGTGCGGCCCGCGTGACAGCCGCCAGGCGGTCAGCCAGGCGGACAGAAAGCCCGCCGCTGCGACCAGCAGCGCGCCGGCGAGCACGAAGAACAGGGGTTTGAGATAGGGCGCAGCGCCGTGGCGCAGCAGCGCGGCGATCAACAGGCCGGCGCCCGCCGCCAGCAACAGCAGCGCCGTGACCGGTTCCGGACGGGGTGCGCCCCGCGATACCGGCGCCGCCTGCGATTCGTCCGCCACGCGCAATCCCCTTCGACCATCGGCGGCGCCGGCGACTTGCCGTGCGTTTCACCGCGTTGACCCAGCCATCCCGGATTGCGGTTCCGCTTTTCGGCGTTCGGGCGCCTGCCGCGGATGTCGCCTGTTCTCTCGTCCCTCGCATGTGATCTTTGGTGCGCGCGCCATCGCGCACAAGGCTGTTATTGCAGCGCAGACAAGTCTCTGATTTTGCTCCGCGCCCGGATCGAATGCTCGATAAATCGAGCATCACCATCACTGCCGCGGATATGCGATTCCGCGCAAATGCGCGCGCCGCCGCCGGCATGTCGCCGCGCCATGGCGCGCGAGCCCGTTTTTACGGTGTTTCCTGCACACGCGCCGCGCGTGCCGGATCGATTTAATGTGGCTTTGCGCAAAAAGACAGCACGCTGAACAAGCATTCGGCTTAGTTTATGCATAACGGCGCTCATTTTGTGCAGCGAGTCTCTTTTACTCTTTTGCGAATGTGCCACCATTGGCCGGCGTTTCGGAGCGGTGGCAGCGATGGATAATGTGGGCGCAAGGTTGCGTACGTTCAGGGCCCGTTCCGGCCTGACGCAGCGAGGCCTGGCAAAGAGGGCCGGCGTGGCCAGCAGCACGGTTTCCCTGATCGAAAGCGGGCGCATCAGCCCGTCGGTGGGTTCCCTGAAGCGGCTGCTGGACGCGGCGGGCGCATCGCTGTCGGAATTCTTCAGCTTCGATGCGCCGAAAAGCGCGCAGTGCTTCTTCAACAACGAGGAATTGTCCCAGATCAGCCGCGGCGCGGTCAGCTATCGCCAGGTGGGCGGCGACCTCAGCCATTCGACGCTGCAGATCCTGTACGAGACCTACCAGCCCGGCGCCGACAGCGGCCGCGTGCCGCTGTCACACGAAGGCGAGGAAGGCGCGATCATCATCTCCGGCCGCCTTGAAGTCACGGTCGGCGACGAGAGGCGCGTGCTGGGGCCGGGCGACGCCTATCTGTTCGACAGCAAGCTGCCGCACCGGTTCCGCAATGTCGGGCGCACACCCTGTGTGGTGATCAGCGCCTGCACGCCGCCGTCCTTCTGAGCGGGCGCCGGGAAAAGCCCGGTTTTACGCGCCAAAACGATAACCGGCGCCGGCGGGACTGCCCTCCCGCCGGCGTCCGGCTTTGTGCTGTCCGGTTTTGCGCATCGCGTGTGCGCACCCATGCGATGCCGTTCGCCTGTTCGTGTGTGATGCCCGCGACGCGCCGCGATAGTGATGATCGTTATTGTGATCGCACACAATCGCGCGCGAACAAAAACAGGCAGTTACGTTGAATCAAATAACAGACTTGTGCGCTGCAAGGTGAACGCGGGACTATTCACGACAATAAAGGGGCTGTCGTGAATTTCATGAGCATGCGGGCAAACGATCTCAGCGCGTTCTGGATGCCGTTCACCAACAACCGGGCATTCAAGCGCAACCCACGCATGCTCGCGCGCGCAAAGGACATGCACTATTTCACGCCGGAAGGACGCGCCGTGCTGGACGGCACGTCGGGGCTGTGGTGCACCAATGCCGGCCATTGCCGCGAGCCGATCGTTGCGGCGATCCAGTCCGAAGCGGCGACGCTGGATTTCGCGCCGACGTTCAATGTCGGCCATCCGCGCGCGTTCGAACTGGCCACCAGGTTGGCGGCCCGGTTTCCGGACGGCATGGACAAGGTGTTCTTCGCCAATTCCGGATCGGAAGCGGTCGATACCGCCCTGAAGATCGCGCTGGCCTATCACCGCGCGCGCGGCGAAGGCACGCGCACCCGGCTGATCGGCCGCCAGCGCGCCTATCACGGCGTGGGATTCGGCGGCCTGTCGGTCGGCGGCATCGTCAGCAACCGCTCCGCCTTTCTGCAGCTTCCGGGCGTGGATCATCTCAGCCACACGCTGAATATCGCCCAGGCGGCCTTCACCCGCGGCCAGCCGGCCTGGGGCGCGCATCTGGCGCAGGAGCTTGAGGATCTGGTCGCCCTGCACGGCGCGGAGAACATCGCCGCCGTGATCGTCGAGCCGATGGCGGGCTCGACGGGCGTGATCGTGCCGCCGGTCGGCTATCTTTCGGCGCTGGGCGCAATCGCCAGGAAATACGGCATCCTGCTGATCTTCGACGAGGTGATCACCGCGTTCGGCCGTCTGGGCGCGGCCACGGGCGCGGAACGGCTGGGCGTGACCCCCGATCTGATCACGGTCGCCAAGGGCCTCACCAACGCCACCGTGCCGATGGGCGCGGTGGTCTGCGCCGGCTGGATCTACGAGGCGATCCTGGATGCCGCCAGGAACGGCATCGAATTCTTCCACGGTTACACCTATTCGGCGCATCCGCTGGCGGTCGCCGCCTCGCTCGCGACGCTGGAGGTCTATGACGAGGAAGCGCTGTTCGCGCGCGCGGCAGACCTGGAAAGCTATTGGGAAAACGCCGTCCATGGCCTCAAGGGCCTGCCGGCGGTGATCGACATCCGCAACCTGGGTCTGGTGGCCGGCATCGAGTTGGAGCCCCGCGCCGGCGCGCCGGGCGCCCGCGCGATGGACGTGTTCCACAAGTGCTTCGACGACGGGCTTCTTGTTCGCGTCACCGGCGATGTCATCGCGCTGTCGCCGCCGCTGATCGTCAGCACCGCGCAGATTGACGAGATCATGGAGAAACTGGCGGCGGCCCTGAAGTCCGTCGCCTGAATGGTCATTTCTTGGAGAGTTGAATGCTTGTCGGCGTACCGAAGGAAATAAAAGTCCATGAATACCGGGTTGGTCTCACCCCCGCCAGCGCGGCGGAACTGACCGGCCGCGGCCATTCGGTTCTGGTCCAGACCGGTGCGGGCGCGGGCATCGGCGCCGGCGACGAGGATTACATCGCGGTCGGCGCCCGCATCGCGGCCGATGCCGCCGAAGTCTTCGCCAGGGCCGACATGGTGGTGAAGGTCAAGGAGCCGCAGGCGGTCGAACGCAAGATGCTGCGCCCCGGCCAGACCCTGTTCACCTATCTGCACCTGGCCGCCGACAAGCCGCAAGCCGAGGAATTGCTGGCGTCGGATGCCATCGGCATCGCCTATGAGACCGTGACCGCGTATGGCGGCGGCCTGCCGCTGCTGGCGCCGATGTCGGAAGTGGCCGGACGCATGTCGGTCCAGGCGGCGGCGCATTCGCTGGAAAAATCGCAAGGCGGGATGGGCGTGCTCCTGGGCGGCGTGCCGGGCACCGAGCCGGCGAAGGTCGTGGTGCTGGGCGGCGGCATTGTCGGCTCCAACGCCGTCGCCATGGCGATGGGCATGGGCGCCGATGTCACGGTGATCGACCAGTCGATCGCGGTGCTGCGCAATCTCACCGCCCGCTTCGGGCTGGGGCTGAAGACCGCGGTGTCCACCCGCGAAACGGTGGCGCGCCTGCTGCGCCAGGCCGATGCCGTGATCATCGGCGTCCTGGTGCCCGGCGCCGCGGCGCCCAAGCTGATAACCGCGGCCGACGTCAAGGCGATGAAACCGGGTTCGGTGATCGTCGATGTGGCGATCGACCAGGGCGGTGGCGCGGAAACCAGCCGGCCCACCACCCATTCCGATCCGACCTACATCGTCGATGGCGTGGTGCACTACTGCGTGGCCAACATGCCCGGCGCGGTGGCGCGCACCTCGACCTATGCGCTCAACAACGCGACGCTGCCCTTTGTGCTGCAGCTGGCGGACATGGGCACCATGGCCGCGCTCAGGACCAACCCGCATCTGGCGGCGGGCCTCAACATCTTCAAGGGCGCTTTGACCGAGCCGAGCGTGGCGCGCGACCTGGGCCTCAAGCACACCTCCAGGGAGAGCGTGATCGCATAAGCAGGCGCGAAAACACATAACGCCCAGCGCCGGGGCGCAGAAAAAGCAAAGGAGGAAGGCATGGATGAACTTTGCAAGTCTGCCTTGCGCAGAAAAGGGGAACGATATGACCGACACGACAGAGACGAAGTCTGCCACTTCGCTCCATAAGCGCCTTTGCGTGCGGCTGCTGGCAGCAACCGCCCTGCAGTTGATCAGCATCGGCGCCGCCGTGGCGCAGGACAACAGCGTCGAAGAGGTGATCATCACCGCCAACCGCCGCGAGGAGGTGCTCTCCAAGGTTCCGATCAGCGTCGCGGCCTATACCGATGAGGCGATGGAGCAGCGCGGCGTCAAGAGTCTGTCCGACCTGCAGCGCCTGACGCCGGGCCTCAATCTCAGCAACTCCCAGCAGAATTCCGGCAATACCATCTCGATCCGCGGCATCGCGTCATCCGCGGGTTCATCGACCACCGGCATCTATATCGACGATGTGCCGATCCAGGCCGCGGCGCTGGGCACCGCCGGCTACGGGCAGACCTACCCGGTCGTGTTCGACCTGGCGCGCATCGAAGTGCTGCGCGGCCCGCAGGGCACCCTGTTCGGTTCGGGTTCGGAAGGCGGCACCATCCGCTTCATCCAGCCGGAACCCAGCCTCACCGACTATGACATCTATGCCCGCGCCGAAGGCAACAAGGTCGGCCAGGACGGCGCCACCGGCTATGAATATGGCCTTGCCGGCGGCGGCCCGATCATCGAGGGCAAGCTGGGCTTCCGCCTCTCCGGCTATTATCGGAAGCAGGCCGGCTGGATCAATGAAGAGCAGGGCACCGTCAATGTGCTGAACGCCACCGGCGCGGCGGGCCCGAACTCCATCCAGTTCCAGCCCGGCGGCCTGGTGGACAAGGACGCCAACTGGCAGACCGCGACCTCGCTGCGCGCCGCGCTGTCCTGGGCGCCGACCGATTCCATCACCATCACCCCGTCGGTGCAGTATCAGGACCAGTATCTGCACTATCAGGGCGGCACCTTCTATGTGCAGCCGTCCAATCCGCGGTCCGACACATATGTCAACCTGATGGCGGTGCCCACCGTGGACGCTACCCATGTCGCCATCCCCGATCCACTGAACGAACCGGCGGATGACCAGTTCATCATGCCCAACCTGAAGGCGGTGTGGAACATCAACGACAACTGGTCGCTGACGTCCAACTCCGCGATGCTGGTGCGCAAGCAATGGGGCTGGACCGAATATCCCAGCTACGAGACGACCTATGGCCGGCGCTGCTGCGTGCTGGCCGGCGACAAGGCCGACGGCGTGCGCATGAGCAATTACAACAACTATACCCAGGAGCTGCGGCTGCAGTTCGACGATCCCGATTCCTGGATCAGCGGCACGGCCGGCTATTTCTTCAGCCGGTTCCGCCAGGAAGCCAACCAGGACTCGATCTCCAACTATTTCCACAACCTGGCCGCCACCGGGACTCCGACCTCTGTCAACGGCACCACCTATCCGGGCGGCGTGACCAACGGCGCGCCTTTTGGCGCCGGCTATTCGGCCTGGATCAACTATTTCGGCCTGGACCTGCCGACATTCAACAAGGCGACCTCGCCCTTCACGGTGCAAGGGGCGGCAGCCGGCAACTATCCTTATACGATCAGCTATCAGTCGCACCTGATCACCCATCAGGACCAAAACGCCTTGTTCGGCCAGGTCGAGATCAAGCTGCCATATGCGCTTACCGCGACCCTGGGCGCGCGCCTTGCCCAGATCGACAGCGACTTTTATTCGGTTTATGGCGGCGCGACCTCCAACCTGTACCAGCCGCACGGTCTGCCCTGCGTGCCGGGCACGGGCGGTCCCGGCCAGCCGGCTTGCCAAGCCGTGGCCGTCGGCCAGTATGCGCCCGGAACCGGGCCGTTCCAGATCGCCTTCCCGTCGGGCACGGCGACATCGAGCGAACAGTCTTTCACGCCGAAGCTCGGCCTGTCGTGGCAGATGAATGACGACAACATGTTCTATGGCACGGCCTCGAAAGGCTTCCGTCCTGGCGGCTCGCAGGCCCGCCTCAACTCGGGTTGCGACTATCAGCTCATCCAGCTCGGTTACACCACCACCAATTCCAGCGGCGGCGTGGTGGCCGATCCGCCGACCCAATATAAATCGGACTCGGTGTGGAGCTATGAAGTCGGCGCCAAGAACAGGCTGTTCGACGGGATGCTCGACCTCGACACCAGCGGCTATCTGGTGACCTGGCGCTCGATCCAGACTTCGGTCAGCGTCAGCACCTGCAACCAGAGCATCACGGACAATCTGGGCGGCGCCGAAGCCAAGGGCTTCGACCTGCAGGCGACCTTGCGTCCGCTGGAGGGCCTGACCCTGGTTTCGACGGTGGGCTACAACGAGACCAGCTTCACCGGCAATGTCGTCCTGGGCGGCAGCAAGGTCTATTCGGCCGGTTCGGCGGTCCCCAACTCGGGCCCGCCGCTGCGCGCCACCCTCTTCGGCCGCTACGACTTCAAGCTGAAGGACCTGCCCTTGTATGTGCTCGGCAACGTCGCCTACAGCAGCAAGACGCGGCGCAGCGGCCAAACGGACTTGGCGGCCTACAACTATGATGGGCAGCTCAGGCTGGACCAGGCTTATACCCAGACAGACCTGCGCGTCGGCGTCGTCTATGGCAATGTGGATGCGTCGATCTTCATCAACAACCTCACGGATGAGGCGCCGCTGCTGACCTATTCGCACACTAGCATCACAAGCCCGGTCTATACCGCCAGCACCATCCAGCCCCGGACCGTGGGCGTGACGCTGACATACCGGCAATAGCATCCGGCCCGGCGGCGGCGCCGCCGCCGGGCTGCATCTTCAGGGCCCGTCATGAAACGTCCCGCGCTTGAGCTTGTGCATCCGCCGCCCGCCCAACTGGGCCGCACCTTGCTGGCGCGGCACGTCGCCATGATCTCCATCGGCGGCATCATCGGGGCGGGGCTGTTCGTGGGCTCCAGCTCCGCCATCGCTTCGGCCGGCCCCGCCATCCTATTCAGCTATATGCTGGCGGGGCTGGTTGTGCTGCTGGTGATGCGCATGCTGGGCGAAATGGCCCTGGTCCTGCCCGGCATCAGCGCCTTCACCGAGTTCTCCCGCATCGGCCTGGGTGACTGGGCCGGCTTCACCAGCGGATGGCTCTATTGGTATTTCTGGGTCGTGGTGGTGGCGATCGAGGCCATCGCCGGCGCCAACCTGATCAAGCAATGGCTCGACCTGCCGGTCTGGGCCATCGGGCTGGGGCTGATGGCGTTGCTCACCGGCTCCAACCTGTTCTCCACGCGCACATATGGCGAACTGGAATTCTGGTTCGCCTCCTTCAAGGTCGCGGCCATCCTCGCCTTCATCCTGGTGGCCGGAGCCTATGTTCTGGGCATCACGCCCGGCGCCAGTCCCGGTTTGAGCAACCTGGTCGCGCATGGCGGCTTCATGCCGCTGGGCGTCATGTCCGTGCTGGCCGGAGTGACGACGGTCATCTTCTCGCTCACCGGCGCGGAGATCGCCACCATCGCCGCCGCCGAGTCGCCCGAACCGGCCCGCACGATCGCCAGGCTCACCAACACGGTGATGCTGCGCATCGTGCTGTTCTATGTCGGATCGATCTTCCTGATCGTCTGCATCGTGCCCTGGAACCGGATCGTGGCCGGCCATTCGCCCTTCGTGGCGGCGATGGAGCGCATCAATGTGCCGGGCGCGGCGATGATGATGAACTTCGTCGTGCTGACCGCGGTCCTGTCCTGCCTCAACTCCGGGCTTTATGTCACCTCGCGCGTCCTGTTCACCCTGGCGGGAAAGGGCGATGCGCCGCAGGCGATCGTGGCGGTCAACCACCGCCAGGTTCCCACCCGCGCCATCCTTCTGGGCAGCGCCTTCGCCTATCTCGCGATTCTGGCGCAGGTCTTTTCCAAGGACGTGTTCACCTTCCTGGTGAACGCCTCCGGCGCCACCATGCTCATCATCTATCTGATGGTGGCGTTCGCCCAGATCCGCATCCGCCGCCATATGGAGGCGACGCAGCCGGAACGGCTGGCCTTCAAGGTCTGGCTGTTTCCCTATTCGAGCTGGGGGACCATCGCCGCCATCGCCGCGGTGCTGGTCGCGATGGCGCTGACGCCGGACTTGGCGCCGCAATTCTATATCAGCGGATTGCTGCTGATGGTGGTGCTGGGCGCCTATTTCCTTCTGCGGCGCGCCCGCGCCTGACGCGGACGCCGCCGCGATTCCCGTTCCGATGAAGACGGCATTGCGCCTTTCATGCGGCGATGTGCATGCCTGCGCGAACGGGCTGTTGATGGTGATCGTTATTCTGATCGTGCCGGTCCGGCGGGTAGGCAAAACAGCGGTTTATCGCGATTGAAATAACAGTCTTGTGCGCCGCGTCAAAGCGACGGGAAGATGCCTTGCGACGGTCAAGCGCGCGAAGGGCTGCAATGGGAATCGTGCACAGCCGCAGGGCATTTCTGGAGAGCGCGGGCTTCACCGCGGCGACAACCGGCGTGGGCGGCTGGCTGTCGGCCGCGCGCGCCATCGCGCTGGACAGCACGCCGGACCTGGTGGTGATCAACGCCAAGGTCACGACCATGGATGCCCGCCAGCCTTCCGCGCAGGCCTTCGCCGTGAAGGCCGGGCGCTTCACCGCCGTGGGCGCGACCTCCGACATCAAGAGCCTGGCGGGTCCGAAGACCAGGATCTACGACGCCAAGGGCATGTTCATCACGCCCGGCTTCACCGACACCCACAATCACGGCGATGGCGAGCAGCTTCTGTTCGGGATCAATGCCGGTAACCCTTATGTGGCAGAATTCGTCACGATCCAGTCGATCATCGACAAGCTGAAGGCGCGGGCCGCCAAGACGCCGCCCGGCACCTGGATCGAGGCGACCTATTACGACGATACCAAGATCAAGGATAACCGCCCGCTCACGCGCACCGACCTGGACAAGGCGTCCACCCAGCATCCCATTCGCGTCATGCTGCGTGGTGGCCATGCCTCGGTGTTCAACAGCAAGGCCTTCGAGCTTGGCAACATCACCAGGAATACGCCCAATCCTTACGGCGGCACCTATGAGAAGGATGCCCGCGGCGAGCTTTCGGGCCGGGTCACCGACAATGCGGAATGGGCGCTGGTCAAGCTGGGCCGGCATGAGACCTTTACGCCGGCCGAGAAGGATCGCCGCCGCCTGGCCGGCTTCGAGTTCATCACCAGGAAGTGGGCGGAATACGGCATCACCAGCATCTGCTATGACGCGGTGATCGACGACCTGCTGGACGCGATGCAGCAGGCGCGCCAGCGCGGCAATCTGCTCACCCGCATCAATTACGAGCCGGGCGAGGCCACGGTCGAGGCGATGATCAAGACTGGGGTCAAGACCGGCTTCGGCGACGAATGGCTGCGCTTCGGCGGCACCTGGGAACGCGTGCAGGACGGCGGCTTGTCGTCGCGCACCATGTCGATGACCCGGCCTTATATCGGCGTCACCCCGCCCTACAAGGGCAACCTGACCGAGCCGCAGGACAGCCTGAACGCCTGGGCCGAACGCGTCCACCGCGCCGGCATCCGGCTGAACACCCATTGCAACGGCGAACCGGCGATCGAACGTTCGCTGATCGCCTATGAGCGGGCGCTGAAGCTGTTTCCAAGACCCAACACCCGCTTCAAATTCACCCATTGCTCGCTGCCTTCGGCCGAGCAGCTTCGGCGCATCAAGGCGATGGACGGTCAGCCGTCCGACTTCAGCACCTATCTCTATTACAACGCCGACAAGTTCAAATATTACGGCGCCGATCTGGCCGAGCACATGCTGCCCTACAAGAGCTTCCTGGACATGGGCATCAATGTCACCACGGGTTCGGATTTTCCGCCCGGCCCCTTCGATCCGCGCATGGCGGTGCAGGGCATGGTGACGCGCAAGGGCTTCAACGGCGAGACCTGGGGTCCCAGCCAGAAGGTCACGGTGGACCAGGCGATCCGGGCTTCATCAAGCAACGGCGCCTATCACACCTTCGAGGAAGGCATCAAAGGCACGATCAGCGCCGGCAAGCTGGCCGACTATGTCGTGTTTGCGGACGACTTCCACAGCATCGATCCGGAGAAGATCAAGGACGTGAAGATCGTGCAGACGGTGGTCGGGGGCATTGCGCGCTATCAGGCGTGAACGGGTAACGCGGCGTCTGCGGGCGCCGCAAGAAAGGGGAATTGTCATGAGCATCTTGAAAAGCCGCCGCGCCTTCCTGGAATCGTCCGGCTTCACCGCGGCTATGGTCGCGGCCGCGCCCTGGGACGCCTGGGCCGACGACAAGGCGCCGCCGGACCTGATCGTGATCAACGCCAAGGTCACCACCATGGATCCGGTCCAGCCCATGGCCCAGGCCTTTGCGGTGCGCGGCGACCGATTCATGGCGGTGGGCAGCACGACCGACATGAAGAGCCTGGCGGGTCCCCGGACCCGGACCTATGACGCCAAGGGCATGTTCATCACGCCCGGCTTCATCGACACCCACAATCATGGGCGCGGTGAAGGCCTGCTTTACGGCGTGCTGGCGGGCAATCCCTATATCGTCGAATATGTCACCATCCAGTCGATCATCGACAAGATCGCGGCCAAGGCCAAAACCCTGCCGCCGGACACCTGGATCGAGGCGACCTTCTATGACGACACCAAGATCAAGGACAACCGGCAACTGACCCGGCTGGACCTGGACAAGGCAACGACCGATCATCCGGTCGCCGTCAGCCTGCGCGGCGGCCATGCCGCCGTCTATAACAGCCGGGCCTTTCAGCTGGCAGGCGTCACCAAGACCACGCCCGATGTCTATGGCGGCACCTATGAGAAGGATGCGCGCGGCGAACTGTCGGGCCGCGTCACCGACAATGCTCAGCGTGTCCTGGCCAAGTTCGGCAAGCGCGAAACCTTCACCCCGGCGCAAAAGGAACAGCGCCAGCTTGCGGGCGTCGAGTTCATCTCGAAGAAATTCGCGGAATATGGCATCACCGGCGTGTGTTATGACTCGGGCCGCGACAGTATTATCGACGCCATGCAGATCGTGCGCCAGAACGGCAAGCTGCACACCCGCATCAACTATGAGGGCAGCAACGAAACGCTGGAAGCCATGATCGCGACCGGCATCCGCACCGGTTTCGGCGACGAATGGATCCGTTTCGGCGGCACCTGGGAGCGGGTGCAGGACGGCGCCCTGTCGTCGCGCACCATGTCCATGACCCGGCCCTATATCGGGGTGACGCCGCCCTACAAGGGCAACCTGACCGAGCCGCAGGACAGCCTGAATGCCTGGACGGAACGCATGCACCGCGCGGGAATCCGGCTGAACACCCATTGCAACGGCGAGCCGGCCATCGAACGCAGCCTGATCGCCTATGAACGGGCCTTCAAGCTGTTTCCCACAAAGGACCCGCGTCCGAAATTCACCCACTGCTCGCTGCCGTCGGCACAGCAGATCCGGCGCATCAAGGCGCTGAACGGCCAGCCGTCGCTGTTCAGCACCTACATCTATTACAATGCGGACAAGTTCAAATATTATGGCGCCGACATGGCCGAGCACATGATGGCTTACAAGGATTTCATCAACGCGGGCGTCAATGTCACCACCGGATCCGACTTCTATCCCGGTCCCTTCGACCCACGCATGGCGATCCAGGGCATGGTGACCCGCAAGGGCTTCAACGGCGAGACCTGGGGACCCAGCCAGAAGGTCACGGTGGACCAGGCGATCAAGTGCAGCACCGTGAACGGCGCCTATCACACCTTCGAGGAAAACATCAAAGGCTCGATCACCGCCGGCAAGCTGGCCGATTTCGTGATCTTCGCCGACGACATGCACACCGTCGATCCCGACAAGATCAAGGACATCAAGATCGTCCAGACGGTGGTGGGCGGCAACGTGGCCTATCAGGCATAATCATCATTTTGGGAACCGATATGAGCATCCTCAAGAGCCGCCGCGCCTTCCTGGAATCCTCGGGCTTCTCCGCCGCCGCGATGGCGGGTTCATCCTGGCTGTCGGCAGCGCGCGCCGCCGAGCGGGACGCCACGCCCGACCTGATCGTTATCAACGCCAAGGTCACGACGATGGACGCGGGCCAGCCGCGTGCCGAGGCCTTTGCGGTCAAGGCCGACCGCTTCGCGGCGGTGGGCAGCACGACCGACATGAAGAGCCTGGCCGGGCCCCGGACCCGTATCTATGACGCCAAGGGCATGATGATCACGCCGGGCTTCATCGACACCCACAATCACGGCGGCGGCAATATCCTTCTCTATGAGGTGCTGGTGGGCAATCCTTATGTGGTCGAATATGTGACCATCCAGTCGATCATCGACAAGCTGAAGGCACGCGCCGCCACAACGCCGCCGGGCTATTGGGTGCAGGGGTTCTATTTCGACGACGCCAAGGTCAAGGACAACCGGCCGCTCACAAACAAGGACCTGGACAAGGTCTCGACCGTTCACCCCGTCGTGGTGCGCCACCGCGGCGGTCATACGTCCTATTACAACAGCAAGGCCATGGATATGGCCGGGCTGACCAAGAACACCCCGCCGCATTTCGGCGGCACCTTCGACAAGGATGCGCGCGGCGAGTTGAACGGGCGCGTCACCGACCGCGCCCGCGACATCTTCAAGGGCGTGGGCAAATACGTCACCTATTCGCCGGACGAGACGCATCGCCGCGCCGTCGCGGGCGTGGAGTTCATCTCGAAGAAGTTCGTGGAATACGGCCTGACCAGCGTCTGCCATGACGAGAATGCGCTGGAAGCGATGCAGACGGTGCGCCAGAACGGCAAGCTGATGCATCGCATCAGCTTCGAGCCGATGGGCGATGTGCTGGAAGCGATGATCCGCACCGGCATCAAGACCGATTTTGGCGACGAATGGATCAAATTCGGCGCCACCACCGAGCATGGCGTGGATGGCTCCTTCTCCGAACGCACCGCCGCGCTCAGCCGGCCCTATATCGGCATCAGCCCGCCCTATACCGGCAATGTCACCGAACGCCAGGAAGATACCAACGCCTGGGCCGAGCGCGTCCATCGCGCCGGCATCCGCGTCAACGTCCATGCCAATGGCGACGTCGCCATCGCCCAGTCGCTCACCGCCTTCGAGCGTATGCTGAAGGTCTATCCGGTCGCCAATTCGCGGCCCAAGATCACCCACTGCACATTCGTCAACGATGACATCATCCGGCGCATGAAGGCGATCGACGCGGTGGGAGCGCTGTTCAGCACCTATGCCTATTACAATTCCGACAAGTTCCATTATTACGGCACCGATTTCATGGCCCATGCCATGGCCTACAAGACCATGGCGGACGCGGGCGTGAACGCTTCGACCGGCTCGGATTTCGGCACGCCGGGTCCCTTCGCCCCGATGATGGCAATTCAGGGCATGGTGACGCGCAAGGGATTCAACGGGGAGACCTGGGGCGCCAACCAGAAGCTCACCGTGGATCAGGCGATCAAGGCCGCCACCCTGAATGGCGCCTATGACACGCGCGAAGAGCATCTGAAAGGCTCCATCACCCCCGGCAAACTGGCGGATTTCGTGGTGCTGGCGGACGATCTTCATGCCATCGATCCGGAGAAGATCAAGGATGTGCAGATCGTCCAGACCGTGGTCGGCGGCGTCGTGCGCCACCAGGCGTGAGATGCGATCAACGGGCCGGCGGGGCAAGCTGCCACCCGCCCCCAAGCGCCTTGAACAAGGTCACCAGCGCAGCGAGGTGGGCGCGGCGGATATCGGCCAGTTGATCGCGGGCGCTGTAAAGCGAGCGCTGCGCATCGGTCACCGCCAGGAAATCCGCATATCCGGCCGCATATTTGCGCCGTGCGGCGGTCAGGACCTTTTCCGATTGCGCGACCTGGTCCTCCAGCGCCGCCTGTTGCGCAGTCAGGTGACCGACATTGCCGAGCGCGTTCTCGACATCCGACAGGGACGCGATCACCGCCGCGCGATAGGCGCCCAGAAGTTCGCCTTCGCGCGCCCTGGTTTCCTCGATCCGGCTCTGAATCCTGCCGCCGCTGAAAATCGCCTGCGCCAGCGCCGCGCCGCCATTGGCGGCCAGACCGAAACCGGGAAGCGTGGCCACCGCGGCCGCCAATGCCGGATAGGCGGCCCCGCCGCCGGCGGTCAGTGAAATGTCGGGCAGGAAGGCCTTGCGCGCCGCATCAAGGTCGGCATGCGCGCCCGCCAGATTGGCTTCCGCCGCCGCAATGTCGGGACGGCGGGTCAGCAGCTCCGACGGCAGGCCAGGCTGCACCTGCGGGATCGCCACCTTCGCCAGCCGGGCGGGTTTGAGGACGAAACCTTCCGGCGGCACGCCCAGCAGCGTCGCAAGTGCGGTGCGCGCCTCAAGCGCCTGCTGTTCCAGGGCCGGAAGCGCGGCCTGCTGGGCCGCCATGTTGGCCCGTTCCTGGGTCAGGTCGGCATTGGCGGCATATCCGGCGCGAACGCGCCTCTGCACGATGTCGAGAATGTCCCGCGATGCGGTGAGGTTGGCCTTGGCGGTTTCGATGCGGTCCTGCAGCGCCAGAAACTGAAAGTAGGTTGTCGCCACACCCGCCGTCACCGTAAGCGCGATGGTTGCGCGGTCGGCGGCGCTGGCCGCCCGCGCTGCCTCGGCCGCCGTCGCGGCGTCGCGGTTCTTGCCCCAGAAATCGAGGTCATAACTGACGGTCAGTGCGGCGCCGTAGTCTGTTTCGTGCTGGGAAATCCCGCTGCTCCGGCCGTAAAGCGTGTCAACCGAAGCGTCGATTCCGACCGTCGGCAACAATGCGGCGCCCGCCTGCCGGGCCCGCGCGTCGGCCTGGCGGACGCGGGCGGCGGCCTGATAAAGGTCAAGGTTGCTCGCCTGGGCCTGCGCGATCAACGCGGAAAGCTGGGGATCATCGAAGCCGCGCCACCAGGTTGCGGAAGGCCAGACCGGTGCGTTCGCCGTTCCGGCCTGTTCGAAGTGCGCCGGTACGTCTGCCGGCGCCAGACCGGGAATCGGTGAACTGGCGCAGGCCGAAACCAGCAGGGCGCAAGCCAGCGGCAGGAACCGGCCGGTCATGCCCGCGCTCCCTTCGGACCGCCAAACCGCTCGGCCAGTGCCGGCAACACGACCAGGTTGAGCAGTGTGGATGTGACAAGGCCGCCCAGAACCGTCACCGCCATTGGGCCTTCGATCTCCTGGCCCGGCTGGTTCAGCCCGACGGCGAGCGGCATCAGGCCGAGCGCCGTGACCGCCGCCGTCATCAGGATCGGCACAAGGCGTTCCCGGGCGCCCCGCACGATCGTCTCCGCCGACCAGGGCACGCCTTCGGATTCCACCAGATGCTCGTAATGGGACAACAGGAGGATGGCGTTGCGCGCGCTGATGCCGAACACCGTCACCAGCCCCACCATGGCGCCCAGCGACAAGCCGCCGCCGGTCAGCGCAATGGCGGCGACACTGCCGATCAGGCTGAAAGGAAGGTTGAGCAGCACCAGCCAGGTATTGGCCCGCCAATCGAAGCATATGAACAGGATCATGCCGATCAGCACCAGGGCGAAGGCCGTGTAGATCAGCATCTGCGTCTGCGCGGCCTGCTGGGCGGCTGCCGCGCCCGTGAATTCGATGACGGTGCCCGCAGGCAGTTTGAGGGCGGCGACCCGCGCCTTGGCGTCGTTGACGGTCGATTGCAGGGAGCGTCCCACCACGTTGAAGGTGATGGCATCGAAGCGCAGCCCCCCGTCATGGGAGATCATGTAGCGGGTGTCCGTCGGCGCGATCCGGGCCACCTGACCCAGCGGGATCGGCCCAAGGGGGCCTGCGATCAGCAGCGAAGACAGGGAGCTGATCCGGTTGCGTTCGGCCGCAGGCAGGAGGACGACAACATCGACGGAGCGGATGCCGGCAAAGGCCTGGCCGACGGTCAGGCCCGCATAGTCGGTTTCGAGGGCATCCAGAACATCGCCTGTCTTGATGCCCGCGGCGGCGAGCGCGCCGGAGTTCAATTGAACGGCAAGCGTCGGCGTGCCGCTCTGCGGCCGGAACTGGAGATCCGCGATGCCGGGCGTTCCGGAAAGCGCCGAAACGATCCGGTGCGCAGTCGCGTCCAGCGCGTCCAGCTGGTCGCCGAAGATCTTGATGGAAATGTCGGCCGTATCGCCGGTCAGGCTCTCGCTGATCCGGTCCCCAAGGAACGTCGTCACCTCGGACTGGATGCCGGGATAGCGGCCGATGATCTCGCGGATCGCATCCTCCGCCGCGCTTTGATCGACCGTGGCGTTCGGTTTCAGCTCGATGTGGAACTCGCTCTGGTGCGGGCCATTGGTGTCCTCACCCAGTTCGGCGCGGCCGATCTGCTGGGAGACGGTCGCCACATAGGGCAGCGCCAGCAGGTCGGCGCTGATCTGCCGGCCGACGTCGCGCATTTCGGTCAGCGAGGCGCCGGGCGCCGAAGCGTTCGCCTGCATGACAAAATGGTATTCCTTGAAGTCCGGCATGAAGCTGGTCGCCAGAAACGGCAGGGCGGCAATCGCGCAGGCCGTCAGCACGCCAAGCACCGCGATGACGGCCCTGAACCGGCCGTGCACCCTGGCAATCCCGTCCGCCTGCCAGGTCTTGAGCCTGCGTATCCAGCCGGCGTCCCCATGCGCGTCGCGCGGCTTGAGCATCAGGGCGCTCAAGGCGGGCGCGGCGGTCAGCGCGACCAGGAGCGAGGCCACGACCGCAAGGATGAAGGCCAGCGCCAGCGGTCCGACGAAATGGCCCTGCACGCTGGTCGAAAACAGTTCGGGAAGGAACACGGCAATGACGACGATGGTGGCATAGACGACAGGGCCCCGGACCTCCAGCGTCGCATCCGTGATGACGGCCAGGCGCGGGCGGGGTTGGGCCAGGGTGCGGTTTTCGGCCAGCCGGCGCAGCACATTCTCGATGCCGATGATGGCGTCATCCACCAGGACACCCAGCGCGACGGCAAAGCCGCCCAGCGTCATCGTGTTCAGGGTCTGGCCCATGCGCTCCAGCACAAGCGTTGCGGCCAGCAGCGATAACGGAATGGCAAGGAAGGTGATGAGGGCACTGCGCCAGTCGCGCAGGAACAGGAAAAGCACGGCCAGGATCAGGACCGCGGCAATGACGAGCGAGCGCTGCAACGACGCCAACGCTTCTTCAATGAAATTCGCCGGCCTGTGAAGGCGCGGAAAAACCTCGATCCCCTGCTTGCCGAGGGCCGGCGTCAGCCGGGCCAGGGCCGTTTCGACGGCCCGCGTGGTGTCCAGCGTATTGGCGCCATACTGGCTGGCCAGGGAAAGCAGGACGCCCGGCTTGCCCTGGATCAGGGCGTCGCCGGATTTCAGGGCCGGCAGTTCCTTGACGTCGGCGACGTCTCCGATCGTGATGGGCGTGCCGCCGCGCACCGTCAGGACCGCGCCGGAAACGGCGCGCGGGTCGGGCAGGGGCACAGGAGTCTGAATCAGGACGCGCTGGTGCGCCAGATCCACGAATCCGGCGCCCTTGAGCGTGAGCGCGGAACGGGCCGCATCCGACAGGTCGGTCAGCGTGAGACCGTAGGAAGTCAGCTTGCGGAGATCCGGCGCGATCTGGATCTGCCGAACCGCGCCGCCGAAGACGATGACATGCGCGACGCCGGGTACGGCAAGGAGAGCCGGCTTCATCACCCAATCGGCCTGGTCGCGCAGCGTGAAGGCGTCCACCTTGTCCGACCGGATGCCTATCTTCAAGAGATCCATGGTGCTGGAGGTGAGCGGCGAAAGCTTTGGGGTTCCGACGCCCAGCGGAAGCGACGATCCAAGCTCGCTCAATCGTTCCGCGATGCCCTGACGCGCATTGTAGAGGTCGATGCTATCCGAGAACTGGATATTGATGACGGACAGTCCGGGTATGGATTCCGAACGGATGGTCGCAAGACCCGTGGCGCCGTTGACGGCGTTTTCGATCGGCCTGGTGACAAGCTGCTCCACCTGCTGGGCGGTGAAGCCGGGCGCTTCGGTCTGGATATCGACCGTGGACGGCACGAAATCGGGGAACACATCGAGCGGCGCGTTGCGCAGCGCCCACAATCCCGCAACCAGGGCGATCAGGGTCAGCGTGGCAAGCGTACCGGCATATCGAACGCAAAGATCAACCAGACGCCGCACCGTCAGTCCCCGGCGTCCGTGCTGGGGTTGGTCTCGCGCGCGAACAGCAGGCCCACGGCGCCCGTCACGACCCTTTCGCCCGGGGCCATGCCCATGCTGCGGCCGACAAACAGGCCGCCACTGTCCGACCGCGAGGCGTCGACCGGGATGCGGACAAAATGCCCGGCCTGAGGTTCGACATAGATCCAGGTGCTGTTCTCGCCGACAAGGGCCGCGCTCTGCGGAACCCACACGCCCGTTTCCTCCGCGCCGATGCGCACGGCGGCGGTCAGGTGTTCATTCTGGGTGAGATTCGATCCATCCAGCAGGCAGTAATAGCCGCTGCCGGGAAAGCTGGGGTCGGCCGGCGCCTGCCAGATCGTCCTGCTTGACCAGCTTTGCGTCGTATCGCCAAGGCGGGCAACCGTGATTTCCCGCGGCCGCCGCCCGCCAAGCGCGCCGAGCGGGAAGGTGACACGGACCAGCACGGCCTTGCCGCCGGCAAGCTTCGTTATGGCGGCTTTGCGCTGTGCCGGTGTTTTCCATGGCCCGTCGAGACCGAAGGCGGCCTGAAACTTGCGCTCCGCCAGGCCGAGGGCCGCCTGGTCGGCCGCGGCTTTGCTTTGGGCGGCCTCCACCACCTCCTGCGAAACTGCCGCTTCGTCTCCCGTTGAGAGTGCGCGCGCCCTGGCGGCTGCCGCGGCGCTTTGCGCCGCCGCCGCCGAGGCCGAAGCAATATCGGCATCGGCCTGGGCGATCGTGTCGAGGGCAACGACAACGCCATAGCCTGAAATCGACCGACGAAAGGTTGCCGTCCGCGCCGGCGTCGTGGTGATGCCGAGGCTTTTGACCTGTTCGGGAGTCAGGGTCACACCGGTCTGGCTGCCGGTGTCTTCCTTCTTGTCCCCGGCGGGAGAGGATTTTCCGCATCCGGAAAGAATCGCCAGCGCGGCCACACACGACAAAACGGACCCCAGACCGAACCGGAACGCGCGCCGATGTGCGGGCTTCCTCATTTCGGCATACACGTCATCCATCCCGTAACCCGGAAAGCCCACACGATGTGCACAACTGTCAGTGTGCACGGTTATTGAGGATCGAGGAAGAGCACCTTGAGTGATCCGGGCAGCGGTTTCGCCCGGCCGGCGCGGCCAATTGGGGCGGACGGGTCGATGGCGGCGACCGCCACAAACAGCCGGCCTGTGCCGGGATTGATGGTCAGGGTCCGGCCCGTGATGCCCGTTCTGATTTCGCCGAGAGATTCATATCTGTCCGGCGTGTCTTCCCGGATGACCGAAATGGTGCCGTCACTGCCGTTGGCGCTGAAAACCAGTTTGCGCTTTGGATCGAAGGCGGCTCCGTCCGTGCCCGCTCCGATCGGCAGCGTCGCCACCACCGCGCCGGAATCCGCATTCACCACGGTCAGGACCTTGTTGACGCAACTGATGAAGAGCCGCCGGGATTGCGGGTCGATCGCCAGTCCGTGCGGACTTTCGCATTTCGGCACCGGCCAGTGCGCGTCGGCTGTGTTGGTGGCGGTGTTGATGCGGACCATTTCCCTCCTGTCTGCGCCATTGACATAAAGGTGTCCCGCCCCATCCGGCACCGCGAATTCCAGGCCGCCGCCGCCCTTCACGGTGGCGACAACCTTGTCCGTGCCGGGGTCGATCACGGTGAGAACCGCTGAGTCGCCATCCACGACGAATATGTGGCCGGACTTCGGGTCCATAGCGATCCCGTCTGCGTCGTCTTCGGCCTTGATGCGGGAAAGGACCTTGAAGCTCTTGAGATCGAAGGCGATGGCCTCGCCCGCCTTGCCGTCATCGGTATAGCCTTTGCCCAGGGCATTCACGATGCCGATTCCGTGTGTGCCGCCGGGCATGCCCGTCACGCTGCCGAGGATGGCGCCGGTTTTGCCGTCCAAAACGTCCACGCGGTCTCCGTGCGCCAGGTACAGCCTGTCCGTCTGCGGGTCGAAGGTGAGATAGTCCCATCGGTCGGGCGCTCCCACGGTCACGGCCTTGACTTGCCTGTATGCCGGCGTCGCGGCTTCGGCCGGCAGCGATGCCGACAAAAGCACCAGCGCCACGAAACCCGCCGGGACATCGAGGACGCCTCTCATCACCGCCTCCCTTCCATGGAACCGTCTTCGCAATTCCGCCGTCAGCGTAGCGCAACGGCAATCGCCTGCGCGTTCATTGAGAAAAGTTATTGTCTTGCGCCGCCATGTTCATGGCCTTGCGCCGGCGGGACGCCGCGATCATTGGGAGTTTGTATAGGAATGCAGGCGCGGGTGGGAAAGCGCGCGATCAGGACCCGGCCGCGTCGAAGGTCACGCGCACGGCAAGACCCTTGGCTGCGGATTCCATTTCGACCTTCGCGCCGTGCAGGTCGGCGATCGCCGCCACCAGCGACAGGCCGAGCCCATAACCGGGCGTTGTCCGGCTGGCTTCCCGGCGATAGAGCCGCCGGAACAGCCTGGGCCGTTCTTCCGCCGGCACGCCGGGTCCGTCATCCGCGACCGTGACGGCGACCTTTTCCGGCGCCGTTCTTGTCAGGCGCAAAAATATGTGCGTACCCGGCGGGGTGTGGATGATCGCGTTTTCGATAAGGTTGGAGAACAGCTGCAGGAGCAGCGCCCGGTCGCCGTTCACCTCGCCCGCATCGTCCGCCTCCAAAGACAAGGTGTGGCCTGCCGCCTCGGCCACCGGCACGAATATATCGCGCAATTGTTCCAGCACGCCGGCAAGGGTCAGCCTGGCGAATGCCGCGCGCCGGCTGCCGCCCTCGATCTGCACGATGCGCAACAACGCGGCGAACATCGCCAGGATCTCGTCCGTCTTCTGGATCGCCGCGTCAAAAGCCGCTTCGGATTTCGGATCCGTGCTGTCCGCCCTGCCGTTCTCGAGTCGTTGACGCAGATGCGTGACCGGCGTGCGCAAGTCGTGGGCGATGTCATTCGTGACCTGGCCCAGGTTTTCCATCAGCACGGCAATGCGATCGAGCATTTCGTTGACCGCGGTGGCAAGCCGGTCCAGCTCGTCGTGCGAGCCGCGCACCGGAAGACGGGCCTTGAGGTCGCCGTCCATGATGGCGCGGCAGGCGGTCGCCATTGCATCGGTGCGGCTGAGGAAGCTGCGGCTCACCAGGATGCCGCCGATGGCGGCCAGGATGAACGCGCCAAGGAAGACCCAGAGCAGGATGTGCAGGAGGCGCTCCTGAACCGCATGCACGCGGCCCAGTCCGCTGCCCGCAAAGGCATACAATCCGGGCGCCAGTTCGGCGCCGACGCCAAGGACCGGGTGCCGGTCTCCTTGCGAGAACTGCACGGTGCCGACGCGCACCGGCATCGGGGACAGGTTTCCCGCAATGCGCCGGCCGTCCTTTTGCAGCAGGAACAGTTCGGCGTCGCCGGGCCTGCCTTTCAACTGGTTGAGGATCTCCAGCACCTCCGCTATGCCGTCGGCCGCATAGCCGCGCTGCATGGCGGTGACGTCCGTGCGCGCGGAAATCAGCACCTGGTCCAGCAAGGCCTGCCGGTTGATGATGAGGACGATCGCGCCGATCGCCGCCACCGACAGGGCGAATACAAGCGCATAGATCGCCGAGAGGCGGAACCCCTCGGTATGGAAGTATCTAATCTGCACGAAGCACGTATCCGGCGCCGCGAACGGTATGAATCAGCTCGACCTCGAAACCGCGGTCCACCTTGCTGCGCAGGCGGCTCATATGGGTTTCAACGATGTTGGTGCGGGGATCGAACTGCAGGTCCCAGACATTCTCCAAAAGCATTGTCCGCGTCACCACGCGGCCGGCGTTGCGCACCAGATATTCGAGAAGGAGGAATTCCTGCTGTTGCAGCACGATCGGCCTGCCGGCGCGTTGGACGGTGCGCCGGAGCAGGTCGATCTTGAGATCGAGAACGCTCAACTGCGTGGCTTCCCCGGCCGTGCGGCGGGCAAGGGCGTTGACCCGCGCGACCAGCTCGGCGGTCGCGAACGGCTTGGGAAGATAATCGTCCCCGCCGCCTTCCAATCCCGCGACGCGATCGTCCAGGCCGCTCATGGTCGTCAGGAAAAGAACCGGTACGCGGCTGCCGCGGGTCCTGAGGCGCCGCACCAGGCTGAGGCCGTCCAGCTCGGGCAGCATCCGGTCTATGACCAGGACGTCATAGTCGTTCGCCTCCGCCCTGGCCAGGCCGTCCGTGCCGCTGAAGGAGGTTTCGACATCATAGCCGCGCTCTTCAAGGGCGCGGGTGACAAAGGCCGAAGTCTCCCGGTCGTCTTCGACCAGCAGCAATCTCACGGCCTGCTCTCCAGCTTGTTGCGGCTTCATCCGACGCGCTCCGCCTGTCTCCCGTATCGCTGCCTTCTTGCAGCGTGATTTTCTTATCATCGAGTCCGGTCCGGGACACAGCGTCAGGCATCAGAATGGCCGCCGGTCTCCAGCGCAGGGGCACATCTCCACATATCTTATGCGGATATAAAGATATCTTTATATACTTCTTGACTTGGGCGACGGGGCGGACAATCATCCGGCCTGTCGTAGGTTCTTCCGGCCCCGTTGGCCGGGAGCTAAGAGGGAATCCGGTGCGCCAGAAGGCCAATCCGGAGCTGCCCCCGCAACTGTGAGCGGCGAGCTTTTTGCCACGATGGTCACTGGCGCCTTGTGCCGGGAAGGCCAGGCAAAGGCAGCGACCCGCCAGCCAGGAGACCTGCCTGCGGCGCGTACGTCCTCGGGCGGGGTGTCCCTGTTGGTCGCTTGCAAGCCGGGGGCGATCCGCCCGCCTTTCTGCATGCGCCCTTCACCACCCCGCTCTTTGCAGCGGGTTCTCATGCGTTGGGCCGGATCGTCCTGTCGCCGTTCCTGCCGCCCTTCCGGGGCGGCGGATCGCATGCGCGCCCGCGTTTTCCTTCATCCACTCGGCCAACACCGCGGCGACAGCCGCCAGAAGAGGAACGACCATGTCCATCCTTGCCACCAATCTCGGTTTTCCCCGCATCGGGAGCCACCGCGAACTCAAGATCGCCACGGAAAGCTATTGGGCCGGCAAGAGTTCTGCCGGCGAACTGTCGAAGACGGCGGCCGGCTTGCGCGTTCGCCACTGGGTGGTGCAGCAGAAGGCCGGGATCGACCATATCCCTTCCAACGATTTCTCGTTCTATGACCAGATGCTCGACACCGTCGCGATGCTGGGCGCGGTGCCGCCGCGCTTTGGCCACACGGCCGGCAACGTCCCGCTCGATCTCTATTTCGCGATGGCCCGCGGCCGGCAGGATGCGCCGGCGATGGAGATGACCAAATGGTTCGACACCAACTATCACTACATCGTGCCGGAACTCACCGCCGATACTGCCTTCGCGCTGTCGACCACCAAGGCCGTCGATGAATTCAACGAAGCCCGCTATCTGGGCATCACCACCCGCCCGGTGCTGATCGGCCCGGTGACCTTCCTGAAGCTGGCCAAGATGCGCGATGGCTCGGATCGCTGGGCGCTGCTGCCCAAGATACTGCCCGTGTACCGGCAGGTGTTGAAGGACCTGGCTGCCGCGGGGGCGGAATGGGTGCAGATCGACGAGCCCATCCTGGCCGCGGATCTGGACCTGGCTGCCAGGGATGCCTTGCACGACGCCTATTCCGAACTGGTGCAGCACGCCAGGATACTGCTCGCCACTTATTTCGGCGCGCTGGGGGACAATCTGGAGACCGCCATCGCCTTGCCGGTCGCGGGCCTGCACATCGACCTGGTGCGCGCCCCCGGCCAGCTCGCGGACGTCGCCCGGGCGCTGCCCTGGGAGCGCGTCCTGTCGCTGGGCCTCATCAACGGCCGCAACATCTGGAAAGCCGGTCTCACCGACGGTGAACGCCTGATCGAAGAGGCCAGGAGACTGCACGGCGACAGGCTGTTTGTCGGGCCGAGCTGCTCGCTGCTGCACACGCCCGTCGATCTCGATACCGAAACCGGCCTCGATCCCGAACTGCGCGGCTGGCTGGCTTTCGCCACCCAGAAGCTGACCGAGATCGCCGCGCTGGCGGGTGCCGCCAACGGCAGGCGCGACGGCGCATATTTCCGCGAGAATGCCCGGGCTGTCGGCTCACGCGTGACCTCCGGCCGCATCCACGATCCGGCGGTGAAACAGCGCATGGCCGCGGTGACGCCCGACATGGCCGAGCGCAAGACGCCGTTCAGCGACCGCATCGCGCTGCAGCAGTCCATCCTGAACCTGCCGCTGCTGCCCACCACCAGCATTGGCTCGCTGCCCCAGACCAGGGAGATCCGCGAATTGCGCGCGGCCTTGCGGAAGGGGACGATCGACCGGGCCTCTTATGAGAAGCAGCTCGAGGACAAGACCGCCGAAGCGATGCGCTGGCAGGACCGGATCGGCATCGACGTGCCGGTGCATGGCGAATACGAACGCAACGACATGGTGGAGTATTTTGGCGAGCAGCTGAAAGGGTTTGCCTTCACCGAGCGCGCCTGGGTGCAGTCCTACGGCTCGCGCTGCGTCAAGCCGCCGATCATCTATGGCGACGTGTCCCGCCCCGAACCCATGACCGTGCGCTGGACCCGTATGGCCCAGAAATACACCGACAAGCCGGTGAAGGGCATGCTGACCGGCCCGGTGACCATTCTGCAGTGGAGTTTCGTGCGCGACGACCAGCCCCGCAGCGAGACCTGCAGGCAGATCGCCCTGGCGATCCGGGACGAGGTTCTGGATCTTGAGAAGGCGGGGGTGAAGATCATCCAGATCGATGAAGCGGCCCTGCGCGAGGGCCTGCCGATCCGCAGGTCGGAATGGCAGCCCTATCTGGACTGGGCGGTGGAATGCTTCCGCCTCGCCGCCGGCGGCGTGCAGGCGCAGACACAGATTCATACGCATATGTGCTACTCGGAGTTCAACGACATCATCGCGGCGGTGGTGGCGATGGATGCCGACGTGATCTCGATCGAAACGTCGCGTTCGGCGATGGAGTTGCTGGACGCCTTTGTCGGCTTCCGGTATCCGAACGACATCGGCCCCGGCGTCTATGACATCCATTCCCCGCGCGTGCCCAGCCAGGCGGAGATGGAAGGCCTGCTCAACAAGGCGCTGGACGTCTTGTCGCCCCAGCAGCTCTGGGTGAATCCGGACTGCGGCCTGAAGACCCGCGGCTGGGCGGAAGTCGAGCCGGCGCTGCTTTCCATGGTGGCGGCGGCGAAAAATATCCGCAAACGGCTGGAAGGCGCCGGCGGCCGCCCGCGCCGCGCCTAGAAACCGGGCGGCCCCGCAAAGGCGGGGCCGCCTGTTTGGGGCGGTTCCCCCTTCCTCATTAAGGCGCGCAAATGCCGCCCGGCTGTGCTAAGGGGGGGGCATGGAAAGACCCGTTCTCATCCCCCCCGGCGGCCACAAGAAGGTCCTGCTGCACTCCTGCTGCGCCCCCTGTTCGGGCGAGGTGATGGAGGCGATGACCGCCAGCGGCATCGACTACACGATCTTCTTCTACAATCCCAACATCCACCCCAGGCGCGAATACGAAATCCGCAAGAACGAGAATATCCGGTTCGCCGACAGGCACGGCATCGCATTCATCGACGCCGACTATGACGCCGACAACTGGATGGCGCGCGCCAAGGGACTGGAATGGGAGCCGGAACGCGGCGCACGCTGCACCATGTGTTTCGACATGCGCTTCGATCGCACGGCCCTTTATGCGCATGAGCACGGCTTTCCGGTGATCACGTCGTCGCTGGGCATCTCGCGCTGGAAGGACATGGACCAGATCAACGGGTGTGGCGAGCGCGCGGCGGCGAAGTACGAAGGCTTGACCTACTGGACCTACAACTGGCGCAAGGGCGGCGGCTCGGCCCGCATGATCGAGATCAGCAAGCGCGAAGCGTTCTACCAGCAGGACTATTGCGGCTGCGTCTATTCCCTGCGCGATACCAACAAGCACCGCCTGGAAACGGGCCGGGGCAAGATCGAGATCGGCAAGCAGTATTACGGAAAGCCGTGATACAAGTCCGCCGGCCTGAGGGCGCGGTGGATGGCACGACAGCCCGGTCTATCTGTGGCGCTGCAGCCTCGTGTTGATGAGCTGGAAGAACACCGGCACGAAGAAGATCGCCAGCACCGTCGCGGTCAGCATGCCGCCGATCACGCCGGTGCCGATGTCGTTCTGGCTGCCCGCGCCTGCGCCATGGGACAGCGCCAGCGGGGTCACGCCGGCGATGAAGGCGATCGAGGTCATCAGGATGGGGCGCAGGCGCAAGCGCGCCGCTTCCATCGCCGCGTCGAAGGCGCTGGCGCCCTTCTTTTCGGCATCCACCGCGAACTCCACGATCAGGATGGCGTTCTTGGCCGAAAGGCCGATGGTGGTCAGCAGGCCGACCTGGAAATAGATGTCGTTGAACAGCCCGCGCAGCCACGCCGCCGTCAGCGCACCCACCACGCCCAGCGGGATCACCAGCATCACCGACAGCGGAATGGCCCAGCTTTCGTACAGCGCGGCCAGGCACAGATAGATCACCAGGATGGACAGCGCATAGAGCGCGGGCGCCTGGGCGCCGCTGGCCTCTTCCTGATAGGACAGGCCGGTCAGCTCATAGCCGACATCCCGCGGCAGCTTCTTGATGATCTTGTCCATCTCGGCGAGCGCGGTGCCGGAACTGACGCCGGGCGCACCCATGCCCATCAGCTCGATGGCGGGCAGGCCGTTGTAACGGGTGAGCGAGGCGGGGCCTTGCGTCCAGCTTGCCCCGGCGAAGGACGAGAAGGGCGCCATGCTGCCGTCATTGGCGCGCACATACCAGCGGTTCAGGTCTTCCGGCGTCATGCGGAAGGGCGCATCGCCCTGCATGTAGACGCGCTTGACGCGGCCGCGATCGATGAAATCGTTGATATAGGTGCTGCCCCAGGCCGCGCTGAGAGTGGAGTTGATGTTGCTCAGCGAGACGCCCAGCGCGTCGGCCTTGGCCTGGTCGATGTCGATATGAAGCTGCGGCGTGTCGTCCAGGCTGTTGGGGCGCACCGCCATCAGCCTGGGATTCTGCGCCGCCAGGCCCAGCACCATGTTGCGGTACTTCATCAGCTGCGCATGACCGACATTGGCGCGGTCTTCCAGGTAGAGGTCGAAGCCCGCCGACTGGCCCAGTTCCTGCACGCTGGGCGGCACCAGGGCATAGACCTGCGCATCGCGGATGGAGAAGAACTTCATCATGGCCCGCTGGGCGATGGCCTGGGCGCCGTTGCGCGCGCCCTTGCGTTCGTTCCAGTCCTTCAGATGCGTGAAGGCCAGGCCCGCATTCTGGCCCGAGCCCGAGAAGCTGAAGCCCGCCACCGTGAAGGTGAAATCGACATTGTCCTTCTCGTCCACGTTATAGAAGTGGCTGACCTGCTGGGCGATGGCCAGGGTACGGTCCTGCACCGCGCCCACCGGCAGGGTGATCTGGGTGATGATGATGCCCTGGTCTTCATCGGGCAGGAAGCCGGTCGGCAACCGCCAGAACAGCAGCACCAGCACGCCGAAGATGGCCGCATAGGCCAGCATCACGCCCCAGGTACGATGCAGGAACCAGGCCGTGCGCGCCTGATACCAGCCGCGGAAGGCGTCGAAGTTGCGGTTGAACCACAGGAAGAAGCGCGAATGGGGTTTGTGCTCCTCCGCGACCGGCTTGAGCAGCGTGGCGCAGAGCGAGGGTGAAAGGATCAGGGCGACCATGATCGACAGTGACATGGCCGACACGATGGTGATGGAGAACTGGCGATAGATCACGCCGGTGGAGCCGCCGAAGAAGGCCATGGGCAGGAACACCGCCGTCAGCACCAGCCCGATGCCGATCAGCGCGCCGGTGATCTCCTCCATGCTCTTGAGGGTGGCGTCGCGGGGAGAGAGACCCTCCTCGTGCATGATACGCTCGACATTCTCGACCACCACGATGGCGTCATCGACCAGAAGGCCGATCACCAGGACCAGCGCGAACAGGGTGAGCGTGTTGATCGAATATCCCGCCGCGGCCAGCACGCCGAAGGTGCCCAGCAGCACCACCGGCACGGCGATGGCCGGGATCAGCGTGGCGCGCCAGTTCTGCAGGAAGACGTACATGACCAGAACCACCAGCGCGATGGCTTCGGCCAGCGTCACCACCACATCGTGGATGGAAAGGCGGATGAAGGTGGTGTTGTCCACCGGATAGACCATCTTCATGCCCGGCGGCAGCGACTGGCGCAGTTCCTCGGCCTTGGCCTTGACCGCATCCACCGTCTTGAGCGCGTTGGCGCCGGGGGCCAGCATGATGGCGACACCGGCCGCGGGATAGCCGTTGAACAGGCTGGTGACGGCATAGCTGTCGGCGCCCAGTTCCACACGCGCGACATCGCCCAGCCGCACGGTCGCACCGTTCTGCGTGGTCTTCAGGATGATGTTGCGGAACTGTTCGGCGGTCTGCAGGCGCGACTGGGCCGTGACGGTGGCGTTGAGCTGCGCGCCCGGCGCGGTGGGCTGCTGGCCGATCTGTCCGGCGCTGACCTGGACGTTCTGGGCCTGGACGGCCGCGCTCACGTCGGAGGGCTGAAGCTGGTAATCGTGCAGCTTGTAGGGATCCAGCCAGATGCGCATGGCATATTGCGCGCCGAACACCTGGGTGTTGCCCACGCCCGGCACGCGGCTCAGCGGATCGTTCATCTTGCTGGTGATGAAGTCCGATACGTCCACATTGTTGTAGCGGCCGGTGTCGTCATAGACGCCGATCACGATGATGAAGTTGGGCTGCGACTTGGCCACGGTGACGCCCAGCTGCTGCACCTGGGACGGCAGCTTGGGCAGGGCGGCCTGCACCTTGTTCTGCACCTGCACCTGGGCGATGTCGGGATTGGTGCCTGCGGCGAAGGTGGCGGTGATCGAAGCCGAGCCGTCGGCGTTGGACGCCGAGGAGAAATAGAGCAGGTTGTCCAGGCCCGTCAGCTGCTGCTCGATCACCTGGGTGACCGAATTCTGCAGGGTCTGGGCGTCGGCGCCGGGATAGGAGGCGTTCACCACCACCGCGGGCGGCGCGATGGTGGGATATTGCTCCACCGGCAGGCTCATGGCGGCGATGCCGCCCGCCAGCATGACGACGATGGCGATGACCCAGGCGAAGACCGGGCGGTCGATGAAGAAGCGTGACAGACCCATTATTTCGCTGCCGTCTTGATCGGTTGCGGCACCACCGGCATGTCGGGCATCACCTTCTGCAGGCCTTCGACGATCATGCGGTCACCGGCCTTCAGGCCGCTCAGCACCTGCCAGTTACCGCCGATCGCGCGCCCCGTCCTGAGGATGCGCAACCGGGCGACGTTCTTGTCGTCCACCACCAGTGCGGTCGGCTCGCCCTTCTCGCTGTGGCCCACGCCCTGCTGAGGCGCCAGAATGCCGTGCGGGTCCAGGCCCTGGGTGATGACGGCGCGCACATAAAGGCCCGGCAGCAGCAATCCGCTGGGGTTGGGGAAAAGCGCGCGCAGCTTCACCGCGCCGGTGGAGGGATCGACCGTCACATCGGTGAACTGCAGCCTGCCCTTGAGCGGATAGGTGCTGCCGTCGTCCAGCCGGAGCGTGACCTCGGCGGTCAGCTTGCCGTCCTGGTCCACGCTGCCGGCCGCAACCGCGCGCTTCAGCGCCACCAGCTCGGCGCTGGACTGGTTCACGTCCACATAGATGGGATCGAGGGTGGAGACGGTGGTCAGCGCGGTCGCCTGCTGGGCCGTCACCAGCGCGCCTTCGGTCACGGTGGAAGCGCCGATGCGGCCCGCGATGGGCGAGGTGATACGGGTATAGCCCAGGTTGATGCGCGCGGCGTCGGCATTGGCCTTGGCCTGCAGATAGGCGGCGCGCGCGTCATCGGCATCCTGCGGCGCGATGGCGTTCTGCTTGAGCAGCGCGGCATAGCGTTCGGCCTTGACCTTGGTCGAGGCCAGCGTAGCGAGCGCGCTGTCGAGCGCGGCCCGATAGGGCGCGGGGTCGATCTGGTAGAGCGGCTGTCCTGCCTTGACCGTCGAGCCTTCGACGAACAGGCGCTTCTGCACGATGCCGGAGATCTGCGGACGTATCTCGGACACCGCATAGGGCGAGGTGCGCCCCGGCAGTTCCACCGTCAGCGGGACCGGCGTTTCCTTGATCGTGATCACGCCCACCATCGCGGGCGGCATCTTCTGCTGTGGAGGCTGGCCGCACGCCGCAAGGACAAGACACGGAGCCAGAACCAGAGCTACGCGACGCAACATGCAATCCCCCAAGAAATACGCGACTGGTCAGAATGACGGCCGGTCAGATACGACCCAGACATCCGTGATGAAATAAATCCCCCGGACACCCGAATCTCGCCGGAAACCCTACATATGTGCGGATGCGAGAATTGGAAGGGCGGATTTCGACCAAAGTGCGGCCAGGGCCGATTCTACGCCGCGCGCGTTGTCAATTTGACACAAACGGGCCTTTTCGGCACGCCGGACCTGCGCGTCGGCAGGAAACAAAGCCTTTTCGACGTACCAGCCCAGATGTTTGCGGAATATTTTCAGCCCCAGCGCGTCGCCATAGAAGCGCAGCGTGTCGGCAAAATGCGCCAGAGCGATCCCCAGCCGCGTCTCGATGTCCGGTTCTGACATTTCAGAATGCGAAGACAGCGCCCGGTCCAGCGCGGCGGCGGCCCAGGGCCTGCCATAACTGCCGCGCCCGATCATCACCGCGTCGGCGCCGGACAGTGCCAGCGCCGTGCGCGCGCCGGCCGCATCGGTGATGTCGCCGTTCACAATCACCGGCAGATGCGTTGCGGCCTTGACCGCCGCCACGGCTCGCCAATCGGCGGCGCCGCCATAGAACTGGCTGCGCGTGCGGGCATGCACGGTGATCGCCTTCACGCCCAGCCGCGTCGCCATCGCCGCGATCTCCGGCGCGTTGCGGTTCCTGTCGTCCCAGCCCAAGCGCATCTTGAGCGTCACGGGCCGCGACGTGGCATTCACCGCCGCCGCGATCAGCCGCGCCGCCAGTTCCGGTTCGCGCATCAGCGCAGAGCCGGAAAGCGCCCCCGTCACTTCCTTGGCAGGGCACCCCATGTTGAGGTCGATGATGTGCGCTCCCGCCTGTTCGGCCAGCTTTGCGCCTTTGGCGATCCATTCGGGCGAGCGGCCCACCAGCTGGATCACCATCAGCGGAAGTCTTGTCTCATCGTCGCCGGCGCCGACGGCCGCGCGGCGCACCACGTCGGGGCGCCCGCGCGCGAAGCTGTCGCAGGCAACCATTTCGGTCGCGACATAGGCCGCGCCGCAGGCCGATGCGATGCGGCGGAACGGCAGGTCCGAAACGCCCGTCATGGGCGCCGTCAGCACGCGCCCGGGAATTGTGACATCGCCGATCTGCAGCATGGCGGGGAGATAGCTCTGAAAGCCCCTCCTGTCGAGATGAGGTCAGATGCCGCCGCCGGCATTGCGGATGCGCCCCGATCCCGCGATGTGCGTGTCCAGCCGCCTGGGATTGCCGTGCAGGTTGACGTTGCCGCTTCCGGCGATGTGGATGTCGGCTTCCTCGCTGGGCGCGATGTCCGTGTCGCCGCTGCCGGCGATGTGCACCGTCGCGATTTCGGTGGTGACGTCGCGCAGGTCCGCATTGCCCGAGCCGGCGATATTGACGCTGGTATGATGCACCTTGCCGTTGGCCGTGATCGAGCCGGATCCGGCAATGCCGATCTTCATGTCGTCCTGGTCCAGATGGTCCAGCATAAGCTTGCCGCTGCCGGCAATGGCGAACCTGTGGATCGGCACGCCCGGCAGCTCCAGGTCGATGGTTTCGCGGTCGCCCCAGCCGGGGTTGCAGTCCAGCTCGATACGGCCGTCGCGCACGCGCAGATGCGCCAGCGTCTGTGCATCGCCGCTGGCGTGAAGTCTGCCGTCGCCGCCCGGCGCGTAATGGGCGCGTGCCGGAACGCTCAGCGAAAGATGGTCGCTGCCGTCCCAGTCCAGGATGCGGCTGGTGGCGGCCGCGTCCGCCACCCGCTCGCAGCGCGGCCGGTCGCCGAACATGGAAAGGTCCACGCCGCCGAAATCCCGGCCGCCGACGGCGGCGGCCGCGCCCAGGCAGACGGCGGATATGGCAAGGCCGGTGACGGCGATGATCCCAAGCTGTTGCATCACGGCATCCTCCTCAGACGGAATGGCTGGCGGAATCGAACAGGCGGAAATGCAGGCGCGCATAGCGGATCAGGAGCCGCGCTGTCACGTCGACCGCCAGCATCAGAAGCGCCCCGCCGCCGACCGCGCCGCTGATCAGTCCGATGCCCAGAAGCGCCTGCATGATGCTGTTCTGCATCGCGCCGTGCCAGCCGAAGGGCAACAGGTTGAACAGCAGGAAGGCGCCGCCCACGATCAGCGCAAGGCACGCGACCGCCAGGCCGAAGAAGATGCCCGCCAGCGCGCAGAGCAGGGGAATGATGAACATGATGTCGATCGTGGCCAGCCCCAGCAGCGCCAGCACCACGCCCAGGAAGTTGCCCGCGGTGCGGTCCTGCTCCCAGCGCTTGAAGCCGATCTCGGCGCGCAGCTCGCGCGCCAGCCGCGTTGGATCGCCCAGCGCGACCGAGACTTCGTCCTCGCTGCGGCCATCGGCGGCGCCGTCGGCGAAATGCCGCTCATAGTCGGCGGCGATCTCTTCGATCTCCTCCGGCGGCAGGCCCGCCAGGCCGCGCCGCAGCTGTGCCATGAAGGTCACGCGGTTCATGTTGCCTCTCCCAGGATTTTCCGCACGGCCGCCTCGAAAGCCTGCCATTCGCCGATCTGCGTCTTGAGCGCGGTCGAGCCGCTTTTGGTGAGCCTGTAATATTTGCGCGGCGGCCCGCTTTCCGATTCCTGCAGATAGGTCGAAACCAGCCCGTCATTCTGCATCCGCCGCATCAGCGGATAAATGGTGCCTTCGCCCATGCCAACCGCCTCGGCCATGCGGCTGGCGATGTCATAGGCGTAGTTGTCGCCCTGGGAGAGCAGCGCGAGCACGCACATCTCCAGGACGCCCTTCTTGAGTTGTATCTGCAGCGATTCCGTCATGAGCTATTGTCTATCACATGGTATCTTGTGTTGCAAGATACTATTTCGGCCTTAAGACCCTGCTTAGGGCTCCGGGGTTAGGACATGGGCCATGACCCTTGCCGGAACCGTCAAAACCAAGCTGACCAGCCTAGCCGCCCGCATGGTGCGGGTGCACCCGGCCCGCCTGGCCGGGAAGCGGCCCGTGGCCAGCATCACCTTCGACGATTTTCCGCAGAACGCCTGGCAGGTGGGCGGGCCGATACTGGCCCGCCATGGCGTCCGCGCCACTTATTATACGGCGGGCGGCTTCTGCGGCCGGACGGTGGAGGGCACCCGCTTCTTCGGCGCGCACGACCTGGAGGCGCTGGCAGCGGCCGGACACGAGATCGGCTGCCACGGCTTCGGCCACCAGCCCACGCCTGCCCTGCCGGATGACGACCTGATGCAGGACTGGGCGCGCAACCGGGAGTTCCTGAAGCGGTTCACCGGTGGCGCGGAACCGGTCAGCTACGCCTATCCCCATGGCCGCGCCTCGCTGCGGACAAAGCGGTTCCTTGCGCCGCGCTTTGCCAGCCTGCGCGGCGTGCACCAGGGCGTGAACCGGGGCGATGTGGACCTGGCCCAGTTGGAGGTGATGTCGCTGGAGACGCGGTGCTGGAAACCGGCGCGGCTCGAAGCCGCGATCCGGCGCACCCTCAGCGATCGCGGCTGGCTGATCTTCTATACCCATGACGTGTCGGACACGCCCAGCCGCTATGGCTCGACACCGGCGATGCTGGATTGGGCGCTCGCCCGGCTGGCCGCGGCGGGCATCGAAGTCCTGCCGGTGCGCGAAGCCCTGGCCGCGGCGCTGGATCGCTAGCGGCCCGTTTGCGCTTAGCGGAGCGTTAAGCCGCGCGCCGCGATTTGATGCGACATGGTCCGATGCGCACGGAGCGCGGGCCGTCATCGGTACCCGCGTTCCGAAATGGAACGCGATATGGACGCGATGGAACAATAGGACTCAACGATCGCGCCGACTTTTTGTTAATCCCCGGCCGCTAGGATCGGCGCCATCATGAGCCGTGTCGAACAATTCGTGCTGGGCAGCGGCCGCGGCCGCGCCGCCATTCACGTCGGTCTGGTCAACAACATGCCCGATGCGGCGTTGCGCGCGACCGAGCTTCGCTTCGCCCGCCTGCTCAAGGACGCCGCGGGGCCGCTGGATGTCCGCCTGCGGCTGTTCTCGCTGGGCGGCATCGCGCGCAGTGACGAGATGCGCGCGCGCATGACCGGATTCTATGATGACGCCGCGTTCCTGCAGGCCTCCCAGCTCGATGCGCTGATCTTCGCCGGCCCCGGGACGGACGGCGATCCCCGCGCCGAAACCTGGTGGCCGGAACTGGCGCACCTGGTCGACTGGGCCGAGATCGGCACCATCTCGGCACTGTTCTCCGGCCAGGCCGGCAACGCCGCGCTGTTGCACCTCGACGGCATCCTGCCCCGCCGCCTGCCCGCGAAGAAGGCCGGCATCTATCGCAGCCAGCGGGCCGAAGACGATCCGCTGTTCTTCGGGCTGAAGCGCGAGGCGCTGGTGCCGCACGAGCGCCGCTCGGCCATCGCCCAGGGCGATCTGGGCGCACACGGCTATCGCGTGCTCGCGCGCCTGGAGGACGGCAGCGCCGACATCTTCACCCGCGAGCCTGCCGGCCACAGCCGCTTCGTATTCCTGCAGGGGCATCCCGAATATGAGCCCGATGCGCTGGGGCGCAGCTATCTGGCCGCGATGGCCCGCTTCCTGGCCGGTGAAAGCGCCCAGCGTCCGGCGGTGCCGGAAAATTACTTCGACCGCGTCACCGAACAGATGCTGGCGGACCTTGCGGCAAACGCGCCCCTGGCGCGACATGCGGAGATCGTGAGCACGGCCCTGCCGCGCCAGTCGTGGCGCGACGGCAGCGTGCGCCTGTTCGCCAACTGGCTTGCGCTGATCGCGGCGGCCAAGACGCGCCGCACCGCCTCGCGCGCCGTGCATACCCGCAGGCGGGCTTCCTAGGAACGGACCGGCACCGCGTCGAAGGCGATGGTGGTGCGCGCCTGGGCGTCATGGAACGGCACTGTGCCGTGCCACATGTAAGACGGGAACAGCACCAGCCGCCCGGCCGCGGGCTGAATTGCGCGGCGGACGGGGTTCTTCAGCGCCAGGTCGAAGGACGGCTCGCCGAACTTGATCCATCCTTGCCGGCCGGATTCGTCAGCCACCGCCGGCGGCACCGCGATGTAATAACAGGAGCTGATCCAGCCGTCGGGATGGATGTGGTTGACGTGATAGCCGCAGTCGCGCAGCCGTGACGACCAGGAGCCCGCATAGCGGAAATCGCGCGCGCGCCGCGACAGAAAGGGATGGGTCCGGTCCTCCCGCATCGCGCCGATGTAGCGGGCCACGGCCTCGCGGATCCGCGCCTGGAGCTTCTCCACCAGCGCATGGCCCGCGCCGAACAGATGATCGGGCGTCTGGGTGCCGCCGCGCAGCGACTGGTTGACGAACTCGCGCGTCGGAGGATGCATGCGGTCGAGCCAGGCATCGAGTTCGGCGTTGAAATCCTCCATGCGCGCGAACCCTTCGGGCGGTTCCAGGTCGAAGGCCTGCACCAGCGTGTCATAGCCGTTCAGCATCTCATCGCGCGCATCCTCCATCATGCGCCAGGCCAGGCCGATCGCGGCCAGGCAGCCGTGATCGCGGGGCGACAGCGCCAGGCCCTTTTCGCACAGCGCCGCGGCGCGGGGCGCATCGCCAGCCAGCAGGGCAGGCTCGGCGGCGCGGGCGAACAGCACAGGATCGCCGCGGCGGGCCAGCAGCGCATCGAAGGCCGCGCTCGCCTCCGCATGGCGTTTCATCAGCGTCAGCGCATGGGCCGCGCCGGCTGCGGCGGTCAGGTCGTCCGCATCCTGCGCCAGCAGGCCGCGATAGATCTCGTATGCTTCCGCGCCGCGCTTTTCGTGGATCAGGAACGAGGCCTTGCCCAGCTTGAGCGCGCGGCTGGGCGGCGCGCGGTCATAGGAGGCGAGATAATCCGGATGGCCCAGCCGGTAGAGCAGGTCATTGCAGCGATGGTGCAGTTCGGGATCGCCGGGCTGATGCGCCAGCGCGGTCCGGAACACGGCCAGCGCCTCTTCATAACGTCCCAGATTCTGCAGGCTTTCGGCGCGATGCACGCCAAGCCCCTCCAGGGATGGGTCCAGCGCCAGCGCGCGGTCGTATTCGAACAGGGCTTCGCGGTCCTTGCGCTGGCGGCGCAGGGCCAGGCCCAACTGGCCGTGAAGCCGCGCTTTCAGGCGCGGATCGGCGGTCTCGGCTGCGCCGGGCCGCAATGCCGCTTCCGCTTCCTGGGGCTTGCCCGCATCGATCAGCACCGCACCCAGCGCCAGCCGGGCAGGGGCATGGACGGGCGCGATGCGCAGCAACCGGCGCAAGGCGTCTTCGGCGTCCTCCAGGCGGCCGCACTGGTGCAGCGACTGGCCAAGCCCATACCAGGCGTCCGCGAAGTCCGGCTTCAGCGCCAGCGCGGCGCGAAAGGCGGCTGTGGCGTCGTCGGGCCGGTTCAACGCCGCCAGCGCGCGGCCATGATGGAAGGGCAGCATGGGTTCTTGCGGCGCCAGCGGACGCGCCCGCGCGAAAAGGCCTGCCGCTTCCGCGATCTGCCCACGCGCCAGGCGAACGAGTCCGGCCACGTTCAGGGCCAGCGGATCGTCGGGGATGCCCTGCTGGAACAGGGGCGCCAGCGCGGCTTCCGCCCCCGCGACATCGCCGGCTGTCAGCCGCCGGCCTGCCAGCAGGACGGGGGAAGACGGGGCGGATGAGGGGAGCGGGGCCATGTCTGCACCCTACAGGAAGGTGTTCAGCCTGTCAGAAGCGCGGAACATGACACAGTGTCAAGATTAAACACAGGACTTTCAAGGCGTTGTGGGCAGAAGGACACACAGAATGCAATTGTCGCAAATTGTCACCGGAAGTGCCTACCCCCCTGAATATCGTTGAACTAATAAGTATATGGCCCCGGGAGGCCCACAGGGGCTGGGGCCGGATCGTATTCATGATTTCACTTTTCACCTATCCAGGCTGGGCATGCGAAACCGTCGCTTTGGCGGGCGCCGGTTATGCGATGCTGGCGTCGGCGCTGGCCGCCCGTTTCCGGCGGCGCGAACAGGCGCCCCTGGCCGCTGCGCCCGCCGTCACCATCCTGAAACCGCTGCACGGGGCCGAGCCCGACCTGTCGCGCAACCTGGAAACCTTCTTCACCCAGGATTATCCGGCGCCGGTGCAGATCGTCTTCGGCGTCAGCGACCGCAACGATCCCGCGCTTGCCGTGGTGCGCGCGCTCGAAGCGAAATACCCGCATCGCGACACGGCCATCGTGGCCGATCCGGCGCGGCATGGCGCCAACGCCAAGGTCTCCAACCTCATCAACATGATGGCCGGCGCCCGGCATGATGTGCTGGTGCTGTCGGACAGCGACATTTCGGTGAGGCCGGACTGGCTCCGGCAGGTGACGGCCGCTCTGGCGCAGCCCGGCGTCGGCGTCGTCACCTGTCTCTATACCGGCGAGCCGGCACAGGATGGCCGGCAGCCCTGGTCGTCCCTGGCGGCGATGGGCACCTCTTATGATTTCCTGCCCAATGCGATGGTGGGCGTCAGCCTTGGGCTGGCCACGCCGTGCTTTGGTTCGACCATCGCGCTGACGCGCCGGACGCTGGAGGAGGCCGGCGGCTTTGCCGCTTTCGCCGATCAGCTGGCCGACGATTACGAGATGGGGCGCGCCGTGCGGGCGCGGGGCCATGCGCTGGCGATTCCGCCGCTGGGCGTGGGCCATACCGCCGCCGAAACGCGCCTGATGGACCTTGTGCGCCATGAGCTGCGCTGGGCCCGCACCATCCGCATGGTCGATCCGGCCGGCCACCTGGGCAGCTTCGTCACCCACACCTTTGCCTTTGCGCTGATCGGCGCGGCATTGCTGCATTTTAACGCTGTCAGCCTGGCGGCCCTGGCGGTCGCACTGGGAACCCGGCTGTTCCTCAAGTTCCGGATCGACGGCATTTTCGGCACCCATGCGGGGCCTTTCTGGCTGCTGCCGGTGCGCGACCTGTTGAGTTTCGCGGTATTCGTGGCATCGCTGTTCGGCGAACGGGTGCATTGGCGCGGCAGCGACTTTGCGGTAGAGCCTTCGGGCGCGATGTCCCGGATCTGAAATTTTCAAGGTAGCCCGATCCTTCCGGGCAAGAGGCCAGACGATGATGAAGTCCCTTTTCCTCCAGGCGCCGTCCTTCGACGGCTATGACGGCGGCGCCGGCGCGCGCTACCAGATGAAGCGCGAGGTCAAGAGTTTCTGGTTCCCGACCTGGCTGGCCCAGGCGGCGGCCATGGTGCCGGGCGCGCGCCTGATCGACGCGCCGCCGCACGGCCTGTCCTTCAAGGACATCGAAGACGAGGTGAAGGCTCACGAACTGATCGTGATCCACACCTCCACCCCGTCCTTCAAGTCGGACTGCCGCACCGCGCAGATGATCCGCGACATCAATCCCGCCGCGAAGATCGGTTTCATCGGCGCCAAGGTGGCGGTCGAGCCGGTGGAGAGCATGGAAGCCTGCCCCGCGCTCGATTTCGTCTGCCGCAACGAATATGAATTCACCATCCAGGAACTGGCGCGCGGCGACGACTGGGCGGGCATCAAGGGGCTGACCTGGCGCAATGCCGGCCGCGAGATCGTCTCCAATCCCGAGCGCGAGATCCTGACCGACATGGACCAGTTGCCGTCGGTGCTGCCGATGTACAAGCAGCTCACGGTCGAGAAATATTTCGGCGGCTATCTGATGCATCCCTACATGTCCTGGTACACGGGGCGCGGATGCAAGTCGCGCTGCACCTTCTGCCTGTGGCCGCAGACCATCGGCGGCCACAAGTACCGCTTCAAGTCGATCGCCAAGGTGGTCGAGGAAGTGAAGTATGTGCAGCGCGAATTCCCCCAGGTGAAGGAGATCTTCTTCGACGACGACACGCTGACCGACAATCACGACCGGGTCGAGGCGCTGGCGAAGGAATTGGGCAAGCTGGGCGTCACCTGGTCGTGCAACGCCAAGGCGAACGTGCCGCGCAAGACGCTGGAGGCGATGAAGGCGGGCGGCCTGCGCCTGCTGCTGGTGGGCTATGAATCGGGCAACCAGCAGATCCTGCACAACATCAAGAAGGGCCTGCTGGTCGATGTGGCGCGCCGTTTCTCGAAGGACTGCCGCGAGCTGGGCATCGTGGTCCACGGCACCTTCATCCTGGGCCTGCCGGGCGAGACGCGCGAAACCATCAAGCAGACGCTGGAATTCGCCAAGGAAGTGAACCCGCACACCATCCAGGTGTCGCTGGCCGCGCCCTATCCGGGCACCTTCCTCTACAATCAGGCCAAGGAGAATGGCTGGTTCGCCGACGATATCGACCTGCTGACGGAAGACGGCACCCAGATCGCGCCGCTGAACTATCCCCATCTCAGCCACACCGAGATTTTCGATTCGGTCGAGGACTTCTACAAGAAGTTCTATTTCCGCCCGTCCAAGATCATGGAGATCGTGAAAGAGATGCTCACCTCCCGCGACATGCTGGTGCGCCGCCTGCGCGAGGGCGTGGAGTTCTTCCAGTTCCTGAAGAACCGCGAGGACATGATCGTTTCGTAGTTCTTCATTGTCGTCATGGCCCGCCGGAGAGCGGGCCACCCAGTTGGGGCACATACGGACCCGGTAGAATGAACGCAGCCCACCCTGGTGAAACCTTCCCGGTGTCACCTGGATGGCCCGCATCTGCGGGCCATGACAGGCCAGGTGCGGTTTGAAGAAGCTCATCGTCACCGCCGACGACTTCGGCGCCGCCGTCGAGGTCAATGAGGCGGTGGAGCGCGCCCACCGCGACGGAATCCTGTCGGCCGCCAGCCTGATGGTTGCGGGCGATGCGGCGAACGACGCCGTGGCGCGGGCGCGCAACATGCCTTCGCTGCGCGTGGGCCTGCATCTGGTCCTGGTGGAGGGCCGCCCCGTGCTTCCCGCATCGGCCGTGCCCGATCTGGTGGATGCCCGCGGCTGTTTCCGCACCGACATGGCGCGCGCGGGCGCGGCGATGTTCTTCCTGCCGAAAGTGCGCGCGCAGCTGGCTCGCGAGATCGAGGCCCAGTTCGCGGCGTTCGAGGCGACGGGGCTCAGGCTCGACCATGTCAATGCGCACAAGCATTTCCACCTGCATCCCACCATCGCCGCGCTGGTTGCGAAGATCGGCCGGGCGCACGGCGCGGCGGGTGCGCGCGTGCCGCTGGAGCCGCAAGGGATACTGGGGCGGGTTGAAAGGCACCGGGCGCCGGGCGTGGTGGCCTTGACCGCGCCCTTCGCGCGGAACCTGCGCCGGCGCTTCCGGCGCGCGGGCTTTGCCGTGCCCGATGCGGTCTTCGGGCTGGCCTGGTCCGGCGCCATGACGCGGGAGCGGCTTTCCGGTTTGATCCGGAACATTCCCGAAGGCCTGTCGGAGATTTACATGCATCCGGCCACGGCCGACTATCCCGGCTGTGCGCCGGGCTATCGCTACCGGGAGGAACTGGCGTCCCTGATCGACCCGCGCGTTGTGGGACTGGTCGCGTCGGGGGGTATCCGCACGGGCGGTTTCCGGGACTTTCTTGTTAATTAAATCAATGGCTTAAGCCGATGACATGTCCATATTCCGGCCTCCGGTTGCCTTTTCCGGAGGGGTATTGCAGAAGCGGGCCAGGGAGCGTTCCGTGAGCAGCCACGCCTTTGTCATTCCGCCTGAACTGACCCAGGACACCGGCACATGGCCGGCAGACGGGCCGATCCGGTACGGCAGCGATGAACACAAGCGTCTGTTCTGCAAGACGCTGCTCGACACCCACAATCCCTATCGCCCCCGCGTGCTGGACTGGCCGCGCCTGGGCGAGGAGGCGCAGAGGCGCATCACCGCGCTGCCGATCTGGGATATCGCGGTGCAGACCGAGAACCGCGCCGGCCTCAACGTCACCACCTATGCCGAAGGCATCGCCGATCCGCTGCTCAGGAAGGCGGTGGTGCTGGATGGATATGAAGAGCGCCGTCACCGCCACGTGCTGGCCAACCTGGTCGAGGCCTATGGCATCAAGCTGGCGCCCGAGCCCGCCTATCCGCGCCCGAAGGACCCCGAATGGGCCTTCCTGGTCACCGGCTACAGCGAATGCATCGACAGTTTCTTCGCCTTCGGCCTGTTCAAGGCCGCCAAGGACACGGGCTATTTCCCGCCCGAACTGGTCGATACGTTCGAGCCGGTGATCCATGAGGAAGGCCGCCACATCCTGTTCTTCGTGAACTGGGTCGCCTGGCACCGCCGCAACATGCCCTTCTGGCGCAGGCCCTGGTTCGAGCTCAAGGTGCTGGCCGTCTGGCTGTTCCTGATCTGGGAGCGCATCGGCATCGCCAAGGATGTCGGCCACGGCCAGCAGGACAACAATTTCACCGTCAGCGGGGCCCAGCAGCTGGGCGCCGATATCGATGTTGGCGAACTCGTCGCCGTCTGCCTTGCCGAGAATGACCGGCGGCTGGCCATCTACGATCCGCGGCTCAAGCGCCCGCGCTTCGTTCCCTTCATGGCGCGGCTTGCATTGAAGTTCATCGGCCCGAAGAGGAAAGCCGCATAGATGAAGATCGGATCGCCCGAACATCGCGACACCTTCTGCCGCCATTTCATGCAGACCTATACCGAGTTCGACCCGGAAACCCTGCCCTGGCCGGAACTGGACGAGGCCGCGCTCCAGCGCCTGAGGTCGGTGCCCTTCTGGGAAGAGGTCTTCTATACCGAACGCCGCGCCGGCGCGATCGTGGCGGCGTTCGTCAAGACCATCGAGGATCCCGTGATGCGCGAGGCCGTCGCGCTCCAGGGCTTCGAGGAGGCCCGCCACGCCCGCCTGATCCGGGTGATGATCGACAAGTACGGCATCGATGCCGCCGAACGCCCGCTGGAAGACGTCAGCGACAATGTCGAAACCCGCTTCAAGGATTTCGGCTTCGGCGAATGCATGGACTCTTTCCTGGGCTTCGGCGTTTTCAAGATCGCCATGCAGTCCGAATTCCTGCCCAGGGAGATGTTCGAGATCTTCGACACGCTGATGTACGAGGAAACCCGCCACATCGTCTTCTTCGTCAACTGGATGGCCTACAACCAGGCGCAGAAGGGCGCGCTGGCCCGCGCGATGCTGCCCCTCACCAGCTTCCGCTATTACATGCGCGCGCTGGGGCGCATGGTCGGCACCGCCCGGCGCGGCAAGGAATTGAACGACGGCAAGGAATTCGCCGCCACCCAGGCGTCGGTGTTCCTGGACGGCTTCACCTTCCGCCGCTTCCTGGAAGACTGCTACTCCGAGAACCGCCGCCGCATGGGCGCGTTCGACAAGGAGTTGCTGCGCCCCAGCTTCCTGCCCCAGCTCGCGGAAACCGCGCTCTCCGCCATGCGTCTGTGGAGCTTCCGCGCCAAGCCGCTGCCCGCCTGATGCGCTGGCCGCAGAAGGCAGGCATCGCGCTTGCGCTGCTGGCGGGTCTTGTCGCGGCGGTCTATCTGGTCTGGTCCATCGGTTTCGGCGCCGTGTTTGCGGCGATCGCCCGGGCCGGCTTCGGCGGATTGGCGCTGCTCTGCCTCTATGCGCTGCTGCTGTTCGCCGTTCTGGCCTTTGCCTGGGATGCCCTGCTGCCGCCCGCCGCGCGGCGGGATCTGCGCGAACTTTATGTCGCCCGCCTGGTGCGCGATTCCATCGCCGAGATTTCGCCTTTCTCGCCGGTCGGCGGCATGGTCGCGGCGGCACGGCTGATGATCCTGAAAGGCATGGACGGCGCCTATGCCGCGGCCTCGGTGGCGGCCGACGCCACCACCGAAGCGATGGCGCAGGTCGTGTTCCTGGCCTATGGCCTGGGGCTGGGCTTCACGCAGCTCCGCCGCCTCGACGGTTCGGAGCCGCTGACCGAAGCCATGCTGGCGGTGCTGCTGCTGGCGGTGCCGGGCATCGCGCTGCTGATCTTCCTGCAGAAGCGCGGCGCGGCCTTTGCCGAAAGACTGGCCGGGCGGTTCTTTCCGCAGGCCAGGCAGGGCGTCTCCTTTCACACGGCGATCGGGGAGCTTTACGATTCCAAATCGCGGCTGGCGGCCTCCGCGGCGCTGCATCTTCTGGCCTGGATCGGTGCAGGCGTCGCCACCTTCATCGCCTTTCGCCTGGTGGGCGGGCGGATAGACCTGCTGCATGCGGTGGCGCTGGAAGCCCTGCTCTGCACCATCCGCAGCCTCGCCGCCTTCGTGCCCGCCGCCATCGGCGTGCAGGAGGCGGGCTATGCCATGCTGGCGCCCCTGTTCGGCCTGCCCGCCGAGATGGGGCTTGCCGTGTCGCTGCTCAAGCGGGCGCGCGAGATCGTGCTGGGCGTGCCCGCGCTGATCTATTGGCAAGGCGTCGAGGGGCGAGCCGCATTGCGCGCGGCAGAGACGGAAGCGCCCCATGCCTGACATCGTTCTGGTCACAGGGGCGTCTGGCTTCGTGGGCTCGGCGGTGGCGCGGGCCCTTAAGGACCGGGGCTTTCATGTGCGGGTGCTGATGCGCCCCACAGCCTCGCCCCTCAACATCGCGGGCCTTCACTGCGAAACCGTATTCGGCGACATGCGCGATGCGGACGCGATGGCCGCCGCCATGAAAGGCGCGCGCTACCTGTTCCATGTCGCGGCCGACTACCGCCTCTGGGCGCGCGATCCTTCGGAGATCGAGCGCAACAACGTCCAGGGCGTGCAGGCTACCATGGGCGCGGCCCTGAAGGCCGGGGTCGAGCGCGTGGTCTATACGTCCAGCGTGGCGGCGCTGAAGCCGGGCGCGGGTCCCGTGGACGAGACCGCGCGTCACACGGCCGAAAGCGTGATCGGCGCTTACAAGCGCAGCAAGCTGCTGGCCGAGCGCGAGGTGGAGCGGCTGATCGCGGCGGAAAAGCTGCCCGCCGTGATCGTGGCGCCGTCCACGCCCATCGGCCCGCGCGACATCAAGCCCACCCCCACGGGCCGCATCATCGTGGAAGCGGCCACGGGCCGCATGCCTGCCTTCGTGGATACCGGCCTCAACCTGGTGCATGTGGACGATGTGGCGTTGGGCCATCTGCTGGCGCTGGAGAAAGGCCGCATCGGCGAGAACTATATCCTGGGCGGCGCCGACGTGGCGCTGCAGACCATGCTGGGCGACATCGCCTTCCTTTCGGGGCGCAGGCCGCCCACCATCAAGCTGCCGCGGGCGCCGCTGTTTCCCATCGCATGGCTGGCCGAGGGGATCGGCCGCATCACCGGCCGGGAACCCTTCATGACCGCCGACGCCCTGCGCATGTCGCGGTATCGCATGTATTTTTCGTCGGAAAAGGCGAAGCGCGAACTGGGCTATGCGGCCAGGCCCTATATTGAGGGCCTGCGGGACGCGCTCAACTGGTTCCGCGAGAACGGGTATCTGAAATGATCGCGGGCATCCTCTTCGGCTTCGTGCCGCTGGCGATCTGGCTTTACATGCTGCTGCTGCGCCGCGGCTTCTGGCTTTTGCGCGAGCGCGACACCCGGCCCGTGAACGATCCTGTGCGCTGGCCCCGCGTGGTGGCGGTGGTGCCCGCCCGCAACGAGGCCGACGTGATCCAGCAGAGCATCGCCAGCCTGATCGCGCAGGATTATCCCGGCGAATTCCATGTCGTGCTGGTGGACGACAATTCCGATGACGCGACCGGCGACCTGGCGCGCGGCCTCGGGCTTCAGCGGCTGACCGTGCTCAAGGGCCTGCCGCGACCGCCGGACTGGACCGGCAAGCTGTGGGCGATGAAGCAGGGGCGCGATTTCGCCGCCCAGCTCAAGCCGGAGTTCTATTGGTTCACCGATGCCGACATCGCGCACAGTCCCGACAATCTGCGCCGGCTGGTGTCGCGGGCGGAAGGGGACGGCAGGGTCCTGGTGTCGCTGATGGCGCGGCTGTCGTGCAAGACGGCGGCAGAGCATTTCCTGATTCCCGCCTTTGTCTTCTTCTTCGACATGCTGTTTCCGTTCGGCGCCGTCAACAGCCGCAGGAGCCGGGTCGCGGCGGCGGCGGGCGGCTGCATGCTGGCCCGCGCCTCCGCGCTGGAAAAGGCGGGCGGCATCGAAGCCATCCGCCATCACATCATAGATGACTGCGCCTTGGGCCGGGCGATGAAGAAGCAGGGCCCGATCTGGCTGGGTCTGACCGACCGGGCCGTTTCCCTGCGGCCTTACGCGCATATCTCCGACATCCGCCACATGGTGGCGCGCACGGCCTATGCCCAGCTGGGCTATTCGCCGCTGGTGCTGGCGGGCACCATGCTGGGGCTGGTGCTGGTCTATGTGGCGCCGGTGATGACCGCGCTGTTCGCCTGGGGCATTTCGCAACTGGCGGGATGGCTGGCCTGGATCGTGATGGCGCTGATGTTCCAACCCATGCTGCGCTTCTATCGCCTGTCGCCGCTGTGGGGCGCGGCCCTGCCGCTGATCGGGGCTTTCTACGCCGCCTTCACGCTGGAATCGGCCATCCAGCACTGGTCGGGCAAAGGCGGGATGTGGAAGGGCCGGGCCCAGGCCCATGCCGCCGGAAGCGAGGGCGCATGAGCGACGTTGCGGCCCTTCAGTCGGGCAAGGGGCACAGGGACGAGAATTTTCCCGTCGCCTCTTTCCTGATCGCCCCGCGCCACCGCCCGCCGGTGATGGCCTTCTATCGCTTCGTGCGCGCCGCCGATGACGTGGCCGACAATGCCCGCGCCGCGCCCGAAGAAAAACTCGCGCTGCTGGAACAGATGCGCGCAAGTCTTGTGGGCGAAAGTGACGCCGTGCCCGAAGGCGTGGCGCTGCGCCAGGTGCTGGCGGCGCGCGGCCTTTCGCCGGTCCATGCGCTGGACCTGTTGGAAGCCTTCCGCCGCGATGTGACCAAGCTGCGCTATCGCGACTGGGACGATCTGATGGACTATTGCCGGTACAGCGCCATGCCGGTCGGCCGCTTCGTGCTGGACGTGCATGGCGAAAGCCGGGCCCTGTGGCCCGCCAACGACGCACTGTGCGCGGCGCTGCAGATCATCAACCATCTGCAGGACTGCGCGAAGGACTATCGCGACCTGGACCGGGTTTATATTCCTGAGGACGCGCTGACCGCGGCCGGAATCGGGGTCGAGGCGCTGGCGGCCCCCGCGGCATCCCCGGCGCTGGCGGGCGTGATTTCGGGCCTGGCGCGGCGCAACGCGGGGTTGCTGGATATGTCCCGGCCCTTTGCCGGCGGTATCGCCGACGGCAGGCTTGCACTGGAGGTCGACCTCATTCAAACCCTGGCCTGTGACCTCAACACCATCCTGATGAAACGCGATCCGCTTTCGCAAACCGTCCATCATTCCAAACGCGACGTCGCGGCCCTGTTCGTGAAGCGGCTTCCCGCCTTTGCCGTCAGCCGGCTGGGCCGGCGCCGGGAGGCGATATCGTGACCAACGCAGAGAATATCGGCGCGCCCGCCGCCCGGGCCGTGAAAAAGAAGGCCAGCGGCAGCTCCTTCTACATCGCCATGCGGCTGATGCCGGAAGAAGAGCGCGACGCCATGTTCGCGATCTATGCCTTTTGCCGCAAGGTGGATGACATTGCCGATGACGGCATCGGAACCCGCGCCGAGCGGCATGAAAAGCTGGACCAGTGGCGCGCGGACCTCCGCGCCCTTTACGAAGGCGCGATGCCGCCGCAGGTCCGTTTCCTGGCGCCCGCCGTAACCCGCTATGGCCTCAGGCTGTCCGATTTCATCGACATACTCGACGGCATGGACATGGATGTGGCCGAGGACATCGTCGCGCCCAGCCTCGACATGCTGGACCTTTACTGCGACCGGGTAGCCAGCGCGGTGGGCCGTCTTTCCATCAAGGTCTTCGGCATGGACGAGGGGCCGGGCTTCGACCTGGCGCATCACCTGGGCCGTGCGCTGCAACTCACCAACATCCTGCGCGACATCGACGAGGACGCCGCCATCGGCCGCCTCTATCTGCCGCGCGAATATCTGGAGGAATGGGATTGCTGCCGCCAGCTGGACCCCAAGGCGATCATCAACAGCCCCGCGATAGACGCCGTCTGCCGCCGCGTGGCGGCGCTGGCCCACCATCATTATGACGAGGCGCGGCGTGTTCTTTCGGCGCGGCCCAAGGGCCGCATCAAGACACCCAGGCTGATGGGCGCGGTTTATTCCGAGATCCTCACCGCCACCGAGGCACAGGGCTTCGCGCCGCCGCGCCGGCGCGTGTCGCTGCCCAAATCCCGGCTTCTGTCGCTGGTGGTCCGTCAGGGACTTTTTGGATGACGGCCGGCGACCCGGGTGCCGGGACGGCGTCCAGAGCCGCGAAGGCCTATGTGGTCGGCGCGGGACTGGCGGGCCTGTCTGCGGCCACCATCCTGGCGGCGCGCGGCGTCCATGTCACGGTGATCGAAGCGGCGGGGCAGGCGGGCGGGCGCTGCCGCTCCTATTTCGATTCCGCGCTGGGCGGCATGATCGACAACGGCAATCACCTGGTCCTGTCGGGCAACCGCGCGGTCCACGACTATCTTGCGCGCGTGGGCGCGAAGGACGCGCTGGCCGGGCCGCCGCGCGCGGAATTCGCCTTCACCGATCTGCGCGACGGAAAGACATGGATGCTGCGGCCCAACGAAGGCGCATTGCCCTGGTGGGCCTTCAGCGCCCGCCGCCGCGTGCCCGATACGGCTGCCGGCGACTATGCCGCTTATGCGCCGCTGTTGTGGGCGGGAAAGGCGGCGCGCATCGGCGATGTGGTGCGCGACAGGGGCGCGCTCTGGGACAGGCTGATGCGCCCGTTTCTGCTGGCCGCGCTCAATACCGGGCCCGAGGATGCGTCGGCGGCGCTCGCAGGCGCGGTGCTGCGCGAGACGCTGGCGAAGGGCGGCCGCCATTATCGCCCGCGCATCGCCCATCCCACATTGGCGGCGGCCTTCGTCGATCCGGCGCTGCAATTCCTGAACAAAAAGGGCGCGCCGGTGCGCTTCGGCACGCGCCTGCGCGCCATCACCACCGGCAAGCGCGAGGCCGTCGCGCTGGACCTGCCCGATGCGACGGTGCCGCTCGCCCCTGGCGATGCGGTCGTGCTGGCGGTGCCGCCCTGGGCGGCGGCTGACCTGATACCGGGCCTGACCGTGCCCAACGACTTCCGGGCCATCGTCAACGCGCATTTCCGGATCGCGGCGCCCGCGGGCGCGCCTGCGATGCTGGGGGTGATCGGCGGCACGGCGGAATGGATATTTTCCTTCCCCGACCGCATTTCGGTCACGGTCAGCGCCGCCGACGCCATCGTGGACCAGGACCGCGAGGAATTGGCCGCGCGCATCTGGGCCGATGTTGCCAAGGCTCTGGGGATCGCATCGCCCCTGCCTGCCTGGCAGATCGTGAAGGAAAAGCGTGCCACCTTCGCCGCCACGCCCGCGCAGGATGCGCGCCGCCCGGCCGCCGCGACCTGCTGGCGCAACCTGTTCCTGGCCGGCGACTGGACCGGAACCGGCCTGCCGGCCACCATCGAAGGGGCGCTGCGCTCCGGCGAAACGGCCGCGGCCCTGGCGCTGCGCCATCTGTCGCTGTAATTGCTATAGTCGCCCGCCATGAACCAGTTGAACCAGGCCGATTTCATTCCCGCCGACTTTGTCGCGGTGGAAGGCGCGATCCGCGCCGCCACCGACGCGGTCCTGGCCCAGCAGCGCGCCGACGGCCACTGGGTCTATGAGCTGGAGGCCGATGCCACCATCCCGGCGGAATATGTGCTGCTGGTGCATTACCTGGGCGAGACCCCGAACCTGGAACTGGAACGCAAGATCGGCGTTTATCTGCGCCGCATCCAGGGCGGGCATGGCGGCTGGCCGCTCTATCACGACGGCGCGCTCGACCTGTCGGCGACGGTGAAAGCCTATTTCGCGCTCAAGATGATCGGCGACGATATCGACGCCCCGCACATGGCGCGCGCCCGCCAGGCGATCCGCGCGCGCGGCGGCGCGATCAAAGCCAATGTCTTCACCCGCATCCTGCTGGCGCTGTATGGCCAGACCGCGTGGCGCAATGTGCCGACCGTGCCGGTGGAACTGATCCTGCTGCCGCGCTGGTTTCCCATCCATCTGTCGAAGATGAGCTATTGGGCGCGCACGGTGATCGTGCCGCTGCTGGTGCTGGCGGCATTGCGGCCGGTGGCGAAAAATCTGCGCGGCGTGCATGTGGACGAGCTGTTCGTGCCGGGCGTGCCGGCGGCCAGCCCGCGCGCGCCACATCAGAGCCGCTATTGGTCCGCCTTCTTCACCGCGCTGGACTGGGGATTGAAGCGCTTCGAACCCTTCTGGCCCCGAAAGATGCGCGCGCGCGCCATCGCGGAATGCCGCCGCTGGACCACCGAACGGCTGAACGGCGAGGATGGGCTGGGCGCCATCTATCCCGCCATGGCCAACAGCGTGATGATGTATGACGTGCTGGGCTATCCGCCCGATCATCCCGACCGCGCCATCGCGCGGACCTCGGTCGAAAAGCTGCTGGTGGTGAAGGAAGACGAAGCCTATTGCCAGCCCTGCGTCTCGCCGGTGTGGGACACCGCGCTGGTCGCCCATGCGCTGATGGAAACGCGCGATTCCCGCGCCGATGCGGCGGTGGCGCGCGCCCTGGAATGGCTCAAGCCGTTGCAGGTGCTTGAGGTCGCGGGCGACTGGGCCGAAGAGAAGCCCGATGTGCGGCCCGGCGGCTGGGCCTTCCAGTATCGCAACGACCATTATCCCGATCTGGACGACACCGCCGTGGTGGTGATGGCACTGGACCGGGCCAGGGAACGCGGCATCGCGCCTTCGCCGGACGCCGTCGCGCGCGGGCGCGAATGGGTCGAAGGCCTGCAAAGCCGCAATGGCGGCTGGGGCGCCTTCGACGCCGACAATTCCTATACCTACCTCAACAACATCCCTTTCGCCGATCACGGCGCGCTGCTCGACCCGCCGACGGAGGACGTGTCGGGCCGCTGCGTGGGCATGCTGGCGCAATTGGGCGCGGGCGCGGGCGATCCGCGCCTGAAGGCGGGCATCGATTATCTGATCCGCACCCAGTGCGAGGATGGTTCCTGGTTCGGCCGCTGGGGCGTCAACTATATCTACGGCACCTGGTCGGCGCTGGCGGGCCTGAACGGCGCGGGCCTCGCGCCGGATCATCCGGCGATGAAAAAAGGCGCGGACTGGTTGATCGCCATCCAGAATCCGGACGGCGGCTGGGGCGAGAATTGCGACAGCTACAAGCTGGACTACAAGGGCTATGAGCCCGCGCCCTCGACCGCCTCACAGACCGCCTGGGCGCTTCTGGGCCTGATGGCGGCGGGGCAGGTGGATCATCCCGCCGTGGCGCGGGGGATCACCTATCTCAAAGCCACGCAGGAGGCCGACGGCCTGTGGAGCCAGCCGCACTATACCGGCGGCGGTTTCCCGCGCGTGTTCTATCTCAACTATCACGGCTATCCGAAGTTCTTCCCGCTCTGGGCGCTGGCGCGCTACCGCAACCTCAAGACCGGCAATTCGCGCCGCGTGGAATACGGCCTCTGATGACCATCCTCGCGGTCACGGGCCTGATCCGCGAAGCCGAAATCGTCGGCGCCAGGGATGTCGTGGCGGTCGCGGGCGGGGGCGATGCGGCGGGGCTGGCGCAAAAGCTGGAGGCCCTGCACGGCGACATCCGCGGCGTGATCTCCATCGGGCTGGGCGGGGCGCTGTCGCCGCTGCTGAATGTGGGCGATGTGGTCGTTGCCGATCAGGTCGTCGCCGACGGCGGAGGCCGCAAAGGACGCACCTGGGATTGTCATGAAGCCTGGCGGGTGCGGCTCGTGTCACGTCTGCCGCAGGCCCATCAGGGTCAGGTCTTCGGCAGCGGCGCGATCCTGGACAGTGCCGAAAGCAAGGCCGCATGCCATGAACGGACCGGCGCCCTGGCGGTGGACATGGAATCCCATGTCGCGGCCAGTTTCGCAGCGGCGCGCAATCTGCCGCTGGCCGCCCTGCGCGTGATTTCCGACGATGCGCGCCATGTGCTGCCGCCCGCGGCGCTGGTGGCGATGAAGCCGGACGGCGGCATCGCGATGGGCCGCGTGGTCGGGTCGCTGGCGCGCAATCCCTTGCAGATTCCGGCGCTGGTCCGCACCGCGCGGGGGTCCAGCCGGGCCTTCGCGGAACTACTCCGCTGCCGCGATCTCCTGGGTGTCGGACTTGCCGGCGCGGATCTCTGACATCTTCTTCTCGACGTGGCGGGAGAAGACATATTCCGCCGGGCGCTGCCGCGACAGATCGATTTCGGGCGCCATCGGGCCTTCGGTCTTCACCCCGCGCAGCATCAGCGGCAGGTTCTTCCAGGGATGCCTGATCGCGTCGGTGGCCGCCGTGCCCTCGAAGCCGCAATGCACCATGCAGTTGGCGCATTTCTCATATTTGCCGACGCCGTATTTTTCCCACTCGGTGCCTTCCATCAGCTCGGCAAAGGTCTTCACATAGCCTTCGCCCAGCAGGTAGCAGGGCTTCTGCCAGCCGAACACGGTATAGAGCGGCATGGACCAGGGCGTGCATTCATAGGTCTGGTTGCCCGCCAGGAAGTCCATGAAAAGGGCGGAATTGGTGAACTCCCAGTTCTTCCCGCCATCGCCGCGCGCCAGGATCTCGCGGAACATCTTCTTGGTGCGCTCGCGGTTCAGGAAGTGCTGCTGGTCGGGCGCGCGCTCATAGGCATAGCCCGGCGAAACGGTAATGCCGTCCACGCCCATCGCCATCATCTCGTCGAAGAAGCGGGCGGTGCGCTCGGGATCGGCGCCGTCGAACAGGGTGCAGTTGATCTGGGTGCGGAAGCCGCGCTCCTTGGCCAGCTTGATGCCCGCCACGGCCTTGTCATAGGTGCCGGGCTGGCACACCGACTTGTCGTGCATCTCCCGGTCGCCGTCCAGGTGGATGGACCAGGTGAAATTCGGGTGCGGCTTGTACTGGTCGATCTTCTTGGCCAGCAGCAGCGCGTTGGTGCACAGGATCACGAATTTGTCGCGCTCTATGAATCCTTCGACGATCCGGGGCATGTCGCGGTGGAGCAGCGGCTCGCCGCCCGCGATCGAAACAGCGGGCGCGCCGCATTCCTCGATCGCCGTCATGCACTGGTCGAAGGACAGGCGCTGGTTCAGGATCGGATCGGGATAATCGATCTTGCCGCAGCCGGCGCAGGCCAGGTTGCAGCGGAACAGCGGTTCCAGCATCAGCACCAGCGGATATTTGCCGCCGGAAAGATGCTTCTTCATCACATAGGCGCCGATCTTGGCGGCCTGGCGCAGCGGCAAGCCCATGACTTAAGCCCTCAATTCGGCGGGAAGACGGAACTCGATATGTTCCTTCTTGCCGTCCATCTGTTCCACTTCGACATCCTCGATCCGCGAAAGCGCGGCGATCACATGGCGCACCAGTTCCTCGGGCGCGCTTGCGCCCGCGGTCAGCCCCACCACCTTCTTGCCGCGCACCCAGTCGGGACTGAGCTCGCTGCCATCGGCGATCAGGTAGCTGGGGATGCCTTCCTCGATGCCGATCTCGCGCAGCCGGTTGGAGTTCGACGAGTTCTTCGCTCCCACCACCAGAATAACGTCCGCAACCTTGGCCAGTTCACGCACCGCGGTCTGGCGGTTCTGGGTGGCATAGCAGATGTCGCTGGTTTCCGGCCCCACGATGTCGCGGAAGCGGTTCTTCAGGGCCTGGATGATGCCCTTGGTGTCGTCGATCGAAAGGGTGGTCTGGGTGATATAGGCGACCGGCTGTTCCACCGGGACGGGCAGGGTCTCCACATCGGCTTCGGACTGCACCAGATGCACCGGCGCGCCCACCTGTCCCATCGTGCCTTCGACCTCCGGATGGCCCGCATGACCGATCAGGATCAGCGTGCGGCCATGGGCGACATACCGCTTGCCCTGGTTGTGCACCTTGGAAACCAGCGGGCATGTGGCGTCCAGCACGGGCAGGCCGCGATTCTCGGCGGTCTTGATCACCGACTGCGGCACACCATGGGCGCTGAACACAGTGACGGCGCCCTCGGGCACTTCGTCCAGTTCTTCGACGAAGCGCGCGCCCTTGTTCTTGAGCGTGTCCACGACATGCTTGTTGTGCACGATCTCGTGGCGGACATAGACGGGCTCGCCATACTTATCGAGCGCCTTCTCGACGATGTCGATGGCGCGCACGACCCCGGCACAGAAGCCGCGTGGCTGGGCAAGAATGACTCGCATATGGATCTGTCGGTCCTTCGTGGTCTTAAGGGGCGCTCCGGCAGCCCTTTGCGCTGCAACATAATCATTTTCGCCGTTCGGGACAGGGGGTGCAACCCCTTCCTCCGCATGGGTACCAGACGGGCGGGGCAAGGCGGGTTTCACCTGCCGGAATGTCGGGGAACCCCTGAAAAAAGCGCGCTGGCAAAGCCGCGGGATTCGGGGCTAAAAGCGGGACATGAAAGCAGGTTACGGGCTGTCAGGGCTGGCCGGAGGGCGCAAGGCCCGGCGGCCACCGGCGCCTGGCATATGAGGGGCGCCCGGGTGGCCAGTGAATCGCGTGTCCAATAAATCACAAGGGGCGGGCAGGCCCGCCCCCGGTCAGGGTTTCGATCCGGCGCTGCTGCCGCCTGCCATCGCCGCCGGCGCCAGACTGGTCGATTCGGTGCTGGATGCGGTGCTGCCGGTGCCTGCCGGCCGCCAGGCCCGGGTGCAGGAGGCGATGCGATATGCGGTGATGGGCGGGGGCAAGCGGCTCCGGCCCTTCCTGGTGCTGCATTCGGCGCGGCTGTTCGGGGTGGATGATTCGCGGTCCCTGCGCGTGGGGGCGGCCATCGAATCGCTGCATACCTATTCCCTGGTGCATGACGACCTGCCCTGCATGGATGACGACGACCTGCGCCGCGGCCGTCCCACCACCCACATTGCCTTTGATGAGATGACCGCGGTGTTGGCGGGCGATGCGCTGCTGACCATCGCCTTCGAGATACTGGCCGACGCTCGCACCCATCCCAGCGCCGAGGTGCGCTGCCAGCTTGTCGCGCGGCTGGCCGAGGCGTCGGGCCACAGCGGCATGATCGGCGGCCAGATCATCGACATGCTGGCCGATTCGGGGTTCGGGGTGGACGATGTGATCCATCTCCAGCGGCTCAAGACCGGCCAGCTCTTCGAATTCTCTTGCGAGGCAGGGCCGATCCTGGGCCAGGCGTCCGCGGAAGACCGCGCCCGCCTCAAGGCCTATGCCGAGGAGATGGGGGTGGTGTTCCAGATCACCGACGATCTGCTGGATGTGATCTCGACCGCGGAAAAGACCGGCAAGGCGGTGGGCAAGGACGCCGGCATGGGCAAGCAGACGCTGGTCACGCTGCTGGGCGTGGACGGCGCCCGCGCCGAAGCCGAAAAGCGCGCCGCCCGCGCGGTCGAGGCGCTGGGTCCCCATGCCGCGCGCGCGCCCGAACTGTCAGCCCTTCCGTTCTTCCTGCTGGACCGGGACGCCTGATGCGCCTGCCGCCCGGGGGTAGCCGCCGGGGCAGAATAACCGCACAAAAAGCCGAATTTTGCCGTGTTCCGGCGCCAGATTGCCGGTTCACGCGTTCACGCGTTAACCGGGGCTTGAAGGAGCATTTTCCATGAACCGCATTTTGAAATCCCTGTCCGTTGCCTTGATGCTCACCGCCGCTCCGTTGGCGCTGGCCGGCGGAACCCTGCCGGTCATGGCCCAGGCGTCCGACCCCGCGGTCTCGCAGGTGCAGGAATTCTATGACGCGCTGACCGCTTCGATGAAATCCGGCGGCACCGCGAAAAGCCGCTATGAGAAGCTGAAGCCCGCCGTGGAAAAGGCCTTCGATCTTCCGGCCATGACCGCGACCGCCGTCGGCCCGACCTGGGTCAACGCCTCCGATGCCGACAAGAAAGCGCTGATCGACGCCTTCACGCGCATGACGGTGGCGAACTATGCCAAGAGTTTCGATTCCTACAACGGCGAGAAATTCACGGTCGAGCCCGCCTCCGTCGCGCGCGGCAGCGATCATTTCGTCAAGAGCACGCTCAAGACCAGCAAGGAAACCGTCGTGTTCAACTATCGCATGCACCAGGCAGGCAGCGACTGGAAGATCACCGACGTGTACCTGGCGGGCAACATCAGCCAGATGGCGCAGAAGCGCTCGGACTTCGCCGCGACCCTGGCCACGGGCGGGCCGCAGGGGTTGGTCAAGAAGATCAACGCGCTGGCGGATCAGCAGCTGAGCTGACGCAACAACACCGTCTCCCCCCTTTGCGCGCGGCGCAAACAAGGGGGAGATGGCCGTGCCCGCGAGAGCGGGCAATGGCCAGAGGGGTTGGAATTACACTTCAGGATCATGCATCTGGAGCGTATGCGGCGGCGGGCCCAGCAGCGCGGGCGACAGGAACAGCGTCGTCACCAGCGTCCAGCCCAGCGAGATCATCAGCAGTTCGCCCATGCTGGCCGTACCCGGATGGATGGAGAGCCACAGCGTGCCGAAGCCGCTGGCCGTGGTGGCGGCGCTGAAGATCACCGCGCGCGTCAGGCTTGAGGCCAGGAAACAGCGCTGGCCCTGCCGCCAGGCCACCACGAAATAGATGTTGAAGGCGACGCCAATGCCCAGCAGCAGCGGCAGCGCGATCACATTGGCGAAATTGAGCTTCAAGCCCAGCAGCACACAAGTCCCCAGCGTCAGCAGGAAGGTCAGTACCAACGGCGCCAGCGTCATCGCCACGTCGTGGAAGCTGCGCAGGACCAGCGACAACAGGATGATGATGGCGAAGAAGGACAGGACGCCTGCTTCCGCAAAGGCGCCCACGATGGTCCTGCCGGATTCGCGGATCGAGATGGGCGCGCCGGTCGCCTGCGGCGCGATCGTCAGCACCTGGTCGGAAAAGGCCGCCAGCGCCCGGGGGCTGTTGCTGGTGTCCTTGGGGAAAACCTGGATCCGCGCGGTGCCGTTGGGCGACACCCAGTCGGACCGGATTTCGGGCGGCATGTTGTCCACCGTGACGGGAGCCGCCTTCAGCGAATCCGACACCTGCGCCAGCATGGTCTTGAGGCCCGGCACCAGCGCCTCCTGCGCGCGGGCGCGGGCGGCGGGGCCGGCCTTCACCACCGCATCCAGCGCATCGGCCAGGCGGCGGGCGTCGCGGGCGGGCTTGTCCTGCGCATTGCCGGCGGCGGCGCGCAGCTTTCCCGCTGTGGCCTGGAGGCTGGTGACGACCTCGGCATCGCCAGGCGGCGGCGCCACCTCGAAGGGATTGATCGTCGCGTCCAGCAGGCTGTTCGCATCCGCGATCAGGGCCAGCTTTTCCTTTTGCTGGTCGGGCACGAAGCTGGACAGGGTGATGGCCTGCTGCACCAGCGAGCCCTGGGAAATGCGCCGCGCCATGTCGTCGGCGGCCACCAGCGAATAGGCCGGCACGTCGATCGTGTTGGGCGACGTCTGCGGATTCTGCATCAGGTCGAAGACGGTGGAGACCGATTCCATCTTGGGGCTGCGCAGGTCCAGCGGGTTGGAATCGAACTGCACGAAGCTCATCAGGCCCAGGCAGACCACGCCCGCTCCGATCGCCACGCGAATCACATGCTTGCGGTTGCGGGTCATGAAATCGTCCACGCGCCCCAGGCTGGTAAAGCCCACGTCTTCCGTCTCGCCCGGCGGCGACAGCAGCATCAGCAGCGCGGGCAGCATGGTGATGGCCAGCACGAAGGCCACGATCATGCCGATGCCCGCCACCTCGCCCAGTTCGGCCACGCCGGTATAGGTGGTAGGCAGGAACGACAGGAAACCCGCTGCGGTTGCCGCCGCCGCCAATGCCAGCGGTATGCCCACGCCGCGCCCGGCTTTTTCCAGCGCATGGTCCAGACGCGCATCCTGGTGACGTTCATGCCGGTAGCGCACCGAGAACTGGATGCCGAAATCCACGCCCAGCCCCACGAACAGGGCGATGAAGGCGATGGAGATGATGTTGAACACGCCCACCAGCGCCAGCCCGATGCCCATGGTGACGGCCAGGCCCACGAACAGCGTGACCAGGATGGCGAAGATGATCTTGAACGAGCGCAGCGCCAGCCACAGCGTCAGCAGCACGCCGCCCATCATCGCCGCCGTCATCAGCCAGATGCGGTCGGTCAGTGTGGCGAATTCCTCATCCGACAGCGGGACGGGACCGGTCAGGCGCACGCGCACGCCGTGCTCCGGCGTGAGATCCAGCGATTTTGCGGCGGCGCGGATGGCGTTGTCGGCTTCCAGCCCCGGCTCCAGCGCATCGAAGTCCAGCCTGGGCTTGACCTCGATGAAGCGGCGCACTTCCTCGGGCTTGGGCGGCGTGCCGGTGATCAGCGAGCGCCACGACAGATATTGCGTCCGCCCCTGCGCCGCCGCGGCGAAGACGCCGGCGAACTGGGTCATCGGACGGTCGATGTCGGCAAGTTTCGCCTGGCCGTTGCTGACGCCCAGCAGAACGGTGGCAAGGTTGTTCATGATGCCGCGCAGGCTGGGATCGCTCGCAAGGCCGCCCAGGAAGGGCTGGGCCTTGATGAGTTGCGCCGTCGTGTCCTGCACCTCCTTCAGCGACAGGAACAGAAGGCCGTTCGTGTTGAAGAAGGGGCCGCCGTCGGGGCGGCGCACGTTGCTGAACAGCGTGCGGTTGGCCTGCAGCTTTGCGGTCAGGCGCGCGGCGGCCGCTTCCGCCAGCTCCGGCGTCGCTCCGTCGATCACCACCAGGGTCAGGTTGCTCTGCTGGGGGAAGGCGGCGTCGAACGCGGCCTGGCGCATGCGCCAGCCTACGCGCGCGTCGATCAGCTGCTCGCTGTCGGTGTTGATGGCGAAATTCTGCTGGACGTACCAGCCCGCGCCCGCAGCCAGCAGCAACGAAATGGCGATCACCGCTGCGGGGAACCGGCAGCAGTATGAGACGATTCGTTCGACAATGCTCATAAGCCCTGCGTTAGAGCATTTTCCGCGGGCTCTTGAAAGCCGTCCCGGCAGCCGCCTCAGAAGTCCGGCAATTCGTCCATCTGCGCCGCGCGATCCTCGATCTGGCGCTGGCGGCGCTGCAGGTAATAGGCCCGCATGGTGGCATAATAATCCACGCTGGCGCGTTCTATGTCGCGGAAGGTTATGATGTTGGCCGAGCGGGTGTCCACCGAGCCCAGGGTGGATTTCACCAGCCCGATATATTCGCGTCCGTCATAGCGGACATAGCGCAGGGGCGAGAAATAGCCGTCGAGATAGTTGCCGGTGAAATCGCGCACGTCCGTGGAGCCGCGCAGCGGCAGCACCAGATAGGGCCCCGGCGGCACGCCATAGGTTCCCAGCGTCTCGCCGAAATCGCGCGGGCGGCCCGGCAGGCCCCAGCCGGTGGCCACATCGAAGATGCCGGCGACGCCGATGGTCGTGTTGACGATGAAACGCGCCGCCGCGATGCCGGCATTGCTGAAATCCAGTTGCAGAAGGTCGTTGGCGCAGGTGACGGGCCCGCCCAGATTGTCCAGCACATTGTGGAAGGTGGTGCGCGCAGGCGCGGGCACCGAACTGTGGTAGAAGCTGGCCGCCGGCAGCGCCGCGTGGCGGTCCAGCCGCTGGTTCATGTCGAAGAAGAAGCGGTTCATGCCCTCCAGCGGGTCCATCGGCGTGTCGTCGTTCTGCGCCGCGCAGCCGCCTGTCATGAAACCGATCAAGAGCCCGGCTGCCAGCGCCCGGATCACGCGAAATGTCTTCATGCCCCACCTGCCGGCCGCCTTTGCGCTGGTCCGGCAAACCCCACCCCACTTCCCGGTTAGCTAATCACCTGGCCTTTGGCGGTGGAAGAGGATTCTGGTGCGCCGGCCGCGCGGGCGCGCGGAATAATCGGCTTGGGGGAACTTTCTTGGCGTCGAGAGGGCTTTACCGTAAAGAGATATGCTCACGAACCTTGCGGTTAACCACATGACCCACCCGGAACTGCTGCGGCTGCGAAACAGCATCGACAATATCGATGCGGCCCTGATCCATTTGCTGGCGGAACGATTCAAGTGCACCCAGGCGGTGGGCGAGTTCAAGGCCACGCACGACCTGCCGCCTGCCGATCCGGCGCGCGAGGCCGCCCAGATCGCCCGGCTGCGCCGGCTGGCCGAGGATGCCAGGCTCGATCCGGACTTCGCTGAGAAGTTTCTCAACTTCATCGTGCGCGAGGTGATCCGCCACCACGAGGCGATCCGCGCCAACGCGAAATAGAAATAGAATGAGGCGCCACCTCCCCCTTCGCGCGAAGCGCATGGAAGGGGGAGGTGGTTTCAGCGTGCGAAGCCGACCGGAGGGAGGCAAGCGCAAGCTGAAACCGGAGGGGGTTATCAGAACGCCAGCGGCTTGGCGTACTTGACGTGGGGCAGTTTCGTCACCGCGTCGGTCACCTGCTGCGGCACCTCACCATCCACTTCCACCAGGCAGATCGCGTCCTGGCCCGGTGCGCTGCGGCCCAGCGTGAAGTTGGCGATATTGACCTTGGCGTCGCCCAGCATGGTGCCCAGCTTGCCGATGAAGCCCGGCTTGTCCTCGTTGACGATGTAGAACATGTGGGGTGCGAATTCGGCGTCCAGGTTGATGTCCTTGACCTGGATCAGGCGCGGGCGCCCGTCGGAGAACACCGTGCCCGCGACGCGGCGGGTAGAGCCGTCATCCAGCGTCACCACGATCTTGATGAAGCCCTCATAGACGCCCTGGGCGTCGCGACGGGTTTCGCTGACCTTCACGCCGCGTTCCCTGGCGACCACCGGGGCGTTGACCATGTTCACGTCTGCCAGCACCGGCTTGAGCAGTCCGGTCAGCGCGGCCTGGGTGAGGGCGCGGGTGTTGAGCAGCGAAGGCGAGCCTTCATAGACGATCTCCACTTCCGTCAGTCCGGCGCCGGTCAGCTGGCCCGCGAACGAGCCCAGCTTTTCCGCAAGCTGGATCCAGGGCCGCACCTTCTGCGCTTCCGACGCCGAGATCGACGGCATGTTGAGCGCATTGGTGATGGCGCCGGTCAGGAGATAGTCCGAGATCTGCTCGGCCACCTGAAGCGCGACATTCTCCTGCGCCTCGGTGGTGGAGGCGCCCAGATGCGGCGTGGCCACGACCCTGTCGCTGCCGAACAGGATGTTCTCCTTGGCCGGCTCCGTCTCGAACACGTCCAGCGCCGCGCCCGCGACATGGCCGTTGTCGATCGCCGCCTTCAGCGCATGTTCGTCGATCAGCCCGCCGCGCGCGCAGTTGATGATGCGCACGCCCTTCTTGGTTTTCGCGATGGCGTCCGCCGACAGGATGTTCTTGGTCTCCGCGGTCATCGGCACATGCAGGGTGATGAAGTCGGCGCGCGCCAGAAGATCGTTCAGTTCCACCTTCTCCACGCCCAGGTCGTTCGCGCGCTCCTGCGACAGATAGGGGTCATAGGCGATCACCCGCATCTTCAGGCCGCGCGCGCGGTCGGCGACGATCGAACCGATGTTGCCCGCGCCGATCAGCCCCAGCACCTTGCCGGTGATCTCCACGCCCATGAACCGGTTCTTCTCCCACTTGCCCGCCTGGGTCGAAGCGTTGGCGGCCGGAAGCTCGCGGGCCAGCGCCAGCATCAGCGAGATGGCGTGCTCGGCGGTGGTGATGGAGTTGCCGAAGGGCGTGTTCATCACGATCACGCCCGCGGCGGTGGCGGCGGGGATATCCACATTGTCCACGCCGATGCCGGCGCGGCCGATCACTTTCAGGTTCTTCGCCGCCTTGATCACATCGGCGGTGAGCTTGGTGGCCGAGCGGATGGCGATGCCGTCATACTCGCCCACGATCTTGATCAGGTCTTCCTTGGAAAGGCCGGTCTTCACGTCGGCATCGACGCCGCGCTCCTTGAAGATGGCGACGGCGGCGGGGGAAAGCTTGTCGGCGATGAGAACCTTGGGCATGGGATCAGTCCTTCGAATGGGGATCGGTTGATGGGGATCAGTTGATGCGGCGGCCGGGCGCGGGCGCGGCGGCGGAATAGAAGGGCGGCACCTGCAGCAGCGCGTCGGCCATGCCCGCGGGCCGGGCGCGGTCCACGCGCTGGATGTCGAACACCAGACCGGGCATAGCGGCTTCGGCGGCGCGCTGGATCTCGGCCGCCAGCGCGGCCATGTCGCCCATGCCCGCCTTGAACTCGATGCCCACCAGCGGATGCGGCTCCTTGGCGCGGTCGGCGAAGGTGACCTGGATCATCCATGCGGTGGCGACCTCGGGCCGGGTGCCGAACAGGGCGATCAGCGCTTCCACCAGCGGCATGGGATAGTCGGCCTCACCCACGATGGTCTTGCGCGGGCCGCCTGGCGCCGGGTCCAGCAGCTGGGCGACCTGATCGGGCGTCAGTTCCCTGCCGTATTCGGAGCCCGGGTTGAGCACCACCGGCGCGCCGCGCGTGGTTTCCAGAAGGTCGCGGCCGTTGATCGCCAGATACCGGCATTCCCGCCTGGCCCAGGCCTGCATGCGCGCGACCGACGAGAAGACGGGCAGGAATTTGCGGCCCTCGGTCTCCCCGATCTCCAGCTTCAGGCTGTCGCCCGGCGCGACGCTGAAGGCTTCCCGCGCCGCTTCATGGCCCTCGGCGGTGCCGATCACCAGCAGCGGGGATTCCAGCAGCAGGCGCCAGAAGTCCGGCGCGGCGGACGGTTCGTGGACCGCCCGCACCAACGCCTGTTCCAGCTCATTTTCCGGTGTGAACGCCAAGGGAAACCTCCCGTGCGTGTGTCAGCCCTTCACCTGCGCCCAGGCCCAGTCCAGCCAGGGCGTCAGCGCTTCCAGGTCGGCCGCATCCACCGTGGCGCCGCACCAGATGCGCAGGCCCGGCGGCGCCGCGCGGTAGGCGGCGATGTCGAGGGCCACACCCTCCTTTTCCAGGAGTGAAGCGATCTTCTTGGCGGCTTCGGCCCTGGCGTCTTCGGCCAACGCCAGGAACCAGGGATCGGTGATCTTGATGCAGACCGAGGTGTTGGAGCGGATGGCCTTGTCCTCGGCCAGGAACCCGGCCCAGCCGGCCTTCTCCACCCACCGCTCCAGCACCGCCAGATTGGCGTTGGAACGCGCGATCAGCCCCGCAAGGCCGCCCACGCTTTCGGCCCAGCCCAGCGCGTCGAGATAATCCTCGACCGCCAGCATGGACGGGGTGTTGATGGTTTCGCCCTCGAAAATGCCTTCGACCAGCTTGCCGGCCTTGGTCATGCGGAAGATCTTGGGCAGCGGCCAGTGCGGCGTGTGGCTTTCCAACCGCGCCACCGCGTTCGGCGACAGGATCAGCATGCCGTGCGCGGCCTCGCCGCCCAGCACCTTCTGCCAGGAGAAGGTGGTCACATCCAGCTTGTCCCAGGGCAGATCCATCGCGAAGACGGCGCTGGTGGCGTCGCAGATGGTGATGCCGTCGCGGTCGGCGGGGATCCAGCCGGCATCCGGCACCTTCACGCCCGAGGTCGTGCCGTTCCACAGGAACACCACGTCGTGATTCTTCGCGGTCTTCAGTTCGGGCAGTTGGCCATAGGGCGCCTTGTGCACATTGGCCTTGAGCTTGAGTTGCTTGACCGTGTCGGTGACCCAGTCCTCGCCGAAGCTTTCCCAGGCGAAGATGTCCACTTCCAGCGGCCCCAGCATGGACCACATCGCCATCTCCATCGCGCCGGTGTCCGATGCGGGCACGATGCCGATGCGGTAATCGGCGGGAATGTTCAGCAGTTTCCGGGTGCGCTCGATCGCCTCCTTCAGCCGGGCCTTGCCGGGCTTGGAGCGGTGGGACCGGCCCACCAGCGCGTTCTTCAGGGATTCAGGGCTCCATCCGGGGCGCTTGGCGCAGGGTCCGGACGAAAAAAAAGGCCGGGCGGGACGCACGGCCGGATGTTTGCCTTTGGCGGCATCAGTCATCGCGGTTCATTCCTTCCAGAATGATAGCGCCTCGTTGGGGAGGCGTGGCCCGGCGCCGATATAGGCGGGCGGCGGTTTCGCGTCAACGCCGGATTTATGACGGGGCGCGCGCGGAACGCCGCACAGGTCCTTCGCGTTCCACCTGAGCGGAAAAAAGCAAGGAGCGCCCATGCCTTCGCTCTCGCAATCGTCCCGGCGTTCGCGCCGGTCTGCGCAGGAGCCGTCGCTCGACCTGCCGCTGGACAAGGTTTCCTTCATCATCCTGAAGGCGCGTGAATTTGACGCCAAGGAAAGCAATGTGGACCCGGAAGAAGGCTCCAACCCCGCCGACGACGGGGAAACCGACGTTTTGACCGACAATGGCGAGGATCCGGCCCGCGAGGAGCTGCTGGGCGCGATCCGCAGCCTGAACGAGGAAGAACGCATCCGTCTTGTGGCGCTGGCCTGGCTGGGGCGGGGCACCTATGGCCTGGACGAATGGAAGGAAGCCGTCGAGACGGCGCGCACCGAGCATCCGCGCCGGGCGGCGGAATATCTGCTCGGCCTGCCGCTTCTGGGCGATTACCTGGAAGACGGGCTTGCCATGTTCGACGAGGGCATTGTGGACGATGCCGACACCCGCGAAGGCGTGGATGACGAGAACGAGCCGCTGGGCAACATGAAAGACAAGCCGAAGCGGCAATAGCCGGTCATCGCGATCCACGCCGCCGTCAGCTTGCGGATGCGGTCAGGATGGGCGCGCGCGCCGCTTCCAGCCCTACCTTGCCGCACGCGCTGGAGGTGGTTGCCATGACACTGTCATGTCAGACTTCGATCTCACCCGTCAGATACAGCGCGCAGTCGCCTTGCAGCACGGTGCGTTCGCCCGCATCGGTGCAGAGCAGGTCGCCGCCGCGCCGGGACGCCTGGCGCGCCTTCAGCACGCTTTTGCCCAGGCGTTTCGCCCAGAAGGGCGTCAGGGCGCAATGAGCCGAGCCGGTCACCGGGTCTTCCGGCACGCCGTAATACGGCGCGAAGAAGCGCGAGACCATGTCGTATGGTTTCCCGCCGCCGGCCGCGGTGGCCAGCAGCGAGCCGCACTGTATCCGCATCAGCACCTGTTCCAGATCGGGCTGCGGCGCCAGCGCCTTGATCTGGCCGGGACTGTCCCACACCGCGATCAGCGCGCGCGCACCGGCGCCGCCCCTGGCGCTGATGTGCAACTCGCCGGGCGCGGGCGCCTTCAGCGCCCCGCCCAACGCTTCGGCAAAACCAGCGGGGGCATCGAACGGCTCCGACGGCGCCGAGGGCAGCGACATCACATCGCCATGCGCGCCGCGCGTGACTTTCAGCTCGCCGGAGCGGGTCTGGAAGCGCACGTCCTGCAGCGTCGCGTCCAGCATGCCGAAGATCACCCAGGCGCTGGCGAGCGTGGCATGGCCGCACAGATCGACTTCACGGTCGGGCGCGAACCAGCGCAAGTCATAGGCGCCCGGACCGGTCTTCACGAAAAAGGCGGTTTCGGCGACATTGTTCTCGGCGGCGATGCGCTGCATCAGCTCCGCATCCAGCCAGCTTTCCAGCGGCACGATGGCGGCCGGATTGCCCTCCAGCGGCTTGCCGGCGAAGGCATCCACCTGCCAGATTTTGAGTTTCATAATACCTCCTCACCCTTCGACAGGCTCAGGGTGAGGCCATTGCCAATCCTCATGCCAAGCCAATCCTCACTCTGAGCTTGCCGAAGCATGAGGAAACCCGGCGCGACACGGAAGCGTCAGGCGCGCATCCCGGCTATGCCGGCGCGGGCAGGGCCGTGGGGCGGCGGCGCGCATCGCTTTCCATCGCCGCCTTCATGCCGCGCTGGAGCTTCTCGAAGGCGCGCACCTCGATCTGGCGCACCCGTTCGCGGCTGACGCCGTATTTCTGCGACAGCTCCTCCAGCGTGACGGGTTCGTCCTGCAGGCGGCGGGCCTGGATGATGTCGCGCTCGCGCTCGGTCAGCGTCTTCATCGCGTCCATCAGCAGTTCATGGCGGTCGCCCATCTCCTCGCGCTCGGCCAGCCGGGTTTCCTGGTCGGCCGTCTCGTCGGCCAGCCAGTCCTGCCATTCGCTTTCCGATTCCGAGCGCAGCGGCGCATTGAGCGAAGCGTCACCCGCCGACAGGCGGCGGTTCATGTCGGTCACTTCGCTTTCGGTCACGCCCAGCTGGTCGGCCAGCGTGGCGGTGTGATCGGGCGTCAGGTCGCCTTCCTCGATGGCGCCGATATTGTTCTTGGCCTTGCGCAGGTTGAAGAACAGCTTCTTCTGCGCCGCGGTCGTGCCCAGCTTCACCATGCTCCACGACCGGAGCACATATTCCTGGATCGCGGCGCGGATCCACCACATCGCATAGGTGGCCAGCCGGAACCCCTTGTCGGGATCGAAGCGCTTGACCGCCTGCATCAGTCCGACATTGCCTTCCGAGACGATCTCGGACACGGGCAGGCCATAGCCGCGATAACCCATGGCGATCTTGGCGACCAGGCGCAGATGGCTGGTGACCAGGCGGCGCGCGGCCTCCGGATCCTCATGCTCCTTCCAGCGCTTGGCGAACATGTATTCGTCTTCGGGCGACAACAGCGGAAACTTGCGGATCTCGCTGAGATACCGCGACAGGCCGGCCTCACCCGACAGAACAGGTAATCCACGACTGCTCAATTCATTCCCCCTGTCCTTGAAAGGACAATACCTCCGGCCGGAAAGGACAATAACGCCCGACTGCCCCGGCGGTTGTGAAGAGATAAGCCGGCTTATCTTCTATTCAATCCCCGCAGGGCTTTCACAAGTTCCGCGAAATCCGCAGGCCAGGGGGACTCGAAACGCATGGTCTTGTGCAGGCTAGGATGTTGAAATCCCAACACAAAAGCGTGCAGGGCCTGCCGCTGGAACCCGGCGGCCGCGGCAAAGGCGGCTTCCTCGGCATCCGTTTTGGCGCGCGGGCGGGCGCGGGCGCGGCCATAGGCGGGGTCCCCGACCAGGGGGTGGCCCAGATGGGTCAGATGGACGCGGATCTGGTGTGTGCGCCCGGTTTCCAGCCGGCATTCCAGCAGCGAGGCGAAAGGCCGCTCCGCGGGGCCGAAAGCCTCCAGCACGCGATAGTTCGTGGCGGCCCGCTTGCCGCCCGCGCGCAGCACCGTCATGCGCTTGCGGTCGAAAGGGTTGCGGCCGATCTGGCTTTCGATCAGCCCGGTGGGCTCGCGCGGCGCACCCCACACCACCGCATTATAGGCGCGCTCGATCGTGTGGTTGGCGAACTGTTTGGCCAGGCTCGCCATCGCGCGCTCGGTCTTGGCGGCGACCAGCAGGCCCGATGTGTCCTTGTCCAGCCGGTGCACGATGCCGGGCCGCGCCTCGCCGCCGATGGAGAGCATGCCTTCGCCGCAATGGGCGATCAGCGCATTGACCAGTGTGCCGTCGGGATTGCCCGCGGCCGGATGCACCACCATGCCGGCGGGCTTGTCCACCACGATCAGGTCCCTGTCCTCATAGACGACGTCCAGCGGAATGGCCTGGCCCCGGGGGGCGGCCGGCGCGGTGGGCGGCACGGTCACGATGAAGGTGTCGCCCGGTTTGACCCGGTGATTGGCGTCTTTTATCGTCCGCGGCCCGTGCGATACCGCACCCGTTTCCAGCAACTGCTGAAGCCGCGAGCGGCTGAAGTCGGGCAGGGCGGCGGCCAGGAAACGGTCCAGCCGCCAGCCCGCATGGCTTTCATCGGCCACCGCTTCGCGCCGGTCCTGTGAGGAGAGAATGATGTCCGACAAAGGCGGGTCCGATGGCGCTTCCGGCATGCCGCCATCCTATAGCGGCCCCATCCCCGAACACCAAACACCGGCCTACCGGGCCGCGAAACTGGCGGTCATCATCCTTTCCATCCTGATCGTCTTGGCGGTGATCGCGCTGGTGGTGGGCGGCATCGTGAAGCTGGGCGGCAAGCATGCGTCTTCCCCTGCGGGCGCCGCCGCCGCAACGTTCCAGCTTCCGCCCGGCGCGCGCATCGTGGAGATGCAGAGCCAGCCGGGGCGGCTGATCCTGCGGGTGCACAGCGCCGCGGGCGAGGAGATCGACATCCTCGACACCCAGGATGGACGGCTGGTGGCGCAGGTGAAGGCGGGCGGCGGTGACGCCCCGCGTTGAACTGCCGGCGCATCTTGCCGCGCGCCTCAGGGCCGAGGCGCGCGCCGCGGCCCCGCGCGAATGTTGCGGCCTTGTGGAGGGCGTGCGCGCAGGCGATCTGGTGCGGGTCACGGCGCTCCATCCGGCGCGCAACCTGGACGCGGCTGCGGACCGCTTCCGCATCGATCCGCGCGACCAGTTCGCGGCGCAGCGCACCGCCCGCGCCAATGGCCGGGCGATCGTCGGCTGCTATCACTCCCACCCGGGCGGGGCGGCGCGGCCCTCGGCCGCCGACCTTGCGGGGGCGGGGGAGGAGGATTTCCTGTGGCTGATCGCGGCGGACGCGGCGCTGGGCGCTTTCATCTACCGCCAGGGCGGCTTCGCGGCGGCAGAACTTGCGGGCCAAGGCCCCGCCCCGCTATAAGCCGGGTCCCGCTGGCTCCCATCGTCTAGCGGTCAGGACGCGGCCCTCTCAAGGCTGAAACAGGGGTTCGATTCCCCTTGGGAGCGCCAATAAAATCAATAACTTAACTGATGCGGGATATTTCGTATCGGATATTTCGTGTCCAAGAAGTATCTAATGGCCGGGGATGCACATGCCTCGCCGGAACGCGCAGCAACGCGCCAGCAGGGCCGTTCAAATGGCCGGGAAGGGGCAGGTGGGAAAAGGCGAACGGCTCTCAGCGGGCTTTATGGCGCGTTGGCGACTTGTTAGTCAAAGTCTATGCTTAGGCTATTAGCCAGATAAATAAGTTGGGCCGGGCGCCGGCATCAGTCTCCAACCGAAAGCAATTTTAACCCGGAGAGTATTGATGCATGAATATCCCCGCCTTGCTTCCAGTTGTGCCAGCTTCACCCTGGGCAGCCTAAAAGAGGTTGAAGATAGGATCGTCGAGGAACTGCAAACCAGCGGCGCGACGAGATTGGTCGTTGGCCTGCAAATGATAAATTTGCAGAGAGCTATTACAGCGTGTGGCATGTTCTCCATGTTTGAAGCGTATCTCCAAGATTTTCTGGAGTGCGTGGATGGGTTCAAAGAAGCAAATGAAATTTTGACCTCACACGGTCATGCCCAAATGGCCGGAACATTTCGCGACTATCAAAGTGCAATCAATGTTCTGAAGCATGGGCGCGGGGCAAGCTACGACAGGCTTCTAGGGAAAATGGACGAGCTGCCGTTCAAACTAAAGACTGAGGATAATTACATTGAGGGAGACGTTTCAGCGATTTCGACGCTGATTGAGGTGAATGATATCTTCGTCCTGCAATGTGCGGACATCATTGAGCATGTATATGAAAAACTCAGGATGGAGAAATACGGTTATTGATAATAGATAAGCCGGGCGTGGCGAGAGAAACGCTCGGCCCCTGCGTCAGTGGTATCCGGTCGCGGCTGGAGGTGGCTAGCACTCAAACGGCGTGCTTGGCTTTCAGCACAACATAACGCTTCGGTGTCCCATCCATAGCAAAGATACGTCGATAGGTCACGGATACATGCTTTCCCGTCCGATTAGCGTACTGGTCGAGCCCCCAGGTAAACGTGCTTCTTACTGAAGATAAGACTTCCTTGGTCATACTTATCGGAACAGTGCGCCCCAAGTCGAAGTCAAAGACGCTGCCATACCCAGAATTAGCATTGAAGGCAGCTACGCTGAAATTTTTTTCGTGAACCTCAGGGTCTTCGACGTTTTGCAAAACATATTGCCGCGTCTGGTCATTATAGACGTTAATAATGTTATTCCCACCATAGATGTTGATAGCCTGCGCTCCATTTCCGATGACGCTGTGAGATTGTCGAATTGAAGCTTCAGTGGCGGCCACCAATGCCTCGATGTCACCGCCGCGATTGTCCAACAGCTTCGTCATATTAGGAGAGAGAGATCTGTCGTCTTGACCGAGATTGCGGCCAATAACCCTCTTTGCGACATCGTAGATGAGACTGCTCACTACATTTGTGGCGATCGCTCCGGGTATTCCTAAAACCGCCAATACTTCGGGATGGGCCGTAAGAAAAACTGTGAAATCTGCGAGAAGACTACCTCGAGCAAGCGCTGACGCTCGAACAGAATGGCGACCGGGAAAATCGCCGCGATGTCTTATCTTTCCCGTATCGATATAATTGCTCACTAGAGAAAGGGTCCAGGCAAACCCCGCCAGCGCCATATAACCGTCGTAGCCCTGAAATTGATGCTGATCTGCGGTGTCGCCGGTTAACACCAGGCGAAATGGTACCCCAACCAATTGTTATCCCCTTCCTCACCCCATTCCAAATATATCCTTGGAGTTGTATCAGGCAAGAAGTTCCCGAACCGGGGGGCGGGTGTGGCAAAAACCGCTCGGCTCCGCATCAGCAGCATCTGGCGGATTAGCCGGAAGGGATACCCCGCGACGCAAACTTTCAGATCGGCGTCAACCTGCGCGGCCGCCCCGATTTCCGACGCGCGAGCGAAGTCAATCAATTCCGCTAAGCTGCTTGTCATTTCCGCCTTGAACTGATCCGCGTACCGCCGTCAGGTAACAGTGGCATTCCAGGTCGAGGCGAAATCATAAGCATCTTAAGCGTGGATCAGGATTTCGTTATGGCTCCTTTCTGATGAAGGCTGACAAAGCCTCAACCACGTTCTGGTTCGTGCGAACCGGCGCGCCGCTGTTTCCAATATCGTGGATCTGTTATGATGGATGCCGCAAATGGGGAACGGCGGTCCGGGCAGCGCGTTGAGGCTGGATGATGGATTTTCTGCACTCGCTGATCCGCCGTCCCGATGGAACGCCGCGCGCCGCGTTCTGGGCGCCCGCGATGCTGCTGGTGTTGCTGATCGTCGGACTGGTCTGGCAATCGAACACGATGCCATGAGCGCGAAACCCGATACCGGCCGGTGGCAGGAATTCGCGGACGCCCGCGGCATTGACGCGAAATATGCCGAACACAGGCGCGCGGCCGAGGTGGAACTTGACGAAACCCTGGCCGGGCCCCGGCCGGGCCGCGACGTGCCGCCGGGCGACGTGGACATGAAGAATCCCGGCGGCGAAATGCAATATCCGTCTCCGATGCATATTGGCCCGAAGCCCTCTGATCCGAAGCGCCACGGCCCAGCAGCTGATGGCCCGGCGTCCTCCGGCGGCAGACGGAAAACGCCAACCGGCTCCTGAAATCCTTTCCTGCGGTTCGTCCCATCTTACGGCCGCGGCCCATCCGCCTTTAATATGCGTGGCGGACAAGGCGGGCCGGGACATGCAGGAAATCGCACATCTGATCGCCGTCTATGGCTTGCTGGCGGTCTTTCTCAATGTGCTGCTGGACGAAGGCGGTCTTCCGCTGCCCTCCTATCCGCTGCTGGCGGCGGCGGGCGCGCTGACCGTCACCACGCACCTGAACCTTGCCCTGGTGATGGCGGCGGCGGTGTCGGGATCGGCCATCGCCGACAATGGCTGGTACTGGATCGCGCGGCGCCATGGCCGGCGCGTCCTCTCGCTCCTGTGCCGTCTTTCGCTGTCGCCCGATTCCTGCGTGCGCCAGACCGAAACCGTCTTCAGCCGCGTGGGCCCCGCGGCCATCCTGTTCGCCAAGTTCGTTCCGGGACTGGGCAACATCGTGGTGGCGCTGTCGGGCATCACGCGGGTTTCGCCCGCCGTCTTCATGCCGCTGCAACTGGCGGGCGCCGCGATCTATCTGGGCCTGCCCGTGTTGCTGGGGCGGCTGTTCCATGATGCGGTTGCCGACGTCCTCGAAACGCTGGCCGCCCTGGGCAAATACGGGATCATGCTGCTTGCCGCGGCGCTGGCGCTGTACCTGGCGCTGCGCTGGTGGGAGCGGGCGATGTTCATCCGCCGGCTGCGCATGGACCGCATCACGGTCGATGAACTGGCCGCGCTGCTGGCCGACGGGAAGACGCACCCGCTGATCCTGGACGTGCGCTCGCCGGAATCGCGGCGGCGCGACGGCTTCATTCCCGGCGCGCTGGCGGCGCATCCCAGCGACATGCATCCCGCCCTCAGGGACCACAGCCGCGATGCGGAGATCGTGATCTATTGCGCCTGCCCCAACGAGGCCAGCGCCGCGCTGGCCGCAAGACATCTGCGCCGCGCAGGCTTCCGCAGGATCAGGCCGCTTCTGGGCGGCATCGATGCCTGGGCCAGGGCGGGGCACGAACTGCACTTCGGCTGAACGCGCCCTATTTCCCTGCGGGGTTCACCACCACGGTCTGGAAGCGGACCTTGCCGCCGCGCACCACGAAGACGTCATAGCCAGACACTTCCTGAGGGGTGCCCTTGAACTGCACCCAATGCATGATGGTGGTGTCGGGACCGGCGCTTTCATAGCGGGTCTGCATGGTCTTGTTGCCGGGCACATGATCCTTGTCGGTCAGTACCGAAAACAGCTTGCGGGTGTCCGGACCCGCAAAGACGCCCTTGTTGCCGGCCAGGCCGGGCGGCGTCACCACCACCGCATCGGGCGCATAGTCCGATAGGACGCCCGCCAGATTGCCCGCCTTCATGTTGGCGACGTGATGATCCAGCACCGCCGTGGCCGCATCGGCGGCGAAGGCGCCGCCCGCGAAGACGGATGAAAGGATGAAGGCGATTGCGGTCCTGGCGGCGATTCCCGGCATGGCGTTCCCCGTATGGTTGTGGGCGGGAAAGCTAGACCGGCCCGGGAAGGCTGGCAACGAGGAGCTTGCTGAAGCCGGGCTACTGGAGCTGATGCGCGCGGAAGCCGGAATCCAGCGTGTCGCCTTCCAGCGGCGTGACGCTGCGGAAGACAACCACGGGCCGCGCCGCGCCCAGGATCGCAAGCCCGAGCAGGGGCGCCACCTTCTGGCCCGCCTCGCCGCACAGCCCGCCCGCAAGCGCCACCCGCATGGCCCTGAGCCAGACCAGGTCCGCATGGTCGCGCCGGCCCGCGCCCAGCCGGTCGGCGATGTCGTGGAAGCGCCGCGCGGAGTTGGCGTGCGCGAAGGGCAGGCGGTGCGCCACCATGCGGACCAGTTCGCTGGCGCCCAGCGCGCTGGTGGGGACGGTCTCGAAGAATTCGCGGTGCAGGCTTTTCAGCGCCGCCAGGATGGCGTTCACCGCCTCGCCATTCTCGCGCCGCCCGTCCCGCTCATATTGCTTGACCGCGCTGCGCAGCGCCCCTTCCGTCTCACGAAGCTCATCGGCCAGTACCACAACCGGATCGATCTCCATGACCGCCTCCATCATTCGTTAAGCGGACAACGCAAGAACGATAGGAAAGGTGCCTGCGCAAGCAATCGTAAACTAAGAAAAACACGAATTACCCACATCAAGCGCTTCAAGGTTTACGCAAATTGACGATAACAACCGCTAACGTGTTCATTTCCTGTGTCGGATTGAGACAGGGCAGTGCTTCCACGCTAGTATCGCAAACGCATCGGCATCGCATGCATGGCGCGTCGCCCGGCGGCGGCCGCTGAAAGACGGACAAACACAAGAATCACCGCTGTGCCGATATGGTGCGGCATCAAGGGGAAAGAAGGGAAATCGTGAGCCGCCGCTGGTCCATTCTGCTGCCGGTGATCTTCATCACCTACAGCCTCGCCTATCTTGATCGCGCCAATTTCAGTTTCGGCGCCGCCGCCGGCATGGCCGCCGACCTGCATGTCGGGCCGGGCCAGTCATCGCTGCTGGGCGCGCTGTTCTTCCTGGGCTATTTCGCCTTCCAGATTCCGGGCGCGGTCTATGCGCAAAGGCGCAGCGTGCGGCGGCTGATCTTCGCCGGGCTGATCGCATGGGGCGGGCTTGCCGCGGCGATGGGCGTGATCTCCGACATCCGGCTTCTTTACATCGCGCGCTTCCTCCTGGGCGTGGTGGAAAGCGCGGTGCTGCCGGCGCTGCTGATCCTGCAGGCGCGCTGGTTCACGCGCGGGGAACGCGCGCGGGCCAATGCCTTCCTGGTGCTGGGCAATCCGGTGACGCTGCTGTGGATGTCGGTCCTGTCCGGCTATCTGGCCGACCGGCTGGGCTGGCGCATGATGTTCGTGATCGAAGGACTGCCGCCGGTGATCTGGGCCTTCATATGGTGGCGGCTGGTGTCCGACCATCCGTCGGGCGCGCGCTGGCTGGCCGGCGACGAGCGCATCCGGCTGGAAGCGCAGCTTGCGGAAGAACAGCGCGGCATCGCGCCGGTGCGCAACTACGCCGCCGCTTTCCGCAGCCCGCTGGTGATCGCGCTCTCGGCGCAATATTTCCTCTGGAGCATCGGGGTCTATGGCTTCGTGATCTGGCTGCCGTCGATCCTCAGGACGCGCGAGATGGGGATGGTCGAGCTGGGCTGGCTGTCGGCCATGCCCTATCTGGCGGCCATCGTCGCCGAATATGCCTTCGCCGCCTGGTCGGATCGCGCGGGAAAGCGCCGGATCGCGATGTGGCCCGCGCTGGCGGTGGCGGCGGTGGCCTTTTACGCGTCCTATGCGCTGGGCGCGTCGCATTTCTGGATCAGCTTCGTCCTGCTGGTGACGGCGGCGGCGATGATGTACGCGCCCTATGGGCCCTTCTTTGCCTATATCGCCGACACGCTGCCGTCCAATGTGGCGGGCGGCGCCATCGCGCTGATCAACAGCATGGGCGCGCTGGGTTCCTTCGTGGGGGCCTATGGCGTGGGGCTGCTCAACGGCATGACCGGCAATCCGGGCATGTCATACCTGATGATGGCGGCGGCGGTCGCGGTCTCCGCCGCCATCACGTTCTTCCTGCCCGAAGGCGCTACTTCTTCTCGGCGGGATGACTCGTGAGGGGGCAATCCATATAGATGGCGATGGTGGCGTCGCCCGTCTCGGGCTTGGCGCCGTCATAGTGGATGCCATGCACCAGGTCGGTGACGACCGAACCGGCCGGATAGGGCACCGTATTGTGGTCGGGGTCATAGACCTCGCTGGTGGAGATCCACCAGGTGCCCGACAGCACCACGCCATAGCGGGCATTGTCGTGATAATGCGGGTGACTGAAATGACCGGGGTGCCAGCGGATCAGCTCCATGCAGGCACCGGGCTGCTTGGGATCGCCGATGGGCCAGGCGGTGTCGTTGGCTTCGCCCCTGGTCCACTGGATCTGGCCGGGCTGAAGGCCGACGGCGCGCGTGGGATCGGTGGTGGCGGCCAGGGACGGGACGGCGAATGTCGTTGCGGCCAGGACCGCGAGCAGTCTCGGAAGCATGGAATCCTCCCTTTCGATCGTTATTTCAGCTCCAGCATGATGCCGCTCTGCGTACCCTTGACCAATTCCTCGGAATGGGCGCGGCCCGCAAGGTTATAGGCGATGTCGCCGGTGCCGCGATGGGTGATGCTGCTCTTGCCGTCCGGCGTCACGCCCTTGATGTCGCCGTCGCCGCGATAGGCCACCAGCACCTCGGTGTTGTGGAAGTGCATGGTGGTGGGCTTGCCGGGCTGCCAGGCGTAATTCCAGACGATCACGCGGCTGTTCTCCAGGATCTTCTTCGCGCCTTCGCGGGGAAAGCCGTTGGGCAGCCCGGTGGTGTTCGGCACGGTGTTGGAGGGGGCGTCCTTGATCTCCACCACGATCTCGCGCGCGGGGTGGTCCAGCGCGGTGTCGGCGGTTTCGCCGCCATGGCCATAGCCGGCGTCGCCCGCGGGATGGACGGCGATCCGGCCGCCCGCATCGCGGATGCGTCCGCCGTCGAAATAGAGGATGGCATAGTCGCCCGCATGCGGCACGACGGGGCCCGGCTTGCCCGGCACCAGCGTGATGTCGCGCACCGTCACCCGGGCGTTGTCGATGACGGGCGCGGGAAGGCCGGCGGGCTGGGCGAAGGCGGATGCGGGAAGAAGAACGGCGCCCGCCAGGATCGGGATATGGGCGTGAAAGACGTTTGCGGTCACGGATGGGTCCTTTTTGCCAGAAACTCTAGCAGAACGGGGCATTTCGGCCAGACCGCCCGCCCCGCCCGACGGCGGCTTGTTTGCCGCGCCCGCCCCCTGTAGGTTCGCCCGGTTTTCGCTGAAAAGAAGTGTCTCGCCATGCCGTTGCTGCGGTTCATCCCCGAAACCACCAACGTCGATTTCGTCAAGTACCGCTGGATCGCCTTCGCGATCGACGGCCTTCTGGTGCTGGTGTCGGTCATTTCCATCGCCTGGCACGGCTTCAACCTGGGCATCGACTTCACCGGCGGCGTGCTGATGGAGGTGAAGTCCGCCCAGACGATCGACATCGGCAAGATGCGCGCCGATGTGAACAGCCTGGGCTTTCCCGAATCCCAGCTTCAGTATTTCGGCGGGGCGGGCGAATGCGATGCGCCGGTCAACAGCTGCGTGATGATCCGCGTGCAGCCCAAGGCCGCGGAGAACACCCTCGACCAGAACGAGATGGACCAGGCCGTGGTGCGTCAGATCAAGGGTCGGCTGGGGCCATCCTATGAATACCGCCGCACCGAGGTGGTGGGGCCCAAGGTCAGCGGCGAGCTGCTGAACGACGGCATCATCGCCACCATCCTGGCGGTGATCATGATCTCGATCTATGTCGCCGTGCGCTTCGAATGGCAGTATGGCGTGGGCGCGCTGATCGCCACCGGCCACGATGTGTTCGTCACCGCGGGCTTCTATTCGGTGTTCCACATCGACTTCACCATCAACACGGTGGCGGCGCTGCTGCTGCTGGCGGGCTATTCGATCAACGACACGGTCGTCGTGTTCGACCGCATCCGCGAGAACCGGCGCAAGTACAAGCGCATGTCGCTTCCGGACATGATAAACCTCTCGACCAACCAGATCGCCACCCGCACCACGCTGGTGTCGGCGGCCACCGCCCTGTCGGTCATCCCGCTGCTGTTCGGCGGGCCGGTCCTGCTGAATTTCAGCATCGCGATCCTGTTCGGCATCGTGGTGGGCACATTCTCATCCACCTATGTGGCTGCGGCCCTGCTGCTCTATCTGCCGGAAGTGGGCGGCAGCGCGAAGACCGAAGAGGCCGCGGCCTGAGCGGCAACCGGCCTAGCCGCGGTTCTTCACGACCAGTTCGCCGATCTCCAGCCGCCCGATGCGGGCGTCGCGCACGGCCATGCGTTTGATGGCCAGCGCCCCGATCGCCAATGCGCCGATGGCGAGCGCGCCCATGGCAAATCCGCCCAGCGCGATCGCGGCGAGCGCGAGCGCCGGCGGGCGGTTTCTCACAAGGGAAACCAGTCGCGGCGGTCGGAATAGGCCTGGTACTGTGCGTTCACGCCTGCGCGCAGGCCCACGCCGGTGCGGATCGGCGCCAGCGTGACGCCGCCCGAGCGCTGGTAATTCACGCCCAGTCCCGCCACCAGATAGAAGCTGCCTTCCACGCCGGGGAAGCGCTGGAACAGGCGGCGATCCTCGCGCAGGTTGTAGACCAGCGTGAAGCACTTGGAGGCGTTCCCGCCCACGTCGAAGCCCACAGACGGGCCGCGCCAATAGACCTGCCGGGGCTCGCGGTTCTTGCGGACCAGCCAGCCCGAGCCATAGCGCAGGCCCACCACGAAAGCGCCCGAGCCTTCGTCGCCCTTCACATAGGCATCCGGCTCGCCCAGGTCGGAAAAGATGTGCTGCACGGCCTTGGCCATCGCCTCGGTGGTGATGCCGAAGAAATCCGCGCCCGCCTGTGTGATCTCCTCGGCGGTGTAGCGGGCGTCTTTCTGCTCGTCGGGATTGTCGGCCGCGCGGGCCGGAAGGATGCCGAGAAGAGAACCCGCCGCTGCCGGTGTCGCGCCCAGGGCCATCAGCCCGGTGATGAATTTCTTGCGGTCCATGTTCGCTCCTTTGCGCCGCGTTCCGTCCGCGGGCGAATCGCCCCTGCCGCACGCAAGCATCCCCCAGATTCGGGCTTTTTTACAGCCGCAGAGAGGCGAACCGCGGTTCCGTCCTGCGGTTCCCGCGCTGGCGCGGCCCGCGAATGCGTTTAGAGTCGAAGGAAGATGGAGGAACGGCATGAAGGAGAACAGGCTTTCCACGGCCGGCTGGCTGGCGCTGGCGATTCTGGTGGTCCTCTTCGCCGTGTCGCTCTGGTATGCGGTGAAGGTCTGGACCGCGATGTCCGGCGTGCATATGAGCGGCTTTGGCTGGACCTTCCTGGTGCTGGGCGTGGTGGTGACGGTCGCGCTGGGCGCCGGCCTGATGGCCCTGGTCTTCTATTCCAGCCGCCACGGCATGGACCGCTAGAGCGGCAGTTCAGCGTGTCAAAGGATGGCGCCCGTTTGCGCCGTCAGCCGTCCCGGCCGCGCGCCACGAATCCCGGATTGGCGAAGCCGTGCTTGCCGTAAAGGAAGGGCGAGCCGTCCCAGTTGGTCACCTCGCCGCCCGCCGCCCTCAGCACGGCATGACCCGCCGCCGTGTCCCATTCCATCGTGGGGCCGGTGCGGGGATAAAGGTCGGCCTCGCCCGCCGCCAGCAGGCAGAATTTCAGCGATGAACCGGCGGTCCGGAATTCGCGGACCTTCATGCTGCTGAGGAAGGTGTCGGTCTGGACGTTGCGGTGCGAGCGGCTGGCCACGACCACCAGCCCGTCATCGGGCCGGGTCCGCGCGCTGATGGGGCGGATATGCGCCAGTCCGGCATCCGCCTCGAAGGCGCCGTGGCCCGCCGCGCCCGCGAACAGCCGGCCCAGCGCCGGGGCATAGACCACGCCCGCCACGGGCTGCTCGTCCGCGATCTCGCCGATGTTCACCGTGAACTCGCCGTTGCGCTTGAGGAATTCCTTGGTGCCGTCCAGCGGATCCACCAGGAAGAACCGCGCGCCCACGCCCGCGATCCGGCCGCGCGCGGCTTCCTCTTCCGCGATCACGGGCACGCCGGGAAAGGCGCTGTCCAGTTCCGCCAGGATCAGCGCCTCGGCTTCCTCGTCGGCATCGGTGACGGGCGAATGGTCGTGCTTGATGCGCGCTTCCGCCCCGGCCTCATAGTGACGCATCACCACCCGGCCTGCCTTGACCGCGATGCGGGCCAGCGTCATCAGCCCGTCCGGCATCGTTGCGCTCATGTTAAGAATTCCTTAAGACGCCGGGGCGTTTTAACCAATTGCTAACCATCAAGGCTTCATTGAGTCCGGCCATGAGCTCATCGATGAACGAGATCGACTTCGCCGCCCTGCTGGTCAGCCGTGTCTGCCACGACCTTGTCGGGCCTTTGGGGGCCGTGGTCAACGGCATGGAGGTGCTGGAGGACGAGCGCGATCCCACCATGCGCGCCGACGCGATCCGGCTGGTCACCAGCAGCGCCGACCAGGCGCTGGCCCGCATCCAGTTCATGCGCATCGCCTTTGGCGCCGCGGGCTCGGCGGGGGCCGAACTGGACCTGGGCGAGGTGGGCCGCCTGGTGCAGGGCCTTCTGGACGGCGGGAAGGTCTCGCTGGAATGGAATGTGCCGCGGGTCTATTGGGCCAAGGACTGGGCCAAGCTGCTGATGAACGCGACCCTGCTGGCGGCCGACTGCCTGCCGCGCGGCGGCATCGTCACCGTGCAGGCGGGCGCCGATCCGGCCGCGCCCAGCTTCCGCATCCGCGCCGCGGGGCAGAGCGCCCGCCTCACCGAGGAGGTCGACCGCTCGCTGCGGGGCGAGGCGGTGAGCGTGGATGCGCGCCACGTCCAGCCCTTCCTGACCCACAAGCTTTCCCGCGCCGTCAACGCCGCGCTGACCGTGAGCCCGCTGGAAGGCGCGGTCGAACTGGCGGCCGGCTGAATCTGCGTTCCGGGTAAGGGACCATTTACCCTGGCGGCGCTAGGCTGGCGGCATGAAACACTGCCTCGTCGTCGATGACAGCCGCGTGGTCCGCACCATTGCGCGCCGCATCATGGAAGAGCTGCACTATTCGGTCGCGGAGGCCGAAGACGGCATGTCGGGCCTGCGCGCCTGCCGCGACCGCATGCCCGACCTGATCTTCCTCGACTGGAACCTGCCCAGCATGAAGGGCGTGGAATTCGTGAAAAGCGTGCGCGGCCAGCAGAACGGCGCGCTTCCGGTGATCCTGTTCTCGATGACCGAAGGCGATCCCGCCGATATCGCCGCCGCCACGGCCGCGGGCGCCAACGAGCACATCATGAAGCCCTTCGACGCCGAGGCCGTCCGCGCCAAGCTCACCGGCATGGGCGTCACCATCGCGGCCTGAGGACGCGGCCTGCATCGTCATCCTGACGTCGATTCAGGCTAAACCAGCGTCTTTCCGCTGAGCCGTTCCAGCACCTTCACCGGCGCGCGCGCGGGTTCGCGCATCTCGGCGACATCCAGGTGGAAGGTCTGCTCCAGCGCGAATTCCCCGCCCAGCGCGGCGTGCAGCACCTGATCGGTGAACACCATCCAGCAGGTGCCCGGCGGAAAGCTCACCGCCTGCTGCGGGCTGTCCTTCTGGAAAGCGCTGTCCAGCTTGGCCGCGTCATGCAGCGACAGCATCAATTCGTCATACAGGCTGCGCCGCCCGCGCGTGACGCCCAGCCGGTCCCACAGCCAGGATTTGCCCGGAAAATGCGGGCCGACGCGGGGCAGGAAATCGCGCGCGAATTGTTCGAAAGGCTCGCCCACCTGCCAGCGGCGCGGCGTGGCGGGCGCGACATTGGCGAAGAAGCGCAGGATGCGCCGCCCGCGCATCGGGCGCGAGGGGAAGGCATCCACATGCAGCAGCCGGTCGTCGCTGACCGGCGAATAGCGGCGTCCCTTCACTTCGACCGGGCGGAAGCTGGTGCGGGCGCGCTCGACATGGCGATAGGGCAGCAGGTCGCGCACCAGCGTGGCGGCGCCGGCGCCGAAGCGCCCGATCATCGCCGCCAGTTCTTTCGCCTTCCCGCCCGTCAGTGACGAGGCCTGCATCCGGCCGGTGGTATGGTCGAGCGAGATGTTCTTGGCCTTGCCGTCCGACACACGGGCGTCCAGGAACTGCTTTTCCGCATCCGACAGGACGAAGGAAAGACGGGGAAAGTACAGCACGGCGCCGCGTTCCAGCGCAGACACCGCGCGATCGCGCACGTGATCGTCATAGGGCCCGGTCCAGGCGGTCAGCGGCAGTTCCTCGAGCATGTCTTCAGGCAGCATAAGATTCCGTCATCGCGCCATAGATCAGCGTGCGCAGATCGCGGCGCAGGCGTACCCGCCGGGCCGTGTCCGTGATCACCTGGGTCATGAATATCACGGCCATGTCCTCGCGGGGATCGACAAAAAAGGCGGTCGACGCCATGCCGCCCCAGGCGAACTCGCCCGCCGTGCCCGGAATGCCGGCCTGGGCCGGATCCAGCATCACCGACACGCCCAGGCCGAAGCCGATGCCGCGATAGCCGCTTTCGTTGAACAGGTCGCTCGCAGGGGAAAGACCGGCGATGTCGGCCCCGCCCGGCAGGTGGTTGGCGGTCATCAGCGCCACCGTCTTGGGCGACAGCAGCCGCACGCCGTCCAGTTCGCCCCGGTTCAGCAGCATCCGGCAGAAGCGCAGATAGTCATAGGCCGTGCCCGCCAGCCCGCCGCCGCCCGATTCCAGCTTCGGCGGGGCGAAGAAGGGCGACTTGTGCGAATCGTCGAACAGGTCCAGCCGCCCTTCGCGCCGGATATAGCAGGCGGCAAAGCGCTCGCGCCGGCCGTCCGGCACCAGGAAGTCGGTGTCCGCCATCTTCAGCGGCATCAGGATATGGGCGCGCACGAAATCCGCGAAGCCCTGGCCGGACACCAGCTGCACCAGCCAGCCCGCCACATCCGTCGCCACCGAATAGATCCACTGCGTGCCCGGCACATATTCCAGCGGCAGCTTCTCCAGCGCCGCGATCATGGCGGCAAGCCCGCCTTCGGTGTCCATTTCCGCGATCTTTTGCGCGCGGTACAGCGCGTCTATGGGCGTGCGGTTGTGGAAGCCATAGGTGAAGCCCGCGGTATGGCGCAGAAGGTCCAGCACCGTCATCGCACCGCCGGCCTCGCGGCCGTCGGCCAGCTTGAGGCCCGCGAAACCGGGGATGAAGCGGGCCACCGGATCGTCCAGCGCGATCCGGCCTTCCTCCAGCAGCATCAGCAGGGCCACGGCCGTGACCGGCTTGGTCATGGAATAGAGGCGGAAGATCGCGTCCTCGCGCATCGACGTCCCGCGCGCCAGGTCGATCGCGCCCACCGTGCTGCGGTGCGCGATGCGTCCGCGCCGCCAGATCAGGGTCAGCGCGCCGGGCAGCTCGCCCGCCTCGACCTGCCGCGCCAGGAAGCGCGGGATGCGCGCCAGCCGCTCCTGCGAAAATCCGGAATGCTCCACCATGCACCCGGGTTATACTCGCCCCCGACCCGAATGACATGGCCAAATCCCGTCCCGCCCATGAGCGTCCTTTTCATCAACCACCGCATCGCCATCCCGGAAAGCGAGCTTGAGGAACGCTTTATCCGCAGCCAGGGCCCGGGCGGGCAGAATGTGAACAAGGTGGCCAGCGCCGTGCAGCTGCGCTTCGACGTGCGCGCCTCGGCCAGCCTGACCGAGGCCGCGCGGGACGCCCTGCTGGAAAGCGGCAGGCTCACGCGCGAGGGCGTGCTGGTGATCACCGCCCGCCGCTTCCGCGAGCAGGAGAAGAACCGGGCCGACGCGCGCGCCCGGCTGGTGGAGATCGTGCGCCGCGCGGCGCAGCCCCGGCGGGTGCGCCGCCCCACCAAGGTTCCTGCGGCCAGCCGGCGCCTGCGGCTTGAAGGCAAGAAGCATCGCGCCCGCGTCAAGCAGGCCCGCTCGCGCCCCCCGGCGGACTGAAAGGCGTCACGATCCGTGTACGGATCGGCCATCCTGTTATGGCAGCGTCGCATTCGGGGGTATGATGACCGGATGACCGAGTCATTCCTGCAGGCGCTTTCACGGCTGCGCGGCAAGTCCTGGCCGTTCGTGATCGGGATGGTGGCGGGCGGCGCGGCCGTGCTGTTCGCCGGCGAAGCCATGTTCTGGGCGCTGGCGGCATTGGCGCTGGCGGCGGCGCTGATCTCCCAGTTCGTGACGTTCCAGGAACCGGTGCTCAGCCCGGCGGTGCAGGATTCCGGCGATCCCGTGGCGCTGCTGCCGCCGCAGACGCGGCTCCTGCTCGAGCAGTTGCCGATGCCCGTGATGCTGCTGGACGGGGCCGAGCGGGTCGTCTTCGCCAACCAGTTCATGCGCGAGGTGCTGGGACCGGGCCTGGACAGGAAGCGCGCCAGCGCCGTGCTGCGCAATCCCGATGTGCTGGCGGCGATCGCCGCCGCGGGCCAGGGCGAGGCCTCCAACGTGCCCTTCACCCTGCCGGTGCCGGTGGAACGGCACTTCCAGGCCTATGCCGCGCGCATCGGCGTCACGCCGCCCATCATCGTGCTGCTGCTGCACGATCTGACGGCGGTGCGCCGCAGCGAGCAGATGCGCGCCGACTTCATCGCCAACGCCAGCCATGAGCTGCGCACGCCGCTGGCGGCGGTCACCGGTTTCATCGACACGCTGCGCGGCCATGCCCGCGACGACGAAGGCGCGCGCGAGAAGTTCCTCGAGATCATGGCGGCGGAGACCGCGCGCATGCGCCGGCTGATCAACGACTTGCTCTCGCTGACCCGCATCGAGATGAACGAGCATGTGCCCCCGCAGGACCGCGTGGACCTGGAAGGGGCAGTGCGCCAGGCGGCCGCGGCGCTGATACCGCTGGCGGCGGAAGAGGGCATCGCCATCACCATCGCGCTGGCCCCCGGCATCGCCGCGCTGCCTCCCGTCATCGGCGACCATGACGAGCTGGTGCAGCTGTTCCAGAACCTGATCCACAATGCGATCAAGTATGGCCGGCAGGACGGCCATGTGCAGATCACGATGGGGGTGCAGACCGTGCCGGCCGGCGAGCGCCAGGTCTTCGGCGCGGTGCGCGACGACGGCGAGGGAATCGCGCCCGCCGCCATCCCCCGCCTGACCGAGCGGTTCTACCGGGTGGACGTGAAGCGCTCGCGCGAGAGGGGCGGAACCGGGCTGGGGCTGGCCATCGTCAAGCACATCGTCAGCCGCCACCAGGGCCGCCTTTCCATCGAAAGCCGGCTGGGCGAAGGCAGCGTCTTCACCGTCTTCCTGCGGGAGGCGCCCCCCGAAGCCCCGGCAAAGCCGGTCCTCCCCGAGCCTGTCACGGAAATGTTATAAAACAGTCGCATAGGAGTGGTGCGAACCGCCTAGCTAGAGTTCGCATCAGACCGGAAAGCGCGCGATGACCGACCATACCGTCAAATCCTTCGGCGAGCAGCTTGAAGCCCTCTCCTCCCTGGTGGCGCAGATGGGGGGCCTGGCCGAGGCGCAGTTCGCCGCGGCCATCGAGGCCATCGCGCGCCGCGACAGCCAGGCGGCGGAACGCGCCGTGGCCGGCGACCTGCGCATCGACGAGGTGCAGCAGGAGATCGAAGACCGCGCGCTCAAGCTTCTGGCCCTGCGCCAACCCATGGCGGTGGACCTGCGCGAGACGTTGGCTGCCATCAAGACAGCGGCGGAACTGGAACGCATCGGCGACCTGGCCAAGAACATCGCCAAGCGCGCGCTGGTGCTCAACCGCGAGCCGCCGATCCGGCTTACCCAGTCGCTGGCCCGCATGGGCAAGGCCGCGCAGAACCAGCTCAAGCAGGTGCTGGATGCCTTCTCGGGCCGCAATGCCGACGAGGCCGAGGCGGTCTGGAGCCGCGACGGCGAGATCGACGAGATCTACAACAGCCTGTTCCGCGAGCTTCTGACCTACATGATGGAAGACCCGCGCACCATCGGGCTGTGCACCCATCTGCTCTTCGTCGCCAAGAACATCGAGCGCTGCGGCGACCACTGCACCAACATCGCCGAAGTCGTCTATCACATGGTGCGCGCCGGCCACCTGTCCGCCAACCGGCCCAAGGCCGACACGACCGCCGAAACCTCCGTTCCCTTCGAGAGCCACGCATGAGCAAGCCCACCGTCCTGATCGCGGAAGACGAAAGCGCGCTGGTCACGCTGCTGCGCTACAACCTGGAGCGCGAAGGCTACCGGGTTCTGGAAGCCCGCGACGGCGAGGAGGCGCTGCTGATCGCCGCCGAGGAAAAGCCCGACCTGGTCGTGCTGGACTGGATGCTGCCGCAGCTTTCCGGCATCGAGGTCTGCCGCCGCCTGCGCGGCCGGCAGGAAACCCGCAACGTCCCGATCGTGATGCTGACGGCGCGCGGCGAGGAATCCGACCGCATCCGCGGCCTGGACACCGGCGCCGACGATTACCTGACCAAGCCTTTCTCGATGACCGAACTTCTGGCGCGGCTGCGCGCGGTTCTGCGCCGCATCCGCCCCAGCCTGGCCGAGGACGTGGTGCAGGTGGGCGATATCGAGATGGACCGCGCCGCCCACCGGGTGCGCCGCGCGGGCGTGGAAGTGCATCTGGGCCCCACCGAATACCGCCTGCTGGATCACCTGATCCAGCATCCGGGCCGGGTCTTCTCGCGCGAACAGCTTCTGGATGCGGTGTGGGGCAGCGATGTCTATGTCGAGGCGCGCACCGTGGATGTGCATGTGGGCCGGCTGCGCAAGGCGCTGAATGTCGAAGGCGCGGTGGACCCGATCCGCACGGTGCGCTCGGCGGGCTATTCGCTGGATGCCGCCAACATCGGCACCACCGCGGCCTGATCGTCTCTACAATTTGTCATGGCCGGTTGTCATGGCCGGCCCCGCCCCGGAGCGCCCGGCGCGGGATGCGGCTATGCCGCCCTACAGCAGCTTGCGAATCGGCGCTTCCAGGTCCTGCGGCTTCACCTGCGGTGCGTAACGCGCCGCCGGATCGCCGTCGCGCCCCACCAGGAACTTGGTGAAATTCCACTTGATCGCCTCGGTGCCCAGGATGCCCGGCTTGTCGTGGGTCAGGAAACGGTAGAGCGGATGCGCGCCGGGGCCGTTGACCTCGACCTTGGCGAACATGGGAAAGCTCACGCCGTAATTCGCCTGGCAGAACTGGCCGATCTGCGCCTCGCTGCCCGGCTCCTGCGCGCCGAACTGGTTGCAGGGAAAACCCAGAACCGTCAGCCCTTCCGGCTCCAGCTTCTCGTACAGCGCCTGGAGGCCCGCATATTGCGGCGTGAATCCACATTCGCTGGCGGTGTTGACGATCAGCAGAACGCGCCCGCGATAATCGGCCAGCGATTGCTCGCGGCCGTCCAGGCGCACGGCGCTGAAATCATGAACGGTGGTCATCGCCGGCACTATACACGGACTTCGCGCGCCGCCTCATCCTGCCGAATCTCATCCTGAGCTTGTCGAAGCCTCATCCTGAGCCTGTCGAAGGATGAGCGGCCATGACGGGCGCAGGGCCTAACTCGCCAGACGCCCCTTGCCGTCACGCTTGGTCTGCTGCGGCTGATAGGCCTTGCGGGCATGGGCCTCGCAATAGGGCGAGCCCGACTTGGGCGCGCGGCCGCAGAAATGGAACTCGCTGGCAGAAGGATCGCCGATCGGCCAGCGGCACATGCGGTCGCTGATGGTCAGCACCGTGGCGAAATTGCCGTCCTCCAGCTGCAGCGGATCTTCCTCCACCACCGGGGCGGCGGGCATGTGGCTGCGCACGCTGGGCGCCTTGGGCGCCATGGGCAGGCGCGGACGCTCGCTGCGCGAAGGGCTGGCCCGCCCCGCCAGACCCAGCCGGTGCACCTTGCCGATCACCGCGTTGCGGGTGACCCCGCCCAGGGCGCGGGCGATCTGGCTGGCCGAAAGGCCTTCGGTCCATAATGTCTTGAGCTGTTCCACCCGGTCGTCCGACCAGTTCACCTGTGTCATGGCAATCGCTCCTTGCGGTGGCGGTCCCGGCGCGCTGGCGCGGACCTGCGGTACAAAATACAGTATCGCCGCCGCCGTGCCGCACAAGCCTTGCCGGCCGACAACGAGCCCTTGTCCACATGATTCCAGGGATGGATGCCGATGGCGGCCCAGGCGGGCTGCCGGAACCCGGGAACACGCCATGCCGAACTGGGGGTAGCAAAAGCGCCACGGAAAGCGGATAAACGGGGCCTTCCGGCACAGAATTGTACTTTTATTTCAATCCGCACAAAGGAGTTGCTCTCGTGTTTCCGGCCTTGCTTCCCACCTATAACCGGACGGATGTCGCATTCGTCCGCGGCGAGGGTTCGTACCTTTTCGCCGAGGATGGCAAGCGATACCTGGATTTCGGCGCGGGCATCGCCGTCAACGCCTTCGGCCACGCCAATCCAAGGCTGGTCGCCGCGCTGGCCGACCAGGCGGGCAAGCTCTGGCATACCTCCAATCTCTATCGCGTGCCGGGACAGGAAAGCCTGTCGCAGAAGCTGGTCGCCAGCACCTTCGCCGACACCGCCTTCTTCGTGAACTCCGGCACCGAGGCGATCGAGCTCGCGATCAAGATGGCGCGCCGCCATCATTTCGCGGAAGGCCATCCCGAACGCTTCCGCATCGTCACCTTCGAAGGTGCCTTCCACGGGCGCACCTATGCCGCGATCAATGCGGGCGGGAACGAGAAATACCTGGAAGGCTTCGGCCCGCGCATGGAAGGCTTCGACCAGGTCGCGCTTTCGGGCGATACGGCCGCCGACCTCGCCGCGGTCAGGTCCGTTGTCGGGCCCCAGACCGCCGCCATCCTGATTGAGCCGTTGCAGGGCGAAAGCGGCGTGCGCGAGATCGCGCCCGATTTCCTGCGCGCCCTGCGCAAGCTCTGCGACGAGGCGGACATCCTGCTGGTCTTCGACGAGATCCAGACCGGCGTGGGCCGCACCGGAAAATTCTTCGCCCATGAATGGCTGGGCATCGCGCCCGACATCATGACGGTGGCCAAGGGCATCGGCGGCGGCTTTCCGCTGGGCGCGGTGCTGGCCACGGCCGATGCGGCCAAAGGCATGACGGTGGGCACGCACGGCACCACCTATGGCGGCAACCCGCTGGCGATGGCGGTGGGCAACGCGGCCATCGACATGGTGCTGGCGCCGGGCTTCCTCGATCACGTCAACAAGGTCGCCAACTATCTGCATCAGCAGCTCGGCGCGCTGGTGGCGGGCCATCCGTCGGTATTCGAAAGCGTGCGCGGGCGCGGGCTGATGCTGGGCCTCAAGATGAAGACGCCGGCCGGCGACTTCATCAACGCCGCGCGCACCCTGGGCCTGGTGGTGCTGCCGGCGGGCGACAATGTGGTGCGCCTGCTGCCGCCGCTCACCCTCAGCGAGGCGGAAGCCCGCGAAGGCATCGAACTGCTCAACAAGACCGCCTCGGAGATCGAGGCGCAGAAGGCCGCCGCACAATGAACGCTCCCATCAAGGTCGCTCCCAAGCACTTCCTCGACCTGTCCGATCACGACAGCGCCACCCTCAAGGCGATCGTCGCCGAGGCCCGCCGCCGCAAGCTGGCGCGCACCGGCCTGCCCAAGGGCGCGCCCGATGCGGACCGCCCGCTCGAAGGGCGCGTGCTGGCGATGATCTTCGACAAGCAGTCCACCCGCACGCGCATCTCCTTCGACATGGCCGCGCGCCAGCTTGGCGGCAGCGCGCTGATGCTGACCGGCAACGAGATGCAGCTCGCCCGCGAGGAGACCATCGCCGACACCGCGCGGGTGATCTCGCGCTATGTGGACGCGGTGATGATCCGCCTGCTCGATCACGAGATGGTCGAGGAACTTGCCGCCAACGCCTCGATCCCGGTCATCAACGGTCTCACCAAATGGTCCCATCCCTGCCAGGTGATGGCCGACGTGATGACTTTCGAAGAGCACAAGGGCTCCATCGCCGGCGCGAAGGTGGCCTGGAGCGGCGACGGCAACAATGTGCTGACATCGTGGGTGCACGCGGCCGTCCGGTTCGGCTTCACGCTCAATGTGGCCAGCCCGAAGGAACTCACCGTGGATGCCGAGACCCGCGACTGGGCGGCGGGCAGTGGACTGGTGCATTTCACCACCGATGCGGAAGCCGCGGCCGAAGGCGCGGACTGCGTGGTGTCGGACGCGTGGGTTTCGATGGGCGACGACAACGCCACCAAGCGGCACAATCTGCTCAAGCCCTATCAGGTCAATGCGCGGCTGATGGGGCTTGCGAAGAAGGACGCCATCTTCATGCATTGCCTGCCCGCCCACCGGGGCGAGGAAGTGACGGACGAGGTGATCGACGGGCCGCAATCGGTGGTGTTCGATGAGGCGGAAAACCGCCTGCATGCGCAGAAGGCGATCCTGACCTGGGCCCTGGCCTAGGGTCTTGTCCTGACTTTGGGGCCGGGCAAGGCTGGCGTGGGCCGGTTGAAACCGCCTGTCCCCGCGCCATATAACAGGCCATGCCCGACAAGCTGGAACAGCCCGCGCCCTATGGCGATTTCGTCCTGCCTTTCGACATCGCAGGGGCGGGGGTGCGCGGCCGGCTGGTGCGGCTGGATGCGGCGTCCGCCCGCGCGCTGGGCGCGCATGTCCTGCCGGAACCCGCCGCGCGCGTGACGGGCGAGGTGGTGGCGCTGGGCGCGCTTCTGGGCACCGCGCTCAAGCTTGACGGGCGGCTGACCATCCAGACCAAGGGTGACGGCCCGCTCGACCTGATAACCGCCGACTATTACGGCGCGGATGAGAACCGCCATCGCGGCGTGCGCGGCTATGCGCGGCTGGATGCCGAACGCTTCGCGGGCCTTGAAGGCCAGGCTTTCAACCAGCTGGCGGGCGCGGGCGCGCTGGCCATCACCATCGAACCGCAGCGCGGCGGCAAGACCTATCAGGGCATCGTCGAGCTTTCGCCCGACGGCATCGCCGCCTCCGCCGAGACCTACTTCGCGCAGAGCGAGCAGCTCCCCACCGTGATCCGGCTGGCGGCGGCGCCGCTTTATGTGGCGGGCGATCCCCATCCGCACTGGCGCGCGGGCGGCATCATGCTGCAGATGACGCCCGATTCGGCGCGGGGCGGCGCGGAATCCGACGATTGGGCGCGGCTGTCGCTGCTGCTGAAGACGGTGGAGGATCTGGAACTGGTCGATACCACGCTGGCGCCCGAAACGCTGCTATGGCGGCTGTTCCACGAAGACGAGGTGCGCGTCCAGCCGCCCGAGGCGGTGATCTTCCGCTGCGACTGCGACGGCGCGCGCATCGCCCAGGTGCTCAGCAGCTATCCACCCGCGGAGCGCGAAGGGCTGGCCGACCCCGACGGCATCATCCGCGCGCGCTGCGAATTCTGCGGCAAGACGCACGAGATCGGGCCTGAAGCCCTGGAATAACCGGCGTCGTTACGCGGACGCCGGCGGCCCTTGAGCCTGTTGAAGCCTGAACCTCCCCAAGCCTCATCCTGAGCTTGTCGAAGGATGACCGCGCCGGTGTGCCCAGCTCCCCTTGCGGCGGCCATGCTGCCGTCTGCGCTTCGCGCAATCGGCGGCCATGACAGGGACCAGGCTTTACGCGCTCTTGCCTTCCTGGATCAGTTTTCCCAGGTGCTGCCACAAGGCGCGCGCGCCTTCGATCTCCATGTCGAAGGCCGGAGTTCCGGGCGCACCGCCGCGCCGATGCGGCTGGAACCGGAAATGCGGCTGGCCGGCGGCATCGCTGCGCGTCACATCGACGTAATCGCAAGGAACCGTATCGGCGGACGTCTGCGGATTTTCGCGCATGGCGTTTCCTCTGTTGCCGCGCCGCCGCCCGCCCAGACAGACAACTGCGCAGGACAGCGGATGTTCCGCCGGCGGGACGTTCAGGCTGCCGACGCCTTGGCGATCACCTTGCGCAGGAAGGTCTCGCAGGCTTCGATCTGGCTGACGGCGCAGAACTCGTCGGGCCGGTGCGCCTGCTCGATCGAGCCGGGGCCGCAGATCACGGCGGGAATGCCCGCCTGCTGGAAGTGCCCGGCTTCCGTGCCATAGGCCACGCATTCCACCTGGTTGGCGCCGGTCAGCTCGCGCGCCAGCCGCACGGCGGGCGAATCCTCGTCCAGCGCCAGCCCCGGATACTGCGCGTGCAGCACGGTCTCGAACGCCGCTTCCGCCGCCCGTGCTTTATATTTGGGCAGCACCTGGCTTTCGGCGCGGCGCTTCACCGTTTCGATGATGGCGTCGGCATCGCGGCCGGGCAGGGCGCGATATTCCCAGGTCACGTCCGCCTGGCGCGCCAGGATGTTCACCGCCGTGCCGCCATGGACAACCGTGGCCTGCACCGTGGTGTGGTCGGGCACGAAGCGCGGATCGCGGTCCGACTTCAGCTCTTCCCACACGCTTTCCAGAAGGGTCATGAACTCGCCCGCCATCATCACCGCATTGGCGCCGTGATAGGGCTGGCTGGAATGGCCCTCCCGGCCGCAACAACGCGTCACCAGCTTGGCGCCGCCCTTGTGCGCGCCCACGATCTTCATCAGCGTCGGCTCGCCGATGATGGCCAGCGCGGGCTTGAGATTCACCGCTTTCAGGTCGGCCAGCAGGTCCCGCACGCCCACGCAGCCCACTTCCTCGTCATAAGACAGCGCGAAATGGATCGGCCGGGCGAGTTTGGCCTTCGCCATCTCCGGCGCCAGGCTCAGCGCGGTGCCGACGAAGCCCTTCATGTCGCACGCCCCGCGCCCGTAGAGCAGCCCGCCGCGCACGTCCGGCGTGAAGGGATCGGACGACCAGTCCTGTCCGTCTACCGGCACCACATCGGTATGGCCCGACAGCACATAGCCGCCGTCCAGTTCCCCATCCTGGCCGGCGGGTCCGATGGTGGCAAAGAGATTGGCCTTCCCGCCCGTCGCGTCATGGGTCAGACGGCAGCGCGCGCCCGCCTTTTCCAGCAGGGCCTGCGCGAAGCCGATCAGTTCGAGGTTGGAGCCGCGACTGGTGGTGTCAAAGGCGATCAGCGCCTTCACCAGGTCGAGCGCGCTCATCGGTCCTCGCGGCTCGCCGGATTGCCGATGACGGACAGGAATTCGCGCCGCGTGGCGAAGTTCTCGCGGAAGACGCCCAGCATGGTCGATGTCACCATCGTCACGCCCGGCTTGTGCACGCCGCGCGTGGTCATGCACTGGTGCGCCGCCTCGATCACCACCGCCACGCCGTGGGGCTGCAGCACATTCTGGATGGTGTTGGCGATCTGGGCGTTCATCTTCTCCTGCACCTGCAGCCGCTTGGCGAAGGTCTCCACCACCCGCGCCAGCTTGGAGATGCCGACGACGCGCTGCGTGGGCAGATAGCCCACATGCACCCGCCCGATGATGGGGGCCATGTGGTGCTCGCAATAGCTCTCGAAGCGGATGTCCCTCAGGATCACCATGTCGTCATAGCCTTCGATCTCCTCGAAGGTGCGGGCCAGATAGGCCTCAGGGTCCTGGCCATAGCCGCTGAACCATTCCTCGAAGGCGTTGACCACGCGTGCGGGCGTCTCGCGCAGGCCCTCGCGCGCGGGATCGTCGCCCGCCCAGCGCAGCAGGGTCCGGACGGCCGTTTCGGCTTCTTCGCGTGTCGGTTTGCTCATGGAGAAGTTTCGCCCGAACGCGGCGGGCTATGCAACCGTAAGCTCAACAGGGATTAACGGGCCGGATCAGTGAATCTGGCGCCGTTCATAGGGACTTTCCAGCAGGAAGGCCGGAATTTCCGCCTCGAAGGATTCGCCCGATGCGCTCATCATCTGGTAGCGCCCGCTCATGGTGCCCGACGCGGTCTCGAGCGGGCAGCCACTGGTATACTGGAAGCTTTCGCCGGGCGCGATCACCGGCTGGGCGCCGACCACGCCGGGGCCGCGCACTTCCTGGATGCGGCCGATGCCGTCCACGATGTGCCAGTAGCGCGACAGAAGCTTGACCGGCTCGGCGCCGCGGTTCTCGATGGTGACCGTATAGGCCCAGACATAGCGGTCGTCTTCCGGGTCGGACTGGTCGTCCAGATAGGCGGGCTGCACCGCCACGCGGATGCGGCGGGTTTCCTGCTCATACTGGTGTACGGGTCTGAAACCGGCGGGGGCGCGGTCTTCGCTCTCGAACATGCCGCCAGTATCGGGTGCGGCGCGGGCGGGCGCAAGCCCCGCACGGGCGTCAGCGCGGCTCGACCGTGACCTCGGTTTTCACGGAATTGGCGATGAAACAGGCTTCGTGCGCCAGATGGTGAATCTGCGTCAGTGTCGCAGGGTCCGCGTCGCAAACCACTGCCGGGCGCAGGATCACGCGGGCGATCCAGAGCTTTCCGCCGTCATTTTCCAGAAAGCCAACGGCATCATCCTCGTAAGATTGCACCGTCACCTTCTTCTTTGTGCAGATCGCCAGGAAACTCAGCATGTGGCAGGACGACAGCGCCGCCACCAGCAGGTCTTCGGGATCGGCATGAACGCCGTCGCCCTTGTAGGCGGGCGCGGCGCTGGCCGTCAGCTGCTGGCCGTCCTTGAAGGCGATGGCGTGCTCGCGCGGATAGGTTTCATAGGTGAACGGCCTGCCGCCGTCGTTCCAGGTCAGCCGGATCCTGTGCTCGGCCATCGCATATCCTTTCGCGGTTCAGGCTGCCTTCAGCGCCTGCTCCAGGTCCTCGCAAAGATCGTCCGCATCCTCCAGGCCCACCGACATGCGCATGGTGCCGGCGGTGATGCCCAGCGCGGCGCGCGCCTCGGGGGTCAGCTTGTGATGCGTGGTGGTTTCGGGATGGGTGACCAGGCTTTTGGCGTCGCCAAGGTTGTTGGAGATGTCGATCAGCCCGAGCGCGTTGGCGAAGCGGAAGGCCGCGGGCTTGCCGCCCGCGATGTCGAACGTCACCACGCCGCCGCCGCCGTCCATCTGCGCCTGCGCCAGATTGTGCTGCGGGTGATCGGGACGGAAGGGATAGAGCACGCGCGTCACCTTGCCCTGTCCGGCCAGGAAATCGGCCACGCGCAGCGCATTCTCGCAATGCTGCTTCATGCGCAGTTCCAGCGTCTCCAGGCTTTTCAGGTGCAGCCAGGCGTTGAACGGGCTCATGCTGGGGCCGGTATTGCGGATGAACACCTGCAGGTGATCGTTGAGGAAATCCTCGCGGCACAGCACCACGCCGCCCAGCGCGCGCCCCTGGCCGTCGATATACTTGGTCGAGGAATGGATCACGATATGCGCCCCGTGCTCCATCGGCCGCTGCAGCGCCGGCGTGGCGAAGGCGTTGTCCACGGCCAGCCGCGCGCCGCCCGCTTCCGCGATCTTCGACACCGCCCTTATGTCCACCAGCGAGAGGGTGGGGTTGGAGGGCGTCTCCAGGAACAGCAGCTTCGTCTGGGGCCGCATGGCTGCTTCCCAGGCGGCGGTGTCTTCGCCGTCCACCAGCGTATGGGTGATGCCGAAGCGCGGCAGGATCTGCTCGACCACATGCAGGCAGGAGCCGAACATCGCCTTCGCCGCCACCACATGGTCCCCGGTCTTCAGCGACGACAGCAGCACCGCCGACACCGCCGCCATGCCGGTGGCGCAGGCGCGCGCCACCGGCGCGCCTTCCAGAAGCGCCATGCGCTCCTCGAACATGGAGACGGTGGGATTGCCGAAGCGCGAATACTGATAGCCGCCGATCTCGCCCTTGAAGCGGGCCTCGGCCTCCTCGGCCTCCTCATAGGCATAACCGCTGGTGAGGTAGAGCGCCTCGGACGTCTCCTGGAAGGGCGAGCGCATCTGCCCGCCGCGCACCGCCAGGGTCCGCTTGCGCCATTTCGCCGGTTTCTTGTTCGTCGCCATATGCCTTTAGCCCTTAGGTTCTGTTGTGGCGCGGTTGCCCCGCGGGGGTCAAGGACATAAGATTCATGCCTGATTTGCGGGGCAAGCATCGGGAATGAAACGGCTTTTCCTCCTGCGTCACGCCAAGGCGGCGCCAGCCGACGGCGGTGTGGAGGATTTCGACCGCACGCTGATGCTCAGCGGCATGCAGGACGCCGCCGCCATGGCCCGCCATATCCGCAAGTGCGACCGCCAGATCGACCTGATCCTCTGCTCTCCTTCGGCCCGCACGGTCCAGACCGCCGAGCTGGTGCTGCAGGAGATCGAGACGGCGATAGAGTATCGCGACAATCTCTATCTGGCCGAGGCCCCGCGCATCGTGGCGGCCGTGCGCGGCGCGCCCGCCCGGGTCGCCTCGCTGATGGTGGTGGGACACAATCCGGGGCTGGAGGAATGCGCCGCCAGCCTGGCGCGCGAGCCGGTGCGGCGCAAGGAGCGCACGCGCTACGAACAACTGGAGGAGAAATTCCCCACCGGCGCGCTGGCGATCCTGGATTTCGACGTCGGCCGCTGGCGCGACGTGGCCCCGGCCACCGGCAAGCTGGTGGATTTCGTGCGGCCGAAGGATCTTTGAAAGATCCTCCGGGCCGCCTTCACAACCGTAATGTGCAAAGCCGCCCGCGCGGTGGTATGGATTGCATGTTTCTGCCTGGGATGGGGCGCATGGCCCAGGGTATCGCGCATATCGAAAAGGTGCTGCGCTGCCGGAAATGCTTCCGCACCGGCACCGCGACATGGGAAGTCACGCCCACGGGGGCCAGGGCGCTGCTTGCGCTTTCGGAAGGTTTCCACCGCAGGGCGCGCCTGCCGCTCAACCTGCCGCCGGAGATCGTTTGCGATTGCGGGGCCGTGCAGCCCGATTAGGTCCAATTTGCCAGGTGATGAGGTCCGTGGAAGCCAACGCGCCCCTCTCTCCATTCAAGGGGGCAAGGTCAGGCCGCCTTATGACGGCAGGGTGCGCTTGATCTTCTGTGTCACCAGCTGCTTCCAGCCGAAGCCGATCTCGGGCGTCAGTTCGCCCATCAGCCGCGTGGTCCGCGTGGCGACGCGCCGCCCGCCCATCGCTTCATAGAAGAAACAGGCATTGTTGCGGGCATGGGCCCAGATCAGGCAGGAGCGCAGCTTGCGATCCTTCAGCGCGTCGAAGGCGCCGGTGAGAAGCGCCCGTCCCGCGCCCCTGCCCAGGAAGGCGGGATCGACATACAGGGTATAGACCTCGCCCTCGAAGCCCAGGCTCGCATCGCGCACGGGCCCCAGGCTGGCCAGCCCGACCGGGCCGTGCTGGGCGTCTTCCGCCACCAGGACCGTGCCGTGCCCACGGATCGCCGCCCGCCAGCGCGCGGTATGGCCCCTCAACGACATGGCGGACAGGAGCGCGTGGGAAATCACGCCGGCATAGGTATCGTGCCAGGAGTCGATATAGATGCGCGCAAGGTCAGCGGCATCCTCGGGCCGCGCCAATCGAACCACCGGCGCGAAATCACTCATGACGAAAGGGTGACGCAAGCCTTGCTGCGCCGCAAGCGTCATTTCGCCCCGGCGTCACAAAATTGCGCAAAAATTTTTGTGACGCCTTGTTTCGGCCTGCGGGGACTAGCCCAGAAGCGGTTTCTCCTGCACGCGGGCCAGGAATTTCGCGTTCTGTTCGCCGCCCTGACCGTAAGGCCTGGCGGTTTCCCAGTCCGCGATCTGGCTGAAATGCGCCGCGATGTCGTCGGCTGTCGCATTGTGGCCAAGATTGACGCCGTCGGTTTCCTCGAGCCGGGCGGCGGCAAAGACGCCCGCCGCGGCGGTGAGGATCACGCCGGTCGGCGCGTCGTCCGAGGCGAGATAGGCGACGGCGGGCGAGACGAATTCGGGTTTCAGCATCTCCTGCACCGCGGGCGGCATCAACGCTTCGGTCATGCGGGTGGCCGCCACCGGGCAGACGGCATTGACGCGGATATTGTCCTTGGCGCCTTCCAGCTTCAGCGAGTTCATGAACCCGACCAGGCTCATCTTGGCCGCGCCGTAATTGGTCTGGCCGAAATTGCCGTAAAGGCCGGTGGAGGAGGTCGTCACCACGATGCGGCCATAGGCCTGCTTCTTCATGATCTCCCACGCCGCCTTGGCGGGCTTGACCGTGCCCATCAGGTGCACGTTCACCACCGCCTCGAAATCCTTGATCTCCATCTTGCCGAAGCTCTTGTCGCGCAGGATGCCGGCATTGGCCACCAGCACGTCGATGCGGCCCCATGTGTCCATGGTCTGCTTCACCAGATGCGCAACCCCCGCATCGTCGCTGACCGACGCGCCGTTGGCGATGGCCTGGCCGCCCGCCGCGGTGATTTCCGCCACCACCTTTTCGCTGGCCGCCGAATTGCCGCCGCTGCCGTCCAGCGATCCGCCCAGGTCGTTGACCACCACCTTCGCGCCCAGCTTCGCCAGCAGCAGCGCGTGCGCGCGCCCCAGCCCGCCGCCGGCGCCCGTCACGATCGCGACTTTGTCCTTGAACGAGATGGTCATGGGGACTCTCCCTGGGGTTGTTGCCGCTACGATGGCGTGGGCATGGTTTGCGGGTCAAGGCGGCGGCCCAGCCGGCGCCGCAGCCACTGTGCCGCCGGATATTCTATATATCTGGCCAGCAGCGCGCCCCAGCCGATGCAGACGATCACCAGCAACAGCGGCTCCAGCCACCAGATCAAGTCGGCGAAGCGCGTGCCCAGCACGATCGTGTCGCCGGGCGGATAGAGGCGCTGCTCGAAGAAGCGCAGCGCCTGCAGCCAGGCGGTTTGGCCCAGATAGATCGCATAGGACCATTCGCCCATCCGCTGCGGCACGCGCGTCTTGAGCGCCTCGGCCAGCACGCCCTTGTCGAAGGCCAGCGCGAAGACCAGCGCCATGATCGGCAGCGCGGTGTAGATGTCGTTGCGGGTATGCGACCAGCCGGTATAGGCGAAGCTGTAGGCCAGCAGCAGCAACAGCAGGACCTGCACCAGCGAATGGATCCAGGCCGGACCGCTCCTGTGCGCCGTTTCGCGGTACAGCACCGCCATGCCGACGCCGGCCGCGAAATCGCACGCCCCGCGCAGCACGCCGTTGTGATAGGTGATGTCGAGCCCGTGTTTCGAGGTGAACAGCAGCGCCAGCATCCCCGCCAGCCCCAGGCCGGTCAGGGCGAAGCCGCGCCAGGTCCGCCCGTGCGACAGCCACAGGAAGGCGGGAAACAGCAGGCACAGCGCGAACTCCACGCTGACGAACCAGGACAGGCCGTTCCATGCCAGATAGGGCAGGGTGTTCCACCCCTGGACCAGCAGCACGCTCAGCAGGAAACTCCAGGCATTGACCTCCGGGTGATAGCGCACGTCGAAGATCGAGACATAGCCGCCCGCATGGGCCAGCGCCCGGAAGGTCACGACCATCGCCAGGATCACCAGCAGCATGAACAGGTGCAACGGATAAAGCCGCGCCAGCCGCGCCCGCAGGAAGGCGCCATAGCCCTTCGGGGTCAGAAGGTCCCTCAGCCGCGGGCCATAGGCATGGGTCAGGATGAAGCCCGACAGCACGAAGAAGAACTCCACCCACATATAGCCGCGGGTCACGATGCGGTCGAACCAGGCCAGGCCGGAATAATGATGGCCCTCGCTGAAGTGGTAGAGGATGATAAGCAGCGGCGGAAAGGCGCGTGCGCCCGCCAGCGCCGCGATCGTGCCTGCCTTCGCCGGTTTCATGTCCTCAGGTCCATCCCGGGCGGCAATCTAATGGCGGCGCGTCCTTCTGTCATGTGACGCGCCTTCTGGAAAAGGCGGCGGAATCGTGTAGCGTTTCTTTTTCCGAAGGGGACCCGATGTTGCCGCACCTGCAGTCCGCGCTGGGCATCTGCGCGATCATCGCCGCGGCCTGGGCCCTGTCGGAAGACCGCAAGGCGCTGGCCTGGCGGCGGGTGCTCTGGCACCAGGTGGCGGGAACCCTGGCGCTGCAGGCGGCGGTGGCGCTTCTGCTGCTCAAGGTGCCGGTGGTGCGCGACCTGCTCTACAGCCTCAACGGCGTGGTCACCGCGCTCACCACCGCGACGCGCGCGGGCACGGGCTTCATCTTCGGCTATATGGGCGGCGGGCCCGCGCCCTTCGCCGTCACCAATCCCGGCGCGATGGTCACGCTGGCCTTCGGCATCCTGCCGCTGGTGATGGTGATCGGCGCGCTGTCGGCCATGCTGTGGCACTGGCACATCCTGCCCGCTGTCGTGAACGCGATGGCGCTGGTGCTCAAGCGCACGCTGGGGCTGGGCGGCGCGGTCGGGCTGGGGGCGGCGGCCACCGTGTTCCTGGGCAACATCGAAGGCCAGCTCGTGATCCGCCCCTATCTGGAACGGCTGAACCGCACGGAACTCTTCATCCTGATGACGGTGGGCCTGTCGGTGATCGCGGGAACCGTGTTCGTGCTCTATGCCACCATCCTGAAGGATGTGCTGCCCGCCGCGCTGGGCCATCTGCTGGTGGCTTCGCTGATGTCGCTGCCCGCGGGCATATTGATGGCGCGGATCATGGTGCCGGGCCATCCCGACACCGACATCAGCGAGGCGCAGGGCAGCGTGCATTACCGCTCCACGATGGACGCGATGGCCCAGGGCACCGAGGACGGGCTGAAGATCTATCTCCAGATCATCGCCATGCTGATCGTCACCACCTCGCTGGTGGCGCTGGCCAATGTGATCCTGGCCCAGCTTCCCCCCGTGTGGGGCGCGCCGCTGACGATGGAGCGGATGCTGGGCTGGCTGTTCTCGCCCTTCGTCTGGCTTCTGGGCGTGCCCTGGCGCGAATCCGGCGCGGCGGGCGAGCTGATGGGCATCAAGGTGATCCTCAACGAGCTGATCGGCTATCTGCACATGGCCGCCGCGCCCAAAGGCGCGCTCGATCCGCGCAGCACCATGATCATGGTCTATGCCATGTGCGGCTTCGCCAATTTCGGCAGCGTGGGCATCCTGATCGCGGGCATGAGCGCGCTGGTTCCCGATCGCCGCGACGAGGTGGTATCTCTGGCCCTGCGCGCGCTGGTCGCCGGCACGCTGGCCAGCGGGCTTTCGGGCGCGATGATCGGGTTCCTGCCCATCTGATGCGCGCCCTTCTGCTCCCGGTGCTGCTGTTCCTGGCGGGCTGCGCGCCGACATTCGCGCAGCATGGGGACGTGGTGATGGCGCCCGTGATGGACAAGGATTTTCTGGCCGCGCGCGACAGGGCGAAGCTGCCCCTGCGGCGCTGGGATGCGCAAGGCGAAGGCACCCCGCGCGCGGTGATCGTGGCGCTGCACGGCATGAGCGACTATTCCAACGCCTTCGACATGCCGGCCAGGGTCTGGGCGAAGCTGGGCATCACGACCCTGGCCTATGACCAGCGCGGCTTCGGGCGCAGCGCCAATCCCGGCGTCTGGGCCGGGGCGGACACCATGCGCATGGACCTGGCCGATGCGGTCACGGCCGCCCATGCCCGCTATCCCGGCGTGCCGGTCTTCGCGCTGGGCGAAAGCATGGGCGGGGCCGTGCTGCTGACGGCGCTGGCCTCTCCCGGCGCGAGGCTGGACATAGACGGTGCGATCCTGGTGGCGCCCGCCGTCTGGTCGCGCGCCGACATGCCGCTTTCCTATCGCGCGGCGCTGTTCCTGGCCGCCCATCTGGTGCCCGGACTGATCCTGTCCAACAATGCCGCGGGCCGCGTGGTGCGCATCGTGCCGTCGGACAATGTGCCCATGCTGATCGCGCTGGGAAAGGACCCGCTGTTCCAGAAGAAGACCCGCACCGACACGCTGTTCGGCCTGGTGAACCTGATGGACGAAGCGCGCCGGGCGCCCGCCGCCATCCACGACGCGCCGCCGATCCTGTTCCTGTACGGCGCGCACGACCAGGTGATTCCGGCGGAACCCACAAAGGCGGTCATCGCGGCACTGGGCGCGCGCGCCACGGTGAAACAATATCCCAACGGCTATCACATGCTGCTGCGCGACCTGGAAGGGGAAACCGTGGACCGCGATATAGCGGACTGGGTGTCCGGCACAGGGGGCCGGCATGGTTCGACAGGCTCACCATGAGGAGCCGTCCTCATCTGCCGAAAGAATAAGGCCGGCAACCTGTGCCGGATGTTCCACAGCCAGTGAACCCGCCTTCCGTCTGCACGTTATGACTCCCAGAGGTTTTTCTCGGGAGAACATCATGGCCGAGACCCGGAAGAAGGATTTGCGCGAAGGCAGGCCCGGCGCCGTGCCCACGACCAACGTCAAGGAAGCGGGCAAGGAAGATCATGTGATGCCGCTGCCGCAGAGCGGCGAGGACGAGGTCGGCCCCGGCGTGGGCAGCAAGGGCGGCATGGGCGAGGGGCAGGGCACCAAGAGCAACTGAGCCCCGACCGAGGCCCGACTGAGGCCCTCTGGCGAAGCCGGTATTTTGCGGGCATAAACGCGCGGATTTGCCCGCGAGAATCGCATGAGCCTGACTTCGCCGCATGTCGTCAACATCTCGGACTTGCGCCGGATGGCGCGCGCGCGCCTGCCCGATGCGGTGTTCGACTATCTCGACGGCGCCGCCGACGATGAGGTCACGCTCAACGACAGCACCAGGGCCTTCCGCGAAGTGCTGTTCAAGCCGCGCTTCGCGGTGGCGACGCCGGCCTGCGATCTGGGCGTGACGGTGCTGGGCCACAGGCTGGATGTGCCGTTCCTGCTCGCTCCCATCGGCTATTCGCGGCTGATGCATCCGCGCGGCGAACTGGCCGCGTCGGCGGCGGCGGGCCGTCACGGCACGGCCTATATCCTTTCCACCATGTCGGGCCACACGATCGAGAATGTGAAGGCCCAGTCGCCTGGTCCCACCTTCTATCAGCTTTATCTCGCGGGCGGGCGCGGCGCGGCGGAAGCGGCCATCGGGCGGGCCAAGGCGGCCGGCTATTCGGCGCTGTTCGTCACCATCGACACGCCGGTGGCGGGCAACCGCGAACGCGACGTGCGCAACGGCATGAAGGCGCTGATGGGCGGCAATCCCTTCGCCAAGCTGCCCTATCTGCCCAACATCCTGATGCATCCGCGCTGGCTGGCGGGCTTCATCGCCGACGGCATGACCCGGCCCTTCCCCAACATCGTGCCGCCAGGCAAGGGGCCGCTGGCGGCCATCGATGTGGGCGCGGCGCTGGAATCGGCGCAGGTGTCCTGGACCGACCTGAAATGGATCCGCGCATTGTGGGACGGTCCCATCGTGATGAAAGGCGTGATGACGGTGGATGACGCCCGGCGCTCGGTCGATCACGGCGCGCAGGGCATCGTCGTCTCCACCCATGCCGGCCGCCAGCTTGACGGCGTGGCGGCCAGCCTGCGTGTGTTGCCGGGCATCGCTGAAGCGGTGGGCGACAGGATCGAGGTGCTGTTCGACGGCGGCATTCGCCGCGGCGCCGACGTCGTGCGGGCCATGTGCCTGGGGGCGAAGGCGGTGCTGCTGGGGCGCGGCTATGCCTATGGCCTGGCGGCGGCGGGCGATGCGGGCATCGAGCGCGCGGTGGAGATCTTCAAGGCCGACATCGTGCGCACGCTCAAACTGCTGGGTTGTCCGGCCATCTCGGCGCTGGATTCGTCGTATGTGGCGCTGCGCCCCGGCTTCCGCGTGGATTAGCGCGGTTCTTTTGCGTCCTGAGTTCGTCGCGCCGTCGCTCATGTACTATTCGTACACATCGCTCGGCGCTTCTGCTCAGGCCGCAAAATTCCTCGCGCCAATTCGCAAAACGTTTCCTACCAGCCGCGGTCACCGAAATGCGCGGTGTAAAGCGGCCCGGCCTCGGCCCTGATCTCCGCGCCCAGCTTCAAGCCCAGCGCGCGCGCGGCCGCCATCGGATCGCCGCCCAGCGCCGCCGTGCCCTGCCGCCGCCAGCGATGCTTTCCGTCCGGCGTCAGCACTTCGCCCAGGAACGAGATTTCGCCGCCCGCGACGCGCGCCAACGCCGCGATGGGCGTACGGCACGAACCGTCCAGCGCCTCCAGAAAGGCACGCTCGGCGGTGGTGGCGGCGGCGTGTTCGGCGATATCGAGCGGGGCGAGCAGTGTTAGCGTGCGTTCGTCCCCGGCGCGGCAGGTGATCGCCAGCGCGCCCTGCGCAGGCGCGGGCGGCATCTGTTCGGCGTCCACGATGGACGCGGCATGCCGCTCCAGGCCCAGCCGCCGCAGCCCCGCCAGCGCCAGATAGGTGGCGTCGAACGCGCCGCTTTCGATCTTCGCCAGCCGCGTCTCCACCCGTCCGCGCAGCAATTCCACTTTCAGGTCGGGGCGCAGATGCAGCGTCTGCGCCTGCCGCCGCAGGCTGGCGGTGCCCACCGTCGCGCCCGGCGCCAGGTCCAACACCGTCCTGGCGCGCAGCGCGATGAAGCCGTCGCGCGGATCCTCCCGCGCCGGGACCGCCGCGATCGCGATGCCGGCGGGCAGGCGCGTGGGCAGGTCCTTCATCGAATGGACGGCGCAGTCGATCCGCCCGTCCAGCAGCGCCTGGTCGAGTTCGCGGGTGAACAGGCCCTTGCCGCCCTGGTCCTGCAGCCGGCCCTCGATGCGGTCGCCGCTGGTCACGAAGGTCGTGATGGGAAAGTCGCTCTCCGGCGCGCCGCAGCTCCCGGCCAGCATCGCCGCCACGGCGCGCGCTTGCGCCAGCGCCAGCGGCGAGCCGCGCGAACCCAGCTTGAGCCCCGGCATCGCGCCTATCTCCATTCGGCGACCGGCGGCATGGACGACAGGATCGCCTCGATATTGCCGCCGACCTTGAGCCCGAACACGGTGCCGCGATCATAGAGCAGGTTGAACTCGACATAGCGGCCGCGCCATTTGAGCTGTTCCTCGCGCTCTTCCGGCGTCCAGCGTTCGTCCATGCGGCGGCGGATGATCCCGGGCTGTATGTCCAGGAACGCGCGGCCGACTTCCTGGGTGAAGGCGAAGTCGCGCTCCCAGTCGCCGCTGTCGTGATTGTCGAAGAATATGCCGCCCACGCCGCGCGGCTCGCAGCGATGCGGCAGCCAGAAATAGGTGTCGGCCCACTTCCTGTATTTGGGATAATAGCCCGCGTCGAAGGCGTCGCACGCCTTCTTCAGCCGGGCATGGAAATCCACCGTGTCGGGATGGCGCGGCGAGCGCGCGGCTTCCAGCGTGGGGTTCAGGTCGGCGCCGCCGCCGAACCAGCTTTGCGTGGTCACGATCATGCGCGTGTTCATGTGCACGGCGGGCACGCGCGGATTGCGCATATGCGCGATCAGGCTGATGCCGCTGGCCCAGAAGCGCGGGTCGTCCGCCGCGCCCGGAACCTGCCGCGCGAAATCGGGCGAGAAGCTGCCGAACACGGTCGATGTGTGCACGCCCACCTTTTCAAACAGGCGCCCGCGCATCATGCCCATCACGCCGCCGCCTTCGCCTTCGCCGCGCGACCAGGGCGTTTTCTCGAAGCGGCCCGCCTCGCCGGGATAAAGGCTTGCCGGCGCATCGCGTTCCAGCGCCTCGAACGCGGCCATGATGGCGTCGCGCAGGGATTCGAACCACTGGCGCGCGCGTTCCTTTCGATCCTCAGACCGATTCTCGGGGCGATGCTCGGGCTCTGTCATGGAAGCGGCTTTTAGCCCGTCCGGCGAGGGCGCACCATTGTTTTTGGGGCCGCACCCGGCCATCATCGCGCATCAAAAGGCGCGGCATGACAGCGCCGTGACAGGGGAGGGAACGCGATGGATCGCCGTGCATTGCTGGGCGCGGGCGCGGCGCTGGCCGCCACCTCCGCATTCGCTGCGGATGCAAAGTTTTCCGGGCGGGCCTTCAAGGTGCCGGACGGCGCCTGCGATTGTCATCATCACATCTATGATCCGCGCTGGTCCTATATTCCGGGGGCCGCGCTGACCCCGCCGCCCGCGCCGGTGGCCGATTACCGCAAAGTCCAGCACAGGCTGGGCACCAGCCGCGATGTGGTGGTGCAGCCTTCCAGCTATGGCACCGACAATCGCTGCCTGCTGGATGTGCTGAAGCAGTTGGGCGACGGCTGCCGCGGGGTCTGCGTGGTCAATTCGCGCGTGAGCGATGCCGCGTTGAAGGCGCTGCACGCGGCGGGAGTGCGGGGCCTGCGCATCCAGTTCGGCCTGGGCAATCCCGTGAGCGCGGACGAGGTGAGACCCCTGGCCCGCCGCATCCATGAACTGGGCTGGCATATCCAGATCAACATGCCGCCCGAACAGCTGACGCAGATGGAACCGGTGCTGCGGGCCCTGCCGGTGCCGGTGATGATCGATCATCTGGGCCGCGCCACCGCCAGCAACCAGCCGCAGTACGCCGCCGTGCGCAGGCTGCTGGACGGCGGGCGCTGCTGGGTCAAGCTTTCGGGCGCCACGCTGGTAAGCCAGGCGCCCGACGGCAGGGACGTCACCTCGGCGGCGCTGGGCTATGTCAGGGCCGCGCCCGAACGCTGCGTGTGGGGCAGCGACTGGCCGCATCCCGAATCCACCCGGCGCGTGGACCCGGTACCCATGCCCGACGACATGGCGGTGCTGAACCGGCTGGCGCAATGGGCCACGACGGAAAAGCTGCGCCACCGCATCCTGGTCGAGAATCCGGAAAGCTTCTACGGCTTCGATCCCGCCCGCCGGCCGAAGGCGCTTTAAACCGGCGCCCGGTCACGGCTGGCCTGCCGAAGCCTCATCCCGAGCTTGTCGAAGGATGGCCCGACACATCGTCGGACCTCTAACCCAGCATCGCCGCATAGGCCGCCTCGATGTCGCGCGCGAAGCGCGCGCTGTCATACAGCGGCATGGCGGCGCGGCCCCGCGCCAGTTTCTCGCGTGTGGCCTTCAGCAGCTCGGGCCCGCGCGCCAGATCCAGCGCCAGCGTCTCGTACGCATCCGCCGTTTGCGTCACCAGCTCGGGCAATCCGACGGCCGCCAGAAGGCTCGCCGCCACACGGCCCGCAAAGCTGCGCCCGATCCGCGTGACCACCGGCACGCCTGCCAGCAGCGCGTCGCTGGCGGTGGTGTGGGCGTTATAGGGCAGCGTATCCAGGAACAGGTTCGCCAGCCGGTGACGCGCCAGATGCGCATCCGGCGCAAGGCGCGGCGCGAACACCAGCCGCGCGGGCGCGATGCCGCGCGCGTGCGCCTGGCGGCGCAGATTGTCCGCCGCGGGCCCGTCCAGCAGCCAGAGCACGCTGCCGGGCACCGCCGCCAGCAGGCGCATCCAGATGTCGAATACCGGTGACGTGATCTTCCAGCTGTTGTTGAAGCAGCAGAAGACGAAGCCCTCTTCCGGCAATCCCGCTGCGGCGCGCGACGGCGCTTCGCCCGCGACGCGCGTGGCGTCGTTGGCCTGATAACAATGGGGCAGGTGGACGATCTTTTCGCTGAAGAAGGGCTGGCGATCGATGGGCAGCACGATGCGGTCGGCCAGCACATGGGTCATATGGGCCGCGCCCGTGGTGCCCGGATAGACCAGATAGTTCACCTGCACGGGCGCGGGCCGATGGGCGAAGATGCCGGGACGCGCGCCCAGCGTGTGCCCGCCCAGGTCCACCGCGATGTCGGTCTCGCGCGCGCGCAGCCGCCGCGCCACCTCCAGGTCGCTCAACTCCCGCACATCCTCGAAGCGGTCGAAGGCGCGCATCAGCCGCGCGCGCATCCGGCTGCCGTCGTCGGGGCCGAAGGACATCGCCGTGACCTCGAAGCGGCTGCGGTCGTGGCGCTCGAACAGCTCGGCCATCAGCAGGGCGGTGGGATGCTGATGGAAATCGGCCGACAGATAGGCCAGGCGTATCTTCGCGTGCCCATAGCGCCCGCCTTTCCATAGCGGCGGCGGGGGCGGGGCAGCGCGGCGCGCATAATGCTCCGCGCAGCGTTTCAGCAGCGCCTCGTCGTCGCTGTACCCCATCAGGACAAAGGGCTGTATCAGCGCATGGCCCGCCGCCGCCGCATCGCGCAGGCGCGGCGCCAGCGCCGCCGCTCCGGTCCAGTCGCACAGCGCCAGCGCGGCCTGCGCCAATCCGTTCAGCGCATGGGGATGATCCGGCGCCGCATCCAGCGCCGCCGCATAACTGTCCCGCGCATCCGCAAGCCGGCCCAGATCGCGCAGCACATTGCCGCGCACATACAGCGCCCCGGCAAAGCGCGGCGCAAGAGAAAGCGCGTGCTCCGCCGCCGCCAGCGCCTCGTCCAGGCGTCCAAGATCGAACAGGGCGATGGCGCGGTTGGTGAGCGCGTTGACATGGCCGGGGGCCAGCGCGACGGCGCGCTCATAGCTTGCCAGGGCATCGCGTCCCCGCCGCAGCGCCCGCAGCGCGGTGCCGCGATTGTTCCAGGCGGCGGGCGCGTCCGCGCGCAGCGCCACGGCCCGGTCGAAACCGGCCAGCGCCTCTTCAGCATGCCCCATCTCCAGAAGCAGGCTGGCGCGGTTGAACTGGCCCTCGAAAAGATCCGGCCGCGCCGCCAGCGCGCCGTCATAGTGCGCCAGCGCCTCGGCCGCGCGCTTCTGCGCCGCCAGCACATTGGCCAGGTTCACCATCGCTTCGGGGCTGGGCTGGACTGCCAGAAGATCGCGATAGTGCCGCTCGGCCCCGGCCAGGTCGCCGCGCCGGCGCGCGGCGACGGCCTGTTGCTGAAGCTGGCTGATGTCCATGACGGCGCCTGGGTTATCCGTCCGCACTATAGGCAGCGCCCCGCCGCCGCGCCATCGTCCGGCGGCGGGCTGGCTTTTGTCCGTTGACCGGCATCGCCGCGCGGCAAAGAATGTCATGCGGCTTTTTTATATTCCTTCGCCATTTCCCAGAGGGAGGCTTTCATGCCCGCCATTACCACCAAAGACGGCACGCAGATATTCTACAAGGACTGGGGCGCGGGTCAGCCCATCGTCTTCAGTCACGGCTGGCCGCTTTCAGCCGACGACTGGGATGCCCAGATGCTGTTCTTCGTGAACCGCGGCTATCGCGTGATCGCCCATGACCGGCGCGGACATGGGCGCTCCAGCCAGACGGGCGACGGCCATGACATGGATCACTATGCCGACGACCTGGCGGCGCTGACGGCGCATCTCGACCTCAGGGATGCCGTGCATATCGGCCATTCCACCGGCGGCGGCGAAGTGGTGCACTATATCGCGCGCCACGGCGAAAGCCGCGTGGCGAAGGCCGTGCTGATCGCCGCGGTGCCGCCCATCATGGTCAGGACGCCCGCCAATCCCGGCGGCCTGCCCAAAGAGGTGTTCGACGGCCTGCAGGCGCAGCTGGCCGCCAACCGCGCGCAATTCTATTACGATCTTCCCGCCGGCCCCTTCTATGGCTTCAACCGTCCGGGCGCCAAACCGCTGGAACCGGTCATCCGCAACTGGTGGCGCCAGGGCATGATGGGCGGCGCCAAGGCGCATTATGACGGCATCGTGGCCTTCTCGCAGACCGACTTCACGGAAGACCTGGGGAAGATTACAGTGCCGGTGCTGGTGATGCATGGCGACGATGACCAGATCGTGCCCTATGCCGATTCCGGGCCGCTGACGGCGAAGCTGCTGAAGAACGGAACGCTCAAGACCTATCCGGGCTTTCCGCACGGCATGCCGACAACACAGGCCGACGTGATCAATGCCGACATCCTGGCTTTCCTCAAGGGTTGAGGCTTGAAGCGATTTTTTTTCGTCCTGTTCCTGCTTGCGGCCGCTGCGCCGGCCCGCGCGGCCGACGATCCGCTGGGCGCGGCGGCCAACGCGGCCTTCCTGGCCGATGATGCCAGGAAGCCCGGCACGGTGGTCCAGCCCAGCGGCCTGCATTACCGCGTGCTGCGCCGCGGCTTCGGCGGGCGCGCGGGCCCCAACGATGTGGTGCGCATCAATTACAGCGTGCGCCTGATCGACGGACGGCTGGTGGACGGTTCCACCCCCAGCCTGCCGCCCGCGCTGGCGATCAGCACGCTTTCGCTGCGCGGCCTCAGCGAGGCGCTGCAGCTGATGCATGTGGGCGACCACTGGCAGGTGGTGGTGCCCGCCAACCTGGCCTTCGGCGTCAAGGGCAGCGCCAATGGCGCGATTCCACCGGGCCAGACGCTGATATTCGACCTGACGCTGCTGGAAGCCGCCGCGCCCCGGCCGGGCGAAGCGCCGCCGGAAAATCCCTTCTCGGTCTGGAGCAACGGCCGCGAGAACGGCGCGGCCTTCACCTTCCGCCCCTGAGAGGCGGCATGCTATATTGCATGGCCTCTTGTTCCTTCTCGCTGCCGACACGGGAGAATGGATATGGACATCAGCCTTCCTTCCCGCCGCGACGCCGCCGGCCTGTGCGGCGGGGCCCTGCTGACGGCGGGCGCACCCGCAGACGCTGAGACGGCCAGGCTTCGCACCCGTCCCATTCCGCACGGCAAGGGCGAGACGTTGCCGGTGGTGGGCGTGGGCACGTCGGAAGTATTCGACGTCAGCGCGTCGGAACGCGCCGGGCCCGCCGCGGTGGTCCAGGCGCTGGTGGACGGGGGCGGCAGCCTGATCGACACCGCCCCGTCCTATGGCGAGGCGGAAGCGGTGGTGGGCGACATCGTGGCCGAGAAGAAGCTGCGTCCGCGCATCTTCATCGCCACAAAGCTCGAGGAATACCGCCCCGGCGGCGAGGAGGCCGAGGCGCGCGACTGCCTCAGGCGGCTGAAGACCGAACGCATCGACGCGCTGCAGCTTCACAATGTGCGCGATCCGAACCAGCGGCTGGCGGGCCTCAATGCGCTCAAGGCCAAGGGCATCTGCCGCTATACCGGCATCACCACCACCTTCGAGGGCGCCTATGCCGCCGCCGAGGCGATCGTCACGCGCGAGAAGCCCGACTTCCTGGAGATCGACTATGCCGTCGACAACCGCGAGGCGGAGAAGCGGGTGCTGCCCGCCGCCGCCGATGCGGGCACGGCCGTCCTGGTCGCGTTGCCGCTCGGCCGCGGGCGGCTGTTCCGCACCGCGCTGGGCAAGAAGCTGCCCGACTGGGCGGCCGAGATCGACTGCACCAGCTGGAGCCAGTTCTTCCTGAAATTCATCCTGGGCCATCCCGCCGTCACCGCGGTGATCCCCGGCACCAGCAATCCCGCGCACATGGCCGACAACCTCAAGGCCGGGCTGGGGCGCCTGCCCGACGCCAAGGAGCGCGAGCGCATGGCGCAGTATGTGGAGTCGCTATAGGCGGAAGCCCGTCGAAGGATCAGGCCGGCCACCCGAAAAACAAGACGCGCTATTGATCGGCCGGCGCGGGCTTGACGTTCAGCGCCGCGCGCACCTCGCTGGCGGGCAGGGCCTTGCCATAGACCGCCGTTCCGGTGTCGAAGCTCTTGGCGGTGGAAAGCCCGCCCACGATCACCGGCTCGAAGCCCGCATCGCGCACCATCTGCGCGGCGATGATCAGCGCCTCGCGGTCGTCGGAAGCCAGCGGAATGCCGATCAGCTCGCCCTGCCGGCCCGCATTGGGCGCAAGCGCCCCCGCGCCCACCGTGTTGAAGGCGCGCACCAGCCGCGTGCCGGGCAGGTATGTCGGATCGACCACGCCGGTGCCTTTCTCCAGCGCGTCCTTGGTCATGTCGCCGTCGCGCCGCACATTGGGATTGCAGGTATCCAGCACCACCTTGCCCTTGAGCTGCTGCGCATAGTCGCGGCCGACCTGGGGCAGCGCGCCATAGGGCACCGAAACCACCACGACGTCGCCGAAGGCGGCGGCCTCGGCGGGCGTGCCCGCCTGGGCGCCGGATCCGATCTTCGCGGCCAGTTCCTTCATGGCCCCAAGATCGCGTGCCGAAACCATCACCGGATATCCGGCACGGGCCCAGAACTGGGCCAATTGGCCGCCGATCTTGCCTGCGCCGATGAAACCTATCTTGGGTTTGGGCCTGGCGGCCTGGGCCATTGCCGATTGGGCCATCGCAGCCTGGGACATCAGCGCCGCCGCAGCGGCCACGGCCAGGAATTCCCGCCTGAACATCAAAGCCGGCATCATGACGATCCTCCGACTATTTTCTGCAACGTTAGCACGCCCCGCCGCCGGAGGATATGGACGTCAACCCCGCGGATTTGCCGTCGGATTTGCCATCCCTGGCATTTGGCAGCAGTATCAATGCGCTACCGGCAGCGCGGGTTCCAGCGCATGGTTCAGGGATCGCCCCTCCAGCGCCTTCTGGGCATCACAAGAGCGCAGCCGCATGAGGTGAAGGCCGCGATCCTGGCCTTCTGCTGCAATTTCGTCCTCCTGGCGAGCTATTACATCCTGCGCCCGCTGCGCGACACGATGGCCACGGTCTTCGGCGTGGCCGCGCTGCAGGATCTCTTCACCGGCACCTTCGTCATCACGCTGGCTTGCGCGCCGGTCTTCGCCTGGTGCGCGGCCAACATCCGGCTGTCGCGTTTCATCCCCGGCCTGTTCTGGTTCCTTTTGGCCGATCTGGCGGTCTTCTATGCGCTGTTCGCATACATGCCCGGCAACCGCTGGCTGGCGGCGGCCTATTACCTCTGGTTCAGCGTCATCAACCTGTTCCTGATCTCGATCTTCTGGACGCTGATGGCCGATACCTTCTCCGCCGCCCAGGCGACGCGCCTGTTCGCCTTCATCGCGGCGGGCGGCAGCGTGGGCGCGATCTTCGGTCCCCTGATCACCACCGCGCTGGTCAGGACCGTCGGCATCGGCGGCCTGCTGACGATCGCCGGCGCGGGCTTTGTGCTGGTGATCCTGCTGGTGCACCTGCTGATGGCGGAAAAGACCCGGCTCAGGATGCGCGACGCCGATACCCAGCAGACCACGCTCGACCACAGTCTTCCCGGCAATCCCTTCCGCGGCTTCGCGCTGCTGCTGCGCTCGCGCTATCTGCTGGGCCAGGCGGCCTTTTTCCTGCTGATGACCTGGATCGCCACCATCCTCTATTTCCTCCAGGCCGACTACATCGCCCGGGCCTATTCCGGCGTAGAGAGCCGCGCCATCGCCTTTGCCGACGTGGACCTGTTCGTGAATGTCTGCTCGGCGCTGGTGCTGGTCTTCGGCCTGGGCCGGTTCCTGGAGCGGTTCGGCGTCACCGCCGGCCTTGTGCTGAGTCCGCTTCTGATGGTGGGCGCCTGCGTCGCGCTGGCCCTCGCGCCCACATTCTTCGTGGTGCAGTCGGCGCGCGCCCTGCAGCGCATCTCGCAATACGCCATCGCGCGCCCCAGCCGCGAGGTGCTGTTCACGGTGGTGGACCAGCAGAGCCGCTACAAGGCCAAGAACGTCATCGACACCACCGTCTACCGCTTCGGCGACCTGACGGCGGCCTGGATGCAGGCGGGCCTGCGCGCGGCGGGGTTCGGTTTCTATGCGGTGGTGGGCCTGGGCATCGCGGTGTCGCTGGGTTGGGCGGCCGTCGCCATGGCCATCGGCCGCCGCTACGAGGCGATCGCGGGCGCGCGCAACACCCAAACCGCCGCGGCGGCGGCCGAGTGAGAGAGGCACCATGAGCGAGGAGACGCCGGTTCTGGAACGCATCACGGGCATCAGGCCGGGCGAGGGGCGGATCGTCCTGACCGCCTTCGCCTATTTCTTCTTCCTGATGGCCAGCTATTTCATCCTGCGCCCCCTGCGCGACACGATGGGCACGGTCTGGGGCGTCGCGCATCTGCAGGAGCTTTTCACGGGCACCTTCCTGCTGAGCTTCATCGTGGCGCCCATATTCGCAGGCCTTGCCTCGCGCTTCCGGCTGGCGGCCTTCCTGCCCTGGGTCTATGGCTTCATCGCCATCACCATGGCCGTCTTCTATGTCCTGTTCGAGACGGCGCGCAACGACCGCTGGGTGGCGGCGGCCTTCTATGTCTGGCTCAGTACCTTCAACCTGCTCACCATATCGGTGTTCTGGAGCATGATGGCCGACGTCTTCTCCAGCCCCCAGGCCAAGCGGCTGTTCGGCTTCATCGCCGCGGGCGGCACGGTCGGCACCATCAGCGCGCCCGCCTTCGTCACTCTGTTCGTCGAGGCGGTGCGCGAGAACACGCTGCTGCTGATCTCGGCGGCGGGCTTTGCCGTCACCGCCCTTCTGGTGGTCCTTCTGGAAGCGCAGAAGAAACGCTTCGCCGCCGAAAATCCGCAGGCGCAGAAGACCACGCTGGAAAAGCGGCTGGGCGGCAATCCCTTCGACGGCTTCACGCTGCTGCTGCGCTCGCGCTATCTGGCGATGATCGCGCTGTTCCTGCTGCTGATGACCTGGATCTCGACCGTCATCTATTTCCAGCTTGGCGACCTCATCAGCCACGAATTCGCCAGCCGCGCGGCCCGCACCAGGGCCTATGCCACCATCGACCTTGCCACCAATTCCATCGCGGTGCTGATCCAGCTTTTCGGCACGGGCCGCTTCATCCGCCGCTTCGGCGTCACGGCGGGGCTGCTGCTGAACCCGGTCATCATGGTGATCGCCTTCCTGGCGGTGGCCTTCTCGCCGGTGCTGGCGGTGCTGGGCACGATCCAGGTGGCGCGGCGCGTGTCGGAATATGCCGTGGCCAAGCCCAGCCGCGACATGCTGTTCACCGTGGTGGACCAGCAGGCCAAATACAAGGCCAAGAATGTGATCGACACGGTGGTCTACCGCTTCGGCGACGTGTCCTCGGCCTGGCTCAGTTCCGCGATCCTGCCGTTCGGCGTGGCGGGGCTGGCCATTTTCGGCGCCGCCATCGCGCTGGTCTGGTTTCCGGTCGCCTATGCGCTGGGCCGGCGCTACGAGCAGGTGCGCGAGGGAGAACCGGGAACCGGTTTTCCCGCCGCCGGCAGCGTCCCCCGATAGCCGCCGCCGCGACCGGAGCAACTTCAACCGCTTATGCGCGCGCGGGGCGGCGCCCTGTGACAGTCGCCCCGTGACAATCGCCGTGTGACAATCGGAGGCCCCTGCTTGCAGTCGCCCCGCAAGCCCTATTAGGCTTTCGTGTAGCCTTCAGGTCAGACCGGTGTGAAGCGCAGACCGCTTTATAGCCGTGCGGGGCGACGGCGCGCTGCAGAGAGCGGCGCTTCTGATGACATTGCGCCCGCCGTTGTCCGGCCGGGCGGCGATGACGCGCCTTCCATCGGCGCGCGGCTGTGGTCATGGAGCAGGGGATTCGCCAGGCGGCATGACCGCGCGGTGCCGGCGGCCGCGGCGGTGCTTGTGGTGTTGGCCCTGCTGGGCGGCTGGCGGCTTCTGCATCCCCTGCCGCGGCCATACACCCAGTGGGACATCGACAATGCGGTGAAATACACTCTTTCGCACGCCGACCCGCCGCCCGCCGACACCGCCATCGCGGCGGCGGTGGTGGGACCATCGGTGGTGCGGGTCGAAGGCTATCTGTCGCCCGATCACGCCGCCGAACTGGCGAAACAGGAACAGGCCGGGAAGGACAAGACCCTCAAGGCCCTGCCGTTCAAGCCGCCGCATCCGCCCGACGGCAAGGAAATGCCCGACGCGACCGGCAGCGGCGTGGTGATCGACGCCAAGGGCGACATCCTCACCAACCTGCATGTGATCCGTTCCACCGACCGCTGGGTGGTGACCTTCTGGGACGGCAGCAAGTCCGATGCCCATGTGGTCAATATCCAGCCGGAAAACGACCTGGCCGTCATCAAGGCCGACACCGCGCCCGACGATCTCAAGCCCGCGACCCTGGCCTCGACCGGCGGGCTCAATCCGGGCGACACGGCGGTCGCGGTGGGTTTTCCCTTCGGCATCGGTCCATCGGTCTCGGCGGGCGTGATCGCCGGGCTGAAGCGCGAATTCGTCGATCCCGACCGCAAGGACGAAGGCGGCCACCTCACCAACCTGATCCAGTTCGACGCCGCGGTGAATCCCGGCAATTCCGGGGGGCCGCTGGTGAACCGCGACGGCGAGGTCGTGGGCATCGTGACCGCGATCTACAATCCCACCGGCCAGCACGTCTTTGCGGGCATGGCCTTCGCCGTGCCGATCGAGAATGCGGCCAAGGCCGTGGGAGAAAACCCGCTCTGAAGGGAAGGATGGCCGATGGCAGACGGCGCGCATCAGGGACTGGAACATCTTCTATATGAAGTGAAGAAGGTCGTGGTCGGCCAGGACCATTTCCTGGAACGGGTGCTGGTCGCGCTGCTGGCGGGCGGGCATCTTCTGGTCGAAGGCGTGCCGGGCCTGGCCAAGACGCTGACGGTGGCGACGCTGGCCCGCGCCATGCAGGGCAGCTTCAAGCGCATCCAGTTCACGCCCGACCTGGTTCCGGCGGACCTGACCGGAAACCGCATCTTCAACCAGAAAAGCGGCGAATTCGTCACCATGCTGGGGCCGGTCTTCGCCAACCTGGTCCTGGCCGACGAGATCAACCGCGCTCCCGCCAAGGTGCAGAGCGCGCTGCTGGAGGTGATGCAGGAACGCCAGGTCACCATCGCGGGCGAAACCTTTGCCGTGCCTCGGCCGTTCGTGGTGATGGCGACCCAGAACCCCATCGAGACCGAAGGCACCTATGCGCTGCCCGAGGCGCAGGTGGACCGCTTCATGATGAAGGTGCTGATCGGCTATCCCAGCGAGGAGGAGGAATTCGTCATCGTCCAGCGCGTGACGGGCGAGCCGGCCGCCGTGGGCGCGGTGGCCACGACGGAGCAGCTTCTGGCGATGCAGCAGGCGGTGCGCCGGCTTTATGTCGATCCCTCGCTGATGATCTATGCCGTCAAGCTGGTGGCCGCCACCCGCGCGCCCGAGAAGTGCGGCCTGGGCGACTGGGGCCGTTTCATCCAGTATGGCGCCAGCCCGCGCGCCTCCATCGCCATGATCGAGGCGGGCAGGGCGCTGGCCTTCATGCGCGGGCGCGACTATGTGCTGCCCGCCGATGTGGTGGACGTGGCGGCGGATGTGCTGCGCCACCGCCTGTCGCTGTCTTACGAGGCGCTTGCCGAAGGCATGACCGCCGACCAGATCCTCCGCCGGATCATGCACGGCGTGCCGCCCCCGGTGCTGGAGGCTTCCCGTGCCGCCGGTTTCTGACAACGCGCTCAGGCGGCTGGACCTGCCGGTGATGCGCCGGCTGGAAGGCCTGCTGCAGGGCGATCACAGAAGCGCCGCGCGCGGCGACGGGCTCGACCTTGCGGACCTGCGCGAATACCAGCTTCACGACGATGTGCGGCGGATGGACTGGAACGCCACCGCCCGGCTGGGCGCGGCCCATGTGCGCGATTATATCGAAGACAGGGAGATCGCCGTCTGGCTGCTGCTGGACATGAGCCCCTCCATGACCTTTGCGGGCGTCAGCATCTCCAAGCACGCCGTGCTGACGGAATTCACCACCCTGATGTGCCGGCTGCTGCTGGGCCGGGGCAACCGGGCGGGCGTCATGATCTTTCGCGACCGGATCGAGCGCACCATCCCCGCGCGCGGCGGGCGGCGGCAGCTTCTGGCGATCCTGAACGCCGTGGCGGGCGCGCATGCGGGCGGCCGTGCCGGCGCCACCGACCTGAAGCAGGTGCTGACCGATGCCGCCGCCGTGATCCGCCGCCGCGCGCTGGTCTTCCTGGTATCCGATTTCATCAGTCCGCCCGGCTGGGAACAGGCCCTGGTGCCGCTGGCGATGCGCCACGACGTGATCGCGGTCCGGCTGACCGACCCGCTGGAGACGCGGCTGCCCGATCTGGGCTTCATGACCTTCCAGGACGCCGAAACCGGCGAGCAGCTTTTCGTGGACACGCACGACCGGGCCTTCCGCGACCGCTTCGCGGCGGCGGCGGGCGCGCGCGATGCGCGCCTGCGCGCGGCCTTCGAGAAGGCGGGCGTGGACGTGGTGGAACTGGCCACCGAAGACGATGTGATGGATGCGCTGATGCGCTTTTCCCAGATGCGCAAGGCAAGCCTGCGCAGGTCTGCATGAAGCCGCTTTCCGACATTCCCTGGTCGCGGCTGGGCGGGTTCGTGCCCGCCATATCCTTCGACTGGCCCATTTTCCTGTGGCTGTTGCTGCTGGTGCCGGTGCTGGTCGCGGCCTATGTGCTGCTGCTGCGCCGGCGGCGGGGCGGCGCGGTGCGCTATTCGAACCTCGCGCTGGTGCGCGAAGCCTGGCGCGGGCCGGGCTGGCGCAGGCACATTCCCCCGGCGCTGATGCTGGCGGCCTTCGCGCTGCTGCTGGTGGCGATGGCGCGGCCCTCGGCGCAGGTCAGCCTGCCGTCCCGCACCGCGACCGTGATGCTGGTGATGGACGTGTCGGGCTCCATGCGCGCCACCGACGTCAATCCCTCGCGCATCGCGGCGGCCGAAGCGGCCGCCAAGACCTATATCGCCGACCAGCCGCGTGACGTGCGCATCGGCATCGTGGCCTTCGCCGCAACCGCGCTTCTGGTGCAAAGTCCCACCAGCGACCATCCGGCGCTGGACGCGGCCATAAGCCGCTTCGAGCTTCAGCGCGGCACGGCGGTGGGCAGCGGCATCCTGGTGGCGCTGTCCACCCTGTTCCCGCAGGACGATTTTCCGATCAACCAGTTCAATTCCGGCGGCTTCGGCGGTTACGGCCGCTGGGGCGGCACCGATTTCCGCGAACGCTATGGCGGGGTGGCACTGGGCGAGCGCCCACACGGGCCGCCGAAGAAACATGTGCCGGTCGAGCCGGGCTCCTACAAGAACGCGGTGATGATCGTGCTCACCGACGGGCAGACCAATGCGGGCTATGACCCGATGGAGGCGGCGCGCATCGCCGGCGAGTATGGCGTGCGGGTCTATACGGTCGGCTTCGGCACCGCGCGCGGCAACATCGTGGGCTTCGGTGGCTTTTCGATGCGCGCCCAGCTGGACGAGGATTCGCTGAAGAAGATCGCCGACATGACGCGCGCGCGCTATTTCCGCGCCACCAGCGCCGAGGACCTCAAGGCGGTCTATAACGTGCTCTCGCGCCAGTTGATCGTGGAAACGCGCCAGATGGAGATCACCAGCTTCTTCGCCGCCGCCGCGGCGCTGCTGATGCTGGCGGCCGCCGGCCTGTCGCTGGCCTGGTTCCACCGCATCGTGTGAGCCGGGACTTCAACCGCTCCTGGCCGCGGCCTTGTCCGTCACCGCCTTGTTCGCGACGGCCTGGGCGATGGCGCTGGCGAGTTCGTCGCGGGGGATCGGCTTCTGGATGATGGGGATGTGCGAGAATCGCCCATCGACGCTGTCGGGCGCGTAACCCGTGACGAACACGAAGGGCACGCCCCGGTCGTGAAGCGCATCGGCCAGGGGATAGGCGGGCAGGCCGTTGAGGTTGAGGTCGATGACCGCCACATCGAAGACGTCCTTGCCGATGGCGGCATTGGCGTCGGCAATCGTCGTCATCGGCCCAAGGGCCGCATAGCCCATCTCGCGCACCATGTTGAGGGTGAGCATGCCCACCAGCGCCTCGTCCTCCACCACCAGCACGCGCTTGCGGGCCGGACCGGTCTGGTCGGCGGCTTCCGCGTCGCCGGGGCGGACGGCAGGGATGTCCTGCGCGCAGTTCATCGTCATGGTGAAGCGCAGGCCCTGCGGCAGCCATTCGAATTCCGCTGTGCCGCCGCTGGCCTTCTGGATGCTGCCCGCGATGATCTTGGTGCCGAAGCCGCGGCGCACGGGCGCGGCGATGCCCCGGCAGCCGCCTTCCTGCCAGCACAGGGAAAGGACGCCGTCCGTCACCGACCAGCGCACGTCCAGCGTTCCGTCCGCGCCGGAGAGCGCGCCGTATTTCACGGCATTGGTGGCCAGTTCGTGCAGCACAAGGCCGACCGCCTGCGCCCGTTCGGGGGGCAGGATGAAGGGCGGCCCCTCCATGGCGATCCGTCCGGTATCGGCCTCGCGATAGGGCGCCAGCTCCTCGGCGATCAGCCGGGCGATGTCGGCGCCCTGCCAGCGCGACCGGGACAGAAGCTCATGGGTGTGCGCCAGCGCCCGGATGCGGCCGTCCACCGCCTTCACATAGGCCTCGACGGTGTCGGCGCGGGCCAGCCGCACGATGGACTGCACCACCGCCAGCATGTTCCTGGCGCGATGGTCCACCTCGCGCGCCAGCAGCGTCTGCATCATCTCCGCTTCCTTGCGGTCGGTGATGTCCACCAGCACACCGCTGAGGCGCCGCAGTTCGCCCGCCGCATCGCGCGCGGCCGTGGTGGTGGCCAGGCACCAGCGCACCTGGCCATTGTCGCGGATGACGCGGATCTCCTCCTGGAAGGTGCCGTTGCCGGTGATGGTGCCCAGCGCGCCGCCGAACTTGTCGATGTCGCCGGGATCCATGCGCTGGCGGATGGCCTGCGCGCTGGGCTGGAAAGCGTCGTTCACGCCGAAGATCAGCCGCATGCCTGCGTCCCAGCGCCAGGCGCCGGTGGCAAGATCGTATTCCCACGACCCCATGCTGCCGGCGACCAGCGCCAGGCTGCGGGCCTCCTCGCTCTGCCGCAGGCGGGAATTGACGGCTTCCAGCGCGGCCGTCCGCTCCGCGACCCGCTTTTCCAGCTCGCGGTTGAACTGCTCCAGTTCCCTGGTCTTGCGGTACAGTTCGACGAAGACCCGCACCTTGGCGCGCAGCACCTCCGGCACCACCGGCACCGGCACATAGTCCACCGCGCCCGCATCATAGCCGCGCAGATAGTCCGACTCCGACACATGGACCGCGGAGATGAAGATCAGCGCCGTCTTCTGGAAGCGCGGATGCTGGCGGATCATCGCCGCCAGCTCGAATCCGTTCAGGTCTGGCATGCACACGTCGATCAGGACGACGGCGACGTCGGTCTTCAGCAGGACCTCCAGCGCCTCCCGCGCGCTGCCGGTCTTGATGAGGTTCTCGCCAAGGTCCTGCAGGATCACCTCATAGCTCAGCAGCTTTCCCGGCTGGTCGTCGATGAGCAGTATGTTGACGGGATCGGGCACGGCGGGCTCCTAGCGGTGAAGCCACATGCGCAGCGACGAAAGCAGCTGCTCGGTGTTGACGGGCTTGGCCAGATAGTCGGAAGCGCCCGCCTCCAGGCACTTCTCGCGGTCGCCCTTCATCGCCTTGGCGGTCAGCGCGATGATCGGCAGGCGGCGGAACCGCGCGTCCTTCCGGATCAGCTGCATGGTCTCATAGCCGTCCATCTCCGGCATCATGATGTCCATCAGCACAATCGAAAGCCCCGGCGTGGATTCCACCAGCGAAACCGCCTCGCGCCCGGTGGTGGCCGCCAGCACCGTCATGCCGCGCCGCTCCAGCACGCTCGACAGCGCGAAGATGTTGCGGGCATCGTCGTCCACCAGAAGCACGGTGCGGCCCACCAGGTCCTCGTCGGAACTGTTCAGCCGCTCCAGCATCCGCTGCTTTTCCGGCGGCAGGTCAGTGACCACCCGGTGCAGGAACAGCGCGGTCTCGTCCAGAAGCCGCTCGGGGGATTCGACGCCCTTCACCACGATGCTGCGGGCGGTGACGTGAAGCTGGGCCTCCTCCTCCGCCGACAGTTCGCGGCCGGTGAAGACGATCACCGGAATGTCGGCAAGCCGGCTGTCGCCGCGCATCTCCTCCAGCACGTCGAAGCCCGACATGTCGGGCAGGCGCAGGTCCAGCACCATGCAGTCGGCCGCCGCGGCGCGCAGGCTGTCCAGCGCCTCGCGGCCGGAAGCGGCGACCGCGATCTCGATGTCGTCATGCCCCAGAAGGGCCGTGATGCCGGTCTGCTCGGCCGGATCGTCCTCCACGATCAGCAGGCGCCGGCGCCGCGCCCGCGCATAGTCCTTGATCCGGGCAAGCGCGCCCTGCAGGCCTTCCGCGGTCGCGGGCTTGGACAGGAAGGCGAAGGCGCCGCGCGCCAGGCCGTGCTGGCGGTCTTCCTCCTGGGTGATCATCTGGACCGGAATGTGACGGGTCAGCGGATTCTGCTTGAGCTGGCTCAACACCGACCAACCCAGCATGTCGGGCAGGAAGACATCGAGCGAGATCGCAGAGGGGCGGTATTCCAGCGCCAGGCTCAGCGCATCGTTGCCGCGGCCCGCCACCAGCACCTTGAAGCCTTCGTCATGGGCAAGGTCCACCAGGATGCGCGCATAATGCGGATCGTCCTCCACGATCAGCAGCACCGGCACGCCCGGCTCCAGCGCCTCGCGGTCGTCGGGCACCCGCTCGACGGCGCGTTCGGGATTCTGCGCCGCCGCATAGGCCGGCAGCCGCGCGGGCGCCGCACGGGTGCTGCTGGGCTGGTCGGTATAGCGGCCGGGCAGGAACAGGGTGAAGGTCGAACCGACGCCGGGCGCGCTGCGCAGTTGCAGTTCGCCGCCCAGAAGGCCGGTGATCTCGCGGCTGATCGCCAGGCCCAGGCCCGTGCCGCCATACTTGCGGCTGGTGCTGGAATCGGCCTGCTGGAAGGCCTCGAAGACGATGCGCTGCTTTTCCAGCGGGATGCCGATGCCGGTGTCGGAAACCTCGAAGGCCACCACCGAAGGCGCCTGGTCCAGTACCGGATGCCCCGCGCTCCAGCCTTCATTGACCAGGGTGGCGGACAGCTTGATCCCGCCGCGCTCGGTGAACTTGAACGCATTGGAAAGAAGGTTCTTGAGAACCTGCTGCAGGCGCTTGGAATCCGTGAAGATGGTGCGGCCCAGGCGTTCGTCGATCTGGACGTTGAAGCCCAGCCCGC
>DASZVO010000016.1:0-15484 GCA_035547015.1 Rhizomicrobium sp. | reverse complement strand
CGCGCTGCGTTGTTAGTGCGTTGTGCTCGCGGCCTTGGTCATCAACTCGCGGATATGATCCCAGAGCGCCACGCATTTCTGGTCTTCAAAGCGGAATGCCTGCGAGTCCATTCCCTTCATGTGCATGGTGGCCGAGGCCCGCTCCACTGCCAGCGAGAACCGGTCATAGAGCTGGTGCAGTTCGATGAATTCGTCGCGGGTCAGAGATTCTCTGGTCATATCCGCCATGCCGGTCTCCGCGTTATGGATCTCCATGCTCGGCCTGTCAGCTCGGGTTTCCGGCCGGGACGCGAGTCACCACAAAATCCTTCAGCCGTTCGCTGGCCGCCGTGTAATTCGGCTCTAACTCCAGCACCTTCTTGTAATCGTAATAGGCTTCCTTGTAACGGCCCATCAATTGTTCCGCGACCGCCCGGTCATAATAGCCGATGTGCGGAAAGCTCATTCCCAGTTCCAGCCCCTTGTTGATGTGGTCCAGCGCCGCCTGGTAATCGCGCCTCTTGATAAGTACGGAACCCAGGTTGACGTAAGGATCACCCAAAGTCGGCTGAAGCGAGATGCTGGTGTTGAAATCCCGCTCGGCTTCCGCGACCTGCCCCAGCGCATCGAACATCACGCCGCGATTATCGTAAGTCGCCGCCAAGTCCTTCTGATTGAGCTTCTCGCGCTTGAGCGCCTCGTTACAGACATCGACCCCGCCGCGCAGGTCCCGCCCCGTCTTGGCAGAGACGAAGCAGTCATGTGCCAGACCGACACCCCAGGACACGATGCTCTGTGCGTGTGCTTTGGACGCCGCGATCGCCAATACGGCGATGACAATCGGAGAAATGCAAACCTTCATCCTCTGCTCCAAGGTGAAAGTTACCGGCACATACTACACCGTTTCTGCCGTTCCTCCTCCATTGTGTTGCGTTATCGAATACGACATGCTCCGAACCGGCTAACACATTACAAAACAGAGGTTTGGGGAGTGAACATGAAGTCGTCTCGCAAGGTTTCCCGCACTATTTTTCTTGCTCTGGCAGCCGGTTCCCTGATGACCGGGGCCTCGGCCCTCGCCCAGCCGGGCAAGGAAATCTGGTACAGCTGGTCGCCCAAGCCGGCGGTGCCGACGCCCTGGAAGGCGCCCAACAAGCCGGTCTGGCACCTTTCGGAGATCCTGGCCGCCCACAAGGGCGAGAAGAGCTGGGTGCAGCCCATCGTACGCGATCAGGATTACCATGCCGACTACATCCAGATGGCGCCAGGCGAAAAGACGAAGACCCAGTTCTGGGCCGATGACCGTGTGTTCTGGTACATCGCTTCGGGCGCCATCCGCTTCACCATCCAGGGCCAGCAACCCTTCGTGGCGACCAAGGGCTTCCTGGTGCAGGTGCCTTTCCGCACCCCCTACTCGCTCGAAACCGTCGGCAACGAACCCAGCCTTCGCTTCGAGGTGACGCGCAGCGGCCGCACGCCGCTTTATCCGGCCGAAAAAGCCAATCCAGGCGCGGCCCCGTCTGCCAAGGGCAAGGTGTATGTGCTGGCCAGCTATCGCACGCCGCCCGATCCCTATACCGACGTGAACAAGCCTTATGTGGACTTCCTGAAGGACTATGTCGACAGCCCCGAACCACCCAAGGGTGACCATGCCTTTGTGCGCGACGCCAACAATTTCATGAATATCATCCGCGGCCACGGCGTGCCTACGCCGCCGGACAGCAACAAGGGGCACTTCCACATCGACTATAACGAGTTCTGGGTCGTGGCCGAGGGCTCCATCGACTACAAGATGGAAGGCCTGCCGGTATTCACTGCCCAGGTGGGCGACGTGGTCTATGCGCCGCAGGGCCGCTGGCACAGGGCCAGCTGGGCGGGCAACGGCATGTCCACCCGCATCGCAATCAATCCGCGGCCAGAAGGCATGCACAATTTCGATGCCGACGCGGGCGCGCGGCAATAGGACGACAAGGGCCGGTTGCGAAACCGGCCCTTCTCTTTCGTGTTTGCTTCCGGGAGGTATGCGATGAAGAAACTGCTTCCGCTCGCCCTGTTGCTGACGGCGCCACCCGCACTGGCACAGCCCGCACCGCCACCGGTGAAAGAGTATGCCTCCGCCACCGAGGTGCAGGCGGCAATCGCCAAGGCGAAGGCCGCGCACAAAAGCGGCAACACGTCCGAATTGCTGGTATCGGCGCCCGGCTATCCGGTGCAACTGGAATACCGCACCACGGACACGCCACCCACCATCCACCCGACCGAGGCCGAACTGATCGAAGTGGTGAGCGGCGGCTGCACGCTGGTCACGGGCGGCACGCTTGTCGGCATCAAGCCGGCAGCGCCCGGCGCCACGACCCTGTCGGGCAGCGCCATCGAGGGCGGCTCGCCGCGCAAGGTAGGCAAGGGAGACTACATCATGGTGCCCGCCAACACGCCGCACTGGTATCGCGACGTGCAGGGCGAGCTGATCATCGTCACCCTGCACATGCCGGCCGGCCGGGGTGCGCGATAGATCTTCATCAGTCGGGAAGGCCGAATACGTACAGCACATGACCGGTCGGGGCGCGGTGCACCTCGTCCAGCAGCGCCGTGGGCTTCTGCTGCGGGCTGCCGCCGCCAAGACCGGTCGCAACCGCGATATACTGCTTGCCGTCCAGGCTGAAGCTGACCGGATAGCCCTGTACCGTATTGCCCAGCCTGGTCTGCCAGATCACCTTGCCGGTCTTCACGTCCACCGCCTTGAAATAGCGGTCGAAGTCACCGACGAAAGCCATGCCGCCGCCGGTTGACAGCACAGCCGTGAGGAATGGCGCCCGCTGCTGCCAGGCCCACATCTCCTTCATGTCGCTGGTGCGATAGGCCACCAGCTTGCCCATGTTCTGGTGTGTGCCCGGCATGAAGAAGAATTTCTGGGACGCCGCCGTTCCGCCGCCGCCCAGCTTCTGGTCCACATCATGGCCCTGGATCATCACACAACTCTGGCTGAGCGGTATGATCAGAAGATCCGTCGGCTGGTTATAGCTGGTTGCCTGCCAATCATGGCCGCCTTCCGGTCCCGGACAGGAGGAAAGCCACTGGTTGGTCTTCTGGTCGAGAATGTCCTGGCGGTAGGTCAGTTCGCCGGTCTTGTGGTCGATATGGGCAAAGACGTTCTGGAACATCGTCTCCTTGACCGCCAGGAATTTGCCGGTGACGCGGTCAAGCTTCCAGAGAAGGCCCGGCTTTCCGATGGTCATCAACGTCTTTTGCGGCCCGTGATCGATCAGAACGCGCTCGAACACCTCATCCAGGTCAAGCGATTCCCCCGGCGCATGCTGGAAGTACCACTTCAGCTTGCCGTCATCCGGATCAAGCGCCAGCGTGGAACTGGAGTAGAGCGTGGCCGCGCCATAGGTCTTGCGGCTGGCGCGGAACCAGGGCTTGGTCTGGGCCACACCCCAATAGGTCGTGTTGAGTTCGGGATCATAGGTGCCGGCGATCCAGGTATCGCCGCCGCCGCGCAGAAGGTTCGGCAGGCCGTTCCAGGTATCGCCGCCGGGCTGCCCTTCCAGCGCGGTGGTGTAGAATTTCCAGGCGGGCTTGCCGGTATCGGCGTCGAAGGCGCTGATATAGCAGTTGTTGAGCGAATAGTTGTCGCAGCCGGTAAGCCCCGTCAGCACCTTGCCGCGCATCGCCATCACGCCGCCGGTATTGGAATTGTTGGGATTGCCCAGCGCCTGCTCCCACACGATGCGGCCGGTGCGCGCGTCGAGCGCATGGATCTTCGCATCCGTGGTCGCAACATAGACCTTGTCGCGATAAACGGCCAGGCTGCGCGTGCCGCCATAGGCGATCACCGACACGGGACCGATGCGGTTTTCCCAGATCAGTTCGCCGGTCCGCGCATCGAGCGCCTGCACCGTGTTGGACGTGTTGGAAAGGAACATCACGCCGGCATGAACGATGGGGGTGACCTGGCTGGCGCCGCCCTCGTTCATGTTCCAGGCCCATTTGAGCTGCAGCTGCCTGACGTTGCCGGTATTGATCTGCTTGAGGGGGCTATAGCTCCAGCCCTGATAGTTCCGGCGATACATCAGCCATTCACCGTCCGGCGGATGCGTGAGCATCTCGTCGGTGACGTCGACATAATTTTTCACCGTGCCCTTTACGGTATGACCCAGCTGGAAGGGCGGCGGCATCAGATCCGTGCGGCGGGTCAGCGGCGCGTCATTGACGGTCTTCGGCCCATTTGCCGACGCTCTGGCGAGATCGGCAACGACCTGCCCGGTCGCCACACTGCCTATCCTGACGCTGCTGCTGCTGGTCAGGGGCGCTACACCAGCTTTCGCGCCATTGGCGGCCAGGATGTAGGCGGTGATGCTGGTATAGGCGTCTTCGCTCAGACTGCCCGGCGCGCCCGCCGGCATCGAGCTCTGGATGAACTTGTAGAAATCCGCGACGGAGCGGCTGCCCCAGTTGCTCATGAACCCGCTACCGCCCAGTGCCGGCGCATCGCCACCACCGACCAGATTGGCGCGGTGGCAGCCCGCGCAGCTTTGCGCATAAGCGGCGTGACCCGCTTCCACCTGGGCGGCCGTGAATGGTCCGGTCCCCTGTGCGAACGCGGTGCCGCCCAGCCCCAAGAACATGACCGTGCCGGCCAGAAATCTTCCCGTGCGAGACATCATTTTCCCCGGATCATTCCTTCCCGGATTCCAGCCACCCCTGCAGGTTGCCGTCCGGCGCCTTTTCACTGTCGATGCGGACATAGATCGCCTGTTTTTGAAGCGCCGCGACCTGGTCACCGTTCAGCGTTACGGAGCCCGATACCGTCCCTTCGGGCGCGTGGGTGACAGTCAACGTCCCGATGGATTCGCCCGGTACGCCCTTGGCAAGACCAACGCGCAATGACGCCCCCGTCGCCGGTGACGCCATCTTCGAGAATGTACCGCTGACCGTCAGCCTGTCACCTTCCAGCCTGGCGGTGACATTGCCGATACTGCCTATCACGTCGGCGCGATTTGATGCATCGAACGGCGCCGGATCGAGTTCGGCCTCGAAGTCCGCCGCAAGTGCCGGTGGCGACGCCAGCATCAATGCCGCCACAAGGATGTTTCGCGCGCGCTGCTGCATGTCGCTCCCCTGCCCTGTTCCCGCAATTACGGTTGCGGCGGCAGCTTCACGCCCAGCACGTCGCGCAGATAGTTTATGTTGTGGGCGATATAGTCATCCACCGCCACCTGCATATTGCCGCCAATGGCATCGAAGCCGTCGTCGCCCTTGCGCGGGCCGTCCACGTCGAACACCACCCAGCCCTTGAAGTGCTTGTCGCGCAGCACCTTGAAGACTGCGGTGAAATCGACGCCGCCGCCGCCCAGATTGTGATAGACGCTGGCCTGGGCATGCATCTCCGGCGTCGGCGTCTGCTTGTTGCCGCGATACTTGGCGTAGGTATCCTTCAGGTGGACCTCGGCCAGCCGCGGGAAGTAATCGCTTATGATCTGCGCCGGATCGCCGCCGCCCAGCGTCAGATGGCCGGTATCGGCGGTAAGCCAGACATATTTCGGATCGGTCAGTTCCATCACGCGGCGCATCTCGGCCTCGCGTTCCAGCGGCCCCCAGATATGCGGGTGCGGGGCCAGCCGCACGCCCATTGCGATGGTCTGGCGGCCGAGTTGGTTCAGCGTATCGGCCAGCCGCTTGAGCTGATCGTCGCTGGGGCCGCCTTTGGGCCGCGCACCCATGTTGATCTTCCAGTGATCGCTGCCCATCGGCACCAGGAAATCGCGGCAGAAGGCGACATGGTCCGCGATCGTCTTGGGGATCTGCTCCGGATCAATGAAATTGGTGGACTGGCCCTTTTCGCCGTTCGACGCGTCGATGAAGGTGATGTTGTTGTCGTCACAGATCTTCTTCAGTTCAGCCGGATTGGCGCGGTACTTTTCGATACCGGCAGCATAGGGCTCGATGCCCTGCAGGCCGCAGGCTGCGATATGGCGTATGGCCTGCTCGGTATCGTAGACCTTGGTGGCGCCGATTCCCGCCTCGCCCCAGATCGAACCGGTAGTGCCGAAGAACATGTCCGGATTGACCGGGTCGAGCGGCGTGTGCCGGCCCGTGCTGCCCGCAGCGAACGCGGAACCCGGCGCGTAGGCCACTGCGGCTCCAGCCGCCGCCGTCACGATGAAATGGCGGCGATGAAAACCCTTCGACATGAACACTTCCCCCAAAAGAACCTGAACAGCTTGCGGGCCTGACGTTTGGCCGCGCGTGACAGTAAGTCAAGTGCCGGCGGTGATATCGCAAACAGTTGGATATCCACCTCTGCTGCGATGCAGCAACTACGGCGCCGCCGCGAAGAATTGCGACAGAAAGCCGGCTGCATGCCCCAGTGATCGCGTTTACAGGCATGGGCAAAAGTGAGATTTTGCGCAACAGGTAAAGCGCAGCGGCGAAAAGCCGCCAAAAAGACGGCCCGGGAGGCGATCATGGACACCACACGCAGGATGTTTGTCGGCATGGGTGCAGCGAGTGCCGCAGTCGCGGCAGGCGTCAACCCGGCGATATCGGCTCCCGTCTCCCAGGCCAAGGACAAGTTCTGGATCGCGGCGGTGACGCCTTGCGACAAGAACTACGAGTTCGACGCTGCGGCCTATCGGGAATACATGGCCTGGTGGAAGTCCCAGGGTGCTGACGGCATTCTGGTCCTGGGCACCAATGGCGAAGGCCCTTCTTTCTCGGCGGCGGAGCGCAAGAAGATTGCCGAGACGGCGATGAAGAACAAGAACGGCCTGGACATCATCATCTGCACGGGCACGCCGAACTTCAAGGAATCCATCGAACTCAGCCAGCACGCGGCAGCCATCGGCGCGGACAGCGTGCTGATCCAGCCGCCCTTCTACTACAAGAACCCCAAGGGCGAAGGCGTGGTGGAATATTTCAACCTGATCTTCGACAAGGTGAAGACGCCCGTCCGCTACTACCATATCCCCAAGGTCACCGGCGTACCGGTGGATGTGAGTGTGATCCAGAAGCTGGCGGAGCATCCCCAGTTCATCGGCGTCAAGAACTCCAACGGCGTGCCGGAGGAGTTCGAAGCCTTTTCCACCCAGACGCCATCGCGCCTGAACATCATTTCAGGCACCGACAACAATCTGCTGGCCGCACTGAAGCACGGCAATGGCGTGATCCTGGGTTCCGGCAATGTCTATACCAAGGAAGTAGCGGCCATCTTTGCGGCACACCACGCGGGCCGGGATCCCCAGCCGGAGTTCGACAAGCTCACCCAGGCCACGAAGCTGATGCAGGCCAACGGCTATGATTCCAACTACAATGCGATCCGCGTTGCCTTGAATCTCCGGATGGGCAACGGCCGCACCACCCATGCCCGGCCGCCGCATGTGGCTTTGAGCGACGAACAGCAAGCGCGGATTCGGGCCGGCGTTGCGCAATTGAAGGCGCTGGGCTGACGGATATCTGCGACAGGGGTTGGAATCACATGCGTCTGGTGAAGAAGGTGGCGCTCGGCTGCGCCGTGGCCCTGCTGGCGATGCCGGCGCTGGCGCAACAGTCAGGCACCGCTTGGTATGCCTGGTCTCCCAAGCCGGACAAACTGCCGTCCTATGGCCGGAATCGGCCCGTGACCCGGTTGCCCGACGTGCTGGCCCGCCACAAGAACCAGAAAAGCTGGCACGAGCAGGTGATCCTCACCAAGCGGTACGACGCCCAGTGGATCCAGTCTGCGCCCGGCGAGAAAACGCCGACCCTCTATTACGGCGACGACCGCGTGGTGTGGGTGGTCTGGAGCGGCCAGATCCGTTTCAATATTGAAGGCCAGAAGCCCTTCGTGGCGACCAAAGGCTTCCTGGTGCAGGTGCCGCAGCGCGTGCGCTACAGCTTGGAGACGGTGGGAGACGAGCCATCGTTGCGCTTCGAGGTCAAGCATGCGGGCATCCTGCCGCTTTATGCGGGCGACCAGCCCAAACCTGCCGATCCGCCGGGCAGTCATTACATCAAGATCAGCACGCCGACCGCGCCCGACACCTATGACGCAGTCAACCGCCCCTATCGCGATTTCTTCAAGGACGTGGTGGCCGCCGATCCGGCCCATGGGCCAAAGGACCATCTGGTGGTCGCCGACGAGGCCAACCTGGTCAACATCATACGGGGCCAGGGCGTGCCCACGCCGCCGCCCACCAATCGCGGTCATTTTCATATCGGCGACGACGAGTTCTGGTTCATTCTGGAAGGCAAGTGCGATTACCTGATCGAAGACGTTGGCCTTCTTACCGCGAACGCAGGCGACATCGTATTCGTGCCGCCCGGGCGCTTCCATCGCGCAAGCTGGGCCAAGGGACAGATGGATACGCGGCTTTCCTTCAACGTCAGCCCGCTTCTGTTCCACAATTTTGCCGAAGACGCCGACGGCAGGCAGTAGGTGAAGACACGATGAAACATGCCCTCAGGATCGCGGCTTGCACCCTTGCCCTGCTCGCCCTTCCCGCGCTCGCCCAGGAGCGGAAAATCCATCTCGACTGGGCGCCCAAACCTGACCATCCGCAAGCCTATGCCGGTCCCAACAGGCCGGTCACGCGGCTGGCGGAGGTGCTGGCAAGGCACAAGGGCCAGAAAAGCTGGACCGAACAGGTGTTGCTGACCGATCGCTATGATGCCAGGTGGGTCCAGATGGCGCCGGGCGAAAAGACCCGCACGCAATTCTATGGCGACGACCGCACGGTCTGGATCGTGTGGAATGGAAAAATCCGCTTCACCATTCAGGGCCAACAGCCCTTCATCGCAACCAAGGGGTTTCTGGTGCAGGTGCCGTTGCGTGTGCCCTACAGCATGGAGACGTTGGGAAGCGAGCCGTCCTTGCGTTTTGAGGTCACACGAGCGGGCGCGCTTCCGTCCTATCCCGTCATGCCGGGCGACACACAGCCTCCACCGCGCGGTGGTCAGCATTATGTCAAGGTCAGCTATCCGCCCACGCTCGTGGGAGGCGGCATGGACAGCTATACCGAAACCAACCGGCCGTATCTGGACTTCTTCAAGGACATCGTTGCGGCACATCCCAAGGGCGACGGCGCGCGGCTGACCTTCTTCGTCAAGGACCACGACAACCAGGCCGCCGTCATCCGTGGACCGGGCGTGCCCACGCCGCCCGACAGCAACAAGGGGCATTTCCATATCGCCAATGACGAGTTCTGGTTCATTCCGGAAGGCAAGATCGACTATCTGATGGAAGGCGCCGGCCTGTTGACGGCCGGTCCCGGCGATGTGGTTCTGGCGCTGCCGGGCCATTGGCATCGGGCCAGCTTCGCCCCGGGCCAGGTGGACACGCGCATCGCGTTCAACCGCAGCCCGACCATGCAGCACAACTATGCCGAGGATGCGAACGGTACGCAGTGATCAGAAACTGACGACCATTCCGTCATAGCCCGGCTCGACGCCTGCCGGCAGTTCCCGCCGCAACGTATCGTAATCCATGTCGATGTGCATGTCGGTCAGGATGGCCCGCTTTGGTCTGACACGCGCGATCCATTCCAGTGTGCGTGCCAGATGGGCGTGACTTGGATGCGGCGCACGGCGCAGGGCATCCACGATCCAGCATTCGACGCCTTCGAGCGCGGCGAAGGCCGCATCGTCCAGAACATCCACATCCGGGGAATAGGCCACAGGGCCGAAGCGAAAGCCCAGGCTGCGAATGCGGCCATGTCCCTGCCCGAAAGCCTGTACCGGCAGCGGCCCGCCAAGACCGTGCACCTCGAACGGCGCGAACGGCTCCCGCAACTCGTGGCCGTTGAGGATCGGAGGGTAATCACGGCCCGGAGGCGTTTCGAACACATAGCTGAACTTGCGCTTGAGGCTGGCCAGCGCAAAGGCATCGGTCCAGAGGTCGAGCTTGCGGCCCTGCTGTTGCAGGACCAGCACCCTCAGGTCGTCCATCCCATGGGTTTGGTCGGCATGGTCGTGGGTGATCAGCACGCCGTCCAACCGGCCGACGCGCGCCGCCAGAAGCTGTTCGCGCAGGTCCGGCGACGTGTCGACCAACACACGGGTTTCGCCCTCCTCGCCGCGCCGCATCACCAGGATGGAACTGCGGCTGCGACGGTTTTTGGGATTGGCGGAATCGCATGCGCCCCAATTGGGTCCGCCCTCCGCCAGGCGCGGCACGCCGCCCGAAGACCCGCAGCCCAGGATGCGCACCTCAATCGTCATATAGGGCGAGAGACTTTGGTGAACAGGCGGAAGAAATTCCCGGTCGTGGCTGCGGCCAGCGCCGCGGCCGAAATCCCCTTCAATTCGGCCAGCAGCGCGGCGGTGTGCACGACGAAGGCCGGTTCGTTGGTCTTGCCCCGGTGCGGTACCGGGGCGAGAAATGGCGCGTCCGTCTCCACCAGCAGCCGCTCCAGCGGCACGGTCTTCAACACGTCGCGCAAGCCCTGCGAATTCCTGAACGTCGCGATCCCTGAGACGGAAATGTAAAAGCCCATGTCAAGCGCGGCATCCGCCAGCCTTTGCGTGCCGGTGAAGCAGTGGATCAATCCGGTGAAAGCGCCCCTGCCCATTTCGTCCTGAAGGACCGCGATGGTGTCGTCATCGGCATCACGGGTGTGTACGATCAGCGGCAGGCCGGTTTCGCGCGCCGCCGCGATATGCGCCCGGAAATTGGCCTGCTGGGGCGCACGCGGAGAATGCTCGTAATAGTAATCGAGGCCGGTCTCGCCGATCCCGACCACCTTTGGATGCGCAGCCTCGGCGATCAGACGCGCCGCATCGCCCAAGGGTTCCTTTTCGGACTCATGGGGGTGCACGCCGACACTGCACCAGACGTCCGGATGCGCTTCCGCCACCGCCCTGACACTGGGGAAGCGAGCCAGTTCCGTGCCTATGCTGACACAGACGCCTACACCGGCGGCGCGGGCGCGCCCCATCACATCGTCCACATGTCCCGCATATTCGGGAAAATCGAGATGACAATGGCTGTCCACAAGCATCACAGCGGTCCCATGCGCGCCACGCCCGCCAGATCACGCGCGGCCGTCAGGACGGTCTGGCGCGGCTCCAGATTGAGCCCGCTGGCGCGGGCGAATTGCTGCTCGATGCGCGCCTGCGCCTGCATCCAGCGATCAAGCATCCAGCGGTCAAGCCCCGGCCCGCCCTGATGCGCGCGCACGCGAATGCGCCTGGCCAGCGCGGCCGCAAGAAAACCTCCAAACAGATCCAGTCCATCGCGCAGGCGCGACAACTTCTCGCCCAGCGCCAGCAGGGCCAATATGTCGGGCGCACGCGCCTGATCGATCAGACGGTCGGCTTCTTCGGCCAGCGCCGCGCCGTCGCCCGACGCCAGCGTCAGGGCCGCGCCGATGCTCCCGTCGGCCAGCCGCGTCAGCGCCGCCCGTTCCGCGGCGCCGGCTTCCGGCAGATAGCGCGCCAGCGCCCGTTCCAGAGTCGCGTCGTCCAGCGGACGCAGGTCAAGCCGCCGGCAGCGCGAACGAATGGTGGGCAAGAGCCGGCCCGGCGCATGCGACAGCAGGAGCAACAGGGCATCCGCCGGCGGCTCCTCCAGCATCTTGAGCAGGGCATTGGCGGCGTTGTCATTCATGTCGTCGGCGCTGTCCACGATGGCGACGCGCCATCCGCCCGCGCCGCTGGTCATGCCGAAGAAATCCGCAAGCCGCCGGATCTCGTCCACCGACAGCACGGTCATCAGCCTGCCGGTCCTGGGATTGACCGCGCGCCGGAGCACCAGCAGACCCGGATGGGCCTGGGCCGCGATCTGGCGGGCTGCGGGATGATCCTCGGGCACGGACAAATCCGCCGGCCCCGCATCGGTCGCGCCATAGGCCAGCAGGTAACGCGCGATACGATAGGCCAGGGTCGCCTTGCCGATCCCGGGTGGACCCGAAATCAGCCATGCCCCCGGCGGCCGCCCGGACCGGATGGCCCGCGCCACATTGTCCAGGGCGGCATCCTGACCCAGCAGCGCAAAGGTTTCGCGCGGGTGATCGAAACCCTCGACACAGTCGCTGTCGGCAGACCCGATAGAGGCGGAACGCTTGGCCATAAGGGGTTATAGATCGAAACGTCCCGCCACGGCGGCGAAAATTGCCTCAGCCACCTGATCCTCGCTGCCCGAGGCATCGATCACGCGGCACCGGTCGGGAAAGCGCCGCGCGATATCCAGGAACGCCTGGCGCAGCCGCTGATGGAAATCGGGGCCGAACTTCTCGAACCGCGTTTCCGCGCCGCTTCGCGCCAGTGCACGCCCGAGGCCCGTTTCCACGTCCAGATCGAGGATCAGCGTGAGGTCGGGCGCAAAATCATCCAGCACGGCGCTGTCGATCCGCCGGATGGTTTCGCGCGCCAGCCCCCTCCCCACCCCCTGATAGGCGAAAGTGGAATCGCTGAAGCGGTCCGAGATCACCCATTTGTCCGCCATCAGGGCGGGGCCGATGGTGCGCGCCACATGGTCGGCCCGGGCGGCATAGGCCAGCAGCGTCTCTGTGATGGCGTCCCAGCGGCCCGGTTCACCCTCCACCAAAAGCTTGCGTATTTCCTCTGCGCCCGGCGAACCGCCGGGTTCCCGCGTGGTCAACACGGCGACGCCGCGCGCCTCCAGCGCTGCCGCCAGCCGGCGTACCTGGGTGGACTTGCCGGCGCCTTCACCGCCTTCCAGGGTGATGAAGCGGCCGGTCATGCCTATTTTTTCCAGATCATGCGCACGGCAGCCTGCCACAGCTTCCCGAAAAGACCCACCTCTGCCACCGGCTGCACCGCATAGACCGGCACGGTGAGCGTGGGAAAATCCGGTGCGGTCAGGACCAGCGTTCCCACCTTCTGACCGGCCGCCACCGGCGCCTTGAGGCCCGGATCGAGCTTGAGCTGGGTCTTCATCTTGTCGTGCGAATCCACCTGCATGGTGACGCTGAGCGGTTTTCCCGCCGTCACCGGCACGCTGTCCGCCTTGCCGCCTGCGACTGGCGCGCTTCCCACGACCTGACCCGCATTCAGCACGCGATAGGACCGGAATTCGCGGAAGGCCAGATCCATCACCCGCCCGGCCTCTTCCGCGCGGCGGATATTGGGAAAATAGTCATTGTGATACTGGGGATAGCGCAATCCGTTCAGAACCAGGATGAGGCGCTGGTCGCCCCGCTTGACCGAGATGGTGATGCCATAGCCCGAAGCGTCGGTATGACCGGTTTTCAGGCCGTCGGCACCCGGCAGGCTTCCCAGGACCAGGTCACGGTTGGGCTGGTGGATGTTGTGCCAGACGAATTCGCGCTCGCTGAAGTAATGATAGTATTCGGGATAGGCATTGATGATGTGACGTGACAGCTTGGCCAGGTCCAGCGCGCTCATCAGCTGGCCGGGCGGATCGGGCAAGCCGTCAGGGTTTACGAAGGTGGACTGGTTCAGGCCAAGCTCCTTGGCCCGCTTGTTCATCATTCCGACAAAGCCCTCGACCGTGCCGCCCAGCGCCTCTGCCACGACGATACAGGCGTCGTTGCCCGACTGGATGATGATGCCGCGGATCAGGGATTCCACCGGGATGCGCGCGCCCAGTTCGACGAACATCTTCGAGCCCTGCGTCGCCCAGGCACGCTGTGATACCGGGAACGTATCCGTCAGCTTGACCCGCCCGTCCTTCAGCCGCTGGAACAGAAGATCGATGGTCATCAGCTTCGACATCGAGGCCGGCGGCATCGGCGTCATGCCATCCTTCTGCCACAGCACCTGCCCGGTCTGAGCGTCCATCAGCAATGCGTGCTCGGCGCTGGTCTCGATGGCCGCCCGCGCAGCGATGGGCAGGGCCAGCGTCAGCAGGATGGACAGAAGCGGAAGAAGGCGGCGAGGCATGGCGTCTCCGAGGGGTTATTGATCCACGACGATCTGGGCATCGTTGGCGCCCGCGCCGGTGATGCGGGACAGGGCGGCATCGGCTTCCTGAACCGTCGCGAGCGGACCGCTGCGCACTCTATAGAGGGTCTGTCCGCCCCGTTGAAGGGTCGAAATCCGCAGGTCCCCGCCAACCTTGCCGAGCAGCGCCTTGGCGTTCGCCAGCCGCGAGAAGGCTCCCAGCTGGATGTAGAGATGCGTCACGGCAGGGACCGGAACCCGTGTCACCCGCCCCGTGGGCTCATTGTCCGCAAACATCCGGGCCGGAATTGGCGCGGGCGCGGGCATGGCGGATTCCCGCACCGGCGGCGCCACCGCGGCGCCGGGCACGATTCCAAGCGCAGAGGTATCGACTTTGCCGCTGGGGGCCGCCGGCAACGCGTTGGCGACCTCCACCGGCGTCTCCGGAGCCGGCGGCGCGCCCGGCCCCAGATCGGCACGGCCGAGGTAGGTCACGCGCACCCGCGCCGTACCGGTCTGCACCACGTCCAGCAACTCGGCGGCACGCTTAGACAGGTCGATGATCCGGCCTCGCGCATAGGGGCCGCGGTCGTTGACCCGCACAACCAGCGACTTTCCGTTATCCAGATTGGTGACCCGCACATTGACCGGCATGGGCAGGGTCTTGTGCGCGGCCGTCAGCAGATCGCCGTCATACATCTCGCCGTTGGCGGTACGCTTCCCATAGAAATCCGGGCCGTACCACGAGGCGATGCCCGTCTCGTCATAATCGGGCTGCTCGCGTGGATAGTACCAGACATTGTCCACCTGATAGGGCTGTCCGATCTTGTAGACGCCTGCGCTGGGCGGCACTGCGACGGGCTGTTGCGGCGGCGGCGGTTTGGGCGCGGTGGCGCAGGACGCCGCCGCCAGACAGGCCGCAGCTGCAAGCGCGGGCCGGAAAATTGCTCTGAAATCTGCTTTGGCGGCAAACCGCATGGCGCGAATCGGGTCCGGGTGACCTTCCGACGCTAGCGGGGCGGCAGCGCGCGCTCAACAAAAGCGCAAACAAAACCTGCAGATAACAGTTGCGTCATGGTGGAAGGCAGACGGCGCCTGTCCGTGTAAATGATTCCGCGGCATGCCGCACTGCGATCTCGAAAACCGACAGGCAGGTAAAAACCTGCTCCTTTGGCACGGCGCCCGCGAAAATCTGCCGTCCTGATTCCCGGGCCGGAACCTCGATCATCAGGTTCTCATGAAATCCGAAGTCCTCGATCTCCATTCGGTATTCGTCCACCAGAACACCGTCGTTCCGGCGCGCGCCGGCCACGCGCGCGATCAGCTTTTCGGCGACGTTGGTATAGCCGAAAACGGGCATGTTCCGCGCGGTGCAAAACCCCACTTCAAAAGCCGTTCCGGCGTCCATCGACGGCCCCCGGAAAGGGGTCATGTTGGCTATCAGCAGATCGGCCTGCTCCATAAGCGCGATGTTTCCGGAAAAAATGGCATGCGCGATCTGTTCAGGCGTCCTGCCGGCCAACTCCACCCCGCTGTCCAGCGAGAAAAGGCCCGTGATGCCGTGTCGCGCGCAGATCTGCTTCTTGTGCTCGCCAATCTCGGCGGCGTTGGGCAGAAAAACCTCGGGCCCCGCAAGATAGGCCTTGATCGTCATCGGAAATCC
>DASZVO010000015.1:0-44939 GCA_035547015.1 Rhizomicrobium sp. | reverse complement strand
GGAATTGCTGCTTGAATCCGCCGGGGCGATAGGCCATAACGCGCCCTCTTGGAGTGCGGGCGTAGCTCAGGGGTAGAGCATAACCTTGCCAAGGTTAGGGTCGGGCGTTCGATTCGCCTCGCCCGCTCCAGGTTTCTCAATAAAATCAGGTAGTTACGAATGGTCGCTCGCAAGGCGGCCTTTTCATTTTCCGTCTGGTCGCCACCGGGTCGCCACGCGGAAAATTTTCGCTTTTGGGCAAAGCCACTTACGGCGACTGACAGACCGAATTTCGGGGTTCCGGGGAGCCGGGCGGGCAGACATGCGCTTCGGGTAGGCCAAGGGCGAACCCGGCCGGGGAAGCGGCACGCGAAGAGTGATCGTCCCAGATCGCGCAACGCCGAATGGCGAAAGCATCCCGAAGCGATCTCGCGTGGCACACATCCACATAGAGGAAAGTTAGAGCGCTATATACAGGTATTGTTCGCTTTCCTCGGAGCCGCCTTCGCACAAGCGAAGGAAGGCGGCGAGGAGGAAATGCGAACAGGCTTTCCTTGGTGAGCCGGAGCCCGTTACCTGTATCGATCTTCCTGCTCCTGGCAATGTGCTCGAACGCGAGCAAGCCACGAATCATACCAAACCCATGTGTTGCGGTAATCGCCAACTCGCCCAAAGCCTTTGGCTAGGTTCTTTGCATCAAGCGACCGCCACAAATTGGTATGGTTCTGCTGACTGAAACGCGGATAGCCCTCTGCGCGCATAAGCTCCACAACTTGCGTTGCTGTGTACCGGCGTTTGTCTACCTCTTTGAGAAGAACGCTATTTATCTCGCGAGCTTCCTCAGAGCCGGGCTTGATGAATTCTACCGCAAGATCGGCGTTAGAGGTGCGGTTGCCAGTCTTGGGGACAAACGCAACTCGGTACGCGAAGTGAGGATCGGCCCGCTCTTCCTCCGTGAGTCCTTGATGAAAGGCGTCCATCATGGTCTCGATGTGGGCAGGTAGCGAGCCTGCCTTCTTTAGTACGGCGCGCTGGTCCGAACTGAACGTAACGAATTGAAGTGCTATCGGTAGCCGGCGCTCAAGCCCGTATTGCGGGCCAAAAAGTGTCTTGATAGAATCGTTGAAATTGATACAGCAAGCCTGCAACTTGGCGCTAACGGCCTCATCTATTCGATTGGTTGAGCGATGTTCGATTTCATGTCGAAGCTCAAGCAAGAAGTCGAGATTTATAATTACGCCCTTGGCAACTGGGCATCGTGCGTGGCGAATGCACTTGCCTAGTTCCCAATAGCAATCCTCACCGTGTTTTGTCTTCTGAATCGTGCCGTCGCCTTTCCGGTATCGGTAATCGATGCCTTCGCGGCGAAACCATGCGTGAAACAAATAGGTCCACGCAATAATACTGGTAACGACGAACAACTCGGCTCGAAACGTCAGGCCGGCCCCATTGAAAATATGTACGGCCGCAATCATCGCTTCTCGTGCTTTTATGAGAAGTTCATCGCCTCGAATACTCAGGCCTGTCTGATGGTCGATGTCTGGCCACGTCGCTAGAAATTCATCAAGCACTTCATCCGAGGCGGCTTTCACCGCCACATGCTTTTTCTTCTTTCTGACCTCCCCAATCGCACGGTGATTGATCGAACGGGTAGGCCTTGTGAAATAGGCGAGAATGTCCTGGTCATTCCGCCAATTGCCTCGCGCGTCCATCGCCTTTATTAGCGAAACTTCCCATTTTTCAAGAACGTTTCCGCGTTTTCTGACAGGCATGACCAGACCCCGGCCTAATGTACGTTAAGCGTCATTTACTGACGATCGCGGACAAGGTAATGATCCATGACTTCAAGTTCCTTTCTGCGACAGCCGCGTCCTTTAGCTCCTTCTCGGCGTGCGCGACGTAGGTGTTGCGGAAATCGTTGACCGCGGACACCTGTTCGAGGAATGAACGCGCGCCGTCAAAGCGGAACGCCGTATTGACGGCTTCGAAAACACCACCGATCTTGGACCTGTCGTTCAGGGCAAAATCCAGGCAAGACCGTAGCAAGCCGATGACGGAATGGGGATTGCCGTAGACCAGTCCTCGCTTCAGGTTCTTCGCCATGTTTTCGTAGTGCTTTAGGTTCCTTTTGTCGGCGTCGCCCATGTAAGGCTCGAACCAATCGCGCTGATCGACCGGGGTCGCGGGCATCTTGTCCTGCAACCGCTTGATAATCGTTGCCTTGCACGCCTCATCGTAAGGGCCAAGGAGGGCGCTGAAGACGGGGGCGAAATTCGGGACTTCCTCCTTCTTCTCAAAGAAGCGGTAAAGCTCCAAGGCATCGTTTGCGGCCTTCTTGGCACGGAGCGGCAGGCTACCAAACACCTCCTTGGTGAAGAACTGTTCCGCATCGTTATCTGATCGCCCCTCGAACAATGGTAGCTCAGGTTGCCTGGTCGTCTCGCTGAGTAGGTTTTGCAGGGCCGGAGCGCACGCCCTCGCGAGATCGGCAAACTTGTTGCCGGTCAGCCGCTCCATCACGTTCTGCGGCGTGAACACGTACTGCCACTTGGTCCCGCTCTTCGACGCAGCCTTGCACCATTCGACGGCGGCAGCCGCCTTGCGGGGAACATCGCTATCCTGCCGCCCTTTCGTCTCTACAAGCGCGTATTCGCCCGTATCCATCCGCACGAAAAAGTCGGGCCGGTAGAACGCAAGACGCTGATCTAGCGTGAGGTAGTCAATGCGGAGCGCCTGCGGGCCTGCGTTCTTGGCGAATGCCTTTACATCCGCGCTGTTGTCGAGAAACGATGTCATCGCCACTTCGAGCGACTGGTCGCACGGGACGAGATTGAACAGCGTGTTCTTCGCTTTCTCGACCGGCTTTCGCTCGGAAAGCGTGGCCTGATAGGGCTTCCAGTTGCGAAGCTGCGCGCCCGTGCCTTCCGCGCGCCTCTTCTCCGTCTTGACGGTCCGGCTTCGGATGAGCGGAATGAATACGGCGCGGATGTGCTCCCGCACGTCCTGATCTGCGAGCCTGCCGGTCAAACGCTTATCGACCAGCGACACCTTCTCGCTGAAAAGGATTTCCGAAAGGAAGGTCTGCAAGAGCGGCGCGAGAACGGCATGGGTCGATTGCACCTTGCACGCGGCCTCCAATTCGCGGACGTAGAAGGAAATAGCCGTAATGCCGTTCTGTAGGAGCGGCAGGCTGATGTTCATTTGTTCGACGACCTCATTGGTGATGAGGTGCCGTCCTTCATATTTCACATCCACGTCGCCCTTGGTCCCGAGGGGCAACGGCGAGTACGGTCGGAACGCGGCCTTCACATCCTCAATGGATATCCCTTCAAGCTTGGGCTGAATCTCGTGGGCCGCCGAAAGCGCTGGCAGCACGATGTCGAGGGCGATCAAATCCTTGTTCTCGTCAGGGAAGATCGTGACCGTCGTCGCGGGCACCTTCTCGGTATCGAGAACCTCGATGGGCAGGCCTTCTTGCTCAAGCTCTTGCTCGTAGAGGCTGGAAAACGCCGGGTGCTCTACGACTGTCACAAGCTCATTCGCCTGTCCGGGCGAAGTCATGCGGCGAAGGCCACGCCCGAGCGTCTGTTCGGGAAGGATGTTCGCTTTCGAACTATAGGGGCGGAGCGGAACGATGGTCGTCACGTTGCGAACGTCCCATCCTTCCCGAAGCATCAGCACCGATACGATGCAGGAATAAGGACTGTCGCCGCGATCAAGCTCCCGGCTGATGCGCCGGATCGCCTTCAAATCATCGTCGTTGATGTCCTTCTCGCTCTCCTCGAAAACCTCGATGGTCTGGCCGCCGATATTCCTTCTTTTGACCGAGCCTTTGAGGTTGGTGTGAAGGTTGATTGTCTTCCCGTTCAAATCGGAGAAAACGCTGTCCGCGTTCAAGCGGCTGGCGATCTGATTCGCTGCCTCGGTGTCCGTACACATGACGAAAAGCAGTGGCCTCTTGCCGCTCTTTTCCCATTCCTGACAACTGCGCTTCCATCGCTCATAGCCAAGGCGCAGGTGTGCCTCGTAGCGGTAGGCCGCGTCGTCGTGCGCTTGTTCGACAAGCTCCTTAGTGCGCCCAATAATCGGCGTCTTGACGATGCCTGCATCGACCGCTTCGCCTAGCGGCGTGTCGCACACGACATGTGGAAAAATGCGACCTCGATTGTCCTTCGGCGTAGCCGAGAAATCGAGCTGCGCGACAAGTCCGTTGCCGGAACGCTTCCTGATCGTCTCGTGAAGCCAACGAATCGCTTGGTTCCAGGCCGAGCCGGGATCCCAGACGTGGTGGGCTTCATCGTTGAGAAGCATGACGCGCTGATGGGACGTGATCCGGTCGCGGAGTTCAGCGCCCGTATCGAGTGCCTTGGACTTTGAGACCGCCGGTCCGGCCCAATCGTAAGTCTCAGCCTCCGAACGGCTTCCGCTGCGAGGCTCGAACAGCCGATGAATATTGGTGAGGTAAAGCGCGCCGCCCGTGCTTGCGCCGCTCGCCTCGTCTTGCAGCACCACCGAGAAATTCCAGTCCCCGCGCCATTCGGTCGGAATGAGCGGGTCTGTCATGAAGATGTCGGGACCGCCTCCCTCAGGGCGGAAGTCTTCCTTCAGCCGCTCGAAGACCGTCAGGTTCGGCGCGATGATGACGAAATGCTTCGCCATCTCCGAACCGCTTTCCCTGAGCGCATGGAAGTAGCTCCACACGATGGCAAGACTCATGCACTTGGTCTTGCCCGCGCCCGTGGCAAGCTTGAAGGCATAGCGCGCCCACTCGTCATCCTCGGGCTTGATGCCAAGCGCTTCGGTCTCCGCGTTCGGTCCACCGAACTCGAAGATGAGGGACGATAGCGAGTGCATCCCCCGGACCTCGATCAGATAGATGAAGGTCTCGATGGCCTCGCGCTGGCAGAAATAATAGCGGAAGTCGAATTCCTCGCCAGTCCCGCCGATCAGCCGATGCGGTCTCTCGAACCAGTGCGCCAGAAGCTCGCGCGTCGTGTCGCTAGCTCCAAAATAGTTAAGCTCCCGCCATTCCTTCACAGCCGCGCGAAGCGGATTGACCATGCGGATTGGCGACTGCCGCCGATAGGTCTTGATCTCGGGCGGCAGGCCCTTCTCCGCGCGGACGCGATGCTTGTTCGGCTCTTCCCACGGGGCGAACAGCGGTTCGAGCGCTGCGGCATTGATGGCGAGGCTGTCGGATGCGGTGGTCTCGCTCATACTTCAATCTCCACCGTGATGCTGGTGTCGCAGCCGAACACATCCACGACCTTGACGCAGGCCGTATGCTTGCCGGGCCTGTCGTAGGAAAATTCGGCATCGCTCACCGTCTTGAGGCTGCGATCCTTCCGCGTGCGGTAGTCCTGCCAGTGATGGTTGAACGGCCGGTTCGGCATCCAATCGAAATCGACGGCCCAGAAGTCAATGAAATCGAAGCCGCTTTGGACAGCGCGCTCCTGTAACGCCTCCAGTTCTTTCGATGGAACCTCCGTCAAACTGGGCAGGAAATTCTTCAGCTTGATTTCAACCGTCTTTGCCTTCGAAGCTTTCCGAATAATTGGCTCTGCCTCAAGAAGCGCAACTTCGAAGAATGGTGGAACTTCGGTGCGGTTCTTTTCCATGATTTCGCGCGGGATGCGATGAAGCCTGATCCTCACATCAAGCTCGGTTTCAATGCCGGCGACGGCCTGCCTGATATCCATCTCGAAGTCCCACGCGAGGCAATGTACTTGCTTTCCGCCAGCCGCCTTGACCGCTCGCGCAACTTCCTTGACTTCCTCGCGGGAAAAGATGCTGTCGATTCCGTCCACATGCACAAAGGCGGTGGCCTTACGTCCGTGAATGAGAGGCGATGGAGCGTTTGGCAAAGCCTCTGCCCTGAAGAATTTCAGAACCAATGCTCGGTGTTCTTCATCAGCCCCTTTTAGCGCTTCCTTCTGCCACCATTGGCGTTCATATCGGCCAAGATTGTAGATATCGAACGGCCTATATGACTTGCCTTGTTCATTTAGTTCTCGCTGAACACCTATGAGCCGCTTTCGCGTCGTATGGACTGCGAAGCGGCCGATGTCGCACGCAATCCATTTCCGTCCTAGCTTCTCTGCAACAGCCGCTGTTGTTCCCGACCCGCAAAAGAAGTCTGCGACGATACTGTCTTCTGCCGAGCACCCCAGGATGACCCTCTCCAATAGGGCCTCTGGCTTTTGCGTTTGAAATCCAGTGTTTTGCGGATTTGCGCCAATCGTTAGCGGGATGTCCCATACGTCGGGCATTGCTGCCCCTTCACTGTCCTCGTCGGTGGCGTAGCGATTATAGGGGTCTTTGCCTCCGCGCTTCTTGCCGCCCCAACGTTTCAGCGTGCTTTCAGAGAGAGGAACATACTGCGGATTGAACATGTGATTGTCAGCCAAAGAGTAAAAGAAAATATTGTCGTGACTGCGCGGGAAATAATCCATGACGCGGCCAAATTTTCGATACGACCATATAATTTCATTCTTGAAGTTGTCTCGGCCGAACACGTCATCTAGGACGCACCTCAGAAAGTGTCCGACGTGCCAGTCGCAATGAACGAAAATCGCTCCCTTCTCACTCAGGAGGTCCTTCGCCACTTGAAGGCGTTCAGAAATCATATGGAGGTAGGACGAAAGCCCTCGTCCCCAAGTATCCCTGTAGGCAACCATTTCAAGTAAAGACTGATCTTTCACAATCTGATCGGTATCGTCGCCAATGCTAATTCTCATGGTGAAGTCAGCGCCGACGTCAAATGGCGGGTCGATATAGATTAGATCGATGGCACCTTTGAAATCAGACACTAGAGACGACATGACGAGTTTATTATCGCCCCAAATCAAGCGATTCCTGAATGAGTCTTTGTGTGCTTTCTTCTCATCAAAAAGAGAACCTTGCGCCTGAGCATGAGACAGTGGGTAATCCAAGGCCTCAATGCGTTGAAGCGGCATAGAATAGGATGCAGAATTCACCTCACGCCGATTGCCGAACTCGTCGTATTTCCCCTCCCAGACCAACTCCGTTCGCATTTGCGACAGAGGATGTGGATTGCTCGGACCGTACTTCATTTTGTTCTTTTCGCTCATTGTTGAATGCTCGCACCTTCTGTCTTGTACTGGGCGCGAGCCAACGACGCGCGCACGGAATTAGGATCGGCCAGCACGATGTGATGATGCTGCGGGTCTCGCTCGTGCTCCTCGAAGTCGAGCCCCAGCCGTTTGAGAAAATAGTAGAGCATGGCGAGCTTCACACGGACATGAAGTTCCCCCTTCTTCATGCCGAAGTCGGTGGCGACGACTTTTTGCTGGTCTTCCGTCAGCGCCGGATGCGGCTTCAGGACAATCTCGGTCGTTTCGATCCAAGTGTGATCGTCGGTGGGCTTTGCGCCTGCCGGGCCATCCTCCTTCACGTCAAGGATGCGGGGGAGAAGAAAATCCTTGAACTGCCGGTCGATGTGACAGAAGGCGCGGGTGTGCCAGCGCATCCCGTCGAAGCCGAAGGCGTGGGGCGTGATCCAGCGCCATTGCGGTTTTGGGCGCGTGACCGACAACGACTGATAACGAATCTCCAATGCACGTCCTTCACGGACACATTCGAGGACACGCTTTAGAACTGCCGGATCGATATTTCGGCGGGGAAGCGGGACGGCGGCGAAATCCGGGACTTCGGAAAGCCAGGTCTCAGCGGCGGTCAGCGCGCCACGGGCGATGGAATTGAGTTGCGTGAGATAGCGGGTCGCGTCGGGCTGTAGGAAGCGCGGGCTGAACCGGTCGCTCGCGAAGTACCGCTTCAGGCTGCGGTCGTAACGCATGTTGTGCGGCGCGATCTCCTGATAGTGGCTCAAATCCTTCGACGCTTGCGGGACGGACACGCCAAAGAAGCTGGTGATATCGGACCTGTTCACCCCGCCCTCCCAGAACAGCCGGAACTCGATGAATTCGAGCCGCTGCTCAATGCCCCACCGCAGGTTCGGCGGCTGTTGACCCATAAATATCACCCCTCCTCGATCCGGATAGAAACTATATTGACAGCGTTTCGCGGTCCGTATAGTTTCTATCCTCAACGACGACTCGCGTCAACAGGGACGTGGGTGGATCGGCGGGAAGGATCGAAGACCATGATCGACATCGAATTCAAGCTGAATGGCCGGAAGGTCCGGCCCAACGACATCGCCAATGAGTTGGAGCGGGCGATGCTGAAGCAGGTCCAAGACAACATTGCCCAGAAGTTGCGAGGCATTCGCGACCCCGAGACGGGCGCGGCTCCGAAAGTGACTGTGAAAGGGCGTGGGCTGAGCGATCTCTCGTTCGAGGTGTCCGGCTCCGAAGCCCTCATCGCGGAAGTGAAGCGGCGGCTGAGTTGAGCCGCATCGTCAACTCCAAGAAGTTCGGAAGGAGGTGATTTCGGTGGCGAAGTCCAACAAGGAGGTTACCAGTGCCAAGGCCGCTTCGGCGGCTGCGAAGGTGCTGAGCAACCCCAATTCGAGCAAGGCGGCCAAGAGTGCGGCGGCCTCGGCTCTCACGCAGCGTCCGAACAAGAAGTAGGACGCGGCGAGGTTCAATGTGGGCGCGGGCCGGGGCTTCCCGGCCTCGCCGCTCAAGGTCAACGATGGGCTCAAGGAGGCCAGACGTGATTTATGCGATCAACTACGACCTGAAGCGTCCGGGTCAGAATTACGAGGCGCTTTACGAGGCCATCAAGAGTTGCGGCGTCTGGTGGCATCATCTCGGTTCGACTTGGCTGGTGGATACGTCGCTGAACGCTCAGGGCATCTGGGACCGGCTCGCGCCGCATGTCGATAAGAACGACTTCTTCCTCGTGATCGGCGTCACGCGCGAATATCAGGGCTGGCTACCGCAGGAGGCGTGGGACTGGATCAACAGCCGCAGCGCCAAGATGGCAGCGTAGGGGGGTAGCAATGCGCGTTCAAGGAGCCGTCATCCGTGAGCAAGGCCAGACCTTCGCCGTCGTGGTTGTGCAGCCTCATGTCGTTCAAAACCGCTCGGAAGCTGCCAACGTAATACGTGGTTTCACACCGGTCTTTGGAGTGCCGGTGGTTCTCATGGCTCAGGATGGGCGGGGTAGTCCGACCTTTTATGGACGACCGGACATTGCCCGCTTCATGTCCTCGGTACCGCTCCATGCAATCCCGTGGCGCGAATACACAATCAACTGAGCCTCGATTCTCACGGCATTTTCTTAAGTGCCGTAATCGCCTTCGCCGGATCAAAGCTCAGTATTTCTGCAAGGCGGATGAACTCCACCACATCGACCCGGCGCTGACCGCTTTCGAGCCGGGCGATGAAGGATTGATATTCTCCCAATCGCTCGGCCAATTCGGCTTGTGTCAGCCCTGCGGCTTCTCGTTTCTGGATCAGTAGGTCGATCAAGGCCTTATGCCGCGTCGATCCCAGTGATTTGCGCAACGCCGCCCCACTTCTTCCGATGCGGGGACTTCAATTAATCTGATTTATAGATTATCTTAAATTCAGATAATTTCGGGCGAGATCGGAATGAACTGGCTTATTTGGGCAGGCATCGTGGCGTGCCTGTCGCCGATCTGGGGAGCTTTGGTGTGGGAGCTATGGGCCGGATGGGTCCGGCCCCGGCTCCTGGCGCGGGAAGTGATCCGGCGGCAGGCTGACGCATACCTCCGTAGGTACGGGGTCGGAGCGGAAGAGATGGTTTTTATCGAAGAGGATCGGGCGTGGCGCTACTCAGACTCTTCCGAACAGGGAAAATGGCGACGGGTGCGGCGGGAGATCGAGCGGTTACGGAAGGACAGGGAGAATTGCCCTTACGGGGAATGCCCCTCGAAGCCCGATGATCTCAGACCCGAGGAGCATCTGTAACCTACCTGTTATGTAGTGCCTATCCTGCAATTCATTCGATCCAGTATCGTATTGAGATTGGCCTTTCATTTCTCCAAAGATTGACCGTTTGGTTTTGTTCCTGCGTTCAAACCGAATTATCCTGTCTCCTGATTCATCTTAAGCGGATGAATGCGCTGTCGTCTCAGTTTTGGTGTGCCGAGTGCTGGTTTATGTTTACAAGAACGCGCCTCGACCCCGGCCCGAGGGCTGACGTTTCAGGGGGCACCGGTCTTGGTTGTGGCTGATGCTCGTAAATACGGACCCGTTGAGTCGATAACAGGCATCCGAATGCCGATTCTCTGGTGACCATAAAAAGATTGGCAATATTCCCGGAGCTTTTCGGGGGCGAAGCTGTACTACATGTTCTTTCGCGAAATCTTGGCGCGAACGCTCGAACAGGTGGCAATAACGCCGGCCGCTTTTTCTGCACTTGGCTAGACAAACCGGCTTTTCAAAGAGGCATCTTTCCTGTTTCGCAAATGTTTCCTGTGCTTCACCGCGTTGCAGCCTCGGCTGGCTTCATGTGGCGACGCGGCGCGCTCGGTCCGTTACGATTTCTTGTTTCAGCCTATTGGCATTGACCGGAATCGTTCCGACTCGTCGGCGCATATTTCTTTTTCATCTGATGTTTCACATTATGCAATGAACTATCGAGGCAAAGAGCCAGTGGCTTTCCTTCATATCTCTACGTCATAGACACCGGCGCGCTCGCGCCGCCATCGGGCGAGTTCGGCGGCAAAGAAAAGTGACCATTCTCGTCCATTGCTTTGCATATAAAAGGTGGCGCGGCGGACATCGCGCATGGTCCAGGTGCCGGGGATGCCGCTAATGGTGCGCAGCCGCTCCAATATCTCCCGATAGAAGTTGATCGGCCTGGGGTGCAGGACGCGCGGCGATTGAAAGAAATAGCCTTTGGCGAGCCGATAGGGCTCCAAAAAATTTCGCATCTCCGGTGTGAGCGTGATCGGCGGATCGACTCGCCAGATGCCAGTTTTCCAATCGATGTCAGTACCCCGAATTTGGCGTACCTCCTCGATCGCTTCGCGCGTCAGGATCGCAAGGCCCACCATCGCGGCCCAAGGATGGCCGAGCGTTTGCGCGGCTTCGTAGATCGCGCAAAGATCGTCCATGCGGAACCGAACACCCTCGCGCTTTGACGGCAGGTCGAGCACGGTTTTGGCTAAGGGATTTGCATGCAGCACACCGCGTTTGACAGACCAGGACAGGAACGCCCGCAAGGCTTTGTGTAGGTTTGCACCTCGGCTCCTTTGTTCCAGCGCGGCTTTCTCGATCAGCAAGAGCCAGCGATCCTTGCGAACGACGGAAAGAAATTCCGTGCCAAAGCGGGGCAGAAGGTAGCGGTCGAAAAGGCTTTGAACGGTCTTGAACCAATCGGACGCATCCGGCGGATGTTCGTCGAAATATTGCGCCACGATGGCGGCAACCCGCATATCGCCGCGCAGCCTTGGCGGCGGGCGCACAAATCCATATTCGCCCGCAGCCCATTCGGCCTTCTTGCGTGCTTCCTCCACCGTATAATCGGCCACGCTGCCGAGATATTCGCGGCGTGCGCCTTCATCCTTATCGTAGAGATAGTACCAGCTCTTGCCGCCCGTGGGCCGCAGCCGCAGCGCCAGAGCAGGATTCGCTTGGTCCATAACCCAAGCCTCGCTTCCGTCGCAAATGGCCGCTTGGACCAATGCGTCGGTCAGCATCACCCGCACGCCGAACCATGGTTTGCGCCGCTTGAATGGGCTATCTTGCAATAGCCTTTCGATTTGGACGGCGAGGGCAGGATCGGTATCCTCGAAAGGCATCCCGTTATAGGTTTCGATCATGGGCATCGTTCTCAAAAGAAAGTGCCGCCGGAATGACCCGGCGGCACCTGATGAACACCCTGCGTCAGTCCCGGTGGATTTCCGCAACCTCAGCGCCGAGATAGCGCGCCACCTGCGGTACGGTCGCCGTCGAATAGACGGAAGGACCGCTGCGCAAATAGAGAATGCAACCATCGGCGCCATTGGCGCGGCCTCCGGCGATTTCGCTACGGCGAAGCAATGCCCCGCCGCCGCTGGCCGCCGGAACCAGAATGAAATCTTCGTCTTCGATCTTGCTCATTGTCGAACCCTTTCATGGTTTCAAATGATCCGTAGGCGGAAATACCTACCTCCAAAAAGAACCATGCCCCTCAAGGGTGTCAACTTTTCTGTTCATTTAGCGCTGCGTGATAGTCGAACCGTTCTTGTTGCGCGGCGAGCAGTTCGTCCACGTCCAAACCGTTTTCTTCGAGGCGCGTAATTTCATCGAAGCGTGCATCGCCGGTGTTACGGTAATCGAAGCTGTCTTCCAAATCGCCACTGTCTTCCTCGTAGATGAACAACCCTCCCGTATCGTCGTTGTGCGGGGTAGACGTGGAATCGAGCAGGCCGGAACAGCGCGAGCGCGCCCAATCGATCAAATCGCATCCGCGATAGTGCGCATAGCGGCCGAATTTCATCATGCGCGGGCCTCCGCCGCGCGTCGCCATTGTGGCCAAGCTCGCCTTGGTGACGCGCAAGCCATATTGGCTTTGCAGGAAACGCGCAGCTTCCGCGCGGGTAAAAATTTCGGTTGTCATGGTCGCTCCTTTCGCGAGCCAACCTGTGGCTCCTAATAAAAGGGATTTATTGGCTCTCTAACAGAGGCGATACGCGAAACCGCGGATTATTCCCCACTGGCTCGCGGTTTGGACGATCCGCCGTTCAGAGCAGCGGCAATCTTCGCCCCGATGCTGTCGGCGGCCTGGGCGGCGCGGCTGTCGATAACATGGGCGTAGATGGCGAGCGTGGTGCGTGGTCCCTTATGCCCCATCATGGCGGCAACGGATGCCACGTCGATCCCTTCCGAAAGCGCAATGGATGCGATGGCGTGGCGGGCGTGATAACGGACGCGGTGCGGAAGCCCGGCACGTTCGCGCGCTTGCTCCCAGATTTTCTTCGAGCCGATGAAATGCCCTTCGCCGCGCGACGCCGGAAAGACGAAAGGCGATTTCAGGCGGCGCGGCTGGGCGTTAATAAGATCGAGCGCGGGCGGAGACAGTGGGCGCACCGAGTAGCCGGTCTTGCTGTGTGCGAGTCGTAGGCATCGGCCTTGCTGATCTACCTCAGACCATCTCAGGCTTTCGATTTCGGAGGGGCGCGCGCCTGTCAGCAATAGCAAACGCAAGACATTAATCCCCGTTGGGTTCACGCCTTCGGCTTCTAGCTCGGTCAGCGCTTTTCCCATTGCGGCAAACTCTTCCACGCTGAGGAAATCGTAACGCTTGCCGGGCGGCGGCTTTCGCGCTGCTGCGACCGGATTGATCGAGACAATGCGCTTCTCGATGGCGTAGCCGAAAATCAGCGATAGGTCGGCAGCCACCTTACGCGCCGCGCCTTGACCGCCGCGCACCTTGATCCGACCGCGCTTCTTCGCCGATACCGCGCTGCGCGCCGTCTCGCCCTTGGTGACGCGCCGGATGAAATCGTTCACGTCATCCACGGTCACGTCGCTCACACGTTTGCGGCCCAGGATCGGCACCACATGATGACGCAGTCGGGCCAATGTGTTTGCCTTGGTGCGCGGCTCCATCGGTTTGCCGGTGCGTCGTCCCGGCGGGTTCTCTTCGTTCCATTGCTCAATGAGGCCGATGATGTTGAGTTCCCTGCGCTTGGTTTGGCGGTCGGCGAGGGGATCGTTCCCGTGCCGCACCTCACCCAGCCGGTCGCGGGCGATGTCCCGCGCTTGTTCGGGGGTGATCTCGCCCACGCGCCCGATGCTCATCCGTTTCTTGATGACGTTCCGTCCGCCGCCATCCGGGCGATATTCCACGATGTAGGTCGCCAGCCCGGAGGGCGTGACGCGCACGCCAAAGCCCTTCACCTCCGTGTCGTAGAGGACATAGCGGTGCGTCTTTCGGGGGAGGCTATCGACAAGCCGCTTGGTAATCTTAGCTGCGGCCATTCATCCGTTTTCCGCATGGCATCACCACAAGAAAAACGTGTATTTTTCAATAAAATCAAATGTTTAGTGTCATAATCGGCAAGTCGCCACAAACCACCGCAAACGAAAACACATCGTCGCAATCTACGAAAGCATTGGCGGTTTAAGCGGCGTGGGCACGGCGGGCCGAAGCCAGCGCAGCGAGCGTTTTCTTGGGAGCGCGTGCGACCAAAACGAGAAGGGAGCGCGCGGCAGGATCGATCGCGTTGCGGCCTTGCTCCCAATTGCGCAGCGTCGCCACGGGAATGCCGAGCGCCTGCGCGAATTGTTCCTGCGTCATGCCGAGGCGCTTGCGGATCGCTTGCGGCGAGAAGCTCGTTTCGAGCGTGTATTCCGCATCGGGGTTCTCGCCATCCTCGATCATGTGTCGACGAATATCTTCTTCAGTCGCCGCATCGATCTTGGCGCGATCCATCTTGGGCTTCACGCGCCGGATTTGTTCAAGAGTTCGACGTACGACTGCCATGCTTCGCGTTCCTTCTTGCGTGCTTTACGCGCCGATATAATGCGGCGGCGAGATTCACGGTCCGTGTAGACAACGGCAAGAATGTCGCTATCCACGGAGCCTACCGCCAAAATTCGCGTTTCGCCCCAATCCTGGCGCTGGTCTTCCCATTCGAGCACTGGGCCAGCGAAGATGAGGGCGGCATCCTCGAAGCCGAAACCGCGCTCCTTCCGGGTGCGTTCGCTCTTCGCGTCGTCCCACTCGAATTCCATCGCTCATATTACGCGAATTGCGTAGTCCGTCAAGGTAAAATACTACGCGGAATGCGTAGCGGCGAATCCGCCTGCGGAAGCAAGGCTATCATGCCGAAACCCGATTTCCTGGTCGCCACCGGGTCGCCACGCGGATGCAAATCGGGGTTATTTTGACGTTTGGGGATGGTGCGCCTTGCGCCTGGAAAATGCCAATTCCTTCAGTCAGGACAATTGGTTATGGTTGGCTACGGCAAGTCACCGCAAGCCGCCGCAAATGGGCCTGCCGCCCTTGCCAAGGTTAGGGTCGGGCGTTCGATTCACCTCGCCCGCTCCAGGTTTCCTAATGAAATCAAAGGCTAAGCTCGGGCAGTCTCTTCGGCTGGCTTTGCCATGGGAATTGCGCGGGGAAACCGGGCCGCGGCAGCAATAGCTTTCGATCTGGGCGCCCCGAAAAAGAAAGGGCCGCAGCCATGCGGCTGCGGCCCGAAGCGGAATGACGGTACGCGGCGCTCAGAGATTGCCGCGGATACCGATGGTGAAGTAACGGCCCATCACGTCTTCGCCTTGGGGGATGCCGCCAAAGATAGACCCAGGGTTTCCGGACGATCCGACGGTATATGGCGGGACGGAGTCGAAGGCGTTCTGCACGTTGAAATATGCGGACATGACCATGCCACTGTCGAAGGTGATCTGCTTGGTGAGGGTGAAGTCCGTCGTGCTGAAGCTGGTGTAATAGGGCTGGGCATAGAACGTCTGCCCGGCTCCGTAAGTTTGGATGTTGGTCCCGCCACTGAACCAGTGCCACTGAACGTCCACACTCCAGTCACCCAGCGTGTAATTGCCGAACAGCGTGGCATGGCCCTTGGGCTGGTTGGTGTAGGTGAGCGGCGCGCCAATAAAGCTGCTGGTGGTATTCACCGGGGCCACATTCAGCAAGGCACGCAGATTGACCACACCCGACAGGTCGGACCACACGTCTGCCGTATCGAAGCCATAGTCGATTTCGTAATCCTCGCCTTCTGTCACAGCGAGCGCCGCGTTGAGGAGCTGGCTCTTGAGCAGGGTAGGATAATTGGCCGGCGTGGTGTTGGTGTATGGGAAGGGCCGCACATACAGCGTGCAGAAGGGCGACGTACCGCCGGATGCGACACAGATATTGGCAATCGCCGTATTGCTGCCGCTGATGGTGGTGATCGCGTTCTTGAGCTTGATCTGGTAGTAGTCCGCCGACAGCGTCAGACCGGGAATGAAGCTCGGCGTCAAGACCACGCCGCCCGTATAGGTGCGCGATACTTCCGGCTTCAGGTCGGGATTGCCGCCGGACAAGGTCTGGATGCCGCCCGGGTTGAAGTTGGTCAGGGGATCCAAGAAGGGGCCGCTGCTGGAGGACTGGGGCTGAAACAGATCGTTCAGCGTTGGGGCACGGATGTCGACGGACGTCGTGCCGCGGAAGCGGACACTGTCGTTCACATGCCAGTCCAGGCCGATCTTCCAGGTCTCAACCGAACCAGACACGCTGTAGTCGGTGTAGCGGCCCGCGAGGTCGGCATCCAGGCTCTGGACCAACGGAACATCCTTGAGGATCGGGACACCAATTTCCGCCGAGAATTCCCACACGTTTTCAGCGGCGTGGGTGGAAGGCAGGGTATTGTTGTCCCACAAGGTCTGCGTGACCGTGGCCTGATTGACGGGACCGGTGCCGGCGGCGTTGCCGCAAAGGCGAAGGCCGGTACAATCGACCACTGCGGTCGGCGAGGCATTGGAATCGATCGTATAGTCGAGCCAGCGCATTTCACCCGCCAACGCCATCTTGACCGGTCCCGCCGGCAACTGGAAGAGATCGCCCGAAATGTCGGCAGCGATATCGTCCATGATGTTGGTCTCTGTGAAATGCGTCGACCGAGACCAGTATGTGTATTGCGCGTCCGTGGTCACATTGTTGCCGAAGGTGTTGATCGGCACGCAGCCGGGATAGAGATTGCCATACAGGGCGATCGCCGCCGCCGTGTCGTTCCAGCAAACGATGTTGTGTGTGGTGGGATCGATCACCGCGTCCTGCGCCGCGTCATGATACTGGTTGTTGCCGTTGAAGAGGCCCGTGGTCGACAGACGCGTTTCGCCGTGGGTGTAATGCACGTCCCAGGTGTAATCCCCGAACACCACACCGTTCACGCCGGTGGACGATACGATGTTGCGCGTGACGTTGTTGGTATCGCGGTAGCGGTTCGGTTGTTGATACCATTCCGATACCTGGAAGGTATTGGTGCCGTCGGTCGCCCAGTTGGGGTCCGTGGCGCTGTCATCGCCCAGCAACTGCTGGGTGGCCAGCGGGAGGAAGGCATTGTTCTTGAAATAGGTGACGGTCTGACGGCTGGGCTCTTGCTGCGAGGGGAAGAAATAGTTGAATTCGCTGGCCTGCGTGACCGAGAGCTGGGTGAAGAAGGTGGTGTCGTTATTGATGTTATAGCTGAAGCGGCCGAACGCCGAGGCGTTGCGGGTGCTGCCGTAGATCGATTCAGACGTTACGGCGGCCCCATCGCCGCCGCTTGCGATAGCGGTCTGGCCCGCCGGGATAATGCCCAGATTGGCAGGGGTGGGCACACCGGGCTGGCCAAACTCGTAACCGTTGACCGAGCAATTCGAGCAGGTGATCTTGCCGCTGAACGTCGAGACCGTCTGGCCGGCGTGCAGGATATTGGTCACCGGGTTGGCCGGGGTATTGCCGGTATTATAGCTGCCCAATCCCGCTGCGAATATAGGCCGGGCAGACTGCAGCACGCCGTCGCCATGGCGATATTCAAGGGAGCCTTCGATATGCCCCCTGCCGCCGAACACGTCTGTGCCCGCTGCCACATTCATCTTGTATTTGAAGCCATCGCCATATTCCGAAATGCCGCTATTGGCTTCGTACTTCACCCCGTTGAAATTCTTGTCGAGGATGAAGTTGACCACGCCGGTGATGGCGTCGGAACCATAGACCGACGAGGCGCCGCCGGTGACAACGTCCACGCGGGACATCAGGGTCTGCGGCAAGGTGCTGACATCGACGCTGCCGGCCTGGTTCGCGGCCGGAAGGCGCATGCCATCCAGCAGGACCAGGGTGCGCTGCTGGCCGAAATTGCGCAGGTTCAGGAAGTCGCCGCTGCTGTTGCCGCCGCCGCTGCTGAGGCTGCGGTTCGACCCGCTGTTCTGGAAAACCGGCAGCTTGTTCAGGCCGTCCGCAATGTTCGTCGGGGTGGTGGTCAGCAGCTGGTCGGAGCTGACCGCGGTGATCGGCGTCGGCGAATTGGCGACATCCGAAATAACGCGCGAACCGGTGACCACGATGCTTTCCACAGAGCCTTGCCCGCCGCCCGGCGATCCGGGCGCGGTTTGCGCGCATACCGGCGCGCTGAACAGGCTGGCGAGCAGTGCAACGACTGATACGCCGGTTTTTGAATCGTGAAGCATGACGTCTTCTCCCTCTGTGTCGCAGTTTTTTTTCTGCCGGGAGATCGAAACGGCTCCCTGCGCAGTGACATCACCGGAGAAGCCAGTTCCTTGAAGCATCAACTGCAGCGCTTCAGGAACAGTGTACAAACCTTTGACCGGATTGCTCCGGACCTGAGCCAGTGCATAAGGGTACAGAACCACCACCCCTGTCTGCCGTGACAAGGCAGGCAAGGCTGACGTCAGGCTCACCCCCGAAATATTGACGTTATATTTCGTGGCCTGCGCGTACGATGGTTCTGCGAAAGCGGGTGCTGACAGACATCCGCAAAGCGCGACCGCCGCGAGCGACACTCCCCTTACATTCATTTTTCTGACCCAGTGAGTTGGCACAACTTTGCCTTCGCACCGGCCTTATGATGATTGAGACCGGCGTGGAGGCCAATTCACCTAGGACCACCATAAAATTTTTTTGATCGCGCCGGCCTTGTTGCCCTTTTACAACAGACAGTGAACGCGGCGTCAGGGCGTTTCAGTTGCTGTTGGACGCCGTCTCGCGGCCCGAGGTGAAACGCACATACCGCGGGCCGATCCATTCCGCATGCACGCCGAAATTGTTCTCCAGGGCGGCGAAAATGGCCTCGATCTGGTCGGTCCTGAAGGCGCCGCCGACGGGCAGGTTTTCCAGCGCCGGATCCGCCAGTTCGATCCTGATGTCCGAATAGCGGCTGACATCGGCAAGGACTTCGCTGAGCGGTTGCCCGGTATAGATCAGCTCGCCCTGTCGCCAGGCGAGCTTGCGTCCCATATCGGGGCTGGATACCACTTCGGCGCGCTCGATTTTCGGATCCAGCACGATGTTGTGCCCTGCGGGGACGACGCCGAGCCTTTTCGCGGTTCCGGAAACCCGCCCGCCGGTCACGGGCGCCACCTCGACGCTTCCCCTCGTGACGCCTACCTCGACCAGGCCCGTCTTCGACAGATGGACGTCAAACGCTGTCCCGATGTCGCGCACCACATAGTTGTCCGCATGGACAGTGAAGGGGCGCGTCTTGTCGTGCACGACGTCAAAGTATGCTTCTCCGCGCACCAGGCGGACATCGCGGCGATTGCCGGAAAAATCCACATCCAGCCGGCTGTTCGTGTTCAAGATCACCGACGATCCATCGGCCAGGGCGATCCTTCTCTGGCCGCCGATCGCCGTTTCATAGACAAACCTGGCGGGCGCGTTATGCCCGGCCTTTGCAATATCCACGGGTTTCGGATGGAACAGCGCCGTCTCTGCCGCGACGGCAATCGCCGCCGCCGCGCATGCGGCAAGCCAGGGCTTCGCCCGTTTCAGCATGGACCGTTTCACGGCAGGATGATTGTCGCGCCCGCCGATCTCCCGCCCCGTTTCACGGGCGCCGGTGAGCGATCTCAGCGTATCGAACTCTGACCAGAGGCTGCCATATTCCGCAATCGCCTCCCGATGGAACGTGCTGCGGTTCAGCCATTCCTGGAATGCCGCCTGGTCCCTGGCCGAGACGTCGCCGGCATCGAAGCGGGCCACCCAGGCCGCGGCCTCGGCCTCGATGGCCGCCGTGTCGGGAAATGCCAGGATTTTGCCCTTGTCAGTCATTACGCCTTCACGCCTAGCGCGGACCTACTCTGCCGTTTGGGCTCTGGCAAAAGCCGTTGAAACCTGTCCGGGCGTTCGGGAATTCTTGCCTTCCCCTCCGGCCATGCCGCCATGCGCCCTCATATAGGCCCGGCATCGCGACAGTCCGACGGCAACGTGGTTTTCAACCGTTCTGACAGAGATATTGAGCCGGACCGCGATCTCCTTTTGCGACATGCCCTGCATTTTGCGAAGGATGAAGACCTTCGCGCATTGGGGCGGCAGAGCGGCAATCGCACGCGCCAGCAAACGAATGCGTTCGCGACTGGCGACAACATCATCAGCCGTGGCTTGACTGCTATCTTCTAAGACCTCCTGACCCTCGAAATCCCCTAGAGGCTCGATGGCCACCGAAGACCGCCTGGCAAGCTCGTTAAGGGCTAAGTTCTTGGCAATCTTGAATAAAAATGGTTTTGGCGCCTCGATCGTGCGCCCGGATGCCGCGGCAAAGGCTCGCAAGAAGGTTTCCTGCGCAAGGTCGTCGGCGGCCTCACGGGGCCTGATAAACCGGCTCAAATAGCGTTTAAGGGCTACCTCATTCTCGAGATACGTTTCGAGGATCGTCGACAATTCCATGTCCCGCCTTCGAACAGTCGCTGTATACAGTCTACCGCAGATCGGGCGGGAGTGACAGGCGGCAGCCCGGCCGGGAGAAGAGAAAGCCATGGCCAAACGACCAATCCCAGGGGGCGTCGTTCACGATTTGCCGGATGACCTGCGAAAAGCCCTGAGTTCCGACTCCAGGGCGTCAGCAGCGTGGGAAGACCTCACCCCGCTCGCGCGGAACGAGTGGATTTGCTGGGTCACGATCGTGAAAAAAGAGGAGACGAGAAAAGAGCATGTCGAAAGGCTGGTGAGGCAGCTGAAAGAAGGCATGCGCCGGCCCTGTTGCTGGCCGGGTTGTCCCCATCGCAATCCAAATGCGAAAAAATGGTTCGAGCCCAGAAAGGCAAAAACCGCAAAGTGACGACGGCCCGCTGGCCGGCGCCAGCCAGGCAATGCGGTCCGATTATTCCGGGGCGATCGGAATCTCGATCAGATTCGGCCGGCCGGACCCGATTCCGGCCTCGATGGCGGGTGCGATGTCGGACGGCTTCTCGATCCTCCTGGCGGGAACCCCCATCGACCGCGCCAGTGCCAGATAGTCCACGAACGGTTCGGCGATATCCATGGCGACAAAATTGTTGGAACGGGCCGCTGTATACCCGCTGCGGGTGCGCATGAAATTCTTCAGGACATTGTATTCGCGATTGTTCATTATCACGAAGGTGACGGGGAGCTCTTCATGGGCCGCCGTCCACAGGGCCTGCGGAGAATAGAGCGCCGCACCGTCTCCGGCGAGGGAGACGACGGGCGACCGGCCCAGCCCCAGGCTTGCCCCGATGGCCGCCGGCATGCCCCAGCCCAGCGCGCCGCCCCGCAGGAAGGAATATTGCCGCGGCGACGGACTGTTGAGGAAGCCGCGCACATGTTCGGACGTCGCCACGGCTTCATCGACGATCGCGATATCCGGCCCGACCGCGCGCACGGTCTCGCGCGCGGCCACAAGGGGCGTCACCACGGGCGAATTCCATTGGCCGGACGACAGGGCCTCCAGCTTTTCCCTTCGTTCCTGCTGACGCCCGGCCGCAATCGCCACCAGCGCGTTGCGCCGGCCGGCCGCCGGGGCCGCCGCTGCAGCCAGCAGAGGCTGCAAGGCCCGCAGGGAATCCCGGATATCTCCCACGACCGACAGCCTGGTCATGTAGGTGCGTCCCAGATCGCGCACATCGGCAGACATCTGGAAGACGTCGCAGCCCGGCGGCACGGCCGAACCTTCCGTGTAGAGGATGGTGATCAGCGATTTGCCGCCCAGCGCGAACACCGCGTCATAGCCGGAAAGAAGCGCGGCGATCTCATTGCCGTTGTGCGGCATCTTGCCGGACCAAAGGGGATGATTGGTGGGAAAGGGGATGCGCGATGGCCAGGATGAACAATAGACCGGCGCGCCCAGCGTCTCTGCCGCCAGGGCGACCTCTGCGGCAGCGCCGCTGAAATGGACCTCGTCGCCTGCAATGACCAGCAGCCGGCCGGGTTGGACATCCGCCAGGCAGGCGGCCAGTCTTTCCAGCGATCCCGCAACGGGGCGCCGGTCAATCACCGATGGCTGGCCCGCGCCCACATTGCTCATTTCCTCCATGACGTCCATCGGCAGCGACAGGAATACGGGACCCGTGGGAGCCGCCTGCGCGTCGTGGAAGGCGCGCCGTACCAGGATGGGAAGCTGGTCGGCATGGGCGACCTCATGGGCCCATTTGACGGCCGGGCGGGCAATGGTCACCAGATCGCCGAACAGCAGCGGATCGGTGATCGTATGCCGGGAATCCTGCTGGCCCGCGGTGACTACCAGAGGCGTCTGGGAAACGCTGGCGTTGAGCAGATTGCCCATCCCATGGCCAAGGCCGCCGGCGGTATGAAGATTGATGAAGCCTGGCTTGCCCGCCGCCTGGGTATAACCGTCCGCCATGGCGACGGCGCTGGATTCCTGCAGCGCCAGCACGTACCGGATGTGCGGCTTCTCCGGCAGGGCATCGATCAGGGCGAGTTCCGTCGTCCCCGGATTGCCGAAGATGTATTCGACGCCCTCGCTCTCCAGGATCTCCAGCAGAACGCTTGCGCCGCGGCGGCCGGGGATTGTGTCAACAGGCGTGATACCGCTCGCCATCTGGCCTCCCGTCTTCGCGACCCGCAACCGGTGCGAACAGGATACCAGCTTATCCGGATGCGTCACGCGGCCGAGGCGCTTTCCGTCAGTCGCAACGGAACTTCGCGAAGAACCGGCCGGGCAAAGAAAAGGCCGGAGCCGCTCGCGCAGCTCCGGCCAGTGTGGCCTGTCGGCCGTTCAGAGATTGCCTTTGATGCCGATGGTGAAGTAGCGGCCCATGTCCTCGTAGTAGTTCGAGATGTTGCCGCCGATCGGGTAGAACAGTCCCGGATTGGACGCGTTGGTCGGATAGAGCGGCGCGCGGGTATTGCCGATGTTGGTGATCGACAGATACACGTCGGCATCGCCGCCCCACAGGTCGAACTTGCGGTCCACCGTCACGTCCAGCGTGTCGTAGGAGCCGATGCGCGGCGCAGCAAATATCTGGTTGTTGGCGGCGACATTGGGATCGCTGGAGGCCTTCTTCATGCCCGACAGCCACTGGTTCTGCAGGGTCAGGCCCCAGTCGCCTGCCTGGTAACTCAGGAAGGTGGTCTGGCGGGTCTTGGGCTGCACCGTCCATTGCGGGGTGGCGCCCGGCAATTGGATGGTGGTGTTCACCGGCTGATAGGTCAGCAGGTGGCGCAGGGAGACGGAGCCGGGGAAGCCGGGGATCAGGTCCGCCATGTCCCAGCCATAGTCGATCTCCAGGTCCCAGCCCTCCATGTACTGGCGCGCGGCATTGAGCGGCGAGCTCAGCACCTGGGAGGGGAAATTGGCGGCCGGGTTCTTGTAGTTGGGGTCCGACGGATTTGTGATCGGGCGGATCGCCAGCGAGCAGAACTGCGAATCATAGGCCGGCGCCGACTGCAGGCAGATGTTCTGCACCGCCGCGGTCTGGAAGCTGATGTTGGTGATCGCGCCCGACATATGGGTCGTGTACCAGTCCACCGAAACGCTGAGGCCGGGGATGAAGTCCGGCGTCAGAACCATACCGGCGGTGAAGGTATGGGCCACTTCCGGAACAAGGTTGGGATTGCCGCGCATCACCAGCTGGGTGGAGTTGTTGCCGCCCGTGAGCTGGTCGGTGAAGCCGGTCGATGAGACATTCACTGGCGCGAACAGGTCGTTCAGGTTGGGCGCGCGGATGTCCACCGACATGGTGCCGCGGAAGCGCAGCGTGTCATTGACGTGCCAGTCGCCGCCGATCTTCCAGGTCTCGGCCTCGCCGGACGTCGAATAGTTGGTGTAGCGGCCGGCGATATCCACGGACACGTCCTGGAACAGCGGCACGTTCTTGACCAGCGGCACGTTCACTTCCAGCGCGAACTCATACACGTTGTTGCTGGCATCGACCGGGGCGTTGACATTCTGCGTCCACAGCGCCGGCGCGGCGGTGGCGCCCGAGGAGCCGTTGGCCTGGCACAGACGCAGGCCTGTGCAGTTCACAAAGTCGGTCGGGCTGGCATTGCTGGCCATGGTATAGGTAGCCCAGCGCATTTCCGCCGAAAGCGCGGCGGTGACCTCGCCCGCGGGCAGGCCGAAGCCCAGGCCGCCATGCACGGTCCCGCCCAGATCGTCCAGCACCTGGGTCAGGTTCCACCAGGTCATCTGCGAGACATAGTTGAACCCGGCCTGTGACGGACCGCTGGGCGAGAAGAGGTTGAGCGGCTGGCACCCGGGATAGAGGCCGGCGAATTGCGGCTGGGTCGTGACCCAGCAGACGACGGTGCCCGACACATCCACGCCATTCACGCGCGTGCCGGCGGGCGCGATCACCGCATCCTCCGCCGCCAGATATTTGGCGTTGTTGGTGTTGTGCGGGTTCTTCACCTGCAGGCGGCTCTCGGCATGGTTGTAGTAGATGTCCCACGCCCAATCGTTCAGCCCGCCGATGCTCAGCGTGCCGGTCAGGCCGGCTTCCAGCGAGAGGTTCCGCTGCACGCCCTGGGTGTTGTAGATGTCGCCCAGCGAGCGCGCGCTCTGACCGTCGATCTTGCTCCACTGATAGCCGGCGGCCGAGAAGATCGGGGTGGTGGTGCGGCCGGCGAAGTCCGGCGGGATCGAGCCGTTGCGCGAATCCACCACCGGTGTTGGCGCGAACATGGTGCCGGTCGACATCAGCAACGCAGAAGTCGCGGGCGACAGATAGGGATTGTTGGCGAAGAAACGGTTGGGGCGGTTGGCCGACGCCGACACCACCACCGGCGCCCAGTTGGCATAGTTGCCCGATTCCGCCCAGCTTGCCTGGACATAGCCGTTGATGTCGTTGGTGATGTCATAGCTGAAGCGTCCGAACAGTTCCTCGGTACGGGTCTTCTGGCGATAGGTGCCCTCGGTTTCGAAGCCGCCGTCCCCGCCCGATTCCAGGTTGGTCGTGGTGGTGGGAATGCCGTGCGTCATCGGTGAAGCGACGCCGGGCTGGTTGAAAGTGTAGTTGTTGAGCGCACAGCCCGTGCCGCACTGGATATTGCCGTGCTGCGCCTGCTGGAAGGTGTGGCCGAAGGGCACGTTGGTGTAAGGCGCGGCGGCGGAGCCGTTGCCTGCCAGCACCCAGGTGTTGTTGTTGTAGCCGTAGGGACGCGCGCTGTCCGGGATCATGTCCTGGTTGAAATGGCGCACGGACATTTCGAAATGGCCGCGGCCGCCGAACAACTGGGTGCCCCAGGCCAGGCCGACCTGCTCTTCCGCCGCATCGCCATATTTCGAGATGCCGGCATTGATGTTGTATTTGAAGCCTTCGAACTTCTTGTCGAGGATGAAGTTGACCACGCCGGCCACGGCGTCGGAGCCGTACACGGCCGAAGCGCCGCCCGTGACCACGTCGACGCGGCTCATCAGCATCTGCGGCAGGGTGTCGACGTCCACGGTGCCGTCCTGGTTGGAGGCCGGCACGCGGTGCCCGTCCAGCAGGATCAGGGTGCGCTGGGTGCCGAAGTTGCGCAGGCTGAGGACGTTGCCGCCATTGTTCTTGGAGCCGTTGTCCTGGGTGCGCGGGGTGCGGCCGCCGATGAAGACCGGCAGTTTGTTCAGCGCATCGGGAATGTCGGTGGGCGTGGTCGCCTGGAGCTGGTCGCTGGTGACGGCCGTGATCGGCGTCGGCGACAGGGTGATGTCGGAAATCAGGCGCGAGCCCGTGACCGTTACCGATTCCGTGGTGCCGGAAGACTGGGCGCGGGCCGCAGTGCTGAGTGCAACGACGCTCGCGGCACACATCAGCGCGAGCTTGGTCAGCCTGGTGCTGTTCATGGTTTCTCCCCCGAGAAATCGTGTGTTTTGTTTCTGTAATGATTACGAGGCTATTAGACATTGGCAGCGCTGCCAACTGAAAAATGACAGCGCTAACATTGTGCGACGCAAAAAGGAAAGGAGAGGCCAGCCTAGTGTGCTGAATGGAAAATGATTTTCCGGGCCTCTGGCGCAAGATGAAACGTCAGCTTGTTGCGCCTGCGATCAGTTCGAATCCAACATCCACAACCTGGACAGGGCCGCCGGCCAGCAGAAGCTTCGCACCCGTCCGGCCCATGGCAGTGCGCGGCGTGCGGATTGTGGAAAGGGGTTGTGGCGTCTGGTGCGCCATGTCGAGGCCGTTATAGCCGAACAGCGCCAAGTCGCCCGGAATGGAAATGTGGTTCTCCAGGCAATGGAAATAACCGCCCAGGGCCAGGTCGTCGTTGGAGAAATAAACTGCGTCGAGCGATGGCTGCTTCTTCAGCAGGCGCGCCAGACCCCTGCGCCCCGCCTCGACGGATGAACCGCTTTCGGAAGAGAACTCATGGTCCACGATGGCCTGTCCGTGTTCGCGCATCACGGCGCGAAAACCTTCCAGCCGCTTGCCCGCCCGCACATCGGCGCGGATGCCGTGCCCGACATAGCCGATGCGGCGATACCCACGCGCCAGGAGATGCTCCGCGCTTCTGCGGCCCGCCAGGCGATGGGACGAGCCGACCACGATATCGATGCCTTCCCCGTCGATGTCGATCAGCTCGACGACGCGGACGCCGCTGCCTTTCAACAGGCTGCGCGCGCGATCGGTATGCTCCAGGCCCGCCAGCAGCAGGCCGGAGGGACGCCAGCTCAGGATGGATTCGATCAGGGATTCCTCGCGGACGGGATCATAGTTCGACACGCCAATCACCGGCTGGTAGCCGGCGTCCTCCAGCACGGCGTTGGCGCCGGCGAGAACCTCCGGCACCACGGTATTGCCGACTGACGGAATGACGATGCCCACCAGCTTCGAGGTCATGGATGCGAGCGTTCCGGCGATCCGGTTGGGCACATAGTGCAGTTCGGCCGCCGCCCTGAGGATCCTTTCGCGCGTCAGGGGAGAAACCGAGCCGCGATTGCGCAGCACGCGCGAAACCGTGCTTTCGCCGACGCACGCCTTTCGCGCGACATCGGCCAGCGTCGTGCCCGCTGGTGCATTGTCCTGGTCTGCGGAAGCAGGCTTCCGGCCAGGCTTCCTGTTCCCGGTCTTTTTCATGAGATCGCACCGTCTGGCGGACCGGGCATGGGGCCTATTCCGCGGTCATCTGCGGCGGACCCGGAACGTGGCGCCGGGATCATCCTTGACCCGCAGCGTATATTTGTCGCCGGAGCCCTGGATTGTCACCAGATAGGTCGCCGCGGGCCTCGTCCATCTGGCGAAAGTCAGGTCGGACTCTTCCTGCTGATAAACCTGGCCATCCTGCAGGGTGACGGTGAAGGTGCGGTCGCGCGCGAAGCGGTACGATGTCATGGGCATGTCGGTGACCACAGGCCTGGTGGAGCCCAGCAATTCGCTGAAGAACCCTCCGGACCTTTCGGCCGGTGCGGGCCGGGCCGCGGTCTTCCTGGCGGAGGCCGCGCCCGGCGGCGGCACCAGCCGAACCTGCGCGGCCGGCGCCGGCGAAAGGCCCAGAAGTACGCGCATGGGCTGGGCGGAGCCATAGAAACAGTCGAGCCAGGCACGGTTGTCGCTGATGCCGTCGCAGCGCGCGGCGCCGGCCATCACTTCGTCCCGCGTCGGTTCGGCCATGGCGGGGCCTGACACGCCCGCTGACAGCAATATGCCGAACAAAGCCGTGACGCCCCACCCGCGCATCGTCACCCCAGCATTCATCCGTCCGCGATTACATCATTTCGTCCGCATACGGGCAATAGACGCCCGCGGATGCGGTCAGCGGAATTCGGGCCCCGCCGCCCAGATCACAAGCGATTTGCGCACGCCGCGCATGATGGGCGTGACGCGGTGAAGCGCGTTGGCGCGGAACGCCACCAGGGCGCCGCGCTCGCGCGGGGCGACATCGATGGGATGGGCGGCCCGTATCTCCAGGTCGCACCCGTCGTATGCGCCGCCGTCCGACAGTTGCAGGCTCAGCGTTATCTTGCGGGGCTCCTGCGCGGGGTCGTCCCGATAGCGGCCATAGTCATTGTGCCAGTCGAAATAGCCGGCTTCCGCCTGGCGGTAGACGGCATATTGCATGGTTGTCAGGCCCGACAGGTCGAAGCGGAAAAGATCGGCGTTCAGCCGCAGCACGATTTCCTCCATGCGGCGGTACAGCGCCTCCGTACCGCTATCGCGGTGAAGCCACGCCACCTGTGTATTGCGGATGCTGCTGACGCCGCCCGTCAGGCGGGCGGGCTCGAGCGGCAGGGATTCGCAAAGGCGCTCCAGCCCATCCAGTTGCGCCGCGCTGAACAGGCCGCGCCAGGCGGCGGTCCCGCCTTCCATCAGGACCGGCGACGTATTGGCCGCCATTGCGCTGCTCCCGGCGCGTTCCATGCGATCCCGCGATTTTCGTTCATCTTCACCCGGCGCAGACCCGTTTCCAAGAGCGATATTTCCAAGCCGGCGGCCTGGTGGTTATATCGCAGGCGACGGGGGCTCCGCGATGAACCGGAAAGAGCGCCGCGCGAAAAGCAGGATGCTGCCCGCACGGCCATCGCCTGCGGACGTGCCGGCATGGTTTGCCCGGGCCGCCCGGCATCATGCGGCCGGGCGAGTCGCGGACGCGGAACGCCTTTATCGCGACATCCTGGCGGTCGCGCCGCGCCATGCCGACAGCCTCCACAGGCTGGGCGTGATCCTGCACCAGCAGGGGCGGCATGCGGCGGCGGCCGAACTGTTGCGCAAGGCCGTGGCGGAAAATGCGGATGCTGCGCCGTATCATGCCCATCTGGGTCTCGTGCTGGCGGCGCTGGGGCGGCTGGACGACGCCATTGCCTGCTGCCGCACCGCTGTGGCGCTGGACCCCGGTCTTGCGGATGCCCACAACAACATGGGCGTGATGCTGGCCCGGCTGGGCAGGTTGGCGGAAGCCGCCGCCTGCTATCGCCGGGCCCTGGTCTGCGCGCCGGCGTTGGCGGATATCCATAACAATCTGGGAAGCGCGCTTCTGGGACTGGGCCGGCCGGCGGAAGCCGTTCCGCATTTCCGCGAGGCGCTGGCCCGCGCGCCGGACTTTGCGGACGCGCACAACAATCTCGGCAACGCGCTGCTCGACCTGGGCTGTGCGGAGGAAGCCGAAGCCCGGTATCGCCAGGCCATAGCGTTCGCGCCGGATTTCGCGGAAGCGCACAACAATCTGGGCGGCCTGTTGCGGGCAAAGGGCGCGCTGGCGGCGGCCATGGACTGTTTCGGGCGCGCCTCGCGTATCGCGCCGGGCCATGCAGAGGCGCTGACCAATCTTGCGCTGACCCGTGCTGCGCTGGGCGATGGGGCCGGCGCGCTGGATGCCGTTATCCGCGCGCTGGCGGTTCGGGAGACCCCTGAAGGCAGGCGGGCCTTCGTGGCCTGCGTCAGGGATGCGCCGCCGACGGCAGAGGCCGCGCGCCTGCGTCCGCTGCTGCTGCGCGCCCTGCGGGAAGGATGGGACAGGCCCGACGATCTGGCGCGCGCGGCGGCCGGGTGTGTCCGGCACGATCTTGGCGACGGCATGGATGTCGCGGCGCTCGCGGGCGATCCGTTGCTGGAGGTCCTGCTGTGTGTGACGCCGAACCTGGACATCGCACTGGAGGCGCGGCTGGCGGCTGCCCGGCGCGAATTGCTCCGTTCGGCGCGGGATCACGCGGACACGCGGTTCCTGGCGTTCTTCTGCGCCCTGGCCCGGCAATGCTTCCTCAACGATTATGTTTTTGCCCGCGACGATGACGAGGACGTGCAGGCACAATGGCTGCGCGATGATCTTGCGGCGGCGCTGGAGCGCGGCGCGCCGGTGCATCCGCTGCGGATCGCCGCCGTCGCGGCCTATTTCCCGCTGCATGCGGTGCCATCGGCGGAGCGGCTCCTGGAAAGTGCGTGGCCGCAGGCCGTCGAGGCGCTTCTGACGCAGCAGATTCGGGAGCCGGCGGAGGAACTGCGGCTGCGCGAATCCATTCCACGGCTGACGCAGATCGAAGACCCCGTTTCGCGGCAGGTGCGGGCGCAATATGAAGAAAATCCCTATCCGCGGTGGATCGCATGCGGCACCGCGGTTCCCGAACCGTTGGTCACGTGTCTGCGGCGGCAGTTTCCCTTTGCCGCCATCGAATATCCGGCGGACGACGGCGTGGACATACTGGTTGTGGGTTGCGGCACGGGCCGCAATGCCGTGGAGACGGCGCAGCGGTTCACGGGCGCGCGGGTCTTGGCGGTGGACTTGAGCATGACAAGTCTTGCCCATGCCGTGCGCAAGTCGCGCGCGCGGCCCGGCCTGGCTATCGAGTATGCCCAGGCCGATCTGCTGGCCCTGGGCGGGATCGATCGCCGCTTCGACGTGATCGAGGCGGTGGGCGTGCTGCATCACCTGGCCGATCCGCCGGCGGGCTGGCGATCGCTGCTGCCGTTGTTGAAGCCGCGTGGATTCATGTCGGTCGGCCTTTACAGCGCCGCGGCCCGGCTGGACCTTGCCGAAGCCCGCGCCGCGATCGCGGAAGACGGTTTTTCCGGTGCAACGCCCGCGGAAATACGCCGCGCGCGCCGTTACCTGATGGAGCGGGCGGACAGGCATGGCGCGGTGCTCGAACGGCCCGATTTCTTCACCGTCAGCACCTGCCGCGACCTGCTGTTCCACGCCCGGGAACAATGCTTCACCCTGGCAGGGATAGACGCGTTCCTGCGAGACCATGGGCTGACGTTTCTGGGCTTTTCGCTGCCCGATGCGGTCCACGCTGCCTACCGGCGGCGCTTCCCCCATGACCGGGCGATGAGCGATCTCCATCAGTGGCACACATTCGAGCAGGAATGCCCCGACATCTTTTCGGGCATGTATCAATTCTGGGTGCAGGGGAGCTGATCCGCATGACGCCACAGCCCGCCCTGCAACAGGCGCTTGCGCTGGCGGCCCTGTGCCTGCAACGGCGTGACGTCGCGGGGGCCGAGCGGGCGATGGCGCCCTTTTCCGGTGCCCAGGCGAATCTCGACGTGCTCAACATCATGGGCGCGATCCGTCTGCACCAGGGGCGTTTCGCGGAGGCGGCGGTGTTGCTGGAGCGTGTCTGCAAGGACGCGCCCCGCGATCCCGCGCCGGCCTACAATCTGGGTCGGGCCCTGGCCGGCCTGGGACGTCTTGTCGAGGCCATTGCCGCCCATCAGGCCGCCATACGGCTGAAGCCCGATTTCGTCGAGGCCCGGTTCGAAGCCGGCCATCTGCTCCACCGGACAGGAAACCTGGCGCAGGCGGAGCACGCCATGCGCGAGCTGTTGCGGATTGCGCCGGGAAATGTGCACGCGAAGCTCGCACTGGGCGCGGTGCTGGTGGATGCGGGCCGCCCGGAGGAAGCCGAAGCGCCGTTGCGCCGCGCGCTGCGGGAAACCGCCGACCCGGGTCTTCAGGCACAGCTCCATCTCACCCTGGGCATGGCGCTGCGCCGTCAGCGCAAGGACGAGGAGGCGCTGGCAGCCTGCGAAAGCGCCGAAGCGCTGACGCCCGGCCGGGCCGCGACCGCGCTCCACCGCAGCGAAGCCTTGCAGAATCTCGGCCGGCATGATGAGGCGCTCGCGATCCTGGAGAACCTGTTGGCGCGCGCGCCGGACGATCCGGGCCTGCATCACAGCTATAACGATCTGCTTTACAGGCTGGGCCGCACCGACCTCTTCCTGAAGTCTTATGATCGCGTCCCGGAAAGCCGTCCGCTTCTCCTGGGCAAGGCTTTTTTCCTGCGCCATGCGGGGCGCGATGCGGAAGGCCATGCGGTCTATGCGCGACTGCTGGCGCGCGATCCCGCCGACCGTACGGCCGCCATCGGTGCGGCCAGGTCGCTGGCGAGGATGAAGCGCACGGACGAGGCCGTGGCCGCGTTCGACGCGATCCTGGCGAAAGGGCAAGCCGACGCCGGCCTGTTCGCCATTGCGGCCGAATCCGCCCTTCTCCACGGCGATCCGGGAAAGGCGGCCTGGCAATGCGAACAGGGGCTGGCGCTGGACCGGTACAATGGCGCCTGTCTGTCGATGCTCAGCATCGCCTCGCGCATGCTGGAGGATGGGCGGGACGAGACGATCAATGGCTATGGCACGCTGGTGCGCAGTTTCGACCTGGAGCCGCCTGCGGGTTTTCCGGACATGGCCAGCTTCAATGCCGAACTCGACGCCGCGCTTGGCCGCCTGCATCCGGACACGCGCGAATTCATTGGCCAGAGCCTGCGCGGCGGCACGCAGACATCCGGCCGCCTGTTCGACAGCCGGCACGCCCTTGTCGGGAAATTGCGCGAGCGGATCGACGAGGCCGTGCGCCGCTACATGACCGAGATGAAGGACGATGCGGATCATCCCTTCCTGTCGCGGCGGACGCGGGATTTCCGTTATTCGGGATCGTGGTCGTCACGGCTGCGCGATTGCGGCTTCCACGTCAACCATATCCATCCCGATGGCTGGATCAGCTCCTGCTATTATGTGGCGGTGCCGCCTGCTGTCCGCGACGGCGCGGGACAGCAGGGCTGGATCAAATTCGGCGAGCCGTCGCCTGCGCTGACGCTCCGCGAGCCTGTGCGCCGGACCATTCAGCCCGCGCCCGGCAGGCTGGTGCTGTTCCCTTCCTATATGTGGCACGGGACCATTCCGTTCCACGACGATGCGGCGCGCACCACCATCGCGTTCGATGTTGTGCCCGCCGGTTAGGCCATGGATCAGGCGCGCCGGTTCATGGCGCGGAAAGCGTCCGCGAAGGCCTCGCGCATCGGCTTGGGTTCATAGTTGGGATCGTAGGGCGAGGGGCGCTTGAGCATGCCGTCCGGACGCGGGCCGCGCGTCTGGAGCCAGGAATGGTGGTCCACCATGCCCCAGGTCATCACATAGTCCAGTTCGCGGTAGCGCAGCATGAAATCCATGTAGCGGCGCGTGAGATCGGCCATGATCCGGTCGCGGGCATGGATGTCGGCGGGCGTGCCGTCTTCGCTGATGTCGAATTCGGTGATCGCCAGGCGGTGGCCCATGCGCACGGCCTCATCCAGGAAGGATTTGAACTGCTCCTGCTCGCGGGCGTTGAAATCCATGTTGCCCTGGACGTTGCCGATAAGACCGGCTCCGATATGGGCCTGCACGCCCAGGACGTGCACGGGCAGTCCCGCCGATTTCATGCGCGAAAGCAGCTTGAGCACGCCGTCGCGGTGGCGCGCGCTGGTGTCGGTCCAGCCCATGTAATCGTTATAGACCAGGGTGCAGTTGGGCACGGCGCGATGGGCGGCATCGAAGGCGATGTCCATCGCGGCCGCGCCCAGATGCTTTGTGAACGCCATTTCGCGCAATTCGCCGGTAGCCGGGTCGATGGCCTCGTTGACCACGTCCCAGGTGAAGATGCGATCGCCATAGCGTTTGCAGACGGTGGTGATGTGCTCGCGCAGCAGCCGCTCGGCCTCGGTGGCGGGGCGCGGGCCGAAATCATAGCCGGCGATCCAGTCCGGGTTGCGGTCGGGGCGCAGCCAGAGAAGGTTGTGCCCGCGCACTTTCATCCTGTTGGCCTCGGCCCAGTCCACGATCCGGTCGCCGCGATAAAAGGTGAAATCCTGCGGATTGGGGCGCAGCACCGTCCATTTGAGATCGTTCGACGGCACCAGGATGCCGCATTCGCGCACATGGATGGCGCGGACGCCTTCGTCCTGGAAGGAGCCGGAGACGGACGTGCTGGACGTATCGCCGATGCAGCTTCCGAAGCCCATCAGCCCCTTGGCCTTGGCGAGCGCATCCAGCGAATCCCTGGGCCCGCCGGCCGCCTCCGCCACAGGAGCGGGAAGGGCGGCCGTGGCGGCGCCGGCAGCGGCCAGGCCCATCAGATCACGGCGCGTGGACTGGATCATGTGACCCTCATCGCGTAACGCGGCGCGACTATGTCAAAGATGGTCATGCCTTGCCAGATACGCATGGTGCGCGGCCGGACAGGGCTTCCTGTGCGGATGGGGTCAAGTTCCCTGACGAGAATCTTGCGACGCGATGACCAGCCGGCCTGCGGGGATCTACGGTCTGCCGGCCGGCGGCGGAGGAGAATGCCCAGGGATTCCGTTGTGCCGTCCGTTGCCGCTATAGTGTTCGCGATACAACAGATGAGGGGCAAGACACCCCCGCAGGGATGATGCCGGAACGCATGGGCCAGCAGGCGATCGACGAATGGTTCATGCTGGAGGTGCTCCCTCTGGAGCCTGTGCTGATGCGTTTCCTGCAGCGCAACTGGCGCGAAGCGGCCGACATCGGCGATTTGCGCCAGGAAGCCTATGTGCGGATCTATGAATCGGCCCGCCGGGAGCGGCCGATGCAGACCAGGCCCTTCCTGTTCCGGATTGCGCGCAACCTGATCATCGATCGCCTGCGAAGACAGGCTGTGGTGTCGCTCGAGAGCGTGGCGGATTTCGACTGGCTGCACATCTCGGATGAGAGGCCATCCTCCGAAGCCTATGTCGCGGCGCGTCAGGAGCTGAAACTGGTGCAGGCGGCACTGGACGACCTTCCGCCGCGGTGCCGCCAGGTCGTCTGGATGCGCAAGGTCGAGGGTCTTTCGCAGAAGGAAGTCGCCAAGGAGATGGGCATCGCCGTGCAAACCGTGGAAAACCAAACGGCCAAGGGCGTGCGCCTTCTGGCTCTGGCGCTGGGCAGCCGCCGCGGCACGGTGATGACGGAAGCTCGCCGTCTCGGCCTTGCCGGAAAGTCCCATAACGTCCGTTGATGTCAGCTTTCAGCGCCGGGTCCAGGCAGGCGTTAACATTGCCGGTTCCTTTCCTGTCCGAAGGCCGGCGGCACGGTTTTCTCCCAGCTTACCCGGACCGTGACGATTTTTGATGGGGGGTTCCGCCGCCCCGTTCGTCTTACGGACAGATAAAATCTCAGAGGCGGACATGATCAGGAAAAATTGCCTGAAGGCATTTTTGGCAGGCACGGCAAGCGCACTCGCGCTGGCCACGGGGGCCGCCGCACAGCAGGAGGTGCAGACGGAAACGGTGACCGTCACCGGCACCCGCATCAGCGGCACCGATACGCCCACGCCGGTGCAGGTGCAGACCGCCGCCCAGCTGCAGGACATCACGCCCGCTTCAATTCCGGAAGCGCTGGACAAGAACCCCATCTTCATGGGCGGCTCCACCCCCAACAATGCCACCACCGGCGCCAACGGCCGCGGCAACAATACGCCGGGCTATTTCCTCAACCTGCGCAACCTGGGCACCATCCGTACATTGGTGCTGCTCGACGGCCATCGCGTGCCGGGAACTTTCTACGACACCACCGTGGACACCCAGATGCTGCCCCAGATGCTGGTGCAGCGCGTGGAGACCGTCACCGGCGGCGCCTCGGCCGTCTATGGCTCCGACGCCGTGTCCGGCGTGGTCAATTTCATCCTCGATCACAAATTCGAAGGGCTGAAGGGCCTGATCCAGGGCGGCATCTCCGATTATGGCGACGCACGGTCCCTGCGTGCGGGCGTGGCCGGCGGCGAGGACCTGCTGGGTGGCCACCTGATCTGGAGTGTGGAATACAAGGATCGCGACGCGCTGCCCGACGCGGCGGCCCGTCCGCTCGGCAACCAAGGTTATTCGGTCGTGGGCGCTGGCACCGCCGCCAGCCCCTATTACCTGGTCAAGAGCATCCGGCAGGCCAACACCGCGCCGGGCGGCCTGATAACCTCGTCCAACAGCCCCGGCTACGGCATGCAGTTCAACAGCGCCGGTCAGCTTGTGCCGTTCAATGCCGGTACGCCCACCACCACGACCAACTTCAATATCGGCGGTGACGGCGGCATCGAGCACAATGAATATCTGTTGCCCGTCTCCAACAATGCCCAGTTCTTCGGCCATTACGATTATGATTTCTCCAATGGGATCAGCGCCTGGGTGGAGGCGCGCTATGCGATGGCGCGCAGCTATGAAGCAGGCCAGATCTTCACCAACACCGCCGGCGGCAACACCCTGACCGGCGCCTGCACGCCCGTGAACGGCGTTTGCACCGGCAACCCGACCGTCAACTTCACCAACAACGGCTCCGGTGCGCAGTATCCGGTCACGATCTACAGCGGAAACGCCTTCCTGACCCCCGCCGAACAGGCCTTTCTGTTCCCGAACGCCCCGGCCAACTGCGTGCCCGGCGCGGGATTTGTGCCGACCGCCTCGGCCACGGCCTGTCCCAGCTTCATCATGAACCGCATGGACAACGATCTGATGAGCCGGTTGAGCCTGGACCAGCATACCGGCGCGCTCCAGATCAGCGCGGGCCTCAAAGGCACGCTGCTCGACAAGTATGACTGGGACTTCACATATGGCCATGGCGAGACACGCAACCAGTTGACCACGCGCAACAACGTCAACGCGGCGAAGTTCTATGCCGCGCTGGATGCGGTGCGTGATCCCGCGACCGGAAACGTCGTCTGCAACGTCAGCATCACGGCGCCGGGCGCGTTTCCCGGTTGCGTGCCGCTGAACCTGTTCGGCCAGAGCGGCACCCAGATCAACGGGTCCAACGCCTCACAGGCGGCGCTGAATTACGTCGGCGACACGACCTCATGGGTGGCGCACAACGGGCTGGACGACTTCAGCGCCAACATCAACGGCACGATCTTCGACGGATGGGCGGGCCCGGTGAAGGCGGCGGTGGGCGTGGAATACCGCCTGGCCAGCCTGGTGGTGGACACCACCAATCCCAGCAACACGTTCAATCCGCAATATCTGCGGCTTGCGCCTCCCGGCACCTTCTGTCCGACGCCGGGCAGCCTGGCTTCGTGCAACGCCGCCATCGCGGCGGACACGCCGCTGGCGTCGCCGACCGGCACGTTCCCCGCCTCCAACCTGTCGGAATTCAAGGAAGTGCAATCCGGCGCCCATGCCTCGGAGAACGTCAAGGAGGCCAATCTGGAGCTGGACGTGCCGCTGCTGAAGGACCTGCCGCTGGTGCAGATGTTCTCGGCCAATGTGGCGGGCCGCTATACCGAATACAATGTGAGCGGCGTCGATCCGACCAGCACCTCCGGTGCCACCAAGAAGGCCAGCTTTTCCGCCTCCACATGGAAGATCGGCGCGGAGTGGCAGATCACAGACGATGTGAAGGTCCGCGCCAGCCGGTCGCGCGACATCCGCGCGCCCACCCTGTGGGACCTGTATCAGGGACCGGTCACCACCACATCGGGCGTGCTCGATCCGCTGACCGGCGTTTCGGGCTCCGTCAACACGTCCCAGGTCGGCAATCCCAACCTCAAGCCGGAAGTGGCGCGCAACACCACCATTGGCGCGGTGTTCACGCCGGGCTTCCTGCCGGGGTTCAACGCCACGTTCGATTATTTCCACATCGTGGTGGCCAACGAGATCGCGGGCGTCAGCGGCAACAACCAGACGGTGCTCAACATCTGCCTCAATTCCGGCGGCACGTCTCCACTGTGCAACCTGATCGTGAGGCCGGGCGCCTATAACGACACGTCTCCCACCAACTTCCCCATCCTCTACCTCTCGGCGCCGCAGAACACCCAGACGGCATGGACGGAAGGCTATGATATCGAGGCCAACTACCAGACCGATCTCAGCACATGGTCGGGTCTGAACGGCGAGCTGGGCCTGCGGCTGCAATGGACGCATACCTCGCTGCTGAAGACGGTGCTGACTCTGCCGGGATCGGTGACCACCGACACGGCCGGCGCCGCCAACGCGCCGGGCGCGGCCCTGCCGCGCGACAAGGCGGCCCTCACGCTGGACTACACGCTGAACGGGCTCAATGTGGATGTGCAGGAGCGGTACTATTCGCCCATCCGGCAGAGCACCAATCCGACCCTGGTGTTCAACATCCCCAACCTGCCGGCCTATTTCATTACCGACCTCAACCTTTCCTATGATTTCAATGCATGGGAGGTGCCGTTCACGGGCTTCCTGAACATCCAGAACCTGTTTGACCGCGATCCGGACGTGCTGCAGGTGCCCGGCTACACCGGCAGCCCCGGCATGAACTATCCGGTCGTGCCGTATGAAGACCTGATCGGCCGCTATTACACGATCGGGCTGCGCTTCAAGATGTGATTTCCCTGCCCCGGCGCCGGCCCAAGGGCCTGCGCCGGGGTATTCTCAGGCGCGCTTTTCGAGCAGTGCGCAGATCGCGCCGATGGTGTTGCCGCCGAACCGGCCGCGAAGCCGCACGCAGTTTTCCCGCATCCCGGCAGAAGCCAGCACGGCGGCGAGATCGTCCGCCATGTCCGCGCCCAGACGGCGGCCCACGCCCAGCTTTTCCAGCCGGGCGGCATTGTCGAACTGGTCGAAGAAAACGGGCGACAGCAGTTGCGGCAGGCCGGCGCGCATCGCCTGGGCCGCGGTGCCGATGCCGCCGTGATGCACGATGGCCGCGGCGCGCGGCGCCAGCCGTTGCAGCGAGACGTACCGGTAGTGGCGCACGGTCGGCGGCAGCACCGGGATCTGGTCCTGATAGGGGCTCAGAAACACGCCTCGCAGGCCCAGCCGTTCGCAGGCCTTCAGGGCCGCGGCGAAGAAATCCCCCGCCTGCCGCATGAAACTGCCCGGTATGAACAGAACGGGTGGCGGGCCCATTGCCAGGAACGCCTCCAGATCGGGCGGCAGCGGCGGAAGCTGCGCGTCGTCGGGCATAGGAAAATCCGTCATGGCCATGCCGGGCGGCGGTTCGGCGGCCCAGAACCAGTCCGGAAAGAAGCCGATCCTCTGGCCTGGGCCATTGCCCGCGGCGCCGACCGCGTGGGGGGAAAGATAAGCCGTGGTCAGAGGCACGCCCAGGTCGCGGTGCGCCAGCGCGGCCCCGTACACCGACCATGAGGCCAGCACGGCGCACGGCCCCTGGCTGGCATAATGCGCGATGGCCGCCCGCGCGGGCGCGGCGGCGGGTTCGAACATTTCGCTGCGGACCCGGTCCCAGGCGGCGGCGGGGTCGCGGATCAGCACGTCATCCAGGTCCCGCGCGCCGCGATCCCAGATCACTGCCATCTCGAAACCGGCGCTTTGTACCAGCTGCGCATAGCCGGCATTGGACGCCAGCACCACGCGGTGGCCACGGGCACGAAGCTCCCCGGCGACGGCAAGGAACGGCATCACATCGCCGATCGAGCCAAGCGTCGCCAGAACGAAAATCATGCCTTTCTTCCCCTGGGGCCTCCTATCTGCACCCGGCCCCGCCGCGCGGCCAGCAATATCTGGACCGGGGGGCAGCCCGAGGCCCCCGGGGCGCAGGAACGCAGTCTTTGCCGCCGCGTTTCAGGATAAGTCAAAAGGGCTTTGACCATGCCGGTATCCGAGCAAATCAAACCAGCCAGTCTGGTTGCCAGCGATCGTGTGGAAGGGACGGCGGTTTTCCGTCCCGACGGAAAGCGGATCGGAACCATCAAGCGACTGATGCTCGACAAGCGCAGGGGCACCGTCGCCTATGCCGTGATGAGCTTCGGCGGCTTCCTGGGGATCGGCGACGATTACTATCCGCTGCCCTGGGCGATGCTGACCTATGACGAGGCGTTGGGCGGCTACAAGGTTGACGTCACCGACGAACAACTCAACGGCGCGCCGCGATTCAGCCGCGACAATTGGGATTTCGGCGACCGCACATCCGAGGCGGAATTGCTGGGCTATTACAACATTCCGCCCTATTGAGGAACGTCGCCGCGGCCCGCTACTGCGGCTGGACCGAGCGATAGACGCAGTCGATGTCGCGCCAGACTTCCACGGCCCGGCCGCCGGCAATGCGTTCGGCGGCGCGTATGGCGGCTGCGTCGCTCGATTCCATCATTTCGACGAAGGCGGTGGGCGATTTCCGGTTGTTGAGAATGCGGATCTCATAGTCGCGCATGGATGCCTCCAGACCGATACCCGAGGTGGATTCAACCGCTCCGGGAGAACCGAGTCCAGCCCCAATATCTTGTGCCGGCCGCGCAGGAACCCTTTGAACCGGCCTGCTGTGCGGCCGTTTTCCAAGAATGGAGGAGACAAGATGTCCGGATCGAAGACACATGAACAGTTTGTCCGCAGCCTGGAGCGAAAGCCCGATGTGGACGCGATCCCGCCCGATCATGCGCATGCGCCAAAGGCCCAGCCGCGGCGCAGCGAATTCCCTGTCAGCGCGCGCGGCATGAACCAGGAAAGCAGCCAGGCCAAGCACAACCGGCCCGCAAAGGGCGCCGCCAAACATTAGAGATCCAAAAATGGCCAGTGGAGAAAAAGTCCCGCCGAAGCAGCGCGATGCAAGGCAAAACAATGAATTCGCGCCACGCAAGGTCGCGGGCAAAGGCGGAAAAACCGGCCATCCTTCAGGACATCCCAAGGATGCCGGCCAGGCGGGCCAGAACATCCGGCAGAATACCCGCAATCCCGGCTATCAGCAGGACAGATAGGAGCAGCGCGTGTCCACTTCTCGCAAAAGCGACGCCACCATCCGTCAGGGTGGACCGGGCGCCGCCCATGAAAACGCCCGGGAACCCCTGGAAATCAAAAAGCCGCCGCCCGACACGCCCTTGCGCGAGCACAGCCGGGTTTCGGGCGGCGGTGGCGAGCGCGACAGCCATCATTCCCACGACCCCGGCAGGAAAGGCGGCCACCCCAAGCCTTGAAGGAGGGACGGCGATGCACAGGACCTATTATCCCGCAGAGAAAGCGCGCCAGGGCGAGATCATCCTCCGGCGTCCCTGGCAGCGCATTGTATTCCTAGCCGGTCTGGCAGGCAGCCTATTGCTTGCGGCGATCGCGCTGTTCTTTCCCGGCTCGGGTCACTGAACCAGGATCGCGGCGGACCTAGCTGGCGTATTGCGGCACACCCGTCGTGGGGCGCGAGATTCCGCTGAGCGCCTCGGCGGCCTGCTCCGGGTCTTCGCTCGTCGCTATGTCGCAGAGCGAGAGGATGCCCACCAGCCGCTTGTCGCGGTTGAGCACCGGCAGCCGGCGGACCTGGATGTCCGCCATATTGGCGGCGATCTCGTCCACTTCCTGGTCTGCGAAACAGTATTTGATATCGGCCGTCATCACGTCGCGCACCTTGGTCTTGGGGCCTTTTCCCGCCGCCACGCCACGCACGGCGATGTCGCGATCGGTGATCATGCCCACCAGGCGGTCATTCTCGCCCACCGGCAGCACGCCGACATCGAGATCGGCCATGATCTTGGCGACCTGCTGTATCGTTTCATCGGGATCGGCGGTGGTCACGTCACGGGTCATCAAATCCTGTGCCTGCATGGGAGCCTCCTGTCTCTGGGGTGTGTCGAATGGCATTGCGGGGGGAATGATGTCTTCCTCGGCCTGGCGCCAGAAGGCGCGCAGCTCTTCGGGCAGGGCGTCCTTCACCTTGGAAATCTGGCCAGCGGGAATATGGCGGGACAGCAGGGCGAACACGGCCGCCACCGCATCTTCCGCATCGATGGGCCTGGTGTCGGCGAGCCATTCATCGACTTCATCCATGAATTCCTCATAGTCGCACAACATGGGAAGTTTTGTCGGCTCGAACTGGTCGTAATAGGCGCCGCGCACCAGCAGCGGCAGTTGCGCGCCCAGATGGGCCGCCAGCGGAAGCGGCAGGCGGTCGCGCAGCTTGTGCAGCACGGTGGAAAGCGCCTTCCACGTAAAGGTGTGGTCGGGCCCCAGCGTATCCGCCAGCTCGCGCAGCCAGATGTCTGCGGTCTGAACCGTCTTGGCGAAGACTGCCGGCCTGCCGTTGTTCATGCGCAACCCCGGGGGATTTCCGTTCCGGACCGGGACTCCAGTGCTGAAGATGTGACCCAAAAGCCCAAGCGGCAGAGCCGGTTTCCCGTCCCTGCCGCTCTTTTGTGATCGTTCAAACCCATTCAGGTTTTTCGGACCACGACAAGAGAACGGTTACGAAAAGGCTTCCGTTGCACGGCGATGACGATTTTATGGTCGGATTTCAGGAAGGCGGTCACGAATTATGACTGCAGGAAATGCGGATGGGCGCGGGCCATTCATGCGTTACGTCACAGATATTCCGGACACCCCGGGGAACTTCGAGGTTTCAGATGCCGCGCAGGCAGGTTACGGCGGTCGAGGACCGGTTTCTGTTCCGGGATCGCGCCGATGCGGGGAGGCAGTTGGCCGACCGCGTCGCCATGCTCGATCTGCAGAAACCGTTGGTGCTCGCGTTGCCGCGTGGCGGCGTGCCGGTGGCGGTCGAGATCGCCCAGGTCCTGCGGGCGCCGCTCGATCTCCTGCTGGTCCGCAAGCTGGGTCTGCCGTGGCAGCCGGAACTCGCGGTCGGTGCGGTGCTGGATGGGGATGCACCGCGCATGGTGATCAACGCGGATATCGCGCAGCACGCCCATATGAACGAAGCGGATATCAGGCGCATCGCGGAAGCCCAGCTGGAGGAGATCGCGCACCGGCGCCGGATGTGGCTTGACCAGCGCGCGCATGTGCCGATCGAGGGCCGCTCCGCCATCTTGGTGGACGACGGCATCGCCACCGGCGCCAGCGTTCGCGCGGCGCTGGATGCCGTCAAGGCCCGGAAGGCCGCCCGCACGGTGCTTGCCGTGCCGGTGGTGGCGGACTTCGTGGCCGAAGCCCTGCGCGCCGCTTGCGACGAGGCTGTGTTCCTCGCCACCCCGCAGGATCTGGCTTCGGTCGGCATGTATTACCGCGACTTCCACCAGTTGCGGGATGACGAGGTCAAAAGGATGCTCAGCCAGGCATGGGATACGCTGCCGGCGCAGTGACGACGATGGGCGCTCGCCGCAAATGAAACGACGTCAGTGCGCCTTCCTGCGATGCCGCGCGCGGGTCCGCGCGGCCTTGCGGGCGGCGGCGGAACGGGCAGCGGCGCCCTTCGTCCGGGCGGCCTTGCGCGCGGCCTCCGAGCGCGAGGCGGCGGTGCGCCGGGCGCTCGCCCTCTTGGTCTGACGCGACAAGGCCCGGTGCGAGGCCGTGCCCTTGGGCTCATGTTTGAGCACTTCCGACACCGCGCGCGAGACCCTTGGCCTGCGCGTCGTCTTCCTCTTGTGCTGCCCGGCCTCATAGGCATAAGCCGCGCTCTTGCGGGTCCGCCTCTTGGCCTGTCCCTTCTTGGGCGGCGGCAGCGGCACGCCGGCGCGTCGCGCCTCGGACAGGCCGATGGCGATAGCCTGTTGTGGAGAGCGTGCGCCGTGGCGGCCGCTGCGTATCTTGTGGATCTCCTCGTGCACGAATTCTCCGGCCTGGGTTGAGGGCGACTTCCCGGCGCGACGGTCGCGCCTGGCTTTCTCGATCGTTTCCTTGTCGGGCATATCATTCTCCCTTTCTTTCTGTCGGCGGATGCTGCGGTATCGGCAGCGCCCGCATTCCGCATGGGTTGCGTGCGGAACATCCAGAAGGAACGGGCAGAACGCGGCTTTGATCCCCGTTAAGCGCCATCCGTCAGCCGGGACGCCCCGGCCTCAGGGCTCCCCGTCGTCCCAGTCCGGCTCCAGTATGTCGAAGATGGCCGCGGCCCTGCCTGCAAGGGGCTGTCCGGCCTTGCCCAGCACGTCGCCATAGCCCTGCTGCCACATCGCTGTCTGTTCCAGGTCGGCGATGGTGGGCTCAAGATCGAGAATGGCGCTGATGCGGGCTTCGCTCATGTCGCCAAGCAGCCGGGTGATATCGCCGGCAGCCGCGCGCGGCGCCTCGGACGCCGCCTTGCGGCGATCCTGCCGGTCCAGTTCATGCTCTATGATCTCGCGGGAACCTTCGGGCGGGAATTCCTGCAGGTGTGGCATGGGTCTTCCGGGCCTGTGCATCTCTCGCGGGAAACAGCCGGTACTCCGGTTTGTTCCCGTCCCTGCACGCAATTTCTCCCCTTTGTCGCATCCATTGCCCGGACCGTTGTGGTAATGTCATTTCGTTGGCTGAGGGCCGTGTAAATGGAAAATATTCCTTGGTATTCCGAGGCGGCGCTGCGTGCGCCGGGCAGGGTCTACTGCGCGGGCAGCCTGGCGCAGTGTGTGCGCAAATGGACGCGCCTGACCGAACTGGATCAGGCGTCGACATACATAACGCTGGCCAGCAAATATGACGGCAGGAGCAAGCTGGAATGTGCGGATGTGGCGGCGCTGGCCGACCAGCTCAAGCTGCAGAAGGTCTGATCCGGCTAGTTGATCCAGCGTCCAGCCGGCGAAGGCGGTTTTTGAGGACCGATCACGATCGAAGCCGCAAGTTTTTCGATATCGGCATTTTCCAGGATGAACTTGTTGCCGACGGGCTGATCGAGCGCGATCACGCAGGCGGCCCGGGCGGCCCTGGTCATGCGGTGCCAGCGTCCGAAACAGGCCGCCAATGTTCCCTCAAAGCCGGGCTCATGGCCGAAATGGATCAATCGGGCACTGATCTCAAGAACATCCTGTTCCACCGCGGTACATCCCCGTCTGCGTTCAACCGGTCCACGCAAGCCGGGTGCCAGAGCGCCATGGCGCGGCGTCAATCAATAGGTCGTCCGTCCGCCTGAGGTGTCGAGCGTGCTGGCGGTGGTGAAGGAACATTCCTCGCTCGCGAGCCAGCATACGGCCGCGGCGACTTCCGTTGCTTCGCCGAAACGGTCCATCGGAATGCGCGAGCGCATATAGTCGATGTGGCTCTGGGGCACCTGATCCAGGATCGGGCTCTGGAAGGTGGCGGGCGTCACGGCATTGACGATCACGCCCTTGGTGGCCAGCTCCTTGCCCAGCGACTTGGTGAAGCCCAGCACCGCCGCCTTGGCTGACGAATAGGAACTGGCGTTGGGGTTGCCTTCCTTGCCCGCCACGGACGAGATGTTGACGATGCGGCCATAGCCGTTCTCCACCATCCCCGGCGCGATGGCGCGGCAGCAATAGAACAGGCCGTGGACATTGACCTCGAACACCTTGATCCAGGAATCGATGGGATAGCCGATCACGGTGTGGGTGGCGCCGGTGATGCCGGCGCTGTTGACCAGGATGTCGATCCTGCCCAGCACCCTTCTGCTTTCGGCGGCGGCGTCTTCCACCGCCCCGGCGTTCGAAACGTCCAGCGCGATGACATGCGCCGCGCCGGTTTCTTTTTGCGCCGCCGCCAGCGCGCCCGCATCCAGGTCCCACAGCACGACCTTGCCGCCCTCGGCGGTAATACGCCGCGCGGTTTCCAGGCCCAGCCCCGATGCGCCGCCGGTTATCACCGCGGCACGGCCCGCGAAGCGGCCCTGATAAACTGTCATGTGAGATTTTCCTTCCAATCGGGCGCAGGGTCGGCAAGCTGGCTG